>NZ_QRNF01000042.1 GCF_003474435.1 Ruminococcus sp. AF46-10NS
ATTTATTTATATTATTTTTCGTTCTCTTGTATTTTTGTTGTTAATTTTTTATAATCCTTTTATATAATCTATATTTGTAACGGCTTTTTTCACAGCTGAATTCGGTTTCATTAATTTGTTTTTGACATAAAGGAGAATATGTACTATGAAATTCCACAAATGTATCCCACCCAGTTTTTCCTCATTTCGCTATAAGCTCCTGCTCGCATTTCTGATTGCAACTATGGTACCCCTGATCTCCCTGACCTTCATCAGCTACCATATCTCCTATAACATTGCCAGAGATCGTATTATCGATTCCGCCGTAATGACTGACAGACAGCTGGTTTCTCAGCTGAACGACCGCCTCGGCCAGGTTGAAAATGTAGCAGATACCATACAGTTTCAAATGTACTCCCTAAATCATTCTTTCTCCAATAAGGTAGATGCACTTAAAAAATTCACCGCTGTAAAAAACAATATTTCGCTGTATAAATCCACATTCGATTTCTTCCATATATATGTTTTTCTGCGGCCGGATCAGCTTGGTTCAAAAGAAGGTCTGTACTTCTTTTCCACAGACGAGCTTTCCGCATATGGTCTTGATAAAAATACTGTTTCCGGTTCAGGCTTCTCCTCTGTCTGGATACCGGTTTCCAATATGCCGCTGCCTAAAATACTGTCAACAAAAAAACCATCCGCCGATGTGATCCTCTGCGTCCGGGCACTGAAAAATCAGGCCACCGGTATTCTGGAATACGCCTACGGCATTGCACTGGATACCTCAGAGCTTACCACTTATCTGCAGCCTGCAGCTATGGATTCCCGCATATACAGCTACATTCTCACAGATCACGGAGAGATTGCAGCGAAAAATACATCCTCACTGAATTTATCCGGAATTTCCAAAGCACAGTTTCAGAAATTTAAAGAAAATGCAGATTCTTCTTTTCACAGCGGCGACAAATATTATAACTGCTGTACCTTAAGCAATGGCTGGCTCCATGTTACCGAAATCCCGGAAAGCTACATTAGGGGCAACACACACATCCTGATCCGTGCATTACTGATCACTGTCCTTATTTTTCTGCCCCTTACTGTTATCATCGTTATCCTGTTTTCCGAAAATCTAACCCGGAAGATCACTGCACTTTCCTATGCAATGGAAGCCTTTCAGCTGGGACATGATCCGGAACATCTGTCTATCGTTACTGTTCCCCACCCGGATGACCCTTCCAGGTATGATGAGATTGACAGACTGGGCATCACCTTTGAAGATATGCAGCACACAATAGCCGGAAACCTGAAGTCCATTGTAAATCTTTCCGTAAACGAAGAGCGTCTGAAATACCAGCTGCTCCAGTCACAGATCAATCCGCATTTTCTTTATAATATCCTGGGATCGATCCGTACCTGCCAGTCGCTTGGAAAGCTTGACATTGCTGATCAGATGATTGCTGATCTGACTGCCTTTTACCGTCTTACCCTGCGTAAATCAAAGGAACTTATTCCTATTAAAGATGAACTGGAAATTGCCCGGCTTTATCTGGAAATGGAAAAGCTCTGTCATAAAGATAATCTGGACTGGGAAATCGAAGCAGAAGATGGAATCGAAAATTTCCTGATCTGCAAGTTTACACTTCAGCCATTCCTCGAAAATTCCATTCTGCACGGGATTTCTTCGGGCACACCAGCTGTTTTTATTTCAATCCATGTTCTTTATGGCGATGATACAGTTGTAATCTCCGTTGAGGACAACGGTGCCGGCATGGATTCTGAAACTCTTGCACAGCTGCGCCATGCTATTGAACATAATGTTATTGATTATGAGAAGCATTTTGGAATTTCCAATGTAAGTTCCCGTATTTCCAACCCATTATACGGAAACGGTTCCGTAAGAATCCGCAGCAACCCCGGAAACGGCACATACGTCACCATTGAATTCGAACAGATGGAGGAAGATATCGATGAAAAAAATAATGATCGTAGATGATAATTACTTATCTGCAGAAGGTATCGAAAAAAACATAGACTGGGAAACGCTGAACGCAGAGATCATCCATGTCTGCTACAATGGAACTTCTGCTATCGAAGCCATGAAAAAAGAGCCTGCAGACCTGATCATTTCTGACATTGAAATGCCGGATCTTGACGGCATTTCAATGAGCCGCCAGGCTCTTGAGATCAATCCCATGGTAAAGATCATTCTGATCAGTGCCTATGATAAATTTGAGTATGCAAGACGTGCTCTGCTCCTTGGTGCTCTGGATTATATCGAAAAGCCACTGGATTATGCCTATCTTATCCAGAAGGTAAAAAACGCTTTTGCACTGATGGAAAGGGAACAGAAAAATCTCCAGCTTCTGAAGCAAAGCAGACCTCTTCTTACGGAAAAGTTTTTCCGCGAGATCACCCACCTTCCGTCTTCTGAAGCTGCCTACCGGCTGAAGCCTTATCTTCAGTATCTGAACCTGGAGCTGAATTATGATTTTTATACAGTTGTTGTTCTGGAACTTGAAAATGCTCCGGATCTAAAAGCCGTTTACGGGATTGAAAAATTTCAGATGGAGCTTCTCAACCTTCAGGATCTGATAACTGAGGAAACCGCTTCTCTTGATTTTGTACACCTTCTTCCGGATATGGATGGCTATCTGTGCATTCTGGGACACAGTGGCTGCCAGTCCAACAGCTTCCGTCAGCTTACCAGCGGACTTATTTCCTCAATAGCAGATGGCTGCCAACCACTGGGGCTTTCTCTCAATGCGGGCATCGGAACAATTGTCCAGGATTTCTGGAATCTGAACCAATCCTACAAAAGTGCCGTACATGCGCTGGAATACAGATTCTTTTTCCCGCATCAGAATATCTTTGACGGAAGAGACGCTCTGGGTTCCGATCTGTCTGTTGCAGATTTTTCAGATACAAAGGAAGATGAACTGATCCGGCTTCTCTGTAAAAAGGATACCTCTGCCATAGATCTCTGGTTTCAGAATTTTTCCGACTGGCTCACTCAGAAATTTCGCACAAAGAATTTCGCTTTCATACAGATTTATTCTCTTCTTGGCCGGATCCTGAAATTTTTCTATGAATTAAATCTGGATACGCATGACCTTGAAGCTAAAATTTTGTATGTTTACAACCACATAAATGAGTTTCATAATACGGAAGAGCTATGTCAATGGCTGAAGGATCTGTGCCATCTTTTATGTCGGAAGCTTGATTCCTCCATGAATGATTATCATCAGAAACTCTGTGAACTGGTAATCTCCTACATCAGTGAACACTACACCGACAATACGCTCTGCCTCAATGATATTGCTGCCTCTGCCAATGTAAGCCCTGCTTATTTAAGTGCTCTTTTCAAAAAAAATCAGGGAATCAGTCTCAGTGACTTTATCACATCTCAGCGAATTTCCGCAGCCGCCCGTTATCTGACTACGACTACTATGAGTCTGAAGGAGATCAGCCTGAAATGTGGTTATGCCAATCAATATTATTTCAGCACCAGCTTCAAAAAGAAAATGGGGATCACCCCTTCCGCCTATCGGGAACAGCATACGTAACTTCTTCTCTTCTTTATAACAAAGTTACTGTCACAAATGCCAGTGCCCTTCTCCGGAATTTTACTTATAATCAATTAATAAAAGGAACAATTATATTGTTTCGAAGGAGGGATCGCTATGAAAAAATGGAAAAAAATCCTGATAAAAATTCTTCCCAAAAGCTCAGGCAGATACCCTTAACTCACTTCTCTATTTAATTATTCCATAGAAATGCCCCTGACGCTGACAGCCAGGGGCATTATATCATCAGCTGCTTTGCAGCCTATTCCGTTAATTCTTCCAGATTCTTTTTTAATTCGAGCATCTTGTCTCTCAGCTCAGCAGCCTGCTCAAAATTCAGGTCTGCTGCTGCAGCACGCATCTGCTTCTCTACCTGAGCAATCACCTTCGTCAGTTCTTTGCGGTTCATGGATTCCGGATCCTTCTTAAGCTTCACTTCTGTCTCTGCCACCTTCTTCGAAACAGCGATCAGATCACGGACTGCCTTCTTGATCGTGGTCGGAGTGATACCATGCTCTCTGTTGTAAGCCTCCTGTATCGCTCTCCTTCTTTCTGTCTCCGAAATTGCTTTTTCCATGGATTCTGTCATATTATCCGCATACATGATCACATGGCCTTCGCTGTTCCGGGCAGCACGACCGATAGTCTGTACCAGGGATGTTTCCGAACGAAGGAAACCTTCCTTGTCTGCATCCAGAATCGCTACCAGTGTGATCTCCGGAATATCCAGTCCCTCTCTCAGAAGGTTAATTCCAACCAGCACATCAAATACATCCAGACGCATATCGCGGATGATCTCTGCTCGCTCCAGAGTGTCAATATCTGAATGGAGATATCGGACACGGATTCCCAGATCCTTCATATAATCGGTAAGGTCCTCTGCCATACGTTTGGTCAGGGTTGTGATCAGGACTTTGCTTTTCTTTTCAATTTCTTTATTTACCTCTGCTACAAGATCATCGATCTGTCCTTCGATCGGACGCACCTCCACCTTCGGATCAAGAAGCCCTGTAGGACGGATGATCTGCTCTGCACGGAGAAGCTCATGGTCATATTCATATTCTCCCGGTGTTGCAGATACAAACATTACCTGGTCAAGCTTGTTCTCAAATTCATCAAAGCTCAATGGACGGTTGTCCTTGGCAGATGGAAGTCGGAAGCCGTAATCTACCAGTGTCTGTTTACGGCTCTGGTCTCCTGCATACATACCGCCCACCTGAGGAACTGTCTTATGGGACTCATCTATAATAAGTAAAAAATCATCTCCGAAGTAATCCATCAGTGTATACGGTGGCTGCCCCGGTGCAAGCCCTGTCAGGTGCCTGGAATAGTTCTCGATCCCGGAGCAGAATCCCGTTTCCTTCATCATTTCCACATCAAAGTTGGTTCGCTCCGCAATTCGCTGAGCCTCGATCAGCTTGTCCTCACTTTTAAAATATTCCACCTGCTGCTTCATTTCTTCCAGGATTGCATCTGCCGCACGACGGATCTGCTCCTGAGGTACTACATAATGAGATGCAGGAAAAATCGCTGCATGGCTTTCCACACTTTTGATCTCTCCGGTAAGCACATCGATATCTGTGATACGCTCGATCTCATCTCCGAAAAACTCCACCCGTACTGCCCGGTCTGTAGAATTCGCCGGAAAGATCTCCAGCACGTCTCCCCGAACGCGAAAGGTTCCTCGGTGGAAATCCATCTCATTTCTTGTATACTGAATGTCGATCAGCTGTTTGATAACCTCGTCACGATCCTTCTCCATACCTGGACGCAGGGAGATCATCATATCAAAAAATTCCTGAGGTGCGCCCAGACCATAGATACAGGACACGGAAGAAACCACGATCACATCCTTTCGCTCGCATAAGGCTGCCGTGGCAGAAAGACGAAGCTTATCGATCTCGTCGTTGGTGGAAGCATCTTTGGCAATGTAGGTGTCTGTTGACGGGACGTAAGCCTCCGGCTGATAGTAGTCGTAGTAGGAGACAAAGTATTCCACTGCGTTCTCAGGGAAGAATTCCTTAAACTCACCGTACAGCTGGGCTGCAAGTGTTTTATTGTGCGCAAGTACCAAGGTTGGTTTGTTAAGCTGAGCAATGACGTTCGCCATAGTGAACGTCTTACCGGAGCCTGTGACACCAAGCAAAGTCTCGAACTGGTTGCCTTCTTTAAAGCCTTTGACCAATTTTTCGATTGCCTGGGGCTGATCGCCGGTTGGTTTGTATTCGGAATGAAGTTTGAAGATTTGTTGTGAATTCTGCACAAAAGCACCTCCTGGTTTTTATATCAAAAAAGTTCGTCTATCAGGCGGAAATTCGTCGAAGCACATTCTCTGTTTTCGCCCAAATATGCCTCTCGACGAATTCTGTTCACCACCTGACATTTTGTAGACTTATAAAAAGTAGTAAAACTGACGTGGACGAATTAACACTCAAATGTAAGAGATATTATATCATGGAAATATGGAATTGTATATACAAGGCGAACATTAGTTCTTTAAAATTTTTTCTACATTTATCATCGTATTCAGAACATTTTCTGTATTATCCTTCTTCTTTTCCGGTAATACTTCTTCCATATAAGAAAGCAATTCCGGCGGGATCTCCTCAGCTATAATATTTCCATTATCTCCATACACATCCATGGTTATCAACTCTCTTGCATGTCCCATCAACTTGGATACTGCTTTGGGAGAGAAATTATTCTTTAACAACAGGGTGCAATATGTACTTCTCAGATCATGCCACCGAATATCAGGAAGTCCTGTCTCCTGCAATAACTGTTTGTAGTGTTTCCAGTGAAAATCCTTACTTCTCGGTTTTCCATAAGTTGAACAGCAAATGTAGTCTCCATCGAAAAAGTATTTTCCTCTACGCCGACGATTCTTTTCATATTGCTTACGTTCCTCAACAATAGCTTCAAATACCAGATCTGGAAGTGGAAGAACACGTTTACTGGAAAACGTCTTTAGCTGAAGTTCTTTCTTAGTGGCTCCATCATTAGGAGCGTATGGTTCTCTGTTGAGTTCTTTGCCTAACTGCCTTTCAACAGATATTGTTCGATTGATATAATCCACATCTGAGTATTTCAGACCATTAATTTCCTGTCTTCTAAGCCCTAGAAGCACATTAAACAGTATCTGCATATGAATCGGCGTATCCTTACTCGCTTGTAGCAGCACATAAATCTGTTCTAATGTTAAAGTCTTCTGAGTATCAATAGTCTGTACATGATATGGCTTACTTTTTACTGTTTTAGGCAGATTAACACCTTCTGCCGGATTAACCGCTATAAGCTTATGCACAACTGCATATCGCAAAGCTGTGTTCATTACCGTTTTTACCTGCCTTGCAATATGAATGGAATATTCTGTACGGTTCTGATATAACCGCAGAATATCGCTTTTGTCAAGTTGGGAGAGTTTCTTCTTTTTCAGGATAGGAACAATATGATTCTGAATAATATTAGAATAGGTAGTATAAGTATTCTCACTTCCTGCTCGTTTTCTTATATCATATTCCAGCCAGTACTCCAAAAAATCCGCAGTTTTAATACGTGTGTCTACAATATAAGTGCCATTGGACAACTCACCAATCGTCTGTAATCTGGCTGCTTCCGCTTCTTTTTTCGTTTTAAATCCCGATTTTTGCTGTATAGTATTTGTGCCGTCCTGATAATTCAGGACGACACGGTATGCATAAGTATCTCTTTCATTCAGTTTTATAACACTTTTTACATTCCACTCAATGTAATTTGCCTTTGGCAGATCAATCATTAAGCCTCACCTCCCGGTACAAATTTCATGTTCATAAAGTCACGAATAGAAGCCTCATCGTTCATCGTCTCGCAGTAAAACTCAAAAGTAGTATGAATGGAAGAATGTCCCAACAGTGCTGAAATCTTTACTAATGGCACACCTTGTTCCAACAGAATACTGGCATACATATGCCTGAGGCTATGCACCGTAAGATGTGGAAATCCATTTCTTTTACACAGTTTGGTCAAGGCATTGTTAAATGCAGACGTTGAATGTGGAAGACCATTGCCGGAACATGACACATAATTTCTGTCAATGTAGTCTTTTCCCAATTTCTTTTTCTGTTCCTCTACTTCCTTCTTTCGCTCCTGAACTTGTTCCAGTATTGCTTCTGGAACTCTAAGTGTCCGGTAACTGTTCTCAGTTTTCGGCTCCTTTTCAACAATACGATATTTCAGAACTTTACCACTTCCTTTTTCTACAAGTGGATTAGCTGTTATCTGGCGTGAAATTGTAAGCGTATGACTTGTTGTATCAAAATCATCAAACTTCAATCCTAAGATTTCCCCCTTCCTAAGTCCCATAAAAAGACCAAGCAGTATTTCAAGATACCAGTTGTTTTCTGACGCATACTCAAGGAAATGACGAATCTCTTCTTTATTTAATACTATAATCTTTACTTTAGAACGTTTGTATGGCTTTGTGGACGGTACTGGGTTATATGGAATATATCCCTGCACCACAGCTCCTTTTAACGCCATATTCAGCAGTTCTCTGCTCTTGTTCCCTGCTGATTTACAAACAGGAGCGACTTTTTCAAGCAATGCATCCAGATATTCTACATTAACCTGCTTCAGTTTTACATCCTGTACCATCTGTGGTAAAAGCAGATCATACAGTACATAGCCACTGAGCATCTTCGTAGAATTCTCCACTCTTCGGGAAAATACATTCTCCAGCCAATAAATCAGATAATCTTTAAGTGTAAAATCTCTGGAAGATCGGATATGATAAGCCCTGTATGCATCCTGATATTGCTTTTCATAGCTCTTATAGCTTTCTTCTGCGTCTTTTGCAGTAGCAAAGCCGCCTTTCTTACTGTATTTGGTTGTTCCGTCTTCTTGCAGTACCTTGATTCTATGGTACCAGCTCCCAGCTTCGTAAAAAGCCGGAGATTTATTCTTTGCCATCGTTTATCCCTCTACTTTCTTTATTGCACTGCGTTGATCCAGTCATCAAACGATTTTTTCGGTACTCGAAACAGCTTTCCAACCTTAATTACCCGAAACGGTGGATTTTCCTGCTGTCTGTAGACTTCATCTAGAAAAAGATATGTCTTACTTCTTCCCAGACCTAATGCTTTCTGAATATCTGATGCTAAATAAACCATTGTTTCCATATGCTTTTCCTCACTTTCTTCTTTACTTCACGGATATAATATACAAATCAGAAGTTTTACCTTGCCAACAGTGGCAATACGGTTTTCTTTTTTGTCTCCGTTGCTGTATAATTGGATTATATGATATGCCATTTTATGGCTGGACATAGCTTTGCGAAAAAAGCAAAAATGGATTACCTACTTTATTTTGGAAGGAACTGGACACATGCGCAGTATAAGGAACAAAATCAATACTAAGGAATTGATAGACGCAATACTAAAAATAACAAATAGCGTAATCTTATATGATAGAAAACCTCTTGAAAAGGATATATGTAAGCACAATACACTTACTTGCGCCTTATTCAGTAATACGACCACGAGTAAAAAAGAAATGGAAACCATCCGTAAAATAGGCACTAAGGATAATCGCAATCTATCAGAAAATAACATACTTACGTTCATAGACAATTTTTATGATGGAGGTCAGTTTTATAATTATGCAGACACCTTCTCCTCTAAGAAATCCGATTCAGAAATATACGACATCGACACTGATACAAATGCTATGCTTAATCAGGTAAATGCCTTATACCATTCCATAAATCCATATCCTTGGGCAGATTATAATGTTTTTGAAGACAATGCCATTACTGAGGAAGAGTTTGAGAAAGAACCTGACGAAGGACCTGACGATGCCATAATGAAACAGCTGTTATTACTGCTTGTATACACCAATTATTGCAGAAACACTACTGTTCAGAGTGATTATGAATTATTTTCTAAAGATATACATAATTTTTTCGTTTGCAATGATAATTTCAGTGAGCAATTAATTTCCTTTATCGCAGAGCATAGACCAAACTGTATAGCACATACATTTTCACTTGAATCAAAGACAGATTCCTATACAGATCTTCTCAGTCAGTTATTTCCTGAATATGATTTCTGGCATAAAGATAACCTTGCACTCCAGCAGTCTTCTCCGTTTTCTTCGGAATACTCTGAAGAAAAAATAATACTGTCCACTCTACAACCGGATGATTTAGTCATTATAAGAAACGCAATTTCAGATAAATGTATGAGCATATTACAGCAGACCCATTGTCACATCATATATGCGGTTCCTTCCTGTAATCCAACGTCTGAAAATTTTGCGAAAGTATCAAGTGAACAGTTAATTTCTTGGATTCTCCCAGCTTTAACAACGGATTCTTTTGAATTGACCTGCTTACTTAATTCACACCGTTCGCTCGGATCAGACCTGGAAATATATAAGAGAGTTGATGCCTACTATATGAATTTTAAGAAAAAAGATATTGATGCAGCAAAAGATTTTTTAGAAGGAATCTGTACTTCCGTAACTTTAGCTGAGCTTTCTTTAAGATTAGCACCTTATGAAAATGATAACTGGAAATATTCTTACACGAACCCTAAAAATAAAAGACCTTCCGGTGTTTACATTTCCAAAGAGATATCTAATTTCCTTAAATATGGCCTTCAACCAGATCATGAAAGATTATATGAATTACTACGTTTGCTTTCTCTTGTACAAGAAGAAAATTCAGCAATCGGCCTTCAATCTGTATGCAGATATTTTAATCTGGAAGATGCTCTCGAAGAGCTTATATCTTTAGGCTGGGTTGATTCTAAGAGTAAGCAAATCCCGCTGATAATAGCATATTCTGTAACTTATGGGAAATCTATGTCGAACGCAGCGTTTGATTTCTACATGGATACTATAATTGTCTCATTACACGAACACATACTCGGTCATACTAATGACCCTGTAAATGTTGTTTTATTTTCAACGCTTATTCGTATTTTGCATCGGGAATTATTGAATTATATCCGCAAACGTGCTAACTCTTCAATATCATCATTAAAAGAAGACTATCTTAAAAATTTCACTATCAGCACACTTTCGGATGATAAAAAAATATCCATTGAGGATGCTGTGTTTTTTGGATCACATGGATATTTTGTTAATGATACTGAAGAAGATAAAGAAAATCACCATACTCCGGCTACTATTGCTCACACGGCTATTTTATTGAACTTTTATTATAGTATTCTGATTTTCTGTTACGAATACGGTTTGAACAATTTAGCTAAAAATATTTTTGGCAATGCAGATAATCTATCTGCTGTTCTCTTTATAACATCTGACAGTTATAAGAAAACTCTTGAGTGTCAATTATAACATCTGACAGTTATAAGAAAACTCTTGAGTGTCAATTAATACAAAAATATTATTCTGTTTTATTTAGCAATTTGCCTTTCGACCAAATACAGCAGAAAATAGTACAACTATTTTGCATTTTTGAAAATGGTACATTAAAAAAACAATTTAAGCAATATTCAAAAAAGCTATCTGAGCAATCGATTTTTTCGGAGTATAGACTACCATTTTTTATGTTTTTACGAGTTTCATTATTTCATATGCAGTTGGCTTTCTCATTGATTTACAAAAACGCTGACTACATGGAAAATTATAAATCGCTAGTATGCGACGTAGCAAATATAACACACAGGCTGAAGCCTGAAATTAGCTTAGATCCTTTGTGGAAACAAGAAATGGCAGCCTTCTATATCCACCGTAAGATTATTAGCGTACTCTACAAGACTCCTATTGATGTTATAGAAATAAAGGGATCATCAATTTTTTTCGCAACACATTTATACATATATAAACTTGCACTTGAACCATTTGATATTCCTGCACAGTGTTTTCAGCTAGGGGATCTTACACCAGCAACTACATTCTTAATAAAGCTTATACAAAATTTTTCCAGAAACAAGCCAACAGACTGAAGATCAGGAGGCTTAAGCCCTCCTGCGTTTCCTTTTCTTTGCTTCATGATAGTATAGCTGTCCAACAGACCAGGGAAAATGAAATTCACACTTGTTTAGTACATTTCTTCCTACGTTGGGATGCTCCAATAGATAATCGTCAACCTCCCTGTTTCCCCGTATTACACATACACATTCCATATTTTTGAGGAACTTCTCTGGATATCCAGACGCGCCTACATCGAATACGCCAAAATATTCTTCCATTACCAGCACAAAATATTCTTCAGACATTAGCTTCCTGCTCCTTTCCCTCATCGATTAATGTAATCATATAACTCACGGGCACTGTTTTCTTTTTACTTTCAACAACGTACCCATACGGTTTAATCGCCTTGTTTATACTTACAATTCCAATGTTTCTGTCGCTTCTTTTATCTGTTCTTGGGTCTGGTAGTATCTTTAAAAGTCTTTCCGCTAAGTCATTAAGCTCCTCTTTGGTAATCTTCTGATCCAAATATGGCGACAGACATTTTCTGAGTTTTACAGCAATTTCACCTTTGGGTTCATAGCTACAGAAATATTTCTCTATTTCTGACACTTTGAAATGAAACTGCTGTAAAATGTAGTCAGCATAGACATATTTTGCCTGATTGAATTCTACCTTACTCATTTCATCTATCAACTCATCATAACGGTAAAAATCATAATTCGTTTTGACTTTGTAATAATAATTAATATGAATTTTTTCATCCATTATATATAATGGTGACTTAATAGAAGCATAAATCCCTCTTTGGTATTCTTCATTTGTTTTTTGATACTCTGCAAGATCATTCTCAGCACAGCCCTTACGTTTGTTAAGTTCCTTGATTGTAGGAACGTGAAAATACACAAGTACCTTTTCATCCTCATCCGGTTTAACTCACGTTTGTTAAGTTCCTTGATTGTAGGAACGTGAAAATACACAAGTACCTTTTCATCCTCATCCGGTTTAACTCTCTTTCTCCCAACCATTTGCTTGATCTCGATTGGGTCATCATCAAACACAACAACGTTTACATTTTCTGTTTTTATATTAACACCGACATCAAGAACCTTTGTCGAAATTGTAACTCTATGAGCCAATTCTTCGTTCTCTATCAGTCTTTTATATTGTTCTAGCTCCTTGTCCGTATCCGCATCATAGTAAGTAATATCTCCCTCCGGTAAGTTTAATTTTTGCATCAGCTCTGATGCCATCTCCTTTGCCCTTACAAAAATTAACCATTTTGCTTCCGAATTATTTAAGATGAGGTTCTGTAATTCCTGTGTCGTTTCAAAGAAGCGAGGCTGTAAATAAGCATAGTCTTCATCCACTGCTATAACACCCAAATGCAGATCTGATGCTTCTGGATTAGCATTATATAATGGATTATACTTACACTGCCACACATCTATTGTCGTTCTTTTATGGCAATATTTTTCTGTCTCGTATATTACACCCATACTTTCCTGAGGTGTTGCTGATAAATATATCCTTCGTGTATATTTAAAGATATTTGTAACTATATCCAAAATCAACTCTGTAAAAGGATTAAATTTTGCATCAGCCAAAAAGAAATGTGCTTCATCCATGACAACAACTGCATACTCATCTACTTTATTCTGTGAAAAGTTAATCATTTCCTGATAGGCATAAATATCTATCAACCCAAATTTATGTTCTTTTGAGAGTCCTTTTTCTGTATAGTGTTCTTTGTATTCTGCTACTTTTATTCCATCTACATAGGTGGAATTATTCCGTGGATTCTTCATTGCTTCTTTCTTTATCTGATTTTTCAGTGCTGTTCTGTTACATAAGTACAGCACCTTTTTTCCTTCTTTTTCAGCTACAGGAATACAATTCTCAAATATAAAGGTTGTTTTTCCTGATCCTGTCTGTGAAGCAATAAATAATGGTGTATTTCCCTGCATTCTTTGAACAGACTGCTCGCTTACAATATCAGAAACCCAGTCATAGTAATATCGGCTAACCCTTACATTTTCCATATCCGGTACATCCATCCATCCTCTTTTGTACAGTGGAGTATAGACCTCATCCATTATCCTCTGATAAACTGATTTTCTTACAACATTTTTGATTTTTCGCATTGCGTGTTCCTCCTTAGATTTTTTCCCCTTTACTATACAAAACTTTAAATTTCGCTTGGACAAGCCTTTGCGAAAATTTCAAATCCTTGCATTTTTTGCTCCTTTTCTCTGAATGAATCGTATATTATACCTATGCAATTAGCCGGACATGATCCGCCTAGCAGGAACATAAAGGAACGTAGTAGAGATAACAGACTGCCACAGGCTTAACCTCCTATGGTAATTTTTTTGTCCATTTTTGAAAAACTCCAAAAATACAGGCAGATATTATAGTTGTGAAGAAGCAATAGAATACAGTGCTTCTTCGAACTCGTTAGCACTTAGATATCTACCGGAATTGTTACAGGAACAAGGAAAGGAGGATCACAGGATTCCTGACTACTGGTGAAACGATATCATTCACAGCTATAAAAATATGTTTAAGAATGGGAGGATTTATTATGGCAGCATTAGTAGAAACAATGTTTTCAGTAAGAGAAAAACCATGGCATGGATTAGGAACAATCGTAAGTGAGGCACCGGATTCACAGAATGCTCTGGAGCTTGCAGGATTAGACTGGAATGTGATTCAAAAAGATATTATCACATCTGACGGAAGCAGCGTGATTTCTGGATTCAAAGCAAATGTGAGAGACAGAGATAACAGTGTACTTGGTATTGTAACAGATCGTTATAAAGTAGTTCAGAACAGCGAAGCCTTTGCTTTTACAGATGAACTTCTCGGCGAAGGTGTACGTTACGAAACAGCTGGCAGTCTGCAAGGAGGCAGACGTACATGGCTTTTAGCAAGACTTCCGCATCAATATATTATCAATGGCGAAGAAATCTCACCATTCCTTGTATTTATGAACGCTCATGATGGTAGTTCTGCGATTAAGGTAGCAATGACACCAGTTCGTGTTGTTTGCAGTAATACGCTGAATCTTGCACTGTCTACTGCTAAAAGAAGCTGGAGCTGTTATCACACCGGAGATATTAACGGAAAAATGGATGAAGCAAGGAATACCCTTCTCTTTGCAGGAAAATATATGGCAGAACTGGGAAAGAGCTTTGATGAGCTCGGTCAGATCAAGCTTCTGGACAGTAAGGTGGTGGAATTTATCAATGAACTGATTCCTGAACCGGATAATGCCAGCCCGCAACAGCACAGAAACATCATCAAGCTTCGTGAGGATGCAAAAAGCAGATACTTTGATGCACCTGATCTGCAAGGTATTGGAAAGAACGGTTATCGTTTCATTAATGCTATTTCAGACTTTTCCACACACGCAAAACCTTTAAGAGAACGTGCTAATTATAAAGAAAGTCTGTTTTCACGTACTGTAGAAGGACATCCAATGATTGACAAAGCATACCAAATGGTATTGTCAGCCGCTTAAATTCAATATGGTAAATAAAATCAGAGACTGCTCCTGCACATGAACGTGCAGGAGTATTTCAGTCAGAAATGGAGAAAAGAATATGAAGATTTTAGCGAAAACAAAAGATCTCAGCCATGAAGAATGGTTGAAGTACAGAACACAGGGAATCGGTGGTTCAGACGTTTCTATTCTTGCAGGAATCAATCCGTTTAAATCGGTCCATCAGTTATGGCTTGAGAAGACTGGTCAGGTAGAGTTGGAAGAAAGTGATACGGAATACGCTCATTTTGGAACTCTTCTAGAGCCAATCGTAAGAAAAGAGTTTACAACCAGAACCGGAATCAAGGTACGCCAGAAGCACATGATTCTACAGAGTGAGGAATATCCGTTTATGACAGCAAACCTTGATGGAACAATCAACGATAATGGAGAAATGACCATCTTTGAAGCAAAGACAGCTTCCGCATTTAAGCAGGATATCTGGGAAGAAGGCATACCAGCTCCTTACATCTTGCAGATTCAGCATTATATGGCAGTCACAGGAGCAAAAAGAACTTATATTGCGGCAATTGTGGGAGGCAATCACTTCTACTGCCATATGATGGAACGTGACGAAGAGATGATCGAGAAAATCATTCTTATGGAAAAACACTTCTGGGAAGAAAATGTCCTTGGTGGTATCGAACCTGTTCCGGATGGATCTGAAGCTACAACTAGTTATTTTAACAGTAAATTCAGCCATTCCAATGGAGAAACCATTACTCTTCCTGAAGAAGTAATTCCTATCTGTGAGGAATACGAAAGACTGTCTAAACAGTTAAAAGATGTAGAAGTTGCCAAGAATGCAGCTGGGAATCAGTTGAAAAATTATCTGAAAGAAGCAGAAACAGGGATTGTCGGGAATCGTAAGATCTCTTGGAAACAAATCAACAAGAGTTCTGTTGATACAAAACGCTTAAAGACAGAAAAGCCGGATATTTACAATGATTATCTTACCCAGAGCCAGTACAGACGATTGCTGGTAGCTTAGGAGGGGCAGATGAGAGAATATTTTCTGGAACGAATCTATGGTGAATACCAGTCCTATAAGGCTTCTGTACTGGAAGAAAACAGTGGTGTTATCTATGCACGCTGTTATGAGATTGACTGTATGATAAATATTTATGAAATTTTAAAGGAATTTGCAATGAAACTGTCAGATGAGGAATTAAGGACTCTGATGAACTATCGTAATATTTTGAACTATTTTTATGAATTATGGTTAAAGAAAACAGATAGTCAGTATGCTGAAATGGAACGGCATGTAGCAGCTGAAATGAAAAAACTGTTTTCTGATACAGGAAAGAATACAGAAAGGATGGCAGCATGAATCAGATCCGTCTATTAAAAAGTGATGAAATTGAGTGCCGAGTCGGTACAATCAGTGAAAAAGGATTATCACTACTGCTCTATAAGGATGCCAGGGCAGATATGAAGATTCTGGATGAAACATTTGGTGCAATGAACTGGCAACGTCAGCATGAACTGATCGGAGATAATCTTTATTGTACCGTGCGTATCTGGGATGAGAGCAAAAACCAGTGGATAGCCAAAATGGATGTAGGTACGGAAAGCTATACAGAAAAAGAAAAAGGGCAGGCAAGTGATTCCTTTAAAAGAGCTTGTGTAAGCGTTGGTATTGGCAGAGAGCTATATTCTGCACCGTTCATCTGGATTCCGGCAATTAAAGTAAACATTCAGAAGAAAAATGACAGATGTGTTACCTATGATAAATTCAAGGTAAAAGAGATTCATTATAACCAGAATAGAGAAATCTCAGGTCTTGTGATTTCAAATCAGAACAGTCAGGTTGTGTACAGTCTGTCACCAGCAGAAGTAGATAAAACGCAATCTATAACAGTGTTTTCAAGTGTAAAAAAGGCTGTGGATTATGAGCAGTCTATCAACAGGGAGTTGGAACGGACAGGCGTGGCACTGGATACGGTATTAAAGAGATATAAAGTACAGAGCATTCAGGAAATGTCAGAAGAAACTTGCCAGAAGGCAATTAACAGTTTAAAGAAAACTAAGAGTAAAGCAGCTTAAAGAAAGGTTGGGATAAATTATGATGCAGTTAAATGAATTTGCAGAAGAGGTATTAGCAGGTGTTAGAGAGAAAGCAGATGGGGATTTTAGTGCATGGACTACTACCATTCATAAGAATAATGGTACCTCATTCATAGGGATTACAATTTCCGGTACAGAGAATCAGGCACAGCCGATCGTGTATCTTGACGGATATTATAATATGTTTCTCCATTCCAAGATTTCACTGAAAGAAGTTTCTGATACTGTTTACGATGTGATTATGGAGCATATGAACTATGTTCCTGATGTCAAGATTACGGACCTGATGAACTGGAATCAGATGAAATCCAAAATATGTGTAAAGCTTATCAATGCGGAACAGAATAGGGAACTGCTGACAGATATGCCACACCGTTTTTATCTGGACTTTGCGGTGGTGTATTACATAAAGATCAGTGAACGCGGAGACGAATTAGAGACTATGGACGTTAAGAATAAATATCTGGATATGTGGGGGATTTCAGAAGAAGAACTGTACAGAACCGGAATGGAAAATATGGAAATATCCGATCAGGTCTTCTTTAAGAATATGAAAGAGGTTCTCCCAATATGGCTGCAGAAAGAGGATGAGCCGTCGTTTCCGATGTATGTACTGACCAATGCCAGCCGTTATTATGGGGCTGCTGTTCTTTTGTTAAAAAAGGAACTGTCGAATATCAGCCAGAGCCTTGGTAACCTGATTATCCTTCCAAGCTCTCTGCATGAGCTGATCGTATTACCAGAAAACCAGTATACCGGAGATTGTGAAGCGTGCGCAGAAATGGTAAAGAATGTCAATACATCTGTAGTTCTTCCGGAAGATTACTTATCGGATCATGTGTACACTTACAACAGGGATACACAGGAATTAAAAATTGCAGCATAACAATTATTAATGTGGGACAGTCAGGCAGATGCCTGGCTGTTCAACAGATTTTATTTTTTGTGGGGTAAATCTGACGTGTAGATGATTAGTAGTAAAATTATGGCATTTTATATTTGCCATGGCATAAAAACAAGTGTAAATCTAACGACCGTCAGATTTACTACCATTGGAGGTGAGCTGAAACTTGAAACTATATGGATATTGCCGTATCTCCACCCGAAAGCAGAACATAGAACGACAGGTAAGAAACATACTGGCAGTGTTCCCGGATGCAATCATCATCCGAGAAATCTATACCGGAACGAAATTTCAGGGCAGAAAGGAACTGGAAAAACTTCTGAAAATTGTTCAAACCGGAGACACGATTATTTTCGATTCTGTCAGCAGGATGTCCCGTAATGCAGACGAGGGATTTCAACTATATGAAGAACTGTTCCGTAAGGGAATCCATCTCATTTTCTTAAAAGAGCCGCATATCAATACGGATACCTATAAAAAGGCAATGGGAAACCAGTTGAACATGACCGGAGATGCGGTTGATCTGATTCTGGAAGGAATCAACAGGTATCTTCTGGAACTGGCAAAATCACAGATCAGACTTGCTTTTGAACAGGCTGAAAAAGAAGTATCTGATCTTCGCCAGCGTACCAAAGAGGGAATTGAAACTGCTAGATTAAACGGAAAGCAGATTGGACAGCTTACGGGACGTACTTATGAAACAAAAAAATCAAAAGAAGCCAAACGAATCATCATGAAGCATAATAATGACTTCGGTGGTTCTCTCACCGACATAGAAACAATGAAACAGGCTGGAATATCTAAAAAGACTTTCTACAAATATAAGAATGAACTAAAAAAGGAGTGGTTTTAAATGCTTGCAGTCGTATCTACCTACCTGAAACATAATCAGAAAAAATATTATTTTACAGATTCCGTTCTCTGTAATATCAGCTCAAAGAAAGAAGGATATAAATATGCAGAAGAACTGGAATGTACACTGATTGACAACATGCTTTAAATTCAAGTATCCGATCTGTGGATATTCAGAAGGAATCATTACCGGAATAGCAGAACCTGAAATCGGAACTGGAGATATTTGTATTTCCCGATTATATGATGTATTCTGCGGAGAAAATGCCCTCATATCATGTGACAGCTTTGAAGCCATTCATCATGACGATATTGAAGTCGTCATTGGAAACGACAAAACATCTGTACGAAGAGCTGTTCCCTCAAACATATACTGAGGAATATCGAAAAGAAGTGGATTTTCTGTAAGATACTACCCTATTTTTCTGCCATGGCAAAAAAAGTTGCCTTCGCATATATAAATAGCTACTGACAATATTATTTGCCAGTCATTTATTTTTAAATAACTGCCTATCGGAACCTGAAATTCAGCGTTCTGGTAGGTAAGAAAAAATATTTTTCTTTATTTTTTCTCTATTGCTTTTCCATACCGCACCTGCTACTATTATTTCATAAATATTCCGAAACGGGGTGAGCATCATGGACGATAACTGGGGTATCGGTCGGGAAGTATAATCGTTTTTTAGAAATAAGGTGAGTACCATGGATAACTGGGGTATTGATTAGGAAGAATAATCTCATGAATCAGATTAGGGCAGGCACTGCCGTCTGCCCTTACTCCTTTCCTCTAATAGCTATATCTCTTTATCATTTCATGCCTAATTAAACGAAATTGAAAAATTTAATTTTTTTACCCGGTTGATTCTTTTTAAATAATAAGCAGACCAATGCCATAATAGTGCCTGACCACTTAGAATCAATTCCTATAGCATCCAAATCAAATTCTCGAATGCCGTTGAAACACCATTTACACTCATCTCTTCCATTAAGTATATCTACAAGATGTAGTGATTCCATCTTTGAAAACAAAATCTTTCTAAGTCCATTTTTCTTGATTCTATAGATTGCTTTGTTGGTTATAAGCAGACCATTTTTGCCATAAAACATTATCGCACTGTCCTTATAAAATAATGGTTCTTCTTCAGCATCAAAATATCGTGATGCTGCACGCACCTCCACAACTTTATACAATAAATCTACATTTACATCCCTAGTTGCACATCCACTGTAGTCTATTGCCAATGTATTTAAGTCTTTTAAAATAGTTTCTATAGTCTCTTTACTATTCAAACACTGACACATAGCATCCAATGCTTTTTGGCATCCTAATGATTTAAAGTCACCTGATTTTGAATAATCAATAATTTCATTTGCCGGGCACGCAGAATCAGATGAATTTTCTTCCGAAACAGCTTCTGATGAACTGGTATCCGTATTATTTTTCTGAACAACACGATCAATGCTTTCTTTTTGCAAATTATCGCTTATCAGTGTAAGAAGCTTTTTAATTCTATTTCCCATTAGTGGATCTATAATTTCTGATGTGAATAAATAATAACCATTCCATAAGACTGATCCGTCTAATTTAGTTGTTACTTCATGTTTAACAAAATCTTTCCATTCACAATAATACACTTTTCCATCATTGTTATACCAACGTATTTTTTTATCAGTTATCGCTATTTGACGTGGAAATTGAGCTTCTTGTGATATTGGGTAAGTTATCAACCCAAGTACTTTTTCATCTTTCAACACACCTAACTCATTATAGGTTTTCTCTGTATAAGGACGATTCGAAGCCTCAAGGTCACGAAGATCGTCTTTTAACACAAAATTTTCACGATTAATCCACCCTTGAGCAAACTGATCTATCGCAGTAATAATACATTTTCTTGTTCTTTCATTCTGCTCTACAGTGTTTTCAGAAAATTGTTCTGTATTTTTATCTTCCTTGACGATTGTATTCTGTTCATCATCAGAAAACTGTGCAGGATTTTCTAAAAACTCTTTAACCTGTCTTCTCAAATCACTTAAAATATGCACTAATTCCCATGTATAATATTTAAAAAGCTTTCCATCAATATAGATACCACCTTCCGGGCATACTTCAATTTTTAGATTTTCTAAATTATGCCAAGAATAGAACAACTGTATTCCCTCAATTTCATCCGTCCTTTTCTGGTAAACATACATACCATGTTCCGTAATTGCTATAACATATTTGGGAATTTTAGGATTATACTGCATTTTTTCACACAAAAGATAAATTTCACATTCATTTGGTAAATTAACTGCATTGTTGAAATACTTGAAATCTTCGTGCTGCTTAATGTTATATAAATTCCAAAAATAGAATCCGTTTGCTTTAGTACAAGCATTATCATTGCTGTGTGATTTGCAAACCGTTTCCACTAAATCCAGCAATTTTTTTCTGTCATAATCAATTTCCCTAGCCTTTTCTATTTTCTCTATTACACTATTATAAAAATTAAAGGTATCTGTGGCTTCTTGATTATGCTCATCGAATTCATCATCTCGTGCAGATTTTACCGTTTCTAAAACCTTTTCCTTTTCTTCTAAAGATTTATCATATTTTAAATTTTTTTCTACAGCAGCCTTTTAAATATAAATCAAAATGCAATTTGTTCAACACATGATTCCAATTTGTAAAAATACCAGAAAGCATAAACTTATATTTAAGATTATGAAAACTGTCTATAATTTTTGATACAGCTTCTGCATTCTCATTTGGCAGTTCCGATAATTTTACAAAATCATTAATATCACTACTACATTCTTCTGCAACCTCATCAATCCTTTGATCTATATAAGTGTTCCAGAAGCCATATTCTTTCGCATAAAGAATGATTCCCGTCTTCGGATTCATTCGATTTTCCCCTAAAAGACGGACTAATAAATATATAGGTTCTTCAGATGTTGGATCTTCTAAAAATGCCTGTAGTCCAGAAGCTACTAACCATTCCGAATCAATCTCACTTTCTTTATTATTCATATAATTGTACACATTGTTCATAATGCTATCTGACTTGCTCGTATTAAAAAAAGTGTCCTCAATTATATTGGCATTTTTCAATTTATTTAGTGCTATAGTATAACAAACTGTATATATTCTTAATACTGAATCCACAACACATTGCTTTGTTTCTTCATTGTCGAAAAGTTCTTCTTTAGCTTTTTGAACCTCCTGCATATTATTGTTAAATTCTTTCGTGTCTGAAAAAGAGGTTAAAAATGCACTTCCTGCATTCATCATCTGAGCCTTAAAATATCCTTTTACAGCTCCTTTAATACCAAAGCCACCTCCGCCCCACGCATTCCTATGTACATTCCTTATATAGTCATGGTATTCTTTTATCTCAGTATCAAGCTTTAATATTTTTAAGTATTCTACAATAATGGGTTCCATTAGCGAAGCTGCATCAAGTTCTTCTCCATAATTGCTGATAAAATAATTCACATCGCATTCCATGATCTTATTTTTCATCAAAAGATCAATAGCTGCATTTATTGCTCCTTCAAGTATAATTGAAAACGATTGCGGCATTTGCTCTATAACATTATCTATGTTCCCAAATTCGTCATACATTTTTCCAGCTAAAATTTTTATTTGATCCCGTTTCTGGCAAAAATCACTTATCAAACGAATCCTATAGTCCATTTTAGAATCAATCTCAAATTTATAATCTCCAATATCGTAAGAAGCAACAATCTTTTTTTGCTGAATTGACTTTTCTTTTTCAATATCTTCTAAAATAATATCTGTCGGACAACCGCAGTTTGGACAAGCGGCAGCTCTATCGGAAAATTCTTTTCCACATTCAGTGCATTTAATCAAAGCCATATTAATATCCTCATTTCTTCAATTTTTTATTGAGACAAGTGACATCCTTACTCTTAATGCGTTAAAAATGCATCTAGTGTCTTTATTTTATCACTTCTCCTTAACATTTTCTACTTTAAAAGTAGAATCATATCATTTTATCTATCTTTGAAAGCGTTAATAAAAGAAACCATTTGAAATAAACTATATGCATGGGAGGTCTCATGCACATGAATAATACGAATAACTTAGAAGCCATTGGAAAAAGAATTTCCCTGACCCGACGTGCTAAAGGCATGACACAAGAAAATCTTGCTGAAAAACTTGGTGTAAGTCCAAAACATATTTCACATATAGAATGCGGTACTTCGTCCCTGTCTCTGAAAAGTCTCATTGAATTTTGTAAAATATTTGATTGCAGCATGGATTACATTATCTTTGGAAACAGTGAATCTAAGCTTCTTTCAAAATTACCTTCAGAAATTACCGATATTCTTCATACCGGAACAGATGCCGATTTAGATCGTCTAAACCGTTATTTGCAGGTCTATGTAGAATTATTACCAGACCATAAATAAATGCGAAAAAATATTCCCACCGCCTAATCGACGGTGGGATATCTGTTGTTAATATAATCTTGTATTATGATTCACATATTCGATAACAGACTGTCTGGATATTTTCCAAATCCTTCCGATTTTAAAAGCATGAAGCTTTCCTTCCTTTAACAAACGGTATGCATTGTTTTTCCCAATGTTCAACATTTGGCATACATCATCTATCGTTACCATGTCTTCATACGTCTCAAACATCTTGAATCCTCCAATCCTTTATTTCTTATTATCATGTTGCTTTCTTAATCAAACATGACCTCAACGGTGCGTACATAATCAATGTTAATCTTAAATAACGTTACTAACATATTGGTAAAGAATAGATCGGTACACTTCGTTATTTAACGAATGTGTACCCTTTTTCTATTCTTGCCAACGGTATGATTACGCTAAAATTTTAAAAACCAGGAGGAATTCTTATGAATCAAAGTAAAGATGTCAGAAACATTCAAAAGAAATTTAAAATAAACAAAGCTGAAGAAATCTTACTTACTCAGCGAATCAATAAGAGTGGATTAACTGCCAGTGAATATATCCGTCAGTCTGTTCTCCATGATAACCCAGTAGCTGTTATTGATAAAGCAAATATCATAATCCCACAACTTGCAGATATTTCAAGTCTTACCAATGATTTGCTCGACTGTGACACCCTACCCCCAGATCAAAGAGATATTGTTAATCTTATTCAGAAAGGAGTTCATGAATTATGGCAATCTTTAAGCAAGTAGAATCAGGAATCAATCCGTATGCAGAAGACTATATGGCTACAAAAATTGCATATATTCTTCGTCCTGAAGCCATCCTATCCAACTACTGGGGTGGCTATGGATTCGTAAAAGGAACACTTCAGGAAGTAACAGAACAGTTCTACATTGTCAGAAACTTATACCATAAAAGTAATTACATTCCTCTCAGGCATTTTGTCTTGTCTTTTGATCCATATTATGAATACGATATTACGCCTTTTCAGGCATATCAGATTGCTGAAAAGGTATGTAAAATCTTTGCGGACGCACAATATCAGGTTGTCTTCTCTGTCCATGAAAACACCAATCATCTTCACGTTCATATCCTTGTAAACACGATAGATTTGACTAATGGTATGCTCTATAATTGTGATATGCATAATTTCTATGCCGTCAGAGACCATGTTAAATTTGTTCTGCAATCATACCGATTATGGTATGGAAATCGTCCACTACTTTTACATAAGCAGCCTTTCCTATAGAAGTATTCCTAGCAATACCCAGATTATCATTATATAAACAATTAACTTGAATAAATATTTTCTTTATAGTATTATAAATGCGGAGCATTAGTTTATTATGGTAGAACACCTTTTATGGAGGGAGGTCCCGGTTCAATTCCGGGATGCTAAAGCTCATTAAATCTTTAGTGATTTTTAGCATCTCGAAATTCCTGATATATTACTATGGCAGAAGAAATATTCACAGCAAGTACTGAAAATTTAAGAGATTTAAAAAAACAGCGAAAAAGGATTTGTGCTTTAGTTAATAGAGCCATTCGTGAAAAACAAGATCCTGATTTAATTTCTCTGACAAAACTGTATGCTCTTCTTTATTCTGCTTATGTCGAAACTTCTTTCTTAAAACTTATTCATACGCCCAAGGCATTTACAGAGTCAGAAATCATTCAAATAATGGCTGAACGTAATTTAGAACAAAAATGGTTAAAATGTGTTGATCTTGCATTTAATAAACTTAATACAACTAATTTGGGAGAAGTTGCAAATAAAAAACAAACATTACACAGACTTCTACAAGAATATATTATTGACCCCAGCCAAATAAGAAACAAAGTTGCACATGGACAATGGGTCTATTGCTTAAATAATGAATGTACAAAAGTAAATCACGATACAACTGCTCTAATGGCTAACTTAGATTTTGTTAAAATCGAAAAATACTTTTGTATATATGATAAATTCCATCAATGTATTTTAGATTTACTTATATCACACCAAAA
>NZ_QRNF01000043.1 GCF_003474435.1 Ruminococcus sp. AF46-10NS
AATGTGTAAATAGATATTCGTAGTTAGTATAAAAGGGGGAAAAGAATGCTCCAAGAAAGTAATCGTATAGAATTTAAAGTGGAATTGAATGATAAACTGGAAAAAGAAGTGGTAGCTTTTCTGAATAATAAAGAAGGTGGCATTTTATACATTGGATTAGATGATAATGGAAAGCCAGTTGGAATCTCAGATATTGATTCTACACAGTTGAAGATTGCGGATCGTATAAAAAATAACATTCTTCCGTCAACTTTGGGATTATTTGATATTGTGACTGAAGAGATAGATAATATTTCTGTAATTAAAATCTTAATTTCCAGTGGATTGGAAAAACCATATTATATAAAGAGACAGGGAATGTCACCAAATGGCTGCTATACAAGAATGGGGACATCATCTCAACCAATGTCAACTGTAATGATTGACAATCTTTATAGCAAAAGGATTCATAATACATTGCGAAATATTACATCTCCCAGACAGGATCTTACTTTTGCACAATTGAAGATATATTATCAGGAAAGAGGATTGGAACTGAATGAAAAGTTTGCAAATTCACTGGAACTTTTAACTCCTGATGGTAAGTTTAATTATGTTGCATATTTGCTTGCTGATGAAAATGGAGTATCTATTAAGGTTGCAAAATATGCTGGAACGGACAAAGTGGATTTGATTGAGAATGAAGAATATGGTTATTGCTCTTTGATTAAGGCTACACATCAAGTGTTGGAAAAGTTAAAAATCGAAAATGTAACCAGAGCAAAAGTAACGAACACTAAGAGAGTGGAGGAAAATTTAATTGCATCCATTCCAATGCGTGAAGCTGTGATAAATGCAATTGTACATTCTGATTTTACAAGAGAGATACCACCGGTTTTTGAAATTTTTAATGACAAAATGATTTTTACGTCTTATGGTGGATTGCTTCCGGGACAAAGCAAGGAAGACTTTTTTAGCTGTAGTAGTATGCCAAGAAATCGTGAATTGATGCGTGTATTTAAAGATGTGGGTCTTGTAGAACAATTAGGATCAGGAATGAGCAGAATTTTAAAAGAGTACGACAAAAGCATTTTTCATATATCAGAACATTTTATAAAAGTTGAATTCCCATTTTCATTGCCAAAAGATAATGTTATCATTGCCAATGGCGATGATAATGGCAATGAAATTGGCGATGATAATTCAGAAATGATGAAAGTCTTGGGATTATTAGAGGAAAATGCTTCCATTACAGCAAAGCAAATGTCAGAACAAATGGATATAAGTACGAGAAAGGTCAGCCGTCTTATAAAAGAACTAAAAGAACGAGGAAAAATTATAAGAGTAGGATCTGACCGAAAGGGATACTGGAAAATCATTCAATAGAAAGAGGTAGTCAATGAACATAGATGCATAAAGGAATGAATTTATTAGACAGAAGGGATGCGAGGGATAATCTGATAAGAATTAAGTCGGAAAACATTGCACAGGAGTTGATGGGAATGATACAGGAAAATTTTGCGACAATGACATAACATCCTCCCCATCTGCTTTGTGACAACTACATAATATCCTCTATGTCGCAATGACTTGACATCCTCGGGGATACTTTGCGTTTCAGGGAGTATTCCTGAAATATGAGAAATATAAAATTTTTATAACCATTATCAGAGGGAAGCTGATATAATAAGTGCAGTAATGCTAGAACGGGATGTGAGGATAACGAGAATGGGACTTATTAATATAACTTCAGATAGAAAAAATGTAACTTTGGATTCGGATATGATTCTTTATATTATAATGCATGGAAAAATTGCGGAGATTCATATAGTTGGGGGAAGAGTATACGAGACGCGGGTTACCTTGAAAAATCTGGAAGGATTATTAAAGGAAGAATTTGTAAAAATACACAGAGGCTGTATTGTGTCTGTAAAGGCTGTCCACGATGTGACGGATATGGTAAATCTCAGCGATGGAGAAGAATTGTTATATACTGTTCGTAAGAAAAAACAAATAGTGTTTGAGATTCAGGAAAAGCAGAAAAAAATGATTCACGCTTTGGGAAAAAAAGGTATTCCGGCTACAGAAGAAGAATATTGCCGCCATTATAGTTCTTTTGAATATCTGCCTATTGCATTTACGGATATAGAAATGGTGTTTAATGAAGAAAGACATGCGGTAGACTGGATTTTCCGTTATGCAAATCAGGAACTTGCCAGATTAGAAAAGCTTCCACTGGATCAGCTGTTGGGAAAATCTTTTGGAAGTCTGTTTGCCAATATGGATTCGAAATGGCTGCGAAGTTATGAACGTTCGGCACTTTATGGAGAAGTATTGGAACTTATGGATTATAGCCCGGAGATAGACACCAACCTGAAGGTAATCTGTTTTCCTACCTTTAAGGGACATTGTGGCTGTATCTTGTTTGATCTGGATAGGATTAAGGCAGTTGATACTAGCAACAATGTTCATAAAATATGGAATACATACCTGAGAAGTTATACAAAATAACTATAGATATCCTCTTAATTAACGCAAATTCCAGATGCGCGGAACCACCCTTTGCAATCGTTCGTACTTATTGTTTTTAAGGCCGCTTTTACAGCCTCAGGTAGTTCAGCAGCACGGACTTTCCTCTTTTTGAGAAAGGATTTCATTTTTGACCACATTTTTTCAATAGGGTTCAAATCTGGACTGTATGGTGGCAAATATAGATAGGAGATTCCTGCCTTGTCTAAAAGTTCCGTCACTATTTTGGCATGATGAGAACGCATGTTATCCATGATTACAACATCGTCTTTCTCAAGGCTCGGTATCAGTTGTTTTCCCATATATTCACGAAATCGCTGTGCAGTTGTTCCACCTTGGTACGTAGTATATACCAGACTGCCGTTAAGCCGGATGGATGACAAAACAGTTGTTCCGGCAGGCGTGTTGATCGGAGTAGCATCCATGGCACGTTTCCCATGTACTGCATGTGCATAGTGTCTTGTGAGGTTTGTATTAATACCGCTTTCATCGAGATATATTTGATGTTCTGCATTTGCACCAGATATAGTTTCTATCCATTGACTGCGTTTTCTCTGCACATCGGGGACGCTCCTGTTCTTTTGCATGCAAAGACTTTTTCTTATAAGTGTAACCTTGTTTTATCAGAAAACGCCTGACGGCTTCATCGCCTACAGGTAAATGAAGCGTTTCGATAATCTCCTTCATTGTGATATCCGGTTGTTCTTGCACAAGTTCCAGAATATCGTGGTGCTGTTTTTCTGTAAGAATTGTTTTCCGGCCTCTCATCTGCGTTCTGGTCTCATAACTGCCAGTGCGTGCACGCTCTTCTACAAGACGGTATACGGTGCTTTCATTTACTGAAAAATATTTTGCAATTTCCCTGGCATTGTGAGTTTTATCCCAGGCTTCCAATACTAGTTTTCTAGCTTCATTGTGTAGCATACTATCATCTCCTACACTATATTTTATCACCGCTGTAAAGGGACTGCATTATTTAAGAGGTTTGCTATAGTTGTGGTAACAATAGAAGAAATACTATGCTTTTTCATAAAAAAATAAAGTGCAGCTACAAGTCTGGTATTTGTTTAGGACTGTGGGGCTGTGGTATTTTCTGCTGTTATCCGGAAAATTTATCGCTGTAATGGATATGCATGTCTTCCCAGTCCGTGAACAGTACATAGAACACTTTTCCATATTGCTGGCTTTCTACGATTCTTCCGTGATCAAGTACAGAAAGATTGGATCCATCAGCTTTGCGAAGATGAAAGTGAATATAGTCATTTTCATTACCGCTATCAATCTGTTCCCAGATGCTGGATTCTATCATCTGTTGTTCATCTTCACGAATCAGATTGCGGAAACTTTTCTTTGTAAGTCTAAAGAGTTCGTCCATATCTTTATATCCGGTCATATGCAGGAATTCGTGGTTTGCATAAAAGAGTTCATCATCATCTTTATCTGCTTTGTATATGATAAATGCACCCGGAAGGTGTTCAGATACATCTTTAAATGCGAATCCCAGCTGTTTACGGACTCCGGACTGAAGTCCTTCCCTGTAAGCCATACATCCATTTTTTCCGTGAAGTTTTATTGCATAAAGAGCAGCATCTGCACAGCGCATGAGCTGTGAATGGCTGGATGCAAATGTTGGATATTCTGCGTATCCAAGAGAAATATTAAATGGCTGTTCTTTTCCCTTGTATGAGAATGTCTTTGGAAGCCTGGTGAATTGCAGCAGCAGCTCTTTTGCATCTTCACATGTATAATTTGGCAAAAGGAGGCAAAACTCATCCCCACCGTTTCTTCCCAGTAATGTATCAGGTGGGAAAAAGGTTTTCATGCTGTCTGCCAGACTCTTTAATGCCTTGTCTCCATAGGCGTGTCCATAGATATCATTAATAAATTTAAAATCATCAATATCAAGAAGGGCAGATACAAAGTGTGTTTTCGGGTTTCGATCTATCATCTTTTCTGCTTCTTCGTCAAATCCACAGCGGTTGTAAATACCTGTAAGAGAATCTGTGTGTGCCAGTATCTGAAATTTGTTTTTGTTTTCTTTTGATACTAACCATACCCGGGTAAGCCCTGACAGAAGTAAGGTAATAGCGGTAAAAATCGTACTGACTGTTACTATTAATGTATTGTTTCTCCATCCGTTTTCAGGAGTTACTTCAAATTTCCAGTTTTCTTTCCCTATTGTAAAATTATAAGAAGCCGGAAGCGTCATGTGACCATCTGACTGGTAAACGACTTTATAGGCGCTGCTCCAGGGAGCCTCTGTTTTTGAAAGTCTGTATTTATATCCAAAATTGGAAAGTGCACGTATCGAGTTTGAAAAAATATCAGGAACACGCAGGATAACAATGGTAAATCCCCAGAAATACTCCTGTCCGTTCTTATCTTTCAGGTAGACCGGATTGCGGACTGCAATTCCATAACTGCCCTGTTTCAATTCGAAGGGACCTTGTGTAATGATTGTATGGTTGTCTTTTGCGTAACAGGAAATTCTGCTGCGGTCTTTATCATGGAGCAGATCAATTTTACCTGCCTCATTTCCCTCAGCAGGATAAATATCTGTTACAACTCCCTCCGGAGCAAACTGTATACTTTCAACAGAATCAGATATGAGATTTCCTGCAATCGTATCAAATTGATTGATCTCTCCATTTTCACTGATCAAAACCTGCTTCAGAGTATCTGTGATCTTCATTCCATTTGTAATCTCATTTTTAATACGTTCACCGTAGGTTGATACATTCAATTGTGCGGTTGTGTGTCTCTGTTCTTTTTCGTGAGTGTCTGTTTTGTATACAATGAAAACAACAAGGCACATACCCAGTAACAGAACGATAAGAGGCACAAGATTTTTTTTCTTCACCTGATTTACCTCATTTTAGATGTCGGATATTTTTATGATGGGATATTATAGCACAAAATTTGAAAAATTGAATGGATTTTCATAAATTTCACTGCTTGACTTTGCAGAAAAAAACAGATATAATGCAGACATTGACGCAGACAATGGAGTTCGCGAGAGCTTCCGTTGGCTGCGTTTTTTTACTGGACTAAATTAGTGAAGACTAACAGGCGGAAAAGGAGGAAGAAACAATGAGGCTTACCCCGAAGGAACAGGAAAAACTCATGCTCCATATGGCCGGAAATCTGGCGAAGGAGAGGAAGGAACGCGGACTGAAACTGAATTATGTGGAAGCATTGGCTTATATCAGCTCAGAGCTTCTGGAGCTGGCTCGTGACGGAAAAACTGTTGTAGAGCTTATGCAGCTTGGAACCAGGATCCTCACAAAAGGCGATGTGATGGAGGGTGTGGCAGATATGCTTGGTGAAGTACAGGTTGAGGCAACATTTCCTGACGGAACAAAACTTGTGACTGTACATAACCCGATTCAGTAAGGAGGAATTGACATGAAGATTGGCGAAATCATTCCCGCAGACAGAGAGATCGTACTTAATGAAGGGAAAAAGACCACAAAGATCATGGTTGCCAACAAAGGTGACCGTCCTGTACAGGTAGGCTCTCATTTTCACTTTTTCGAAGTAAACAAATGCCTTTCTTTTGACCGTGAGGCTGCATATGGTTATCATCTGGATATTCCATCCGGTACTTCTGTCCGCTTTGAGCCGGGAGAAGAAAAAGAAGTGCAGCTGACTGAGATGGGCGGCAGAAAACGCGTATTTGGTCTGAATGACCTGACAAGAGCAAGAGCAGCAGAGGACACGAAAAAGGCCTCCATGGAAAAGGCAGCATTAAAGGGATTCTTATAAGGAGGGACACAAATGAGCGTAAAAATTTCCGGTGAAAAATATGCAATGATGTACGGCCCTACAACTGGTGACAAAGTAAGACTTGCAGACACCAGCCTTGTAGTGGAGGTTGAGAAAGATTACACCACATATGGCGATGAAGTAAAATTCGGCGGCGGTAAAACTATCCGTGACGGAATGGGACAGTCTGTAAAAACCTGCAGCCGTGACGGTGATCTGGATCTTGTTATCACCAATGCCCTGATCGTGGATACCACAGGAATCATCAAGGCAGATATCGGAATCAAAGATGGAAAGATCGCAGGAATCGGTAAAGCGGGAAACCCGGATATCATGGATGGGGTGACACCTGGAATGACTGTCGGAGCATCCACAGAGGCACTGGCAGGTGAAGGAATGATCGTTACAGCCGGTGGTATTGATACCCATATCCATTTCATCAGTCCGCAGCAGATCGACTGTGCATTGTACAGCGGTGTTACAACCATGATCGGAGGAGGAACAGGCCCTGCAGACGGAACCAATGCAACTACCTGCACACCTGGACCATGGAATCTTCGTATGATGCTGAAAGCAGCAGAGGAATATCCGATGAACCTTGGATTCCTTGGAAAAGGAAACTGCTCCGATGAAGCTCCGCTGATCGAGCAGGTAAAAGCCGGTGCCATGGGACTGAAGATCCATGAAGACTGGGGTGCAACACCGGCAGTTATTGATCACTGCCTGAATGTTGCAGATGAGTATGATGTACAGGTTGCCATTCATACAGATACTCTGAATGAAGGCGGCTGTGTGGAAGATACACTTGCAGCTATTGGCGGAAGAACGATCCATACATATCATACAGAAGGTGCAGGCGGAGGACATGCACCAGATATCATCCGCGCCGCAGCAGCAGGAAATGTTCTGCCATCTTCGACCAATCCTACTATGCCATATACAGTAAATACCCTGGATGAGCATCTGGACATGCTGATGGTATGCCATCATCTTGATAAAAAAATTCCGGAGGATGTGGCTTTTGCAGATTCCCGTATCCGCCCTGAGACTATTGCAGCAGAGGATGTCCTTCATGACATGGGAATTTTCAGCATGATGAGTTCCGATTCCCAGGCTATGGGCCGTGTAGGTGAGGTAATCACACGTACCTGGCAGACAGCCAGCAAAATGAAAGATGAGCGTGGTGCCCTTCCGGAAGATGAAGGTAAAGGAAATGATAATTTCCGAGTAAAACGCTACATTGCAAAATATACCATCAATCCTGCTATCACACATGGAATTTCCGGCTATGTAGGCTCTGTTGAGAAAGGAAAATTCGCAGATCTTGTTCTGTGGAATCCTGCATTTTTCGGAGCAAAACCGGATATTATCATCAAAGGCGGCATGATCATTGCATCCAAGATGGGTGATGCCAACGCATCCATTCCGACTACACAGCCGGTAATGTATCAGCCGATGTTTGCAGCGCATGGAAAAGCAAAAAACGAAGCGTGTCTTACCTTTGTTTCCCAGGCTGCATATGAGGCAGGAATCAAAGAAGCCTATGGCCTGGAAAAAACAGTGGTTCCTGTAAAGGGATGCAGAACTATCGCTAAGAAGGATATGGTATTTAACAGCCGTACACCGAAGATCACAGTAGATCCGGAAACATACGAGGTAACAGTAGACGGAGAGACAATTACATCCAGACCTGCGGAAAAACTTCCGCTTACACAGCTCTACAATCTGTTCTGAAAAAATATAACATGCAACATTTGTCCGGGTACAGTCTTGCAGTGCTCATAAAGTTATGCTGTGGCTGTCCCTCCGGGCAGACAGACTTTAACCGAATCAAGTAAGTCCCCTGCTTCAATTGCGAGGAGCAATAAGCAGTGGGTGGGACTTACTTGTATCAGGAGGGGTACAAGCCCCTCCTGATAAACTGCGGAGCAGTTATTCGGTTATGAGCAAGTAGCGAAAGCGGATTGCGAATATCCGATTGACTTTTATCTTCTTGCATCTTCAACAGCTTTGTACATTGCCATGATATTCTGAGGAGGAACATCGCCGAGGATGTTGTGCTCCTGGTTGAATACGAATCCACCATCCTGGAAGAAGATATCGATCATGCGTCTGCAATAATCGTAAACCTCTTTTTCGGTTCCCATGTTCAGAATTTTCCTGGTGTTGCAGCCGCCACCCCAGAAGGTGATATCCTTGCCGTATTCCTGTTTCAGTTTGGCAGGATCCATGTTAGCTGCAGAAGTCTGAACCGGATTAAGAATATCGAAGCCGGCTTCTGCCAGATCACCGATCACCGGGAAAATGGAACCACAGGAATGAAGGAAAGTCTTCATGCTGCTGTGTTTATGTACATACTCATTGATCTTGGTATGATACGGCTTGAATAAGGTGCGGTATTTTTCCAGGGACATGAACATGTTGTTGTTCATTCCGAGGTCATCACCGAAACGGACGATATCTACGATTCCGTCAAGGTACTTACATGTGTTTTCCAGATTTTTAAGATGGCGTTCCAGAAGCTGGTCATTAAGTGCAAGAACCTGCTCCGGTTCCTCATAAATATCCATGAGATAATTTTCCATTCTGCGAAGGAAAGTTCCCCATTCGAAGAAGTTGCATCCGCAGGTTATCATCAGGGCACGGTCTGTGCTGTTCTTCAGTACCAGACATCTCTCACGAAGTGTTTCCCAGAAATATTTTTCGCTGGAATGATCCCATGGACTGTGAACCATAGCACTCCAGATAACTTTTCCCATCTCTTTATCCAGATCATTGTAGTTTTCCGGATAATCTTCTTTATATGGGAAGTACTGCTGGTCAAAACACATTCCGCCGTTTGGCATCTTGGCAATAAGTGTGCCTTCGCAGTCAAAATATTCATAAGAGCCATCTTTGTTATGTCTCGGCCTGAACCAGCCTGGCCACTGTGCGGCAACGCCGTTTGATAAGGTTACATCGTACCAGTCGGAGTCTTCTGTGTTAAATACACGGCCAACGTCAAGAACGTCAGCTCCGATGATATCAAGAACCTGGATTTCAGGCTGAGCTACCTGCTGTACAACATCGTAAATACGGTTGTGACCTGTTGTGATTCCAAGATATTCTTTCAATTTTCCGTAAGCCATACCACTGATTCCGGCACTTACGTTGCTTCCCAGATCCATAGGAAGCGAATCTGGATTCTGATGATTGATCGACGCCATTACACGTTCTCTTGGTGTCATTTTCATATATTTTTACCTCCTGTAGTTTTTCATCTGCTTCAACTTATAACTACATTATGTGAAAAAAAAGTGCGTGTTTCAATACGGTTGCCGGAATAAAAATCTAAACGTTTTACTACGAATTTTACCATATTAAATGAAGCGGATCTCATAGTGCTTATAATGAAAAACAGATAAAAACAGAGAGAAAAACGACGAAACAGAGGCGTTTGAAGGGACATAAAAATGATAACATTAAAAGACGTTGCAAGGGAAGCAGGTGTATCCATAGCAACCGTTTCCTGTGCACTGAGCGGAAAGAAAGCAGTCCGTCCGGAAACCTATACAAAGATAATGGACGCGGTGGAGAAGCTGAAATATATTCCGAATTATTCTGCCAGAAATCTGAAAAAAAAAGCCAGCAATATGGTAAGCGTGCTGCTTCCGGGAATGAGGAGCCAGTTTTACTCAGGGCTCTTTGACGGAATATCTTCTTATCTTCAATCCCATGGATATTCCATTAATATTGCGTTTTCCAATGATTCCGCAGATGTGGAATGTACAAAGATCGACGAATTTATTACCCAGAATTCAGCAGGGCTTATTATCGTGACAACACAGCCCGGTAATACAGCTTTTTTTCAGAACCATATTATGGATTATCAGATTCCGGCGGTTTTTGTTGAGCGTGAGCCGGATTCGGTGTTCTGTAATTATGTAGGATTTCGTCATTACGATACCTTTTACAGCATAACAAAACAGGTTCTGGAACAGGGATACCGGGATATCAGTATTGTTTGTGGTCCGCTTGAGTTTTCTTCTGAGCGGAATTATGTCCGGGCATGCAGAGATGCCATGGAAACACTGGGAGAAGATTTGGCACCGGAGAAGATATGTGCGACAAATTTTACCAGAGAAGATGCATTCAGCAGTTTTATGAAAATTTTTTCCGGAAAGCCGCCGGAGGTTTTGCTGTCAACAAGTCGTGAGATCACATATGGAATTCAGACTGCCATGGAATACTGTGGATTGCGAACCCCGGAGGATATTGTTCTGATCAGCTGTTCCGAAGAATCCTGGATCAATATCAATCAGAATGATGGTGTGATTAAAATTTCCAGAAACAGTACTGTTCTGGGGGAGCAGGCAGCCAGGATACTTTTGCAGAATATCCATAACCCAAGGCTGTATGAGCAGACTATACAGGAGATTGATTTTTCGGAAAAGGATATCCGGCTTGTGAGTCTGCCGGAAAAAGCAAAGCAGCAGAAACAGAGCTTCCGGATATCCTGCAAAGAGAAAATCCGTTTTCTGGCAGTGGACAATCCGACTATCCAGGCACTGCAGCTTCTTACCGGACATTTTGAAGCGGAAACCGGGATTCAGGTAGAGTTTCACTGTGTACCTCAGAACCAGCTGCTTTCCATGATCTCGGAGTCCTGCTCTACACTGACGCAGACCTATGATTTTTATACTTATGATGTTCCGTGGCTGGAATATATGGTTCAGAATATGTGTCTTGCAGATATTTCTTCCTTTATTGAAAGTGACAGCTTCAGAAAGGATCAGTTTTTTCAGTCAGGTTTCCAAAACTGCCAGTTGAACGGACGGTATTTCGGAATCCCGGTGAGCGGAGGAACACAGCTTCTTTTCTACAGAAAAGATCTGTTTGAAAACAGGGAGCTTCAGGCTGAATATCAGAAAAGGAGTCTGATATCACTTCGGGCACCGAGAACATGGAAGGAATTTAATGATGTGGCTGCTTTTTTTACAAGGAAGGAGAATCCTGCGTCACCTACAGAATACGGAGCTTCTTTTGCGGGAGCGATCGATGAAGAACTGGCACCGGAGATCCTGATCAGGCTATGGGCCTGTGGCGGAAAGCTGTGGGATAATTATCATAGACCAACCTTTCATACGAAGGAGAACAGAATGGCTTTTGAGAGTATTCTCCACACGCTGGATTACATACCGGAGAAAGATATGAACAGATCTATCACTCAGACAGTAGATGATTTCTGTACAGGCAGGACAGCTATGCTGATCACATATTCAGAGTTTGCCCATGGAATAAACCGGCGGGTGAAAGAGAATGTATCCGGTCGGATCGCTTCCGGTATGGTTCCGGGAAAAGCACCTGCCAGTGTAGGCTGGAATCTGGGACTGAATCCTTTTTCCTCACACAGAGAAGCTGTCTGCCAATTTTTTTCCTGGCTGTGCAACAGTGATACGAATCTGTATCTGACTATACTGAATGGTGCGTCAACAGTTGTAACACCGTACCGCAACAGTGAGCTTCTGAAGCTGTATCCCTGGTTGATCAGCACTGAGGAGAGCCTTCAGTATGCAAAAAGACGAAACAGTCCGTATCGAAAGAATCGCCTGATCATTCCTGTAGAGCAGATTGAGAAGATCATGTGTCAGGCCCTGCGAAAAACATATCAGGGAGATATCTCTGTTGAGGAGGCACTGAAAGCAGCACAGGAAGAGGCGGATCACCTGTTCAGCATGTATGGATATCCAACGATCCACGAAATATTCAGAAGATGATGAAAAATTACGTATAATAATTTTTGTAATATGCAATATACACAAGAATAATTGTGGAAAAAGTTGTAATTATTGTGAAAAAATAGTATAATCAACGAAAAAATACACGAAATACAGACAAAATCACATATAATCACGGGGCAATGTACAGATGGGAGGGGAAGAAAATGTATACACTTCTGATTGCTGATGATGAACCTCTTATCCGCAATGGGGTGAAAAAGATCATAGACTGGGAATCTCTGGGATTTTCGGAAATTTTTCTTGCGGAGGATGGACAGGAGGCACTGGATATCATACGGAAAAATCATGTGGATCTTGTACTGACAGATATTGTGATGCCGTTTATGGATGGTCTGGAACTGACGGAGATTCTTTCAAGGGAATTTCCGCAGATCCATGTTGTGATTCTTACAGGACATGAGGATTTTCAGTATGCACAGAAATCTGTTGGACTTGGAGTGAAGAACTATATCCTGAAGCCTATCGGTGCCGAAAGCCTTTATAAGGAAATGAAGGAGATCTGCGAGAAGCTTCATATAGAGAACAGTCAGAGACAGTATATCCAGTCAATGAAGAATCAGCTTCGCCAGAGTCTGCCTGTACTTCAGGAACAGACACTAAACAAGATCGTCTGTTCTGCAGACCGTAATCTCAGGCTGTATCTGGAGAGGGCAAAAAGTCTTCAGCTGGATATGAGCCAGGCACCATATGAGATTGGAGTCATGGATCTTGATATGGAGAATATTTCAGGGGCAGATTATGATCTTTATCTTTTTGCATCGCGGAATATTGTGAAAGAATGTCTGGGAAAAGAACATTATGTTTTTGAAGATGGAAAAGACAGAGTGGTAATTTTGTTTCGCTGCGGTACACTTGAAGCAGAATCGCATGATCTTATTTATGATGTCCTCTGTATTATCCAGAAGTCTATCTATAACACGATCCGGCTGAAAACCACCTGTGCACTGGGGACAACGGCAACCACCCTGGATGAATTGAACCGGGCCTACCGCAATGCGAAGAAAGCACTGGAGTGTAAATATTCACTGGGAAGCAATAATGTTTATGATATTGAAGACCTGAATTATCTGGAGCGTTCCTTCTATTATCCGCAGCAGGAACTTCACCATCTTACTAAAAGTATCATGATCGGCAATACGGAAGAAATCGAACGAGCAGTACGTTCTGTATTTCATGATAATGGAAAGGACGGTTCCCTTTCCGGAAAAAATGTCAAGGTTATTTATATGGAGGCAATGAATGCGCTTTTGAGAGAACTTGCCGGGCTTAAGGATATTCCGGATGAAATGTGGAACAGAGGTTTTGTACTATACCAGGAATTTGAAACATACAGTTCCCTGAGAGAGATGGAGGATGAGCTGATCCGGTTTGCATGCAGTATCCGTGACGAAATGAATTCTGCTCAGACAAACAGCGGAATGCAGGTTATTGACAAGGTGAAGGATTATGTAATGAGAAATTATAGAAATCCGGAGATTTCCCTTACATCAGCAGCGGAATTCGCATCTGTCAGCACAGGATATTTAAGCGGACTCTTCAAAAAAGAAGCGGGAACGAATTTTGTAAAATATCTTACAGATGTCCGTATGGAAAAATCCATGCAGCTGCTTCGATCAACAGATATGAAAACCTATGAGATTGCTTATGAAACAGGATTTTCCAATCCTCATTATTTCAGTGTTTCTTTCAAAAAATATACAGGAATGTCTCCTTCCGAGTTCAGGGCAAAGGAGTAAGCCATGAAGAAAAAACAGAAAAGCAGCCTGAAAAACCGGGCCCTGAGTCAGACAGCGGTGCTGATCATTGTTACCATGTGCATTATGGTTACTGCTTTTTATATGGTCTTTCACTCAAGGGCATTTAATGAACGGGGAAAGTACGAAGAAGAAAATCTGGTAAATATGGAAGCCTATCTGAACAGCTATCTGGAGGAAGTGGACTCCATTGCAAAAAATGTAAATTATAATTATTATCTTCAGGATTATTTGGAAACTGTGATCAAAGAAGAAGATGATTATGTGGATGGCGGAATTGGAAAAAATATGCGTTCTTATGAGATGAGCTCCCAGGCATTCAGTGACACCTTACTTTCCAGGGCAGATATTTCCTCTATTATGATTTTTGGAAAGAAAAAAATGCTCCTGAACAGATCTATGTATACCTATCAGAGGGTCGCGTTGGATTATTCCAAGCTGGACTGGTATGCGAAGGCAGTGGCAAAGCCGCAGGATGCGATTATCACAGGACCTAACAGACATTCATTTTTTGACACAGATGATGAGATGATCTCACTGAGCAGGGAAGTCCAGAGCTATGAAAACGGAACCTTCCGAGGTGTGATCCTGATCAATCTGAATATGAATAAGATCACGGAAATCTGTAATTCTTTTCAGGAAAAACAGGAAAATTTTATATGTATTATAAATGATAAGGGAGAGCTGGTTTATGAGCAGCAAAATGGAAAAGAACGCTTCGCCTTTGATGAGAAGGAAAACCGTCAGAAGCTGAATACAGCGCTTGAGAGAATGAAGGAGAGCTGTTTCAGGCTGAACTACAGAGGAGAGAAATACCTGGTAACCAGAACCGATATGAAAACAACAGGGTGGACTCTGGTAAGTATGGTTCCGTACAAGTCTGTGATGGCAGAAACAATGGCAATCAGTGGGGTAATGATCCTGGCTGTGGTCATTACTCTTATAGTAACCCTGCTTCTGCTTAACCGGATTCTTACAGGAGTAGTAAAGCCTCTGAAAAAACTGGAAAAATATATGGTTCAGGTTAATCCGGATAATATGGATCAGCGTATGGAAATTCTTACAGACGATGAGATCGGACATTTGTCAATGAAATTTAATCAGATGATGGACCGTATCCGGAATCTGAAAGAGCAGGTGATCGAAGAACAGGAAGATAAGCGAAAGTACGAGCTTCAGGCTCTGCAGGCACAGATCAATCCGCATTTTCTGTACAATACGCTGGATTCCATTATATGGATGGCAGAGACAAATGACTCAAATATCGTGGCAATGACAGAAGCACTGGCAAAACTGTTCCGGATATCCCTGAACAAGGGAAATGAAGAAATCTCTCTGGAAAGGGAGCTGGAGCATGTGAAAAATTATCTGATCATTCAGAGTATGCGTTATGCAGATAAATTTACATATGAAATTTCAGTGGATCCTGGTGTGGAACGTTGCAGGACGATAAAGCTGATCCTGCAGCCGATAGTGGAAAACTGTATTTATCATGGCATCAAAAAGAAACGAGGAACAGGAAAGATCACTATCCGGGCGTACAGGCGGGAACAGAATCTGATCATAGAAGTCAGCGATGACGGATGCGGAATGCCGAAAGAAATAAGCAGAAAAATCCTGTCTGATGAGATCGAATCTGAGAATATCAGCGGTTCCGGAATCGGAGTCAAAAATGTAAATGAGCGCATCCAGCTCCGTTTTGGAAAGAAATACGGTTTGAGCTATTCATCAGAAGAAGGCGTTGGAACGACAGTAACTTATGTTCTTCCATATAATGAGGGAGGCAGTATATGAATAAGAAACATATGAAAAAAAGGCTCCTGATTTTTGCGACGGCAATTTTGATGATAATAATAACCACAGTAACTGTTCATTATGAAACAGAAGTCAGATCTGAGGCAGCCGGTATAAAAACGCAGCAGGAAACAAAGAAAAAAATAATCGGTGCCACCTTTGCATCCAGTCAGGCCAGTTATCAGTATGCTATTGGAAATCTTCTTGTTGCAGAAGCAGAGAAAGATCCGGATTATAAACTGGAAATCCAGTATGCAGAATGGAATGTAAAAAAACAGGAAGAGCAGATGAGGGATTTTATCCGGAGAAAAGTTGATGCCATCATTTTTTGTCCGGTTAATGCGAAATCCTATCTGAATGTACTTCGCGAGGCAAAGAACGCCGGAATCCCTGTGATCAATCTGAATATGAAAGTGGATACTGTATCTGCGGAATATATTACAACTTATGTAGGGGCAAGTATGTCGGAAGAGGCTGATCTGGCAGGTCAGTTGGTGGTGGAATGTCTTAATGGAAAAAAAGGAAAAGTGGGAATCATCGAAGGTTCTCAGGGAACAGATCCCCAGATTTACAGAACACAGACATTTCTGGAATATCTGTCCAGTTATCCGGACGTTGAAGTTGTGGGGATTGAAGAAGCCAACTGGTCCCGGGCAAAAGCAGGTCTGGCAGCATCCAGACTTCTTTCCCAGAATCCGGATATCAATGTATTTTACTGCCATGACAGCAATATGGCACTGGGAGTTTATGATATGCTGAAGGCAAGGGGAATACAGGACAAGATCCAGGTGATAGGAATCGGAAATGAAACAGAGCATATGGAAGCGGTAAAGAGTGGAAAGCTTTATGGTATTGTCACCCAGCCGCCGGAATACGAGGCGGAATATGCCTGGAGCTGTGCAAAAAGAGCAGCTGACGGAGAGGTTCTGCGTCTCTGGTATAAAAACCTTGTGGTGAGCCTTACAAAGGAGAACGTAGACAGCTATTTCAGCCCCGTAATAGATTAAAAAATGAACAATATCTGATGTGAAAAATAAGACTAAACCGATGAAAAAATTGAATTTCAATTTTCATCGGTTTTTCTTATTATACTAATAAATACTTCGTAATGATCGGACTTATTACTCAGGAAGGTGAACTGACATTGGCGGAGGTGTCATTCATGGGAAAGGAGATAAATATGAGCAGTGGAGTAAACAGCACGGGACAGATATACGCTCTGGATATGCAGAAGGTTTCAAAACGTTTTCCAGGTACGCTGGCTGTTGATAAGGTAGATTTCCGTGTGAAAAAAGGTGAAGTGCATGCTCTGATGGGAGAGAATGGTGCGGGAAAATCAACTCTGATGAAAATGCTGAACGGTTTGTTTAATGACTATACAGGAGATATCTACATTAACGGAGAGAAGAAACTTCTCCATTCCCCTACAATGGCCAAGGAAGCAGGAATCGGAATGGTATATCAGGAGCTTTCTCTTGCAAGAAGAATTTCCATTTATGAGAATCTTCTGGTGGGAAGACTTCCTAAGAAAGGTATTTTTGTAGATAAGAAGAAAGCAATTGAAGAGTCAAAGAAACTTCTTGCAAGAGTAGGACTGGATTATATTGATCCGACTATGGATGTTTCTGAGATCAGTCAGTGCGAAGCACAGCTTGTCGAGATTGCGAAAACTCTTGGTTTTAATCCATCCATTATTGTTATGGATGAGCCCACATCCGCTCTTTCAAGCGATGAGGTTGAACGCCTTTACAAGATCATCCGTCAGCTGAAGGCAGAGGGGCTTGCAGTGGTTTATATTTCCCATCATCTGGCAGAGATCTTTGAGATCGCAGACAATGTTACAGTTATGAGAGATGGTAAGCTGGTAGGCTCCTGTGCAGTATCCGATACAAATCCGGATAAACTGGTAGAAATGATGGTAGGAACTCCGGTAAAGAATTTCTATGAGAACCATAAATCCATGGTACAGGATGAAGTTGTACTGAAGGTTGAAGATTATACACACTGGGGATTTTTCCATCATGTAAACTTCGAGCTTCATAAAGGTGAAGTACTTGCCATCTGCGGACTGGCCGGGGCAGGAAGAACAGAGATCGCAAGGGCGCTGATCGGTGTGGATAAGGCTGACGGAGGAAAAGTCTATATACATGGAAAAGAGACACATTTCAGGAACTTCGGAGAAGCTATCGCCGGAGGACTTGGATATCTGACAGAGGATCGAAAAGTCGTAGGTCTGGCACTGAACCAGACAGTTGGTGATAATGTGACCTCCTGTATTATTGATCGGAATTCCAACGGTATTTTCTACAACCAGAAGAAACTGAACGGACTGATTGATGAGAAGATCAATGAGATGAGCGTTTATCCGGCAGACAGAGACCGTCTGGTAAACAGCTTCTCCGGTGGAAACCAGCAGAAGGTGCTGATGGCCAAATGGCTGGCAGCTGGTGTTGATATCCTGATCCTAGATGAACCTACACGAGGTGTTGATGTTAATGCCAAGCAGGTTATCCATAATGTAGTTAAAGATTATGTATCAAAAGGCAATTCCGTAATTCTTCTTTCTTCAGACCTTCCGGAAGTTGTGGGACTTGCAGACAGAGCAGTGATCTTACGTGAAGGACATACGATTGGAATGATCCGGAAAAAAGATATGACGGAAAATTCAATACTGATTGCAGCTAATGGGGAGGGAGAGTTCGTATCATGTCAGAAGTAAATAAAAATGGAAATACTGCCGCTCCAAAGGTAGATACAAGAAAAACAGAGATCAACAAAGCCAGCCTGATTTTTAATCAGCTTGGCATCTGGATCATTGTTGCAGGACTTATCATTCTGGGAATGATCATTTCCAAAGGACAGTTCTTCGGAAAAAGTAATATCCAGTCTATTCTGGAAGCAGTAGCCCTGACCGGTATGGTCTGTGCAGGACTGTTCTACGTTACATATTCAGGAAACATGACCGATATGTCTGTGCCGATCACAATGGCATTCGGCGGAGTTATGGCAGTACAGTGCATTAACTTCGGTTTTGTGGGATCTATCATTGCAGGACTTCTTGCAGGTGCCCTGATCGGTCTGATCAACGGTTTCATGATCGGTAAGATGAGAGCCAACGCCATCATCTGGACACTGGCGGTAAATCTTTTGATATCCGGTGTCATACGAGTAGTATGGCAGGGAAAAATGCTCTACGCAGAGGATATCGCGAAAGAGAGCATGCAGTCATCTGCTGAGAAGTTTTACGCGATTTCCAGAACCTATATCGGCGGAGCGATCTCCCTGATGGCAATCGTTATGCTGGTTATGTTTGTGATCTCATGGGTGATTCACACAAAAACAGCATTCGGACAGAAACTGAAGATCATCGGTACCAATTATGAAGTAGCGAAATTTTCAGGAATCAACTGTACAAAACAGATCATTATCGCATATGTGATCAATGGTCTCTGCAGCGCAACAGCTGGTATCTTTTATGCAGCTCTCAGAAAATGTGCTTCCTACGAAAACGGAACCGGTTATGATTTTGATGCTCTGACTGCGATCCTTCTGGGTGGCGTTTCCCTGAACGGTGGAAAAGGAAGTATTGTTGGAACCTTCGGTGGTGTTCTTGCTTATGGTATCCTCAACAATATTCTTTCCTGGATCGGTCTTGGGACATACACCAAGTATCTTGTCCAGGGTATCGTATTCCTGTTCATCGTATGGTTAAACACACATTCAAACAGAAAGTTGGGTAAAGCATGATGGAGAAGAAATTTAAGCTGAATGCAGCAATGATCAACAAAAACCGCGCATTTTTATTACTTGCGATCGTACTTTTCTGTGGACTGTTTGTGGACAATTTCTATACAGCCTACAATATCCGGGCAGTAACAGGTAACGGAAGTCTTGTTATCTGGCTGGGACTTGGATTTACTATCGTCCTCATTGCAGGGCATATGGATATGACAGTTATGTACATGTCTACCTTTGCAGCACTTCTTACACTTGGGCTTCACAGCAACCAAAAGCTTCCGTGGGCAATCTGCATTCTCATCGGTGCTCTGATGGGTGTTGTAAACGGCCTGATCATGGGACTGCTTGTTACAAAGCTGAAGATCCACGCATTTATCGCAAGTATCGGTATGCAGCTGGTTCTCAAGGGAATCATGTATGTTTACTGTAACGGAAGTGAGCTGAGTATCGGAAGAGATTATGATCTGAATGAGAAGCTGAATAATCAGCTGCTTCCATTTCTTCCATTCTCAACGTACTTTATTATCACAACACTTTTTGTAATCCTGGTAATTGTAATTCTTCGTTACACAAGACTTGGAAGAAATATCCATATGGTAGGTGGTAATGCAGAGACAGCATGGCTTGCAGGTATCCACAGTGACCGTGTTGTAATAGCAGCATTTATCATTTCCGGACTTGCAGCAGGACTTGGCGGAGCATTGAACGGAATCTATTCCGGCGCGGCGAATGTAACCATGGGTGAAAAAGGAATCTCACCTTTCTATATGGCATTTACAGCAACTGTTATCGGTGGAACAGATATCTACGGCGGCAAAGGAAGCGTAGGCTGGACCTACATTTCTCTTCTGATGATCGCGTTCCTGAAATCTCTCTGTAAATCCACAGAGCTTCAGGTACTGGTTATCGGTGCAGCACTTGTGCTTTGCCTGATCTATGAGACAGTTGCAAAATACAATAAAGATAAGATCCTTGGACGTCGTCCGAATCTTCATCTGGAACATCTCAAAGAGATGAAAGGTGCAAAATAAGTAACGAAAATAACAGGGGGAATTAAAAGCGGAGGGAGCTTTTAATAAAATAAAAACTATATAAGGTATAGGAGGAAGAAAACATGATGAAAAAGAGACTGGCGGTTCTGTTATGTGGTGCTATGTTGTTAGGTACGGGGGCTGTAGCATTTGCAGAGGAGAACACAGACGCCCAGGCAACTGAGGCAGAGGCAAGTGATGAGAGTGCAGAAGAGGAAGCAGTAGAAGTTCCGGACGCTGCAAAAGATTCTTACGACAAACTGCAGGAAGCAGAAAAAACATTAAAAACAACAGATGACCATCTCATGATGGAAGCACCGCTTAGCTTCGATGTTCCGGAAGTAGACGGAGATGCTGCATATTGTGAAGACAATTACGAAGAGACAGATGCCAATCACTGGCATTACAAAGAGTATCTTGACTGGGACGAGGCAAATGATGCAAAATTCCCGGAGTCACCGGCAGATGGACAGGAAGGCAAAAAAGTTATCCTGATCGTTCATGGTGCACATGCCTGGACAACATGCTACACAGAGGCTTTCCAGAAAGCATGTGATGCAGTCGGAATGGAAGTAACTGTTTATGATCCAAACTGGGATCAGGGAAATCAGGACAGCTACATTGACCAGGCGATCAACGAGCATCCGGATGCAATCGCATTGATTCCGCTTTCCGCTGACCATGCAACACAGCAGTTCAAGAAGATCACAGACGCTGGAATCCCGGCATTCTGTGTAAATACAACACCAGAAGCAGAAGCTATGAACTACATCATTTCCTACACTGGCCCGAATGACTGGTACCAGATGAGAACACTTGCCGATATGCTTGGTGAGAAGATGGAAGGCAAAGGAGGAGTTGCTTATATTACACATAACGTAGGTGGATCTCCTTACTATGCACGCTGCTATGGACCTATGACAGAGCTTGCTGAGAAATATCCGGACATCGAGACACTTGATATCCAGTCTCCTGGATTCGAGGCTTCCAAGGTTAAACAGGTCGTATCCGACTGGATCACAAAATATGGCGATAAATTAAATGCAATCGTTCTTGCAGATGATTCTGACCAGGCTATCGGTGCAGCTGAGGCTTGCGAGGCAGCAGGACGTGACGATATCGTAATCGTTGCAGCTGGTATCTCCAAACAGGGTCTTGACCTTGTAAAAGACGGAAAACTTTATGGTATGTCCTATCAGACCTGCCAGGGTGATGCCGGTCTTGCAGTTCGTACAATCTCCGAGTGGTTCTGCGGCATTGATGTAAACCGTGTAAACTATCTGAGAACAGACGTTGTTACTTCTGAGAACACAGCAGACTTTGAGCCGTGCCAGTGGTAATAAAAAAGAATAAACATGTCTGCTGATGCGGACGCCTGGATGCCGTCTCCTTTGTGGGAGGCGGCATTTTCAAACTGTGGATTGTGAAGAGCTTATGCAGCAGTGGTTTGTGTGGACTTGAATAATGGAGGTAATGGGATGAAAGCAGAAGAAGTTAGAATCTCCGAATGGGAAGGATATCAGAGAAAAGATTTTAAACTGGATGGCCATGAGTGTATCCTGGTCATGCCGAAAGAAGTGCATCCGGGAAAACCATGGGTATGGCGCGCAGAGTTTTTCGGAGCTTTTGATTATGCAGACAGAGCACTTCTTGAGAAAGGCTGGCATATTGCATATATGATGATCAGTGACATGTACGGATGCCCGGAATCCATAAGCCTTATGGAAATGTTTTATCAGTATATCATAGAGGAAGAAGGCCTTAATAAAAAAGCAGATCTTTTTGGCTTCAGCCGGGGCGGTCTTTATTCTGTCAATTATACGGTGAAAAATCCTGAAACGATCTCCACACTGTATCTGGATGCGCCGGTTATGAATGTGACGAGCTGGCCGGGAGGATATGGAGCAAGTGAGCGTTATTCGAAAGAATGGGAAGAGTGTAAGGCGGTTTATCATCTCACAGATGAGAATGCCCTGGAGTTTAGGGGGAATCCTTTGGATAAAATGCCTCAGCTTCTTAAAGCGGGGATCAGGATCATGCTGGTAGCGGGTGCGGTTGACAGTGTTGTGCCTTATCAGGAAAACGGTGCTAATCTGGCCAGATATTATGAGGAAAACGGCGGCCAGATCAAAGTGATCGTAAAACCGGACTGTGACCATCATCCGCACAGTCTGGAAGATCCTGCACCGATCGTAGAGTATATTGAGAAAAATTTTGAGGAGAATGAGAGATAAGAATACTTAAAAACAAGTATATCTACCAGAAAGTAATCATAAACAGCCAGAAATTAAGAATTGCCGGGGTCGGATAACAGGAGTACAATGTAGTCAATTCAAAAAGCAATTACAATTAAAGAAATGCAAAGGCGCATTTGTTGTAGAAATACAGCAGATGCGCTTATTTTTTTAACCGATGAACTGACTGCGAAGCAGATATTCGGTTATGTGCAGGTGGGAAAGTGGATTGCGGATATCCGTTTGTTCCACGGGAGCAGAAAGAGGGGGAATGTATTATGGCAAAGAGCGAACAGGTAATCAAAGATCTTGATAGAGTGATCGGACTGATCAACACAGATATGAAAGATATTCCGGCAGAGGAGAAAAAACAGATGGTGGCAGATACCATTGATCATTTTGACAACTATGTAAGCCCAGGCTGGCTGAAATACCGTAAATCTGTTTCTTCTGATTCTGAACAGGGCGCAGTTCTTGAGCGGCAGGATGAAGGGGCTTACTGCTATGGGCTGAACGGAGAAAAATTTATCGACTGTCTTGGCGGATTTGGTATTTACACCTGTGGTCACAGAAATCCGGAGATTCTGAAAACCGTAAAAGGCAGCTTGATATCAGGCACTTCATTTTCAGGAGCTTCTTGATGGTTCATCTCCACATATGCGAAGTATGCAGAAATCAGCTCGGCACAACGTTTCATCCTAAGCACCGCAGTATACAGCCAAAAGTCAACCGCGTTACACATCGAAGATGTAACGCTCATTCCATGCCCAAGAGGGCGGGGTTCCTTCGGGCTTCGGAACTCTGAGATGGCCTTCCCCTGCGCTGTCCACACGGAAAGTGTGATGTGCGTCAGCACCCTCAAGCTGGGATCTTATCATATTGTAGCAAAAATAAAGAAATTCCCCATACAAAATAAAAAAACAAAATAAACGAAAAATTGAATTTTATGGTTGACAAGCATAACTCTCAGTGGTATTATAACTGAGCTGTCGCAAATAATTGTTTTTGAAAAACAAACAATTAAAAAGAATTTCAGAAAAATGAAATTCACAGTTGACAAAAGACAGAAGATATGATAGAGTATCTGAGTCGCCAACAAAGTGACAACAAAATCTTAACTCAAAAATGTTTGAAAAAAACTTAAAAAAGTGCTTGACAAACAAAAAGAGATGAGATAAAATAAACGAGCTGTCTGAGAGACAGACATAACAAACCTTGATAACTAAACAGTGAAACACATACGATTCTCGAAAATTTCTTTACATTTAAAGAACGGTTTAAACAAACCAAAAGCAGTAAAAACGAGAGATAGCCAAACGGTTGTCTTGAGTAAATGAATCAAACATTTTATCAGAGAGTTTGATCCTGGCTCAGGATGAACGCTGGCGGCGTGCTTAACACATGCAAGTCGAACGGGAAACCTTTTATTGAAGCTTCGGCAGATTTAGATT
>NZ_QRNF01000044.1 GCF_003474435.1 Ruminococcus sp. AF46-10NS
CAGTTTATCAGGAGGGGCTTGTACCCCTCCTGATACAAGTAAGTCCCACCCACTGCTTATTGCTCCTCGCAATTGAAGCAGGGGACTTACTTGATTCGGTTAAATCTTTTCTGAAACTCTTATACTCTGTCAGCAGTTGCGATCTCGCCTGCAATGGCAGATGCTGTAACAGTTGCAGCAGATCCCAGGTAGACCTTGGAACTTGGATGTCCGGCACGTCCCTTGAAGTTACGTGTTCCTGTGCTGATCAGAACTTCATTTTCACCGATAACCCCCTGGCAGCTTCCCCAGCATACACTGCAGTTCGGATTCATAACAATAGCTCCTGCTTCCATAAAGATGTCAATCAGGCCTTCTTTTAATGCCTGGCGATAAATCGTCTGGCTTGCAGGAACAACCAGAAAACGAACGCCCTCTGCAACTTTTTTGCCCTTGATCACCTCTGCCCCTACACGGAGATCTTCAATACGTCCATTGTTGCAGGAACCAAGGAATGCTTCGTTGATCTTAATTCCGCATGTCTCTTCCGCCGGAACTACGTTATCAACAAAATCCGGTTTCGCTACAACAGGACGAACTTTGGAAAGATCGAAAGTGTACTCTTCTGCATAGACTGCATCCGGATCACTGTGGTATACAGCTTTTGGCTCACGGCCATGCTCTTTCAGATATTCCAGAGCCTTGTCATCTGCTTCAAAAATACCAGTCTTCGCACCGGCCTCAACAGCCATGTTGCAAAGAGCCATACGGTCGCTGATGCTTAATGTCCTTGCACCCTCACCTGTAAACTCCATAGCCTGGTAATTACATCCGTTTGCTCCGATCTCACCAATAATGGTAAGAATCAGATCTCTTGCATAAACACCTTCCGGCAGCTTGCCTGTCAGATTGAATTTTACGGTTTCCGGAACCATGACCCAGGAAGTTCCTGTTACCATTCCGTAAAGGAAATCTGTGCAGCCCACACCGGTACCGAACGCACCAAGTGCACCATAAGAACAAGTATGGCTGTCAGCACCGAAGATCAGCTGTCCCGGACGGACATAATTCTCAATCATGATCTGGTGGCATACACCCTTACCTTCCCAGAAATCAATATTGTTTTCTCTTGCAAAATCTCTCATTTTCTTCTGGGATGCTGCTGTTTTCGGGCTGTCAGACGGTACATTGTGGTCTACGATAAACACAAGCTTCCTGGTATCTGCAATATGCGGATTTTTTAATTTATTATTATACATATCAACAGTCAGATGTGTGGTTCCGTCATTACTCATCAGATGATCCAGCTGTACCGTATAGATATCTCCAGGTTTTACACTGTCCACACCTGCTGCCGCTGCAATAATTTTTTCTGCGATCGTCATTCCCATCTCTTATTCCTCCTCTCTGTTCAGAGAAGCGATAAGGCCACCCTGATTCAGTATATTCTGCATATATTCTGGCAGTTTTGTGCAGGAATAAGTTTTTCCGTTGGCAACTGCTGTTCCCTCAGACATATGAAGCTCCATGGTATCTCCTGTCTTCACATCGTCCGGAAGATCCTTACAGACAATAGCCGGAAGTCCGATATTGATCGCGTTGCGGAAGAAAATACGGGCAAAGGATTTCGCAATAACAGCTTTTACTCCAAGTGCTTTAAGTACACCTGGTGCCTGCTCTCTGGAAGATCCGCATCCAAAATTCTCTCCTCCGACTACGAAATCTCCCGGTTTTACCTTCTTGGAAAAATCCGGATCCAGCGATTCAAAAGTATGGCTCTTCATTTCATCCAGATTCGGCAGAAGCAGGTACTGGGATGCAATGATCTGATCTGTGTCAAGGTCATTATGAAATTTAAAAATAGTTCCCTTATCCATAAAACAAGTTCCTTTCTGATCGTTATCCATTTTTTGGGTCACTATTCATCTGTGCCCCATTTCGTTTTTTATTCTAACACAAAATATCATATAATTAAAATGTATATTTTTAATGCTTATTATAACTTCAGGTTATATAATTATGATTTTTTCTATTTTCCCGTAATAAGTGCAAAATATCCCCAGTCCCAGAGCAGTTCCTCAAAACTGTTCTCCAGATATTCCCGGATATCGGCCTCCTCATAACCTGTCATTCTTGTGATCACCACAATATAGTCCCGGACAGTTTCATAATCCAGTTCTTTACAGTTATTTTTCTGCCAGCTCAGAAAAACCGCCTGACGGATAGCCGCATATTCCATACCGATCCACTGCATATGAATAATGGCATCCTCCAGAGTTCCCTCCGGTGTAAGAAGATCTGAATAGATCTCATTTGCCAGAAAGCATCGGATCAGATCCTGATATCCTGCAAATTCCCTGCGGAATTTTCCCAGGCTTCCTCCATCTCGTCTCCGTCATATTCTTCGGATAATTCCTCCGCCAGCTCGATCACAGGATCCAGATATTTCTGATAAAGCTCTTCTTTCCGGTAATTTACAGCCAGATCCTGAAGAATCTCGTTACATTCATCCATGGTATCCAGTGAGGGAAGCTCCACCTCACGAATAGCACTCCCAAGCTGACAGACTGTTTTCCGGGAAAAATAATCTTCTATGATTTTAATAAATACAGCATCCTGGCAAGCTGCATTCCGATGAAGCTCTTTCAGAATGTAAAAGCTCTCCAGAAGTGCTTCCTCCGGTGATTTCTTTGTATCCATCAGAAGCTCTGTTAACTTTCTCCTGATCAGAAAAAGCGATTTTAGTTTTTCTGTTGGAATTTCCGGAAATACAATATTTTTCTTTTTATTCCAGATATCCAGAACAGCCGGACAGCACGGCATCATAGCTGCTTCTTCGTGCCCCTTAAAAGTATGGATCTCCCTTGGAAAGATCTGACAGGTTTCAGAAAGTACCTGGTCTCCATATGCACTTACCAGTCTGCAAAGACGGCTCTCCGCAAGAAAAGGACAGTCATGATCTTCTGTCATTTTCATGATCCTGCTTCCTTCTTTTTTTATTGTGTAAGCTGCAGGCTGCTTCTGTGACCCGGCACATCTTCCGGCGGCTGGACAGCTTTCCATTTTCTGTAGGTCACATCATCTACATTAATCTTCCATTCCCTGCAGCAGCTGATGGTACATTTATCTGCAATACAGGAAAAGTCATCATAGTAATCTGGCTTTAATAAATCCATATTTCCTCCGTATTCTTGCTGTTCTATGATCTCTGTTCGGAAACAGTTTTGCTATGCAGGCTCTCCCAAAAGCTGGCTGTGTACCTTCCGTCTTACAAACCAGAAACAGATCACCTGCATAATGATCGTAAAAATCCAGGATGCCGGGTAAGAAATAAAGAGTACCTTCAATGATCTGTGTGCCGGGAAAATTCCGAATATCCATACGATTCGGAGACCGACTGTTCCGATGATCGACAGGATCATGGGTACACCGGAACGTCCCATTCCACGCAGTGCCCCCGGAAACAGGTCCATCTGCCCGCAGAGAAAATAAGTAACTGTGGTATAGGCAAGGATCTCCATTCCGCATTGAATAACCTTAGCGTCTTCTGTATAGATTTTCAGAAGCTGCGGACCGAAAAAATATGCACCACAGCCCATAGCAAAGGATACGACAAAAGACAGTATCATACAGTCAACAAGTACCCGATCCATCCGTTTCGGTTTTCGGACACCATAATTCTGGCTGGTAAAGCTCATGCAGGCCTGAGTAACTGAGTTTACAGACACATACAGGAACCCGAAAATGTTGTTTGCTGCAGTATATCCTGCCATTGCAATGGAACCGAAAGAGTTTACAGAGGACTGAAGCAGCACATTGGAAAAATTAATCACTGTGCTCTGGATTCCTGCTGGAAGTCCAACTTGGAATATCTGTTTCAGATATTCCAGCTTTATGGACAGCTTCGAAAAACGCAGCTGATAGCTTCCCTCTGTCTGACACAGACATCGGAGGACAAGGATACTGGAGATCAGCTGAGAAATTACAGTTCCGATTCCAACACCTGCCACACTTAAATGACAAACGATCACAAAAAACAGATTCAGAAGCGCATTGGCACAGCCTGAAATGATCAGAAAGACCAGTGGTCGCTTGGTATCTCCCACTGCACGCAAAATTGCAGCACCATAGTTATACAGCATAAAAAACGGCATCCCCAGAAAATAAATACGCATATAAAGAGTGGAAAGATCGATCACATCCTCCGGCGTATCCATCAGCTCCAGGCAGATTCCGGCAAAAACCACTCCCAGAAACGCCATGATGATCCCGCTGATCAGAGCCAGCAGAATCGATGTATGTACTGTTTCTGACATTTCTTCATCTTTACCGGCAGCATAAAATCTGGCTGCCAGCACATTGGCACCAAGAGAAATCCCGATAAAAAGATTGGTAAACACATTGATCAGCGCTGTGGTGGAACCTACTGCCGCCAGTGCCTCACTTCCGCTGAAACGTCCGACTACCACGATATCCACTGCATTGAACATCAGCTGTAAAATACCGGACAGCATCAGTGGCAGTGAAAACGAGATCAGCTTGTCCATGATCGACCCATTGCACATATCGATCTCATACTTGTTTTTTTTCACAATTTCATCCCCCATAATCATACTTAGATGAAAACATTATAGCACCTTTCGCTGAAAAGCTACAATGAAATATTTCTATGAAGAATATGTAGCGGCTGCATAAAATACGCAGCCGCACAGTAACGTGTATTTATCATTTTACTATCGTTCCAGAAGTCCTGCATCCCGAAGGTTTGCAAGAAGTACATTAAAATCCTCCACAATATCATCTACTGTTGTTGCATTTCCCACAGCAGCTGCCGGGGTTACTGTTCCGGCCGACCTGTTGCTCCAGCTTCTCCTGCAGGGCCGGTAGCTCCTGTTGGACCGGTGGCTCCCGTTGCTCCCGTTGGACCGGTAACTCCTGCCGGACCGGTTGCCCCAGTTGCTCCCGCTGGACCAGTGGCTCCCATTGCCCCCGTTGGGCCGGTAACTCCTGCCGGACCAGTAGCTCCCATTGCCCCCGTTGGGCCGGTAACTCCTGCCGGACCAGTAGCTCCCATTGCTCCTGTTGGGCCGGTAACTCCTGCCGGACCGGTGGCTCCCGTATATCCCTGTATTCCCGGCTCCCCCTGCGGTCCCTGAGGATCCATAGGCCCCGGAACTCCCGGACAGCCTCTGGGACCGGTTGGTCCTGTAGGTCCCACAGGACCCGGACAACCTCTTGTTCCACATCTGTCACATCCACAGGAACTATGATTTCCATAACAGGACATACAGGACAAATCCTCATGACTGTCCTGCTGCATTTCCATTTCCTTACGTTTTCGATGCATGAACAGCATTCTGCGATCACCTCATAAGAAAATAACTTTCCCTACAGTATATGACAGCAGCATTTACCTGTGCATACGATTCCCGCAAGCCTGCACCCTGCCAGGATAATAAAAATATCTTTCTTTTTATACCAGACCATATTTTTCCCGAAAATATTTCTGGTTATACAATACTCCAGGATCTTCCGGTTTCTGTTCTCTCGCCTTCTTATGAAAAAAGAATGCCTGCTCCGGGCATCCCATCCTATCATAACAAACGCAAAGCTGCATATACGGCACAAATCCATGGCACTCAGCCATAAAAAAACCACCTTTTTTCTTATCTGTCGGCACAGTAAGCGCCTGCCCGTACCAGTAGGCAGCCTGTCTGTGCAGCTCTCTTTCCAGAAAAATCCCACCGACCTCACAGCAGATTTCTGCCCTCGGCACATCCATAGTCAGACTATAAAGAAAAGCTTCCAGTGCGTTTTTTTGTTCTCCCATTTTCTGGCAGCACTGTCCAAGTACATAACAGGCATCTATCTTATTTTCCAACCATCCGGACGGATTTTTCAGCAACTCCACCAGCACAGCCTCTGCCTCCGGATACCGCTGATGATAATACAGTTCTCTCCCGTAATAAAGCTGATGTCTTGGTTCCAGCTTTTCTCCTTCTGCCAGCATTTTTTCATAGATCTGCAAATTCCTGTCCGGATCTCCCTGCACACATTTCCGGTGCTGAACTTCGATATCTGAATAAAAAATATTTCCCCTTGGCATTACCGCCTCATGTACTCTTCCACTCCACCGAAATCCCCCGGAAGTCTTCAGAATCCTTTCCCTGTAATAGGAAAACGTTGTCTTCCCATCAGTATCAAAGCCAATCGCATATTCCATCATCACTACATCAGTCTCTCCATCCAGAGCTGCCTTCAGCTTCTTCATTTTTTCCAGATTTTCCTCATTCAGGACATCATCCGCATCCAGCCACATCCAGTAATCCGTGCGTACTTTTTTCACGAGAAAATTCCTTGCAGCAGAAAAATCATCACACCAGGCAAAATCAAATACCTGCGACGTATACTGTTCTGCAATTTCTTTCGTTCTGTCCGAAGAACCTGTATCCGCAATCAGAATCTCATCCATGATTCCAGAAATCGGTTTCAGGATCCTCTCCAGCACAGCTTCTTCATTTTTTACGATCATACAAAGACTGAGAGAACTCATATTTAATAATGGACCTTCATAACTTTATAAAATCTATGTACCTCTCTTTCGTTGTATGCCCTCTGTCATTTTCCCACATAAATTAAGAGAGCCTTATGTCGACTCTCTTACCTGTTTTGTCTGATGCTTTTTCAGTCAATCGGATATTCGCAATCCGCTTTCGCTACTTGCTCATAACCGAATAACTGCTCCGCAGTTTATCAGGAGGGGCTTATACCCCTCCTGATACAAGTAAGTCCCACCCACTGCTTATTGCTCCTCGCAATTGAAGCAGGGGACTTACTTGATTCGGTTAAATCAATCCGTTGCCTTAGCTTTCGGATAAATCTGCTTCATCCTGTCATCATCAAAATGTGTATCTACCCATTCCAGGACTGTATTCTCCGTTTCAATTCCTTTAGCCCTCTGATCGTAACGCACAAGAGCCATGGAAGAAACAATAATATTAACAAACATGAAAACTGTCAGCATCCATGTAATGATCTTTCCAGGAAGAACAGGAATCTTCTCGATCCATGCAGATAAAACAGGATACACTTTTTTAAACCAGATCACAGCCGCAATTCCCCAGAAAAAGCAGTACAGAAGATTGATCCTGCCGCCCAGATTAAACGGAAGCTCACTGTAGTCCCAAAATACTTTTCCAAAAAAAATCTCTGTAAACACACTGCAAAGATACTCATAACCACCTCCAAGCAGTGTTCCCATCATAAAAAGAAAACTGTCACTGTGGTCTTTATATTTATAAAGAAGCAATGTTACAAGAGCCAGTGCCAGTCCCCACACAATGCTGAACGGCCCCCAGACAAGACTGCTCCGGCTCATCCAGTATCCCATGGTGACACGGCAGAAAATGGTCTCTACAATATCTCCCAGAAAAGCTCCGATGATAAACAGAAGCATGAGTTTATAAAAGCCGCACCCCTCTGCAAAAACACCTTCCTCTGCAGGTTTCTCTGCTTTCCGGACCTTCTTTACTTTCGGATAAGCTTTCCGAATTCTTTTCTCGATCCACTGCGTGATCAGGAAGCTCAAATGATCGCTGACTTTATCCAGCTGTTCATTGGCTGCTGCCCACTGTTCCAGATTGGGACCTTTTTTTATCAGAAGCAAAAATGACGCTGTGATATCTATCGCCATTACTGCCATCAACACCAGCAGCAAAATATGCATCAAAAGTGTCGGCAGAAAAGAAAGCAGTTTCCATGTCAGGGCATTCCCCCATGTCACGCTCACAAATCCGAGAATACCCCATAAAAAAGATGCCGGAAAACAGATATATCCATCCAGGTTCCATTTTACATCAGAATAATCCCACCATCTCTCCTTAAAAGCCTTCTCGATCAGATGCCCGCCGATCCATTCGATCACCGTCGCATAAACCATCGAAAACAAAAACAGCCAAAATCCTGTCAACTCCTGTAAGCCCACCGAGATCAGCACTGCTGTAATACCATACATCACACAGAATGGACCGTTTACCAGACCTCTGTTTGAAAACTTTCGCTGCCGCAGTGTGGCTGTTACTGTCTCCAGAATCCATCCCAAGAATGAATATAAAAAAAACAGCCACAGCAATTCATACCCTGAAAAAACTCTCATTTGTACTTTCTCCTATTGTCATTCTCTGTTGTAACATTTTTATCAGAGTATATCATAAAGCAATATACTTTCTCAACAATACCCTGGCGTTTTCTTTTATTTTACAGAAGTACTTAATTTTAACTTTTTTCCTTCAGATTTTTATATTACAAAAATTATATCACCAGCTGCAGTATATCCTCTATATGTTCTGCAAGATGATCTGCCCCATTCAGTTCCCCTTTCTCACCATATCCATACAGGCATCCTATAAAAGGGCTTTTGCAGGCTCTGGCACATTCCAGATCCTGCCTTCTGTCTCCGACCACCAGATAAGGGCCTGCATATTCCCGGATGATTTCCTGCACAATTTCTGTCTTTGGACGGAATCCGTATGATTCACAGTCATAAAAACGGTCAAACCATCGTTCCATCCCAAATTCCTTCCAGTGTGCCTCACGATATGAAGCTTTACAGTTACTTAAGATTATAAGATGATATCTCCGGTTCTTCAAAGCTGTTAGCATCTCCTCTGCTCCCGGATACCACACTGCCTTATGTTTCCTGATCTGTCTTACCATCAGGTCTCCTACCATCCTGCTTGCCTGCTCTTTATAGCTCTGATCCAGCTCCGGCAAAAATGTATTCCACATTTCCTTACTGTTAAGTCCCAGCCATCCGGCAATTTCCGCCGAGCCTATCTCCCGTTCTTCTGCAGCCTTCTGTTTTGTCAGCCACTGATAGGTTTCACGAAATGCCGGTTCATAGATTCCAAGGGTATTATGGATCGTTCCATCATAATCGAATATGATCGTTTTTGTCATCATTTATTTTCCTGTCTTTTAGAGCTGCTTCATCAGATTGACCATCTCGATTGCAGATAACGCGCAGTCATAACCTTTATTTCCCGCTTTGCTTCCTGCACGCGCAATAGCCTGCTCGATATTTTCAGTCGTGATCACTCCGAATAAGACTGGGATTCCTGTTGCAAGTTCAACCTGTGCGATCCCCTTAGCAGATTCATTGCATACCAGATCATAATGTGAAGTATCTCCACGGATGACAGCTCCCACGCAGATAATTGCATCATATTTTCCTGACTGCGCCATTTTCTGTGCTGTAATCGGAATCTCAAATGCTCCCGGTACCCATGCTGCAGTAATATTCTCTTCTTCTACTCCATGTCTTACCAGTCCGTCGACTGCCCCTCCCAATAATTTATTCACAATGATCTCATTGAATCTCGCTGCCACGATACCAACCTTCATTCCCTCCGGTGCTACTACTTTTCCTTCTACTAAATTGATCTGTCTCATTTTTTCTTCCTCCTGATATTTGCTGTTTTTTATAAATTTATTTCTTTAAAAATATGACCCATCTTTTCCTGCTTCGTCTTCATATACTTCCGGTCATACTTTTGTACCGGAATCTCCAGAGGTACTCTCTCATTGATCTTCAGCCCGAATTCACCAAGTCCATAAACTTTATCCGGGTTATTTGTCAGTAATCTTAATGATTTCACACCAAGGTCTGACAGTATCTGTGCCCCGACCCAGTACTCTCTGAGATCCGGTGCAAATCCTAACTTCACATTAGCCTCCACAGTATCGTATCCCTGTTCCTGAAGCGCATATGCTTTGATCTTATTGATCAGTCCGATTCCTCTGCCTTCCTGTCTCATATACAGAATGATTCCTCTGCCTTCCGACTCTACCTGGCGCATTGCTGTCTGCAGCTGCAGGCCGCAGTCACATCTGAGTGATCCGAATGCATCTCCTGTCAGGCACTCCGAATGTACCCGGCAAAGCACATCCTCACCATCTCCTATATCACCTTTTACCAGTGCCAGATGGTGCTCTCCTGTAATGTCATTGATATATCCATACATTTTAAAATCACCGTACTGTGTTGGGAGGTTTGCAGCTGCTTCCTCCTTTACATGCTTTTCATGTATTCTTATATAATCCTGCAGATCACGGATGGTAATAAATGTAAGGTTATGCTCTTTTGCCATTTCCCATAGCTGTGATGTACGCATCATCGTGCCATCTTCTTTCATAACTTCACAGCACACACCACATTCTTTCAGCCCGGCAAGTCTCATAAGATCTGTCGTTGCCTCTGTATGGCCATTCCGTACCAGAACCCCGCCTTTTCTGGAAATAAGTGGAAATACATGTCCTGGTCTTCTGAAATCCTCCGGTTTCGACTCATCATCCACACACTTCATAATGGTATAGGAGCGCTCTGCTGCTGAGATACCGGTCGTTGTATCTGCGTGATCCACTGCCACGGTAAATGCTGTACTGTGATTGTCCGTATTTTCAGCAACCATCGGTGGAAAATTCAATCTCGCTGCAAGTTCCGCACTCATCGGTGTACAGATAAGACCCTTTGCATAGGTCGCCATGAAATTAATATTTTCCCTGGTCGCAAACTCTGCCGCACATATCAGATCTCCCTCATTTTCTCTGTCCGGATCATCTGTGACCAGAACTATTTTACCTTTCTTAAGATCCCTAAGTGCCTCTTCAATTGTGTTGTACTGATAGTTTTGTGACATACTGTATATCCTCCTGTTCTAAAATCCGAATTCTTCAAGAAACTCCATCGTAATTCCGGATTCTTTTTTCTCTTCTTCGTTTTTTCTGATGCCAAGCAGTTTTTCTACGTATTTTCCGATCACGTCATTTTCCAGATTAACCAGATCCCCCGGCACTTTTTCCAAAAGAGTTGTTTCTTCTCCTGTATGTGGAATGACCGACACCTGAAAACCAGCTTCATCAATCCTTGCAACTGTCAGGCTGATCCCATCAATGCAGACGGATCCTTTTTCCACGATCAGATGCAAAATCTGTGGTGATGTCTCAATCGATACCCAGATGGCATTTTCTTCCCGGAGCATGGAACGTATCACACCAGTCCCATCAATATGACCACTTACTATGTGTCCCCCGAACCTGCCATCTGCAGCCATTGCACGTTCCAGGTTTACCTGGCTTCCGGCTTTGCAGCTGCCAAGACTGCTTCTTCTGATCGTCTCTGCCATCACATCGGCGGTAAATCCGTCCGGCTGGATCGATGTAACTGTCAGACACACGCCATTCACGGCAATGCTGTCACCGATTCTTGTGCCTTCCAGTACCTTCCTGGCTTTCACTGCCAGGATCCCTGATTCCCCTGTCAGCTGTATATAACGGACTTTTCCTTTCTCTTCTACGATTCCTGTAAACATAATTCCTCCTGTTTTTTCTCACACACCTGACATCTTATCCGGATGTCCTCACCGATCTGACAGATATCTGTATATCTCAGTTCCACTGCTTCAGACGGCAGTTCAACTCCAATACCTTCTACCGGTGTCTTCCCAGCCACACCGCCAAACAGCTTTGGTGCCACAAAAGCCTGTACTTCCTTTACAATTCCAGCTCTCAGTGCACTGTCATTTAACGTACCGCCTCCCTCCAGAAGGATGCTGTCAATGCCTCTGTTTCCAAGATCTGTCATCAGCTTCTTAAGGTCTATCTGATTCTTTTCATCCGGACAACAGATGGTTTCAACTCCCATGGTATGTAATATTTTTATTTTCTCTTCTGTATTTTTCCAATCTGCATAAGCCACGATCGTCCGGTATTTTCCCGCACTTTTTACGATCTGGCTGTCCGGCGTGATCCTGAGCTTACTGTCGCACACAATCCTGACAGGACTTTTCCAGCCTTCTACCCGGACGTTTAACATCGGATCATCTGCAAGCACAGTTCCAATGCCTGCCATGATCCCCATGTACTGATGCCGCATATGCTGTACTTCTTTTCGTGCAGCTTCTCCGGTGATCCATTTTGATGCCCCTGTCTTCGTTGCGATCTTCCCATCCAGTGTCATGGCATACTTCATCACTACATACGGAGTCTTCGTAGTAATATAATGGAAAAACACCGGGTTCAGCTGATCACATTCTTCTCTCATAAAATCTTCAACTACTGTTACACCGGCTTCCCTTAACATCTGTACACCTTTTCCTGCCACTTTCGGATTCGGATCTCTGGAACCGATCACCACTTTTCTGATCTTCTGTTCAATGATCGCTTCCGTACATGGAGGTGTTTTACCATGATGACAGCAAGGCTCCAGCGTAACATAAATCACCGCACCTTCTGCTGATTCTGTAAGAGAAGCAATTGCATTACGTTCCGCGTGAAGTTCTCCATACTTTTTATGATAGCCTTCCCCGATGATCTTTCCGTCTTTTACGATCACTGCCCCTACCATCGGATTGGGATTCGTCCAGCCTTCTCCTTTTTTGGCCAGCTGAATCGCCCGAAGCATATATTCCTGATCCGTCATTTCTATTCCTTCTTTCTTATTCCTGTTCTTTGCCTGGTATTTCGAAAACGATGTACCAGATACAAAAAAAGCCTGCAGAAATATCTGCAGGGTGGAATTAATCTGTTACATATGATCGATAAATGAATGTCTGATTATTTCCTACATAAAAAGCTCTGAAATGGATCACCATCTCAGAGCTCTGATACTACATTCATTCATACAAAATCAACTGTACTATCATCTTCTTCCATCCAGACTGTACTGTCGGCCCCGGAATCTCACCGGATCATACCTTTCGGCTCGCGGGCTTTACCGCCGGTAGGGAATCACACCCTGCCCTGAAGATATCTTTTTGTTCATTTTAATACTTTATCTATTATTTGTAAAGCAGAATTTTTATTTTACGCATTTCACATTTTTCTCGGGAGTTTGACAGTTGAATAATCAAAACTCACTACAGTCCTTCTACAAACTCAACTGCATTTTTTATATCTTCTTCATCAGGGTGCCCTTTTGCAATACCACCTACCAGTTTAAATGGACCAAATGTGTCATAGCCCTTGCATCCGAATTTTCCTATCACTTTAGAATGCTTCTTGTCCAAAATCTGCTCTATGGATTTATAATTCGCACTACCACCATAAGTACAGATCAGAAATATCTTTTTGTCGTTCGGTAAGTTTTTCTCTGCAAAACCCAATATTGACTGATGAAATTTCGAAAAATAGATTCCTGATGCAAACCCAATCATATCATAACTGCTCAGATCTGCATCTGGCTGGTTTACAGCATCAATCAAATCGACCTGGCACTCTTCTGCTATGCTTTTTACTAATTTTTCTGTATTTCCATGATGTACAGATGCATATACGATTGCTTTTCTCATTTGTTTTCCTTTCCAGTTCTTCCCACACCTGTCTTCATAGATGCTTCCTAACCTTTCTGTTCTACATTGGCGCAAGCAAGTACTATTTGTTCTAATTTATTATAACCCATACTATGTACAATAAAACGCACTTTTCTTCTACTTTTTATAAAGAATATGATTCGTATCACACAGCAATGTGGTTGGAATATTATATTTCTCTGCTATTGTTTCGATAATGCCCACTACCGGACACGCATCTGCATCTACAAATATCTGCACTAGTGTCTCTCCATTTCTTTTTGAATCCATGTCATAATTACATCTACTAGATATTCCTGCTGCACTTGACTTAGTTCCTTTCCCGGTTGCATTTTATGCCACTTACGGATGCACTCTCTGCAACATGTTGCCGTTGCATGTTGTGCAATAAATACCGGATGACCACGCATTGGTGTCTGCTTGCCATCATTTGCTATATATGCCGGAGCTTCTCTCTTTGCGATAAAGTCCTTTGCATGTTGTCTGATTGTATCCAGTCCTTTTTCATTTATGTAGTCAATATCTTTCTGTTTCAGATGGAAACTGCTTCGGAACTTGGAATTATCCAGTCGCTCAAATAACTGCTTGTACCATTCATCCTTCGTCATATCATCACCACAAATCGTATTATTTCATAGTTTCTGCATTTCGATATTCATGTTTCTCATAATATCCTATCAACTTCCCATCATCTCTGAGTGCCACTATATAAACATCTTTATTCTGTTTTTCATTGTGAAAAGTATAAACGATATTATGACTTTCATCAACTGCAAACCAGTCCACTACCTGCTGTATTTTATCTCTTGATTCCGGATTATGACACTCTAACAGACTTCTTCCAATAAGTTTATCGCCATCTCCCTTCGCATAGCTGATAACAGCTGCCGGATTCATGTAAATAATCTCATGCTTAAGATTGCATATAACAACGGATGCCCTGTCCTGATCAACAATACTTTTCGCCATTTTTGTTGCCCTTAGAACTTCACTTCTTCCGGTTCATGTGTAAATGATGAAAATGTAGCTGTCGCATTCTTAAAATAAAATACCTCTGTATTTCCATCATCTGCTGAGTACATATTCTGTAAAGATGGATAAGCATCAAGCATAGACTGTCTTGCTTCTCTTCTATCATCTTCTACAAGTTCTCCTGCTACACGAAGCCACTCTCCATTCTTAAATGCACAGATTTCCACCTTTGGATTTGCATGAATCTGTTTTGAAACATCTTTCACCTTTCCGGTCTGAATATACAGTTTTCCCTCAAAAATATGTGCTGTTCCAAAAGGTCTTACCCTTGGCTGATTTCCTTCCATTGTTGCCAAATAATATGTCTCTGCTTCTTTTAAAAAATTTACTACTCGTTCCATGGTATAAGCCTCCTGTTATTAAAATCTGTCAATAATAGAATTATACCACTATTTCCACTTTTCACCAAACACAATACCATAGATTTTTTCAGACATAAGCTATTGTCCAGACTACAGTAACTCGGGAGTTTGACAGTTAAATAATTAAAAATCACCCTGCAGGCCTTATAAAACCTGCATTTTTTATGTCAAATTTTACGTTTTTATATGTACTTGTTTATAATAGTGTAGTGTAATAAAAGAAAAAAGGATTTATTTATCATGTATATCGCAATCACAGGCAGTAAAAATAATAAAGATGTATATATTTATCGTTCTTTCCGCAAAGAAAACGGAAAAGCCTCTTCATGTATTTATAAAAAACTTGGGAAGTACAATACCCTTCTGGAACAGTTTGATGGGAATGAAGACAAGTTGATGGTGTGGGCAAAGGAACAGGCAGCAAAAGAAACAGAACTTTATAAGCAGCATACCGGAAAAGTGTCTGTGGAGTTCTCCAAAGCGGCAACTTTTATACAGCAGACCAGATATTGGAAATATTACGCTCTATGCAAATGGCTCTGCTGAACACAGCGAGCTGATATATCCCCTCTTATACAAGAACCGAACTAACCGATGCCTTACATAAAATATTTGATTTTAGAACAGATCATGAATTCATTACTAAAGCAGATATGCGGACCCTCATCAAGAATACAAAACAGATAAAATCAAAGCAAGGATAATATAGTACATATCGCTGCAAAAAGAAAAACGGCCACAACACCCATATTTACTGGGTTTGTAGCCGTTTTGTCACCTTACAACTGTCAAAGATGGGATCTTAACACAAACGCAAAGGCAGAACAACCAATTGCCGGAATCATCAGAATGATTGTTACTTTACCGTAAATCTGCAAAACTGCGCACAGCCTATACTCTGTTTCTGTTCAGAGTGTACATACATTCCCACTGTACAGCCGGTAAAACCGCCTGACGCTTCTGTACACATATGGCTGATATCCACCTCCCTGATTATACATTGTGATTTTTCTTCCGTCTCAGGCCGAATCAGCCATACCTGTGCCAGGCTTTGGTCTACGCTCAATCTCAGGGTCTGCATACCTCTTTTCTCTGTTTTCTTTTCTGCAAGTATCTTCTCTGTTCCATTGATACATACTGTGACATAGATATAGCCGTCTGCCCCCACTTCTCCATATTCTGCCAGAAGATAATTCTGAGAATTCTGAAGATAGGCAATTCCGGCTCTGTCACCTTTTTCTCCTGCTTTTAACAAAAACTCTGTCTCTGCCTGAAATCTATGGTGCTTTTGTCTCACCGCAACATACGAAGGACTCCCATTATCCCCAATTGCCACAGCTTTTGCAGGAAGTTTTAAACATTCTTCCTGTTCATCTATTGTATAAGCATTCGGCTGGGGATTTCTGAGCATCATAAAATCCGGTGGAAGCTTTTTATCTGTCATATTTTTGAAACTGTAATTTCTGACTTCATTCAGTTCTCCGGGCATAGAGTTATCCTTCTCACCAGGCAGACAGATTTCCTTTTCCAGCATTCCTACTCCCGGGTTTACCACCGGCCAATCATCCTCCCACTCTACCTTTGCCAGAAAAGTCTCTCTTCCCAGAAATGTCTTTCCGTCCACAGGTCTGCAGCCCAGAACAACCATAAACCAGTTTCCCTGTTCATCCTCAGTCAGATCGCAATGTCCTACACAGGTAATCTCCGCATTTTTTCCCAAATGTCTGTGTGTCAGGATCGGATTTGTCCCTGCATATTCATAGGGGCCAAAAATATTTTTACTCCTGGCCACCATTTCACTGTGATGCTCCTCTGTTCCACCTTCTGCATGAAAAATATAGTAATAACCATTTCTTTTATAAAGATGAGGACCCTCCGGCCAGATTGCATTTCTCTGGAATCCATATAAAACAGGATGCGCCTCCCCTTCTAGCCTGAAAGTCTGCAAATCCAGCTTCTGTATCCATATTTCGCAATCACCATTGTACCTGCCGCCACGGGAATTTTCTCTCTGCCCGATATAATAACAGGTTCCATCCTCATCAAAGAATAAGCTAGGGTCGATTCCCCTGGCATTTTCCAAAAAATGAGATTCTGACCATGGACCCTGGGGATTTTTTGCAGTTACTATAAAATTTCCGCCGCCAGATATATTGGTAGTAATCAGATAAAAAGTTCCCTTATGCCACCGAAGTGTAGGAGCATAAATCCCCTCATTATGTTCACAGCCCTGTAAGGGCAGCTGGCTCTCCCGTGTCAATATATTTCCGATCTGCTCCCATTGTGCCAGATTTCTGCTGCGAAATACAGGAATTCCCGGAAAATATGCAAAAGTAGATGTAACCAGATAAAACCACTCTCCCACCCTGCATATGGACGGATCCGGATAAAAGCCACTTAAAATCGGATTTTTACAAGTTATCATTGATCATTTCCTCCCGTAAATCAAATATGAAATCTGTAGACTCTCTTATATTCTTTTCAGCAAACCCTATATCAGTGAACGCCAGATTATAAGATCTGGCACTCTCCATTTATTTTACAATATATTTTTATTTTTGATAAATTTTCTACATAGGTACATTCTGCATTGAATATCAGATTTCTGGCTGCATTCATATAATTCACATAATCCATATTAGTGGTATACCACACATTTTCATGGTTTGAAATCTTTCTGCAGAAGCTTTCCATTTGCTCCCATGTCTGTTCCCGGTCAAACTCAAAGCTGTGTCCCCATACATAGAGAAGAGGAAGCTTCTGATAATCTGGTTTGTGCAAAAACTTTTCTGCAATTCCCCTGAATGCATCATTGTGATGACAGGACGGAGTCCACCTCATAAAATCCTCCGGAATGCGGAAATTTTCTGTAGACTCCACAGTCCTGCTGTATGCAAACCCAAGATTCTTCAGGGTATTGATGACCCTTTCGTCATATTCTCCAAATGCATAAGAACATCCCCTGATAATCCTTCCCGTTTCTCTCTCCAGACTGCATCTGTCCTGATAAAATTCCTGAACCAGTCTTTCCTGCGAAAGATGTGTGGGATACTCATGTGCAACACCATGACAGGCAATTTCATGTCCCTGATATAAGCTTTTCAGTTCTTGTGTTTTTATAAATCCTTCTGTATCCAAAGTCCCTGAGTTCAGATGAAATGTTGCTTTCAGATTATATTTATTAAAAATATCAACCAGTCTTCTATCAAAAATCTGGCCATCATCATAGCTGAATGTAACTGCCCGGTCTTTCCACTGCGGATAAAACAAGTCAAATTTCATAAGCTCAGTCTTCTTTCTCCCAGATTATCTTTACAGGTTCTGTTCCGGTAAGCTCTATACTTCTTTCATCCGGCTGGCTGCAGCCTGCAAAAATCTCATATTTCCTGCCATCCTCTACGCGTTCTCCATTTTCATCTACCACTGTAAATGCCTTTTCCCAGACAGGAACCATAACTTTTCTGCGTTCTCCTGCTTTTATAAAAATTCTCTGGAATCCTCCCAGTGCAGGATTTGGAATTGCATTTTTACTGTCAAGATTTTTTACATAAACCTGGACAACTTCCTCAGTATCTGCATTACCCTTATTATATACTTCTGCCTCTACTGTTATCTTCCGTCCGCACTGTCTTACCTCTGCATTTTCTACTTTTACATTGCTGTAGGTAAGTCCATATCCAAAGGGGAACTGTGCTTTTCCTTCCATATAACGATAGGTTCTGCCTTTCATGGAATAATCTGTAAATTCCGGAAGTTCTTCAAGGCTCTCGTAAAAGGTAACCGGAAGTTTGCCGGATGGGGAGTTTTCCCCAAACAGAATTTTTGCTGCCGCTTTTCCGCCCTGACTTCCCGGATACCACAGAACCATAACTGCATCAAATTTCTCTGCTGCATAGCTCATATCAATATCACTTCCTGCCATCAGACAAAGAACCACCGGTTTTCCGGAACCAGCCATTGCTTCCATTAAATCAATCTGGGACTGAGGAAGCTTCAGGCTCTCTTTATCTCCGGATGCATAGCTGTTTCCGGTATCTCCTTCTTCACCCTCCAGTGTCTCATCCAGACCTACACAAAGAATCACCACATCACTGTTTTCTGCAACGATCTTAGCTTCCGCAAGACGATCTCTGCTGAATGCCAGAGGTTCTGTTCTGTCTCTAAACAACTCGCTTCCTACAGAACTAAGAATTCTCACATCCTCACCTACATAATCCTGGATTCCCTCCTGGATTGTAATATATCTGGATGCAGTTCCATGATAATTTCCAATCAAAGCCTTTCTGCTGTCTGCATTAGGTCCCACAATTCCGATTGTTTTGATATCCTCTTTTTTTAATGGAAGAATTCCATTATTCTTCAAAAGTACAAAACTCTTCGCTGCTGCTTTCTCTGCTGCTGCCAGATGTTCTGCTGATTCTACTTCCCTATAGGAAATATCATCATATTCACTGCCATCAAATAGCCCAAGAAGATATCTGGTAGTAAAAAGTCTTACTGCTGATTCTGTAATCCTTTCCTCTGTGACAAGCCCCTTTTCATATGCTTTCATAATATGAAGATATGTATTTCCACAGTTAAGATCGCAGCCATTATTAATGGCAAGTGCTGCAGACTCATAAGCCGTATTAGTCACCATATGATGTTCATGGAAATCTCTGATCGCCCAGCAGTCTGATACAAAATGTCCCTGGAACTTCCAGTCATCTCTCAGTTTTTTCTGCAGAGCAGGGCTTCCACAGCAGGGTTCTCCATTTGTGCGGTTATATGCTCCCATAACTGCCTCTACATCAGCCTCCTCTACCAGGCTTTCAAATGCAGGCAGATACGTTTCTTCCATATCTTTTGCAGATGCCTTTGCATCAAACTCATGTCTGATCGCTTCCGGTCCGGAATGCACTGCAAAATGCTTTGCACATGCCGCAGCTTTCATAGTTTCTCCATTACCCTGAAGAGCTTTTACAAAAGCTACTCCAAGCTCTTTGGTAAGATACGGATCTTCCCCGTAAGTTTCATGGCCTCTGCCCCATCTCGGATCACGGAAAATATTTACATTGGGGGACCAGAATGTCAGTCCTTTATAAATATCTCTGTCTTCTTCACTGGAATATGCATTGTATTTTGCACGTCCTTCTGTTGCTACAATATCTGCCATTTCAGCTACGCAATCTCTGTCAAATGTGGCAGCCATGCCAATTGCCTGCGGAAATACAGTTGCCTGTCCTGCCCTGGCTACCCCGTGAAGTCCTTCATTCCACCAATTATAAGCAGGGACACCAAGTCTCTTTATAGCCGGCGCATCATATCTTAACTGACTGGCTTTTTCTTCCAGTGTCATTTTGGATACCAGTTCCTGTGCTTTCTTTCTTGCCTCGTCTCTGTTCATACAAGCCTCCTTTTACACATTCCTTTCATACATCATCCTTTTACAGCACCTGTAGTCAGACCTTCTACAATCTGATTACTGAACAGGCAGTATACAATAACGGTAGGTGCAATTGCGATAATGATTGCTGCGAACATCTGTACATAGTTTGTGGCATATGGTCCTACGAAATATGTAAGTGTTACAGGCAGTGTTTTCTTTGCCGGATCTGAGACAAATACCATAGCCATCAGCAGCTCATTCCAGTTACCTACGAATGTCATAAGACCTGAAACAAAGAATCCTGTTCTGCAAAGGGGAAGTGCGATTCTGAAAAAGCATCCATAAATTCCACATCCGTCAATGGCTGCTGCCTCAAATAATTCTCCAGGCATAGATTTGAAAAATCCTGTCAGAAGGAAAATAGTCATCGGAAGTGAAAACGTAATATACGGGATCATCAGACCTACTCTTGAGTTAGTCAATCCCAGCCCTGCAAAACGTACGAACAGCGGAATCAGGATACAATGTACCGGAACCATCATTCCGATCAGGAAAAATGTGTGTGCTGCTTCTGATAATTTCCAATGCATTCTTGCAATGGCAAATGCTGCCATTGCTCCAAAAAACAGACTGACTACAAGTGTGATCCCACAGACCAGTACTGAGTTTACAAGTGCAATTCCAAGCTTACCCATTGTCCATGCCTGCTGGTAATTTTCCCAGTGAAATACTTCCGGCAGGGCAAATGGAGCTGCCATTACGCCTGCATTATCTTTTAATGAAACACATAACATCCATAACAGCGGAGCCACATAAATCACAGCAAGTGCAATAAGAAATATATAAAGAATTACTGTAACAGGCTTTACCGGTTTTCTTGATTTTTTTGTCTGCATCTCTGTTACCTCCTAGCCCTCGTAAGTTTCAACTTTAATTACTTTTTTAACCAATAATGTTACGATCAGACACATAACCAGTAAGACTACAGAAATCGCACTGGCATAACCATATTTAAAATAGTTAAAACCTTCCGCATAAAGTTCTGTCGCAAGCACCTCGGTTCTGTGGTTTGGTCCACCCTGAGTCATGTTATACACAAGGTCAAAGAATTTAAGAGAACCGATACAGTTCAATGAAAGTGAAGTTACCATCATTGGTTTAATCAACGGAAGTGTAATGTAACGGAATGACTGTGTCTTTGATGCGCCGTCTATATAAGAAGCTTCATATATGTCTCTGGAAATTCCTGTGATCTGAGCCATATAAAGCATCATATTCTGTCCAACATACTGCCATAAGGCAACAAACGCAATCACCCACATGGGAAGTACAATAAAACCTTTGGAATCCATCAGCCAAAGAGGGCCTTTGATTCCGAACTGTGCCAGCAGATTATTGATACCGATCTTTGGGTTAAACATAAATGCCCATAAAAGACCTAAGGCTGCTGAGGAAAGAACGGATGGAAGATAATAAATATTTTTGAAAAGGTTTCTGCCTTTCTTAATATTGGTAAGCATAACTGCAAGACCAAGGCCGATCACCTGCTGAGTGATAGCAGAAAAGATCATAAAGAAAATAGAGTTCTTTAACGCAATTTTAAATGTAGAATCTTTAAAAAATAGATTTTTATAGTTTGCAAGTCCGGTAAATTTGGGCGGTGTCAATGCCGCATAATCGCATAAAGAATAATAAACCATCTGCACCATAGGGATAACCAGTACCAGGACAAACATGATCAGTGCCGGTGCGATAAATATGAAAATAGCCTTCTTATTACGTAAAATTTTATCCATAATTGCCTCCATTTAAAAACTGCTACGGAACTTTTTTCTTCCGCAGCAGCCATGTAAATTCTGTACTATCTATCCACAATTATTTCCAGACGTTTTCTTCATAGAAATCCTGTACTGTCTGGAAGGCTTCTTCCGGAGTCTGGTTTCCAAGGAATATATCAACCATTGCATTGTCGAAGCAGTCACCTGCTTCTACAGATGCCAGAGATTCATTGTAGAATCCAAAAGTACCAGTTGCTTTGTCCATAATATCCTGAACATATTTCAGCTGTGCAGGAGCTTTGTCATAGTCAATGTCAAGATCTTTGATGACCGGGAATTTTCCTCCTATTTCTGCTGTATATTTCTGTGCTTCTTCATCTGTAAACATCTTCATCAGCGCAATTGCTGCATCCTGATGCTCTGTTGTAGAGCTCATCATTAAGTTGTCTGTTTTAACGATCATACGGTTCGGATCATTCGCTCCGTCGATTCCAGGGAACTGGAATACACCGCATTTGCTCTGGAAATCAGGATTATTGCCATTGATCTGAGCCATAGCCCATGATCCCTGTACCAGCATTGCTGCATCTCCATTGTAGAAGTTTGCTGTAGCCTGATCATTGGAGTCACCAGCTGCTGTTTCCTGGAAATACTGAGATAACTCTTTTAATTTCTCACCTGCAGCAATACAGTTATCGTCTGTCCAGTTTGCTTTATGATCTGCGATTGCCTGAAGATCTACACCTGAACGGTCACAAAGATAACCTGCGATCATTGACAGGCACCATGAAGTTCCTGCGGAACAGGAGATTGGTGTAATACCAGCATCCTGCAGTTTCTTACATACATCGATCAGTTCATCATAGGTAGTCGGAACTTCTACTCCGGCCTTCTCAAAAAGCTCTGTGTTATAGTATACACAGGCAGCTGCGAAGTTTGTAGGAACTGCCATAATCTTTCCATCATAAGTCAGTCTGTCAAAGATTCCATCTGTAAATGTTGCGTACCAGTCTTTTTCCTGATTCTCAAGAATATCTGTCAGGTCTGCTGCTGCTCCTGCATTTACATATACATCCATGTTGGGTCCCGGATTACAAATGTATACATCCGGTGTCTGTCCTGCTGCGATCAGGGCATTTAATTTTCCGTCATATTCTTCCAGATTTGTTGTGATCGGTGTTACATGGTATTTCCCTTCATATTCTGTATTGAAGCGATCAATAACATCTTTGTATCCTTTGGAAACCAGATCCTCTGTAGCTTCCAGGTCATCCCAGAACATCCATTTGATTTCCTCTGTGTCATCTGCATATACAGGCACTGCTACTGCCATGGTTCCCGCTACCATAGCTGCTGAAAGTAATACTGAAAGTAATCTCTTCTTGTTCATTTTTTTAATCCTCCTTTTGATTCATTACCTCGTTTCTTGATGGTTCTACTATATCAGAATGTCCTGTGATTGGCTCCATAATTCTTGTCATGTTGCTATCAATTCTTGCTATTTATCTACTACTATTCTCTTTAATATGTCAATTTTAATAGATTTTTATATTCTTT
>NZ_QRNF01000045.1 GCF_003474435.1 Ruminococcus sp. AF46-10NS
AATCTAAATCTGCCGAAGCTTCAATAAAAGGTTTCCCGTTCGACTTGCATGTGTTAAGCACGCCGCCAGCGTTCATCCTGAGCCAGGATCAAACTCTCTGATAAAATGTTTGATTCATTTACTCAAGACAACCGTTTGGCTATCTCTCGTTTTTACTGATTTTGGTTCGTTAGAACCGTTCTTAAAAATGTAAAGAAATTTTCGAGAATCGTATGTGTTTCACTGTTTAGTTATCAAGGTTTGTTGCGTCTGTCTCTCAGACAGCTCGTTTATTTTACCTCATCTCAAATCGTTTGTCAAGTACTTTTTTCAACTTTTTTCAAACTCTTTTTTGATGAATCTCTGTCTCGCCGACAGCTTGTTTACTTTATCACATTCACAAGCGTTTGTCAACAAGTTTTTTCATTTTTTTGAAAAATTTATTTTTTTTCAAAAAATAACGGAGAAGGAGGGATTTGAACCCTCGCGCCGCGTTAGCGACCTATACCCTTAGCAGGGGCACCTCTTCGGCCTCTTGAGTACTTCTCCAGACTCCGAACTTATAATTTCTTATTAAATTGGAGTGCATTTCTTCTGTGTTTTCATCCGAAACGCATGGTTAATTATATCTGAAAGTGCTATAATTTGTCAACACCTTTTTTTATTTTTTTTACATTAATTTTATTCTACTATGATAGATATGGAATCGAAGAAGGGATATACTGTAGTACTAATTGCTTTACAGCCTTTAGATCCATCAGAAAAGAAGCCGCACATCTATGCGGCCTCTCAGTATTATTGATATATTTTTTTATCAGATCATCCAGAAATTATCTGTGCAGACAATCTTTCTGTAGGTCTCAAACTTGAACCACTTATTATGGAACTCTGACTTATTATCAGTTGATTTAAACTCATCCAGGAACTGCTGGTAATCGGCATTGCTGCGGATTTCGAGGGCAAAGCCTCTCTCATCCACAACAGGAAGTCCCATAAAGGCATACTTGTCTAACGGAATAATATCCAGTACCTTCTTATCACGGATCAGAACAGCTGCATTATCCTCCAGAGAAACAATATCAAAATAGCCCGGATACTCAAAGCTGTCACCCTCAACAGGCACAGTATCCCCTACATGATAAGTCTTAACCTCTTTATCCGCTTTGGAAAGCAGTGCATTCTCAAGGTTAAAATAGAACTCTTCGAAAATATAACCGCCAACCTTCACGTCATCCTTCTGGAAATAAGGCTTCTCCCCCTCTGTATCAACCGACTCCACAACACCACATGCAGAAGTCATATGACTCACACGGTCGATCAGGATCAGCTCACCGAGAGTCTTATTCTTTTTAAACTCATCCAGCACAACCTTATCAGAAAGACCGATCCTGCACAAAGCGATCTCATTCTTCTCAATTGTATCTGCATGCAGATGCTCACCGGTATTTACATCCGTCTTAAATTCAATACTCTTAACCACACCTGCGATTTTCTTTGTGCCAAGCTTCACAAGATACTCCTTGCCCACTTCAAGTCTGGAATCATCCATCCAGAGAAGCGTAGCCTCAAAGCCCTTTGCCACTGGGATCTCATTACTATTGGTAAGAACACAGCCACGGCTTACATCCACCTCTTTATCCAGCTGGATTGTAACAGCCTGGCCTGCAACAGCCTCCTCACGATTGTCACTGCCCACCAGAATCGTCTTAACAGCCGCTGTCTCGTTGCTTGGAAGCGTTGTGATAATATCACCTACACGAACCCGGCCACTCTCGATCTGGCCCTGGAAGCCGCGAAATTCATGGTTTGGACGAGAAACTCGCTGAACAGGCAGATAAAACTCACTGACATTCTCAGCCTCTGAAACATCCACAGTCTCAAGATGCTCCAGAAGAGCTTTACCCGTATACCAGGGCATATTCGAAGACTTCTTCGTTACGTTATCACCCTCTGTAGCACTGACAGGAATGATCACAACATCCTGAAGCCCCAGAGTTTCAGAAAGCTCATTAATATCCTTTACGATCTCATTAAAACGGCTCTCACTGTAATCAACAAGATCCATCTTGTTAACAGCAAATACGAAATGATGAATACCCATCAGAGCGCAGATACGTGCATGACGCCTTGTTTGCACCAGAACCCCCTGCTTCGCATCCACAAGAATAATGGAAAGCTGAGCAAAGGAAGCTCCAACCGCCATGTTTCTTGTATACTCCTCATGCCCTGGAGTATCCGCAACGATAAAGCTTCTCTTATCGGTTGTAAAATAACGATACGCAACATCTATAGTGATTCCCTGCTCACGTTCTGCCATCAGACCATCCAGAAGAAGAGAATAATCAATGGCGCCTCCTCTGGAACCTACCTTGCTGTCCAGAAGAAGGGCTTTTTCCTGATCCGCATATAAAAGCTTGGAATCATAAAGAATATGACCGATTAGTGTAGATTTTCCATCATCTACACTTCCGCAAGTGATAAATTTCAGTAATCCGCTCATCCTAGAAGTACCCCTCTCTCTTTCTTTTTTCCATGCTGGCAGCTCCGCCGTCGGAATCGATAACACGTGTAGTTCTCTCGGATTCCACAGAGCTTAAGGTCTCGTCAATGATCTCATCCAGCGTCTCCGCTTCAGACTCGATACCACCTGTCAGTGGATAGCATCCGAGAGTACGGAAACGCACCTTTTTCATCTGCGGCTCCTCACCCGGGTTCAGGCGCATCCTGTCGTCATCCACCATGATAATATTTCCGTCTCTGTATACAATCGGACGCTCTTTTGCAAAATAAAGAGGAACGATCGGGATATTTTCTCTCTTAATGTACTGCCAGATATCAGTCTCAGTCCAGTTGGAGATCGGGAAAACACGGATACTTTCGCCTTTATTGATCTCAGTATTATAAAGCTTCCACATCTCCGGACGCTGATTCTTAGGGTCCCAGGCCTGCTCTGCATTACGGAAGGAGAAGATACGCTCTTTTGCACGGCTTTTCTCCTCGTCACGACGACCACCGCCAAACGCAGCTGTGAAACCATATTTCTTAAGGGCCTGCTTCAGAGCCTGTGTTTTCATAATATCTGTGTATGCGGAACCACTGTCAAAAGGATTGATTCCCTGCTTCACACCATCCTGATTAATGTACTCAAGCATTTCGATTCCCAGATCCTTCGCGGTTTTGTCACGGAACTCTATCATCTCTTTAAATTTCCATGTTGTGTTTACGTGAAGAAACGGGAATGGCGGTTTCTCCGGGTAAAAAGCTTTCATTGCAAGATGAAGCATTACAGAACTGTCTTTTCCTATAGAATAAAGCATTACCGGCTTCTCGCACTCTGCTGCAACTTCACGGATGATATAAATTGCCTCTGCTTCCAGCTCATCCAAATGTGATAATCCACTCATATCTGATCTCATCCTCCTGTTCCGGCCGCCAAAACCGGCAGCACTTATCTTCTGGTCTAATATTTATTCGAATTCCGTCGATTCACATCGATCACGGATGTAGAACCGTCCGTTTTTGTAATGATCCAGTGAAGGATATCACCTTCGCTTTTTACATTCATGATACTTCCGTTACCACCGATATCTGCACCAAGGAAAAAGTCGATGGCACCGGCTTTACATTCCTTCACACAGGAAACGCAGCCCCAGCAGTTTTTCGGATATTTCATCACAGCTTTTTTGTCTTCCATGACGATCAGGGTTCCCGGACATACTTCACTGCATTTTCTGCAACCAACACATTTTTTCTGATCAATTCGTATGCTCATATGTGTCCTCCTTTACAATGTCGCGGAAAATCATCCTGATCTCACCGTTTTCCAGTTTCGAATTTACATATTTATAAAATTTCTCATCTGTTTCCGGATGATCCAGATTTTCGTTGAAAGAATGCCATCTGGTCTCTTTGCGGTTTTTCAGATGAGCGATCAGTGAACGACACACAATGAGACGCTCACGAAGTTCATATGCAAACATCAGCTCATGCATATCTGTTGCCGCTGTTTTTTCGGCAAGGGCCTGAAGCTGAAGAATTTTTTCATCTGCAAGAGCAAGCTGTTTCTCATTAAACTGATAATTAGAAGCAATTCCTCCCGCATATTCATCCATGACTTTCTGCATGGCTTCCTCAAGCTCCTCAATGGAAAATGCCGGAGCATCTTCATTACGGAACTTTTCATACCGGGAAAGGATCTTCTCTTCCTGAACCTTGATCGCCGCCTCTGTTTGAATATCAGCCTCTTTCAGAGTTCCCGCACCAAACTGTTTCACCATATCCAATGCTGCAAGCTTTCCTTCTGCAAGAGCTCCTGTTACATATTTCTGCGGACATCCGCCTGCAACATCACCAGCAGCATATAGCCCCTTTACCGTGGTTTCACGGCCTGTATTTACCCAGTAGCCGCTGGCTGTATGACCGCCTACGATATATGGCTCTGTTCCCTGGATCTCAACATCCTGCTCGCTGGGGTTCTTTCCGCTTTCGATCCATTTCAGAGTCTGGCTCGGTGCCATGTTGAGATAAGCCTTCAGAAGATCTTCGTCCTGTTCCTTCGTAATCCCTGTAGTCTTCAGGTAACACGGTCCGTGACCAAGCTGATTTTCCCGGACTGTTCCATAAACTCTCTCGCTTGTGGTCAGTCCGTATTTTGTCTCATAGATCTCGCCTGCTGCATTGATCTGTTTTGCGCCTACACCCTGTGCGATAGTTCCCGTAGGAGCAATGGTATCCTTGCAGCGAAGTGCGATAAAACGCATCTCAAAGGATGTCATCTCCGCACCTGCCAGAATTCCCATTGCATATCCGGCGCCTGTGTTAAACGGCGGATACCACATCTTATGTCTGGAAAATCCCGGATTGTTCGGTTTATAAAGTCCGGCCGCTCCACCTGTTGCAACAAGAACTGCTTTTGCCCGGATAATGTATGCAGTTTCTTCCATAATAGAGAAACCAACTGCTCCGTAAACCTGTCCGTCTTTTACAAGAAGATCTGTGATATTTACATAATTCAGAACGTCTACGTTCTCAGCTTTATGAACTGCATCAGCAAGAAGTGGTTTAAAATTTTCGCCGTTGATCTTGATGTTTCGGTTTCCTCTGGCAACATAATCACCATTTTCATCCTTCAGGATCACAAGCCCAAGCTTCTCCATTTTTGCGGTAACTTCGTTGAAATTCTCCGCTGCTGTAAGAAGAAGGTCCTGCCTTACGATACCGGCGGCATCCTTTGTGGCATAATCTACATAGTCCTGCGGTTTGCGGCCTTTTACAATGTAGGCATTGATGGCATTAACACCTGCTGCCAGACAGCCGCTTCGTCTGATATTTGCTTTTTCTGCGATCAGTACCCTGCCGGCTTTCTGTTCTGAGAGAACCAGCGCCGCATAGCAGCCTGCGGTACCGCCGCCTATGATCAGCACATCTGTTGTAATTTCCTTTGTGTTTAATCTGTTTTTCATACTCATCACTCTGTTATCTGAATCTCATGTACAGTTACATTTTTTTCTTTATCTACGCCAAAGGCCTTCAACACCGGATTTTCTGCATCCATAAGGGAGAGGATCAGATATTCGATGTTCGGGTCAAATGCAAGTCGTTTATCTTCTTCGGAAGGCCTTGACGGAGACTCCGGATGAGAATGAAAGTTTCCGATCATCTGGTATCCGTTCTGACGAATATCTTTGATCGCGCTCAGCTGTTCCTTCGGGTCCATGGAAAAGTGTTCGTTGCTTTCATCAATATTTGTCAGCAGATACACCTTCTCGATGGTTTTTACATCGCCCTCAATGATCCCGCCCAGAAGGCCGCAGGACTCATTGGGAAGTCCTTTTCTGCAGTGATCTAATATTTTCTCGTAATCTTCTTTTTTTAATTTCAGCATTTCTTCGCAGCCTCCAATGGGTTTCTATACTTAATTTTTAGTGTTTTAATTCACACACAGCCTGCTCATAATCGATCAGCTCTGTGATCGTCGGATCATCGCCGCATACCGGGCAATGATGGTTCTTCGGAAGCTTCACAGTACGGAAGGTCATCTTCAGTGCATCGTAGGTGAGAAGTCTTCCTGTAAGGAGATCGCCCTGTCCGATGATATACTTGATAGCTTCCATTGCCTGAAGGCTTCCGATCACTCCGCCCATAGCTCCGATCACACCTGCCTGCTTACATGTCGGTACGGCATCCTTTGGCGGCGGGCTCTGAAATGCACATCTGTAGCATGGGCCCTGTCCCGGAACGTAAGTCATCAGCTGTCCCTGGAAACGGATGATCCCTGCATGTGAAAACGGCTTCTCAGCCATTACACAGGCATCATTGATCAGGAATTTTGCTGGAAAGTTGTCCGTTCCGTCCAGAATGAAATCGTAATCTTTGATCAGATCCATGATGTTGCTGGAATCTACAAAGGTATGATATGTATTTACGGTAACATCCGGGTTGATGGCCTTCATTGTTTCAGCCGCGGACTCTACCTTCAGTTTGCCGACATCTGCAGTTGTGTGGATGACCTGTCGCTGAAGATTGGAAAGATCCACCTCATCTGCATCCGCGATCCCGATTGTTCCCACACCTGCTGCTGCAAGGTAGAGGGCTGCCGGTGCTCCAAGTCCACCGGCTCCGATGATCAGAACCTTTGCATTCAGAAGCTTTTTCTGACCTTTTACTCCGACCTCTTTCAGGATGATATGGCGGGAGTACCGCTCAAGCTGCTCATTTGTAAAAGCCATTATCTTGCGCCTCCTCCCATGTAGTACAGGAACTCAACAACATCGCCGTCCTTTACCTCTGTCTCCGGAACGTCTGCCTTACTGATGAATTCATCGTTGATAGTTACGGTTACATACTCAGGACTTTCGATATCCTCTTTCTCAATAAGCTCTGTAAGCTTCAGTCCGTCTTCGTATTCCTTTTTATTTCCTGCAACTGTGATTGTCATTTCTCTGTTCTCCTATTCTTCAACTTTTCTTACGATCAGTGTATAAGTTCCGTCTTCGTTGTCCTCGAGTTTCAGGATCTGATGTCCTTCTTCCTTCACGCTTCTCGGCACATTCTGTACCGGCTCTCCATCGTTCATTTTGATTGCCAGGATCTGTCCGTCATCCAGCTCTTCAAGTGCTACCTTTGCTTTTACAAAGGTTACCGGGCAGACCACATCGGTAATATCTACTGTATCATCAATCTTAATATCAGCCATTGTATGCTCCTTTCAAAACTTCCTGAAGCTTCTCAGCCCCTACCCGGTCGATAGTAAATTTAAAACGTTCTCCCTGATTTGCATGATCATCAAAGAACTGGATCGCTGCGTCTGTCACTCTGAAAAGCTGCTCCTCAGACGTGATCAGTGGAAGGAATTCCTGTCCCTTGCTGATGTGATTTCCAAACGTTCCTCCAAAGGAAACGATGTATGCTTCGTTTACATCCCATGCATCTACAGGACAGGATTTTGCACATCTGCCGCAGTAGTTACATTTCTCTGTGTCGATCACCAGCTTGTCATCCTCAAAGGAGATAGCGTTTTCTCTGCAGGCCTTTTCGCAGACACCACAGTGGATACATGCGTCCTCTTTCCAGCTGACCTGGGCTGCTCCCTTGATTCCTACATCATTCTCCTCTGCCTTCAGACAGTTATTCTGACATCCGGTAACACCGAATTTGAATTTATGAGGAAGCTCTCTTCCGAAATATCTCTCATTTAATTTCACCGCAATGTCATAGCTGTTGATATTTCCGCTCGGACAGACTGCATTACCCTGGCAGGCTGTAACTGTACGAACTCTCGGTCCGCAGACACCAGGCTTGCATCCACCTTTCGCAAGATCATCCTTTACATCATCAATATCATCTAATTTAATGAACGGAATCTCAACTCCCTGTCTGGAAGTAAGATGTACATATCCGTCACCGTATTTCTCAGCTACTTCTGCGATCTTCTTAAGATTCTCTGCTGTAAGCGTACCGCCTACACAGGCAAGACGAAGAGAAAAATTATTCTTCTGCTTCTGTCTCATGAAACCACCTTTTTTTAATGTAGCGTAATCTACTTTTGCCATAACGAACTCTCCATTTCTCTGCCGTGCAGCTATCGATTTTATCTGTTACTCTCTATCGCTTCTTTAAAATCTCTCTTTAAATCTTCAATATCTTCAATTCCCACACTGATACGGATCAGGTCTTCGAATACTCCTGACTGCAGCTTCTCTTCATCGGAAATGTGTGCCGCGATAGTGGATTCAGGATGAATGACCAGTGTCTTCGTGTCTCCGATGTTGGAGATGATCAGCGGAATCTTCAATGAATTAATAATGGAAAAAGCCTTCTCCTTGCTTCCGGTTCTTACGGTTACGATAGCTCCGTAGCCATTCTTAAACTGCTTTTTTGCAATTTCGTGATAAGGGCTTTCTTCCAGTCCCGGATAATTTACTTCAATGTCACCACCCAGGCTCTGTAAAAATCTCACAAGCTCCAGTGCATTGTCACACTGTCTCTGCATTCGAAGTCCCAGGGTTTCCAGTCCCAGATTATTAAGGAAAGCATTCTGTGGAGCAAGACACGCGCCAGTATTCCGGAAAAGTCCGTTTCTAAGCTTGGCGATATATGCAAATGGTCCGAATTTCCGGTATGGAGCAAGTCCCGGATATCGGTCAGGGTCCCATTTCAGACCCTTACCACAGACAAGAATACCGCTGATGGCATCGCTGCTTCCATTGATATACTTGGAAGAGGAATGAACCACGATGTCAGCTCCAAGCTTCAGTGGCTGGATCAGATACGGTGTTGCCACGGTGTTGTCTACGATCAGCGGTACGTCATGCTTATGTGCCACTTCTGCAACCGCCTGGATATCGGTAACGTCCAGCTTGGGGTTTCCGATGGTCTCCGCGAAAACAAGTCTCGTCTTCTCTGTGATCTCTGCCTCAAAAGCTTCCGGCTTATTCTCTTTCACATATTTTACGGAAATCCCGAAAGGCTTCAGATCATCGAACAGTTCCACAGTTCCGCCGTACAGTCCGCAGGCTGCTACGATCTCATCTCCAGCCTGAAGAATGTTCAGAAACGCATTGGTCAGCGCTGCCATTCCGGATGCACAGGCCACACTGCTGATTCCATCCTCCAGCATAGTCACTCTCTTCTCAAAGGACTCCACCGTAGGATTGTTGATCCTTGTATAGGAGAAGCCCATTTTTTTATTGTCAAAAATTTTCTCCAGGTCTTCCGCGCTGTCATGTCGGAATGCGCTGCTCTGATAGATCGGAACCTGTGTGGCTCCCTGCGGATATTTCTCATCGGTGCCGTGGAGCAGCCCTGTATTAAAGCCGTATTCGTTCATAGCCTCTTCCCTTTCTTTTGTTGACACTTATATTAACCTACTATTCATAGTATGTCAATATGAAAATGGGATTAAATGTATTTTTTTGTGTACACAACTATACAGCAGCATGGTACAATTATAGCAATTACGGGAATTACAGCCCCAAAAGAAAGATGCTCGCAGACATACAAACCAACATTAAGAGCAGGAGGTGATCCCTATCAATATAAATCCGAAGCTCCGAACTATTTTTCACTCTTTATTCAGCCCCACCCTTGATTTCCGCGTCCGACTGTTCAACATCCTCGCCTTGGGAGGCACTGTGATCAGCCTGATCATGGCCTTTCTCAGTCTCGGGACCGGTTCCTGGGGAAATGTACTGATCAACATTGCACTGGTTGCAGTCTCCGGAGGACTTTTTCTTTATTCCTATTACAGTGGAAAATATCAGCGCTGCTACCTGATCACCATTGTCGTGATCTTTCTGATCGTTTTTCCGGTGATGTTTTTTACCAGTGGCGGATATCATGGCGGTATGCCGGCTTTCTTCGTGTTTGCTATTATTTTCACTGTGCTGATGCTGAAAAAAAGACGGGCTCTGATCGTTTCTCTGCTGGAGATTATCCTATATATAGGACTGTGTCTGATTGCGTACCATTTTCCGGACACAGTAACTCCCTTTTCCACGGAAGCTGACCGGCTGGCAGACATTCTTCTGGCATTTGTCTCTGTAAGTATTGTCTGCGGCAGTGTTCTCTATTTTCATCTGAAGGAATACAATCAGCAGCAGCTCCTTCTGGAGGAACAGAATCTGCGGCTGCGCTCCCTTGATAATGCCAAGTCCACCTTCCTGACCACCGTTGCCCACGAGATCAAAAATCCACTGAGTTCCATCTCTCTCCACGCCCGTGACACTTCCGAGCTCCTTGAGGAAGATCCTCTGGATTTCTCTCTTATGCAGGAAAATCTCCGCACCATTGAACAGTCGGTAATGCGGATCGACCGAATTGTGCTGGATCTTATGGATACCGTTTCCATTGAGCAGGGACGGCTGGCCCTTTCCCTTGTACCATCAGATCTGGGAGCACTTTTACATTCTGTGGAAAAAGATTTCAGCAGTCATCCAAGTCCTGGGAATAACCAGCTGGTCCTTACGATACAGCCCGACCTCCTGGAAATCTCTGCAGACCCGGAACGGCTGATCCAGGTTATCACCAATCTGATCTCCAATGCAGAGCGTCATACCAGGAACGGAACCATCACTATTTCTCTTTCCGGCGAACCAGGCTGGCAGACCATTTGCGTCTCCGACACCGGAACCGGCATGTCAGAAGAAATGCGAAAAAACGCACTCAAGGGTTATGTTTCTGCAGATAAAGATTACTGGCGGCACGGCATAGGTCTCTATGTATGTCATCAGATCATCACTGCCCACGGCGGCAAAATATGGCTGAAAAGTAAAGAAGGCGAGGGAACTCAGGTGTTCTTCTCACTTCCGGAGGAGGAATCATAAATGAATGAAAAGAAATCGCTTATCCTTATGGTCGAGGATGAAGAACAGGTGCTGAATACCAACTGCCGGATGCTGCGGCGCCGTGGCTACGATGTCCGCACTGCACAGACAGCCGCCGAAGCCTGTCATCAGCTTGAAGAACATCTGCCGGATCTTCTCATCCTGGACATTATGCTTCCGGACGGAAACGGCCTGGATATCTGCCGCCGCTTCCGCGAAAAAACCATGAACCCGGTTCTTTTCCTCACAGGAAAAAGTGATATCCGCGATAAGGTAGAAGGGCTTCAGCAGGGAGGCGACTATTATCTCACCAAGCCTTATAATTTCGACGAATTTCTGGCCGTGATCCAGATGCTTCTGGAACGCCAGAAACGAATGGAAGAAAAAATAAAAGAAAAATTTCAGTCCTCCCGCCAGATCACCATCGGAAGCCTGCGGCTGGATCTTTCAGATGGCCATGCATATCTCAATAATACTGACATAGGCCTTACCCGGACCGAATTCTCTCTGCTACGTCTCCTTGCAGAAAACCAGGAGAAGATTTTTTCTGCAAAGGAGCTCTACGAAGCGGTATGGGGCAGCTGTGCAGGAACAGATACCAGCACGGTACGGCGGCATATCTTTAACCTGCGGACCAAGATCGGTGCCGAGGATACCGATGAATATGACATTGTCTCGGTTTATGGGAAGGGATATCTTTTTACCTGCCGGTAAATGTCTCTTTTTCTTCACATTTCCGAATATCAGGATCTGTCTGTTACAATATACTTAACAAACAGATCCTTTTTATTTTGTAAAAATTTATGATACGTGGACAGTAACTGAATAACTGCTGCGCAATTTATCAGGAGGTGCCTATGCATAAAAAAATCTTAGTTCTTTTAACAGGCGCGATCGCTCTTTCCATATTTGCAGTCCCAGTCCTCGCTTCTGACCCTCCAACCGATGACGGTCAGTACATCTGGCAGGATGAAAACGGAGATTACTGGTACCGCAATGGTTCCGAGGATGAATATATCGGGGAAGGTAATTATGCCCCTGACCCGGATTCCGGTGAACTAATGGAAGGCAACGATGCCGGCTGGACCGAACAGGACGGTTATTTTGAGCCTCATTATTATTATGAGGACGGCAGTGTGTGGCTGGAAGATGCCACCGGAACCACATATATTGGCTCCAGAGATAAATATTATATTGATGACTATGGTAATCTTCAGGAATATTCCGATTCAGAAGCTGATTCCTCCTCCGGAAATCCTTCAGAAGAGTCCTCCGATACCAGTGGAAACTCCTCCTCGCAGAATTCCGATTCTTCATCCTCCAGTTCCTCTTCCGATACAGACACAGAAGAATCCTCTGAATCGAAAAAGCGTAGCGAGCTTCATATGCGGGTTGGATTTCCTGCCGATGATACGATCAGAGAATCCATGCCCGAAAAAGAAGGTTATTTTGAACAACGTTCCGTAAATGGTGGAAAAAGTAATGCTTTTGTTTTAAAAGTGCCAAACTCCTCTCTGGAGGATTCTTCCCTGAAGGGTTTTCTGGCAGAATACTATCCGGTAAAGGGTGAGATCATCACCAAAAAGGACCTTACCTTTGAATCTTATCCTGCTACGAAATATCAATACTTAACCGCAGTCAACGAAGAAGAAAAAAATGTAGATGCTCTTGTATGCCAGACTGACGATTATACATTTGGTCTCTTTATCCTGACTCCGTCAGACACCTATGATAAAGCAGCCGAAAAGGAAGCCACCGAGCTGATCAAATCCATAGATTTCATTTACGCAGAGCGTGTGGATATGGCCATGACGGATTACTTCCAGGTTCTCACACCAGAGCGTTGGAAATATCTTTGCCGTTATGAAACGACCGAAACCGAAAATGGTGGATATAAACTGACTTATTACAATGAGGATGTTCCTGTACTGACCCTGGAAGCCAGATATTACGATGGTGAAGACCAGCCTCTGGACAGTGTATGGCAGGGCTATCTCGGCCGCATCGAAACTGTCGATGGCAAAAAATACGATCTTCTTTCCACCATCAGCCAGTACTCCGAGGATGCCTCTGACGAATGGAAGGAAATGTATGACACCTATCTGGATACCATAAACGGAATCCGTATGATGGATGGCTGTTCCCTGACCGAGGGAAGCCATACCTGATCCCACTCTGCCCCTCTGCCGTTATTTTGCATACCGGAAGATCCATAGCTGTATCTCCGGTCGCAAAAGGCACATTATATTTGCACAAAAGAAGCTGCAAAACTTGAGTCTTCATTGTTCTGCAGCTCCTTTGTGTTGTTCTATCTGATCATATCTTCTGTCGGTTATCCTTCATAAATCTGATCAAAAATCCCTCCATCTGAAAAATGTGTTTCCTGTGCCTTTTTCCATCCGCCGAAATCATCAATAGTGACAAGATTGATGTCCAGGTCAAACACATCAGAGTATTCCTTCAGAATATCCTGGTTTGACGGACGGTAATAATTATCACCGGCGATCCGCTGTGCTTCATCGGAATAGAGATAATTCAGATATTCCTCTGCCACATCTCTGGTGCCTCTTTTGTCTACGACTTTATCGACTACCGCTACTGACGGCTGTGCAAGAATACTGATGCTTGGTGCTACGATCTCGTAGTCGTCCGGATAATCTTTTACGGAAAGATAGGCTTCATTTTCCCAGGCGATCAGTACATCTCCTTGTCCGTTTTCTACAAATGAAGTTGTTGCACCTCTGGCTCCGGTATCAAGGACAAGTACGTTTTTATAAAGATCTCCGATGAATTCTTTGATCTTATCTTCATCTCCGTTATATTTATCTTTTGCATAGGCCCAGGCTGCCAGGTAATTCCATCTTGCTCCGCCGGAGGTTTTCGGGTTTGGTGTAATCACACCTACATCTTTCTTTACCAAATCATCCCAGTCTTTGATGTTCTTGGGATTTCCTTTTCTTACGAGAAATACGATGGTTGATGTGTATGGTGAGCTGTCCTCCGGAAATTCATCCACCCATCCGTCATCGATAAGTCCTGCATCCTGGATCGCATCCACATCATACTCAAGTGCCAGTGTTACCACATCTGCTTCCAGTCCGTTGGCAACCTCAAGTGCCTGCTTGCCGGAACCACCATGTGACTGCGTGATCTCCACATCCTGACCTGTTTTTTCTTTCCAGTGTTCCTGGAAAATCTTATTGTACTGTTCGTAAAGCTCTCTGGTCGGATCATAAGATACATTGGTGATGCTGACGCTGTCCGCCGCATAGGTTGTCACCCCTGTAAGGCTTCTAATTGTTGCTACTGCTGCAAGAGCTGCTACTGCTGATTTCCATCTTCTTTTCATAATACTTACCCCCTGTTTTTTGCCTCGTGTTTTGTTGTTGGGGCTATTATAAACATGAGTAAGTCCATATGAAAACTGTCAGATTGGAAACCGTTTTCATGAGATTTCCAGTAGCAGCACCGTTAATGCTGATTTTGTAGATTTTTATTCTGATTTTCTTCTGTTATCGGTGTATTTTCCACGATTTTTGCATACGATTCAGTGCCGTTGAATACTTTTGTGAAAACGCAATCAGCCTTGTGAATTCAGCTCTTCCAAGAGTTTTTGCGATAAGCTTCATCTTTAACAGCTCGTTTCAGGTCTTCTGTGCGGTTTCTGTCCAGTAAATATTATGTCAGCTCCATGCCCTGTTCCATTCCCTCATCCAGTAACATCTGACCAATTCTCGTCATCGCAATGACCTCCTTTATTTCATCCAAGTCTGCATTATCCAGAAATTTATCCTATTTGGCAAAAATCTTTCCAGAAAAACTCTTGCGAAACAGTTATCCACACCCGTCCTGAAAAATCGCTTTTTCGAGCGGGTGGTTTTCCACATATTCCACAGAAGTTATCCCCTGCTGTTTGTACAATCATCTATACGCGTGTGTGACATTATCCCTTTTCCCAGATATTGTTGATAATATAATTATTATCCATCACATTTATTTTACAGATAGATATAATCATTCATTACCGGCTGCAGACCATGATCTTTCAGTGCATTAAAAACTTCATCCACAGATCTTCCGTCTGAAATCTCAAACTGGTCATCACCTTTATCCTCAATATCATCTACATGGCTTCCGATTCCTGTGCTGACACCTGCTGAAATCTTGGTTGCTGCGATATTTACCAGATTATCGCGGACACGCTCGCACTCTCTGGTGGATACGGTAATGCTTGCAAATGGCATAAACAGACGATATGCACAAACTACCTGAAGAAGCTGCGGTTCGTGGACATCTTTCGGATTGATTCGGTCATTGTTGATGATCGGGCGAAGTCTCGGGCAGGAAAAAGCAATCTCTGCGTGTGGATATTTCCTCTGCAAAAGATATGCGTGATATCCTGTTGCAAAAGCATCTTTGCGGAAATCATCCAGTCCCAGAAGAGCTGCAAAACCGACTCCTCGCATGCCACCTTTTAACGCACGTTCCTGTGTATTTAATCTATATGGAAAAATCCTCTTGTGACCTGCCAGATGCAGGGTTTCGTATTTATCAGAATTATAGGTCTCCTGGAAAACAGTTACATAATCTGCACCGCATTTGTGAAGATATGCATACTCATCAGAATTCATCGGATACACTTCAAGACCTACCACCTTGAAATATTTCCGGGCAATCTCGCAGGCTTTTCCGATATATTCTACATTGGATTTGGATTTGCTTTCGCCGGTAAGGATCAGGATTTCCTGAAGGCCGGTTTCTGCAATAGCTGCCATTTCCTTCTCAATCTCTTCCTCATTCAGCTGTGCACGGCGGATCTTGTTGTGGCAGTTAAATCCACAGTAAATACAGTAATTTTCGCAGTAGTTTGCAATGTAGATCGGTGTAAACATACAGACACTGTTTCCAAAATGTTTCCTTGTTTCGATCCGTGCAGCCTGTGCGATTTCTTCCAGAAGTGGAAGTGCTGCTGGCGAAAGCAGGGCTTTAAAATCCTCCGGCGTACGGTTGTCATGAGCAAGTGCCCTCCGTACATCTGCTTCTGTATATTTATCATAATCATATGCATTCATTGCAGAAATAACCTGATCCATTACATCAGATTCTTCCAGCTGCTCCATATCCGGAAGGTATTTCATATGATCGATACGGTTCTTTTTCATATCTTCCAGAATTTCTTCATTTACGATACTTTCATTAAAATGGCCGTCCTGCTGACTGGCCTGTACTGTTTCTGCCATTACTCTTATGTCGCTCCTCTCATATATTGCAGCAATGTTCTGTTTCTCACTGATGAATATCTATAAACTCAATTTCAATTGAAACCAGACAATACCTGCGATTCACTGCACAGGCAGCGGCTGTCCCCCGCTTAGTGTTCTGCGTTCAATCATTCATTTATCAATTTTACTCATGAAGAAATCCGGTCAATGGTGAGGATGCACTTGCACCTCTCTCCAGAGTTCTTCCCATACCTGAAAGATATGCACTTCTTCCTGCCTCAATAGCTTTCTTAAAGGCTTCCGCCATAACACGGACGTCTCCTGCAGTTGCAATAGCTGTATTTGCCATAACCGCTGCTGCGCCCATTTCCATTGCTTCACATGCCTGTGACGGACGGCCGATTCCAGCGTCTACGATGATCGGAAGGTCGATCTCATCGATGAGGATCTGGATAAATTCTTTTGTGCAGATTCCTTTGTTGGAACCGATCGGAGAGCCAAGTGGCATTACGCAGGCAGCTCCTGCATTTACCAGATCTCTGGCTGCATTCAGATCCGGATACATGTACGGCATGACTACGAAGCCCTCTTTTGCAAGGATTTCGGTTGCTTTGATAGTTTCATAATTATCCGGAAGAAGATATTTGGAATCGTGGATAACTTCAATCTTTACAAAATCTCCGCAGCCAAGCTCGCGGGAAAGTCTTGCAATGCGGACTGCCTCCTGTGCATTTCTGGCCCCTGATGTATTCGGAAGAAGTGTAACATCCTTCGGCACATAGTCAAGAATGTTCGCAAGTCCACCCTCATTTGCACGTCGCAGGGCAAGTGTTACGATCTGAGTTCCTGCTTTTTCAATACATGCTTTTACAAGCTCTAGGGAAAATTTTCCTGAACCAAGGATAAAACGGGAAGTAAACTCATGACCTCCCAGAACCAGTTTGTCTTCATTTGTGTTTGCTGTTGTCATTTTTTATGTCCACCTTTCTTTATGTCTGTTTGCAGAAAATATTTTCACATCAGCAGCTTCCGCCGCCCATAAACTGCAGAATCTCCACAACATCGCCATCTTTCAGTACTGTTGTATCGTAAGTGTCTCTCTTAATGATTTCTTCATTCAGCTCTACTACAACCTGCACCGGAACATAATTACATGCTTCCAGATATTCTGTTACTGTCACCGGCTTTTCCAATGTTCTGTTTTCACCATTTACTGTGATCATGATCTCTCCTTTCCGGAAACTTCAAAAGCTATTCGTCAATAAAAAAGAGTTCACAAAGAAATACACCCGCGGTGGTGCACCCCTTCATGAACTCAGTTCACTCTCAAAATTTCCTGTATTCAACTATTTTGTAAATCCTGATCATAAATAAAAAAAGGAGATACACCAAAGTATCTCCCGTAAATTCATCCTATACGTTCCTACGTTGGCATTATCCAAATCAGGTATAAGGGTCGAAGTTGAAGACTTCCTCTCAGCCTGCCATCACAAGCTCCCCTGTTATTTACATGATTTAGTATAATTCCGATTCTGCTTCATGTCAAGAACAATCAGCGGATATTCGCAATCCGCTTTCGCTACTTGCTCATAAAAAAGTCGCTCCCGCGACATTTTTTTTATATGACCAGCCAATCCTCAACCATGGCTGTATTATGAAGCAGTACCGCTTCATTTCCCTTCGTTACAAAAATCCTCTGCACAAACACATCCACAACTTCGCCTTCCCGGACGGGTTCTTCGTCCAGACTTCGTCTGGCACTTAACACAGTGTCGCCTACCCGAACTTTCAGTTCCAGGCTGCTGCCGCGGAAAGCTACTCGTTCTACGACGCCTTCTGTTGCAGAACTCTTATATTTCTGCTCCTCATTTTTCTTCGTCACCTTCACAAATTCCGGCCGCACAATGGCTTTTTCACCACCCGGAACTTCCTCGAAGTGATTGAATACCTGGTAATCATCGATCACAGAAGTCTGCCCGAAAAATCCCGCAGTAAACGCAGTATCCGGATTCTGGTAAACCTCCAGAGGTGTTCCCTTCTGCTCGATACGTCCACGGTTGGTAATAATGATCTCATCTGCCACCTCAATAGCCTCATCCTGGTCATGGGTAACAAAAATACTGGTGATTCCCAGCTTCTCGATCATATCCTTCAGCCAGCTTCGAAGCTCTGTACGAATCTTCGCGTCAATAGCGGCAAAAGGCTCATCCAGAAGGAGAAGCTGCGGATTCGGAGCCAGTGCCCGTGCAAAAGCAACTCGCTGTCTCTGGCCACCGGACAGCTGGCTTGGATATCTTTTTTCCAGCCCTTTCAGCCCGATCAGCTCTACCAGTTCCATAACCCTCTGCTTAATATATTTCTTATCTGCCTTCTGTACCTTCAGGCCAAACGCAATATTATCATACACCGTCATATATCGGAAAAGAGCATAATTCTGGAACACAAATCCAATGCCTCGCTCGCTGGCAGGCACATCATTGACCACTCTTCCGTCAATGATGATCTCACCGCTGTCCGGCTGCTCCAGACCGGCGATCATACGGAGAATTGTAGTTTTTCCGCTTCCACTGGGTCCTAAGAGACCGATCAGCTTCCCCTTTTCAATGCCAAAACTTACGTTGTCAGATGCCTTGTAATCCCCATATGTTTTATTGATATTTTTTAACTCAACGTACATCGCCTTTTTCCCCCTTTCCTTTATGCTCCAGAACATTTCTCGCAATCAGAAGGATCACCGCCAGGATCACCAGGATTGAAGAAACCGCAAAAGCCGGAACATACTGGAATTCGTTATAAAGAATCTCCACATGAAGTGGAAGTGTATTTGTTTTTCCACGGAGATGTCCGGACAGCACAGACACTGCACCAAACTCTCCCATTGCTCTCGCCGTACACAATACAACACCGTAAAGGAACGCCCATTTAATATGCGGAAAAGTTACTTTTGTAAAAATCGTCCAGCCCTTTGCTCCCATCAGAGCTGCTGCCTCTTCCTCATCTGATCCGATAGATTCCAGCACCGGAATGATCTCTCTGGATACAAATGGAAATGTAACAAAAATCGTTGCCAGGATAATTCCCGGAACAGCAAATACAATCTGAATTCCCGCTTTTTCAAGTACAGAATAAAGCGGACTCTGCTTTCCAAAAACCAGAATATAGATAAGACCTGCGATAACCGGTGATACCGTAACCGGAATATCGATCAAAGTAGTCAGGAGCTTTTTTCCCCGGAAATGAAATCTGGTCATAGCCCATGCTGCGCATAATCCGAAGATCGTATTGCATACAACTGCAGCAACCGTTGCTTCAATGGTCAGCACCAGTGCTTTCAGTGTGTACTCATCTGTTACTGTCTGCACATAGCACTCCCATCCCTTGCTCAGTGCCTGGGTCACAACAACAACCAGCGGAAGCACCAGCATTACAAAAAGAAAGAGTACGGAGATCCCGATGAGGATCCATTTCACCGGCCCGGAAGCCTGCTTCTTTTTTTCATCCATTATGCGTCCCTCCCTCTGATACGTTTCGTATTTCTTGCCTGCACCAGATTCACGCCAAACAGGATCAGAAATGAAACTGCCAGTGTGACAAGTGCAATAGATGTTGCGCTTTCGTAATCAAACTCCTGAAGTTTTGACATGATGATCAGCGGCGTGATCTCTGTATAACAGGGTTTGTTTCCTGCGATAAAAACAACGCTTCCATATTCTCCCAGGCATCGTCCGAAAGCAAGTCCTGCCCCGGAAAGCATTGCCGGCAGAAGCTCCGGAAAAATAACCCTTCGGAAAATGGTGAATGGTTTTGCACCCATAACACGTGCCGCCTCCTCATAGGATCCGTCCAGTTTTTCCAGTACCGGCTGAATAGCACGAACTACAAACGGAATTCCCACGAATATCAGAGCCACCGTGATACCGATCCTGGTATACGCGATCTTAATTCCGAACCTTGCAAAAAAGCTTCCCACAATTCCTTTATCGGATGTCAGTGATGTCAGTGAAATACCGGCAACTGCTGTTGGCAGTGCAAATGGCAGCTCGATCATTCCATCCATGATCCTTTTTCCCGGAAAATCATACCTCACCAGCACCCACGCAAGGATCAGTCCCATAATGGCATTCACCACTGTCGCCGCAAATGCGGTAATAAAGCTTACATAAAATCCGGACAAAACTCTAGGTCTCGTGATCACCTGGATAAATTCTCCAAATCCCAGCCGCGCTGAATAAACTGCCAGCGATGCAAGGGGAATCAGAACCACGATACTCAGCATCGCCAAAGTCACTCCCATTGTCAGTCCAAAGCCTGGTATCACCCGTTTACTCTGTTGTTTCTTCATTTCTGTCTCCCCTCTTTTCTCTTTCTGCTATGTCTGTATCATCATTTTTTATATGCATTTCCATGCCATTAACAGCCTCGCCAAAGAGCAATTCTTATCTGTCAGTTTCCGACAGCTATAACATCTTATTCCTCATAAATCTCATCAAACACTCCGCCATCTGCGAAATGCTTTTTCTGCACTTCATCCCAGCCGCCGAAATCTTTGATAGTTGTCAGCTTCACTTTCAGATTGAAAGTATCTGCATATTTTTTCAAAATCTTCTGCTTTACCGGTCTGTAATAATTTTCAGCAATCAGCTCCTGTGCTTCATCGGAATACAGATATTTCAGATAGGCCTGCGCCGCAGCTTCGTTATCATGCTTTTTCACATTCTCATCCACAACTGCAACGGACGCTGCGCCAGAATACTGATGCTCGGTGTTACGATCTCGTAATCATCCGGATTATCCCTCACAGAAAGAAATGCTTCGTTTTCCCAGGCGATCAGCACATCACCCTGACCGTTTTCCACAAAAGAAGTTGTTGCGCCTCTTGCTCCTGAATCCAGAACAAGGACATTCTGATAAAGCTTCTTTATAAAAGCTTTCATCTCTGTTTCATTTCCATTATATTTTGCATTGGCATAAGCCCATGCTGCCATGTAGTTCCAGCGGGCACCACCTGAAGTTTTCGGATTCGGTGTAATCACTCCCACACCATTCTTTGTCAGATCATCCCAGTCATGGATGTTCTTTGGATTGCCTTTTCGCACCAGAAATACAATGGTTGAAGTGTACGGAGCACTGTCATCCGGATATTCATTGATCCATCCACTGTCGATCATGCCGGCATTTTGGATCGCATCAATATCATATTCCAGGGCAAGTGTTGCCACGTCTGCCGGAAGTCCGTTGGCAATCTCAAGTGCCTGCTTGCCGGAACCGCCATGAGACTGGATCACATCAACTGTCTTGCCTGTTTTTTCCTTCCAGTATTCTGAAAAGATCCTATTATATGACTCATAAAATTCTCTTGTCGGGTCATATGACACATTAATGATCTCCACATGATTTTTATCTTTTGTATTATTACCTGATACTGCAATAGTTCCTGCAAGCACAACTGCTGCCAGTGCGATACAGACTCCTGCGATCCGTCTTCTTTTCATGATCTATGTACTCCTTTATTTGAATTGAATACATTAAACCATATTATTCCTATTATTTAAATAGGAATATCTGAAAACGTTTTCACCTTATTTATCAGATGCAATAATCGCTCCACATACTGTCTTCCACACTACTGCAGCTGTTTCGGATTACCAGTCTGCCTTCCAGCTCCATCCGGACCACGCCGGAATGTTCGCCTTTCAGTCTGTCCAGCAGCAGATACAAAGCAAATTTTCCCATATCTTCCTTTGGCAGACTTACTGTTGTGAGCATTGGCTTTGTAAACTGCGCTTCCTGGATATCATCACTGGATATAATAGAAGGCATATAATACCGGTTCCGGAATTTATTTAAACACTTCAGCATTCCAATAGCCAAAATATCATTGGCACAGTAGATTCCCGTAGGCATATCATCTGACTGGAGAAATTTTTCCATAGCTTCATAACCCTCGGCTTCAGTCTGCTTCGTCTCGATCACATATTCCGGGATCACATCCAGATTATGCCGTTTCAAAGTCTCCAGGTATCCATTGTAGCGGTCTTCGCTATGGCACTGTCCGACATACCCGATATTCTTATGTCCAAGCGATATAAGATATTCAACTGCAGCTGATGCAATCTTTTTTCCATCACATAGAACTTCATCCACCTCATAATTCGTAGAATTGCGGTTCACCGAAACTACACTTTTATATTTTTTATTCAGCTTCTTCAAAGCTTCCTTATTACATCTTCCGATAATGATCAGACCGTCCCTCTTCCCCTCCACTTCACCATACATTTCGTCAATCAGACGATCCAGATTCTCTCTGCGGCACTTACGGTCATCGGAGAACACCGACATATACCACACTTTTGAAAGAATACAGTTCTTATCATGGATTTCACTCTCAATTACCCGCAGCAGCTCCGAAAAAAAAGGATCGGTCTGTGAGGAATCGGTTCTTGTCGTCAGAATATTGATATACCATGTCTTCTCCTGTTTCGCAGAAACGCCCCGTTTCAGATTTCTGGCGGCCTCATTTGGCACGTAATTCATCTCAATAGCTGTTTTCCATATCTTATCCCGAAGCCCTGAAACGGAACACTTATAATTGGGATTATTCAGAACCCTGGAAACTGTAGCCGGCGAAACCCCTGCTTTTTCTGCTATTTTCTTGATCGACATGTTCCATTCCCCTCTCTGAAAAAATTCTCCTGACCTGCCAAAAGTGATTCTTCTGTTACAGATTTCTTTCATATATCACTGTACATAATTTCACAGCAATTTTAAGTGTTGCTTGATATTTCCTTATTCCATAGTAACTAAATATGATTTATATGATAATAAGTATCATATAAAATGTCAATGATATTTTGTGAAACGTTTCACTGCTCAGTTCTTCTTTTCACGTTTCTTTCTCCATCAT
>NZ_QRNF01000046.1 GCF_003474435.1 Ruminococcus sp. AF46-10NS
CTCCGCAGTTTATCAGGAGGGGCTTGTACCCCTCCTGATACAAGTAAGTCCCACCCACTGCTTATTGCTCCTCGCAATTGAAGCAGGGGACTTACTTGATTCGGTTAAATAACTGATATGCGGTTATTCAGCAAAAAAGCAGATACAGCGGAGGTTTTTTCCCGCGTATCTGCTTTTCCCATAAAACATCATAATACTGTCTTACTGATCATTTGTCAGCTTCAGCTTGTCAAGAATATAGAATACAAGGCTCAGTGCCATAGCGACCACACAGGCTAGGACCATACCTGTAAGCTCTACATTTCCAAGCTTCAGGGCAATTCCTGAAAGTCCAGTTACAAACACAACGCTTGTCAGTGTCAGGTTTCTGGATTTACTGTAATCTACCTTGTTGTCAACCAGCATACGAAGTCCTGATGTTCCGATCATTCCGTAAAGAAGGAAAGAAATTCCTCCGATGACCGGTCCCGGAATGGTGCTGATCAGTGCTGCCAGTTTGCCAAGGAAAGAACAGCAGATGGAAAGCACTGCCGCGCCTCCGATAACCTGCACGCTGTAAACTTTTGTCACTGCCATAACGCCGATGTTCTCACCGTAAGTAGTTGTCGGTACAGAACCAAGGCAGCCGGAAACTGTGGTGGAAAAGAAATCCGCAAACAGAGATCTGTGAAGTCCCGGATCTTTAAGAAGATTTCTTCCAACGATCTTTCCTGTTACGATCTGATGTCCGATATGCTCGGAAGTTACCAGAAGCAGTGCCGGAAAAATGGTCATAACTGCCTCAAAATTAAATTTCGGTGATGTAAAATTCGGAAGTGCGAAAAATGCTGCTTCTTTTACTGCTGTAAAATCAAGAAGCCCGCATGCTCCTGCTGCCACATAGCCTGCAATGATCGCGATCAGGATCGGAATAACGGAAAGAAATCCTCTGAAAAGGATCTGTCCGAATACTGCAACTCCCAGTGTCACCAGAAATACGATCACATTCTTAGGATCTACCTTGTCATCCAGAAGTCCTGCTGTGCTTGCTGCACTTCCTGCAAGTTCCAGTCCGATCAATGCAACTACCGGTCCCATTGCTGCTGTCGGCAGCACAATATCGATCCAGTCCGTTCCGCACTGACGTACGATAAAAGCAACTGCCATACCGGCAATACCAAGAACTACGAAGCCTCCCAGCGCATATTCATAGCCATATTTGCTGATGACCAGCAGCGCCGGTGACAGAAAGGCAAAACTGGATCCCAGGTAAGCAGGCGCCTTTCCTTTTGTGATAAAAATGAAAAGAAGTGTTCCCACACCGTTCATCAGAAGAACGATGGCCGGACTGATGCCAAAAAGGAACGGTACCAGTACAGATGCTCCAAACATGGCAAACATATGCTGGATACTTAAGGGTATCAGCATTTTGGCAGGTACTTTTTCCTCGACCTGTATGATTCTTTTTTCCACTCTCTAATCCTCCCCGTTTTTTATTATCTCACCGATTATAACATATGTTTTGTCATACCGGGGGATTTTTTGCATAAATATGCGGATACTGTGTGGTATACTGTTAGTATCTCCGGTTAATCAGAGTTTTTTACAGCCAAGGCCACTCTGATTTAACCAAATTTTTCCAGAAAGGATCTATATATATGAAAACATACGAACGACTTTTATCCTATGTAAAAATACTTACCCCAAGCAATGAAGACAGTACCACATCCCCGTCCTCCCATTGCCAGTTTGACCTGGCCCGCATTCTTGTTGATGAGTTGAAAAATCTTGGGATCTCTGATGTCTCCCTAGACGAACATTGCTATGTTTACGCCCATATTCCTGCGTCAGAAGGCCTGGACTCCTGCAAAACTCTTGGTTTTATCGCACATATGGACACAGTTTCCGATTTCTGCGATCATCCGGTCACACCTGTCATCACTGAAAATTATGATGGCGGCGAGCTCCCTCTTGGCACAAGTGGCAGAATTCTTTCCCCGGAAATGTTCCCGCATCTTTCTTCTCTGAAAGGCAGAACTCTTATCACCTCAGACGGAACTACGATCCTCGGTGCTGATGATAAAGCCGGAATCGCTGAGATCATCACAGCTCTGGAACGCATCTTTACGGAAAAAATTCCTCACGGCCCTCTTGCCATTGCCTTTACTCCAGATGAAGAGATCGGCATGGGACCAGCACATTTTGACGTCGGAAAATTCGGCGCAGACTATGCATACACTCTGGATGGGGATACAGAAGGTGAGATCCAGTACGAAAACTTCAATGCCTGCAGTGCAAAAGTTATTTTTCAGGGTGTGAACGTTCATCCTGCTCCTCCAAAAATACCATGGTCAACGCGTCTCTTGTTGCCATGGAGTTTAATTCCATGCTGCCAGCTGCTGATACGCCACGGAACACTGAGGACTATGAGGGATTTTTCCATCTGTGTTCTGTGAAGGGAGATGTTTCCCGGGCAGAACTTCACTACATTGTCCGCGACCATGATGCAGCATCTTTTGAAGCACGCCAGAATACGCTTACTCATATTGCAAAGATCCTCAACGAAAAATGGGGTGAAGGTACAGTCGCTCTTACCCTCACTCAGCAGTACCGCAATATGAAGGAGATCATCGATACCTGCCCGTGGCTGATCTCCCTTGCTGAGGAAGCCTGCCGGGCCTGTAGCGTAACTCCTCTGATCCTTCCCATCCGCGGCGGTACAGACGGAGCCCGGTTAAGCTTCATGGGGCTGCCGTGTCCTAACCTTGGAACAGGCGGACATGCTTATCACGGGCCCTATGAACATATTACCGCGGAGGGGATGGACGCTGCAGTGGAAGTTACCCTGCAAATTGTAAAATTATTCGCAGAACGCAGAGATTAAGATAATTTCCTGCTTATTTATGAAAAAAACACCCACAGCTCAGCCAAGGGCGAAGCATCATGTCTCGCCTGACTGTCTGCGTGTGTTTTTGTATACATATATTTTCTTTAAGATCTTAGATGATCTTCATCATTCTCGCCAGTTTCTTCATATATCTTCCGCCAGGCATCATGCCCAGTTCTTCTTCACCCGGCTTGCTTACAAACAGATATACAATAAAATATACACCTGCTGCCAGGATTACAGAAATGCCAAGACAGATCACATTGGAATGGAGCAGTGCATACAGACCGTAATATACCACTCCTGCCACGATTCCCATAGGAATGGAAGCCAGGAACGGGCTTAAATAAGCGCTTCTCCACGGATTCTTATATCCCATGTATTTTTTGATAGAATGGTCATTAAGAAGACACATTACAACTGCATAAACAATCTGTGCGATAACAATGGTATAAACACCAAGGTTGGTAAATACCAGGAGCAGTGCCATTGCGATCACATCTGCTACCAGTGCGATGGCTGCATGGATCATCGGAAGTTTCGGCTTGCCGATACCCTGGAGCACACCGTTGGTAATATTGGAATTACCATTAAGGATAATGGTAATCCCTCCAAGGATCAGAAGCTGTCCGCCCACACCATTAGTTCCGGGGAATATCAGTCTTGTGATCGGACCTGACAGAACAGCAAGACCTACAGCAGCCGGAATGGAAATCAGCATACTGATCCAGGTAGCTCTGTCTGTCTTCATATTCGCACCTTCAATATCATGCATTGCATAGTGTGCAGAAACCTCCGGGATCATGGAAGTCGGTGCTGTACTTGCCAGAGTCAGCGGGATATTGATCAGTGTCATATAATATCCGTATTCAGAATACAGAGTCTGGATCACATCCTTGGCAGCACCTTTGATATCCATGATTCCGGAATACATGTAGCTGTTGATATATCCGTTTACATTATAGATAAAAGCGCTGAGGATGATCGGCATGATAATGAGCACGATATTGCTCATTACATGCCCCATACTCTCATTTACGGAATGATGGTCATTGGCGATCCTTTTGCGGATGATCTTGCGGTTCACTGCGTAGACGATCAGCATAAAGATCAGCGCAGATGCCACACCTGCACCAGTACCCATGGTAGCACCTGCAGCGCCCCATCTGTGTACCAGATCCATATCTCCTGTTGCGGAAAAATGCTGAATAAATATATGGGACATCAGAAGTGCAAAGGTTGCCACAAATATCTGCTCAATGATCTGCGAGATCGAGGTCGGCATCATATTGCGGTATGCCTGGAAATATCCGCGGAAAACACCACAGATACCTGACATAAAAATCGTAGGCGCAAGCATCTGCAGTGCCAGACGGGCATTGGCCATACTGTCCGGAACCAGGATTCCCGCACCAAATACGCAGATCAGTGCTACAATGCCGCCCGCTACTGCCGCATAGATCAGTGCACCGTAAAATACTTTCTGTGCATCCTTATATCTGTGAAAAGCGATCTTCTCAGCCATGATCTTGGATACGGCCTGAGGAATACTGAAGGACGCGATCATCAGCAGAATAAAATATACATTCTGTGCAAACTGGAAAAGTGCGAAACTCTGACTTCCCAGTGTTGTTGAAAGCGGACTCTTGTACAGCATTCCGATGATCTTGGAGATCAGTGCCGCGATCATCAGAAAAGAGGCGTTTTTCACAAGTGTGTTATCGTTTTTTTTACCCATTTTACTTTCCTTAACTTAAATATTCTCGATCTGCCAGTCAATCGGCTCCTCACCGTTGGCTTTCAGAAATTCATTGGTCTTACTGAAATGTTTGCAACCGAAAAATCCTCTGTACGCAGAAAGAGGACTTGGATGCGGAGCCTCCAGGATCAGATGCCTGGGGTTATGAAGCATGGATGCCTTCATCTGGGCAGGCCTTCCCCAGAGAAGAAATACAATAGGACGGTCTTCCTCATCCAGGATACGGATCGCGGCATCTGTAAACTGTTCCCAGCCGATTCCTCTGTGGGAATTGGCCTGATGGGCCCTTACTGTAAGCACCGTGTTCAGAAGGAGAACACCCTGCTTCGCCCATTTCTCCAGATTGCCGTTATTTGGGATATAACATCCCATATCATCCTCAAGCTCCTTATAGATGTTTACCAGAGATGGCGGTGTTTCCACACCTTTTTTTACAGAAAAACAAAGTCCGTGCGCCTGTCCGTCATTGTGGTACGGATCCTGTCCAAGGATCACCACCTTCACCTTGTGAAGGGGAGTAAAATGAAACGCATTGAACAGATCTTCCGGCGGTGGGAAAATCTTTCTTGTCTTATATTCCGTCATCACGGTTTTATAAAGTTTGGCATAGTAAGGCTGATGAAACTCACTCTTAAGAGCCTCCTGCCAGTCTCCAGCTATCGGAGCCATATCCTTCACCTCTCAACCTTTTATTTTCTCACAGGAATTCCTTTTTCTGCAAGGTAATCCTTCACTTCACGGATCTCAAGTTCTTTGTAATGGAACAGGGATGCTGCAAGTGCTGCATCTGCTCCGCCTTCTGTCAGTGCATCGTAAAAATGTTCCAGCGTTCCTGCTCCGCCGGATGCGATCACAGGAATGGAAACTGCATCTGCAACGGCTCTTGTAAGTGCAATATCATATCCGGCCTTTGTTCCGTCACAGTCCATGCTGGTAAGAAGAATCTCACCTGCACCAAGTTCTTCCACCTTCTTTGCCCACGCAAGAGCATCGATGCCTGTATCCAGTCTTCCGCCATGCTTGTAGATATTCCAGCCGCCATCTTCTCTTCTCTTGGCATCGATTGCAACTACCACACACTGACTTCCGAATTTCTGTGCTGCCTCGCGGATCAGCTCCGGCCGTCGATGGCTGCGGAATTTACAGAGATCTTATCTGCACCTTCTCGGAGCAGCTTACGGAAATCATCTACTGTACGGATTCCGCCGCCTACTGTAAACGGGATAAATACATTGGCAGCTACAGCTCTTACCATATCTACCACAGTATCTCTTTCCTCACAGGAAGCTGTGATATCCAGAAAAACAACCTCGTCCGCACCTGCTGCATCGTAGGCTTTGGCAATCTCCACCGGATCTCCGGCATCTTTCAGATCAACAAAATTAACGCCCTTTACTACCCGGCCTTTGTTTACATCCAGGCATGGGATGATTCTTTTTGTAAACATGATTATGCCTCCTCCTTTCCGGTGCCTGCCTCAAGTGCCGCAAAATTCTCAAGGATCTTTAAGCCCCACCGGCTGCTCTTCTCCGGATGGAACTGACATGCAAATACATTGCCTTTCTCTACAGATGCGTGGATACATGTACTGTACCGGGTTGTCGCTTTTACGATTTCCTCATCCTCCGCCCGTAAATAATAGGAATGTACGAAGTAAACGTATGTGTTTTCCGGAATATCTTTGAATAATCTTCCATTGTTCTGAAAATGCAGGGAGTTCCAGCCCATATGCGGGATCTTAAGCCCCGGACTTGGCGGGATGCGTAAGATCTTTCCCTTCAGGATTCCAAGACCTTCCACTCCCGGAGTCTCGTCGCTGCTCTCAAAAAGAAGCTGCAGTCCAAGACAGATTCCAAGGAACGGAGTTCCTTTCTCCACGATCTGATGAATTACCGGAATAAGTCCGTAGTTATGAAGTTTCTCCATGGCATCGCCAAAACTTCCAACACCTGGAAGGATCACTTTATCTGCGCCAAGAAGTACCTGGGGATCTCTGGAAACAACAGTCTCCTGTCCCAAATACTGAAGTGCTTTTTCCACACTTTTTATGTTGCCTGCGTCGTAGTCGATAATTGCTATCATTTGCCGCTTCCTCCTGCTTAATTGTATCTCGGTCGAATTCCTCTCACACGTCGATTTACATTTGTTTAGTATAACTCAAAAACAGGCAGTTGCAAAGACTTTTCTCTGCTGCTGCCCATTTTTCACATTACCGTTCTAAAGTTTCAGATGTCCCGTACGATTTTTTGCTGTTATTTCCGGTCCAGTGTAAACCAGAATTCCACTCCGTTGTCAAAATTCTGTACACCATATTCCTGGTTCATGCTCTCCATGATGGCTTTTACAATAGATAATCCGATACCGCTTCCACCGTATTCTCTTGTTCTGGCCTTGTCTACTTTGTAGAATTTATTCCAGAGATTCGGGATATCAGCCTCAGGGATCGGTGTTCCGTTGTTAAAGACTGTCACCTTCACACGGCTATCCTCATCAACAAGCTTGATTTCGATCTGTCTGTCACCGTCCAGATGGTTTAGCGCATTGCTGACATAGTTAGTAACAACTTCCTCTGTCTTAAATTCATCTGCCCACACATATACCGGCTTCTGTGCGTCAAAGATCACTTTCGCCTCTTTTTGTCCGATCATGATATCCATGGTCTGAAGCACACCTCTGATCAGGGATACAATATCAAACCGCTCCATCACAACAGCATCCTTGCCGGATTCCAGCTGATTCAGTGTAAGGAGATTCTTCACAAGCTTGTTCATCTTAGCCGCTTCATCCATGATAACATCACAGTAGAACTCTCTGCTCTCCGGATCATCGGAAATGTTTTCCTTAAGACCTTCCGCATATCCCTGAATCAGGGCGATAGGAGTTTTCAGCTCGTGAGATACGTTATCCAGGAATTCTTTTCGCATCTTGTCGATCTTGATCTTATCCTCAATATCCCGCTGCAATTCATTGTTTGCGGATTTCAGCTCACTGATGGTATTTTCAAGCTGAGTGGACATCCTGTTAAAATTATCTCCCAGCATATCAATCTCGTTGCCCACCTTGCTCTCATACCTGGCTTCAAAATCCAGATCTGACATTTTCTTTGACAGCTCAGTAAGCTCACTGATCGGTCTTGTGATCCGTTTGGTCACTACCATGATCATCATTCCGCTTACAATAATGATGGCAAGTCCTACCGCAAAATAGAATTTATTGGAAATATCTGCACTTTCCCGGATGCTCTCAAGCGGTGTCCTTATGATAAAATAATGATCCTCATCCAGCATTCCCCAGCATTCCACATAATCCATTCCTGCAAAACGGTCATGGGACTGCTGGATGGTGTAATCATCCCCACGCTTCAGAACGTGACTTTTTCCACCGTCCTCATCCAGGTCATATACATATCCGAACAGTTTACTCTGGAGCATTTTTTCATTCTCACCCCAGGAAAGCCAGCTGGTGTTGCTGCTGTCGATCACAACCCAGGAAAGGTTATTTCTGGAGCAGGCTCTCTGGATCTCATCAGGAATGCTCCTGGAACTCTCCTCATCCTCGCTGTTCATCAACTCATCAATGTCCGTACTCTCCAGCGTTGTGCGGAGATCCAGCAGTACGTCGATCTTTTTGGACACATAGTACTTCTCAAGAAAAGCTCCGTTTATCACAGTGATCGTCAATATTGATAAAAACAAAAGTCCTATGAAATAAGCCGTGATCTGATGTCTGAGACTGTGTACTTTTTTAGGTTTGTCTTTCTTTTGTTTTTCCGGCTTTTTCATTCTCCTACCTCAAACTTGTATCCCATACCCCAGACTGTCTTGATGTATTCACCTTTATCACCCATCTTGCTTCTCAGCTTCTTAACATGGGTATCAATGGTTCTGGCATCTCCGAAATAGTCATAATTCCATACAGAGTTGAGGATCTTTTCCCTGGAAAGGGCAATGCCCTCATTCTCAAGAAAATAAGTAAGAAGTTCAAATTCCTTGAAGCTTAAATCCATCGGCTTGTCGTCTACGGTTGCCTGATGAGCAGCCTTGTCGATCACGATACCTCCTGCGGAAAGCACCTCGTCCGGATTACTCTGTCCCGTTCTTCGAAGGATTGCCTCCACGCGTGCAACCAGGATCTTCGGACTGAACGGCTTGGAAATATACTCATCTACGCCAAGCTCAAATCCAAGAAGCTCATCTCTCTCATCGCTTCTTGCAGTCAGCATGATGATCGGAACTTTGGAATTTTTACGGATCTCACGGCATACCTCCCAGCCGTCCATTTTCGGCATCATCACATCCAGGATCAGCAAAGCGATGTCCTTCTCTTTATAAAATATATCCATGGCTTCCTCACCGTCACCGGCTTCCAGAACCTGGAAATTCTTTTTTGCAAGAAAGTCTTTTACCAGTTTTCTCATTCTGCTTTCATCGTCTACTACAAGGATTTTTAATGCTTCCATCTTCGCTTCCTCCGTTTCTTTACGTTCATATTTGTAATATATCACAGGTTTGTGATGTGTGTGTGAACGTAATTTCATTTTTTCAAAAAAATTCCCCACCCAAAAAGAGAACCCTCTGTTAAAAGGATTCTCCCATCTTTTCTCCCATAAGACTCTTGTCTCGATTCCTTCACCGGAATTCTTCAGGATGTCCTCGTCTGGTTTTACTGTATTTTTCTGTGTGATCAGTACAATGGTAGAACCGCCGAAAGCAAAGTTGCCTTTTTCTTCCCCGCGAAATACGTAAGGCTTACGCGGACGGTTCTCGATCTTTCCTACCATAAGCGCCCCTACTTCCATCATCAGTACTGTGCGGAAATTCTCGGTTTTCAGAAGTGAAAATTCCCGGCTGTTTTCTTTATAGATAGGATAGGCATCATTGGCAGCCGGATTCACGGTATGAAGGATTCCCGGTATCTTCACACGTCTGGACTCTCTGGCATTGTCCGGGTAAATATATCTGTGGTAATCCTGGACGCAGAGACGAAGCACCCACACATAGCCACCCTGAAATCTTTTTCCCAGGGAAGGGTTCTTAAGAAGTTCCTCCACTGTATATCTTGTATGCTTGACAAAAAATTCTGTCTTTCCGTTGACAGGATAAACACTTGCACGGCAGTCGCACGGGCTGATAAAATGCTTTGGTTCCATATCTATGCTCCGCGCACCCTCCCTGATCTTCCGCTTGAAAAAATCATTATAAGAAGTGTATTTCTGTTCTTCATAATCCCCCATATCCAGATGGTTCATCCAGATAAAAGGCTTCACTGCTGCTGCCGAAATCCCTGAATCCAGAAGCTTTCCCACTGCAATGGATACGGGCGGAGTTACCAGTGGCCGGATCAGTGCACGACCGGAAGCCGATCCGTAAATTTTTTCCAGCAGATTATTCTGGAAGGAATCTTCCTCCACAATATGACCATTTCTGTCTGCTGTCCGTATCATAAGGTCCCACCTCGCTCCAGTGATGTCTTGTAGATATAGCTGAATCTCCACCATCCTTCATTATAGAAAAGGACAAAAAGAACTGCGACTGCAACTACTGCAACCAGAATTACAAGCTCTCTGTTTGTAGGTTTCCGGAATTTGAAATCCAGGATAAACAGAAGTCCCACTGCCAGCATTGTAATATGAAGAAGCACCACAAACCATTTATAACCTGGCAGGATCATGGATGCAACAAACAAAAGCGGCAGGATCACAGACATGGATGTGATAGGCAGGCCCTGATAATATTTACGGTTTTCGCTTGTTTCACTCTGTCTCTTTGCTTCCATCACATTAAAATATGCAAGGCGGATCAGTCCTGCCAGTCCGTAGAACAGAAGAATCGCCACTCCGTAAACATGGTACATTCCCAGTTTAAATCCAATTACGATGGGCAGAATACCGAAGCAGACGATATCAGCCAGGGAATCGATCTGAATGCCAAAGCATTTCTCTTCATCTGTCCTGTTCTTTTTTGTTCTGGCAATTTTTCCGTCAAACATATCGCACAGTCCGGAAAAAGCCAGACAGCACACAGCTGTAGCAATCCGGTCTGTCATGGCACAGAATATTCCGATCATAGAAGACACCACACTTATGTAAGTCATTATTACTGTGTAATCATAAAAACCTATCATTCTTTACATACCTCTTTCTCTTTTTCGTAAAGCAGACCTCTGCATTTCTCACTTGTATCTGTATGCGGATCTGTATTTAACATCTCCGGCACTGATTTATGCTTTCTTTTTCTTCTCCTGCCCGATAGTCAGCTGGGCAGCCACTGTAAATATAGCACTGATCAGAAGTTCTCCGTAATATCCAAGCCCACGGCTCAGCACCATACCCGGCAGCAGCAGCGTACCAAACACAGGCCTAAATATAGTTAAAAATAATGTCTCACTGATTCCCATTCCTCCTGGAAGAGGCAGCATATCCACAGACACCGAGATCACTGCCTGAAGAAAAAGTATCTCCCAGAACCCGGTTCCGTGAAGTCCAAAGGACTGATATACAAACCATGTTACTGCAAACAGTGCCATCCGCTGTACAAAAGTGATTCCAATAACTTTAACGATCACCATAGGATTATTCTTCAGATATGCCGCAGTATCTCTGTAAGTATCCATGGAATCTTCCAGTTTTCTCAGCCTGTTCTCTTTTTTCTTCATAAGATGTATCCGCTCCAGCACTTTCAGACCCTTTACCATGATTGCCTTTGCAAAGAGCGGATGAAATACAAGGATTGTCATAAATGTTACGCAGAAGATATTTAATGCCAGTCCCAGGTAAAATACCGGCAGGATCCCCTGCAGATAAGTATGGACAAATCCTCTTCCGAACACAGCCACTCCGATTCCGATCACAACCAGGACAAGCTTGTAAGTGATGGTCACAATCATCAGTATCACAGTTGACACAGGGATGGATATCTTTTCTTTTTTCATGTAATATATCTGCATAGGCTGTCCGCCACTGGCGGACGGTGTGATGCAGCTGAAAAAGAATCCTACTGATGAAAAAAGGAAACAGCTCCTCTTCTTAAGATGGATTCCATTGGAACGCATCATATACCAGATAATGATGGATTCTCCCCAGATAAAAAATGCTACCAGCCCAATTCCCGGAACCAGCCATTTTTATCTGCCTCATGTATGGCACTCATCATGGATGAAAGGTCTTCCCCATGAAAAACTCCGTAAATGGTAAGTACAAATACAACGATCAGAAATACTCCGTTAAATATTATTTTTTTTCTGCTTTTCATTTTGTTTTGCCTTCTATGTATTTTGTAATTGCCTTCTCGATCTTATTCCCTATGTGTTCATAAATATGCCAGATTTCTGTATGTTTTCCGATCCAGAAGCACCCCTGTGCCAAAAATATTCCACCTGCCACATCCACGATCACATGCTGTTTGGTAAACAGCGTGGAAAGAAAAACAAGCACTGCCAGTATAAAAGAAACGGCTTTATACCATATCGGGATCTTCTTCTGGCCTTTTACCGCAAGAAAGCAGAACCAGCTCACCAGACAGTGGATGGACGGAAAAAGATTATCTGCCGCATCAATGGAATAAAGCCATCCTGCCAGCAAATCCCAGAAACCGCTTCCTTCTATCACAGGTCTTGTATTGGTAGTCGGATATGCCAGAAAGATCACCAGGCACACACATCTGGATATAAAATCCGCAGTAAAAAAACGGTAAACTTCTTCTCTGTCCTGCCTTGCTGCCAAAATATAATTCGCAGCCCAGAAAATATAACATCCAAAATAAATAATTAAAAACTGCGGCAAAAAAGGCAACCGCAGGTCAAGATTACTTTCTATGTTGTGATGATACCAACTGCCTGCAACAGCCCTTGAACCGGAATATACAAGACAGTTAAATACAAATGAAAAAACAAGAGGAAAAAAACCATATGCCGGAACGATCCCCGTTATTTTTTTCAAAAAATGTTTCATAAATTCACGCCTCACTGTTTATTGACATCAGGGACAACATACACTTTGGCTCCGACATCTTTTTGTTATCCACAGTATAACAGTCGTGGCTTATGGTTTCAACCAAATATGGGAATTTTAAGAATTATTAAGAGTTGAGTTCAGGTAATTTTTCTTTTTTGTTCATACTTTTTTCAGAATGACGTCACAGAATGACCACAAAATATGAGTATATTATTAGATGTGCAAAGGGTACTACCTTTGATAACACTTTTTTCTTTTTCATACTGCCGGGGCTACCTCCAATTAAAGCCCCGGCCTCCTTCCTTTTTATTTCCCTATTTTAATTGTGCCATGCAAGACGCACACTTGACGGATGAACTTCTTTTGTCATCCAGTCTACATCGTTTGTGATCCAGTCCATGATTCCCAGCTGACGAGTCTCCCATGCAATGGTTGCCTCTCTTGCCTGCGGTGTCTCTTCCACTTCCATAGTAGTGTCGATCTCATCGTAGCCGAAAATATATCCTCCTGCGCTCCAGATGCTGAAGTTGCTGTCCGGGCCCGGATCAATGGTGTCGCCCCTCTGTGCAACCAGTCCGTCGTGGCGTGCTTTGTATTCTTCCTCGCATCCGTCTTTTAATTTCGTCATAAACATTCTGTGGCGGATCAGCTCTTTATTCTCTCTTACAACACCAAAGTTGTGGTACATCAGGCGCATATCTTTTCCTGGTGTGGAGATCCATGTGAAAGTATCCTGGATTTTCTCTGTAAGAACTGCTTTTACCTTCTCTTCTTCTGCCGGGATCACTGCGCCGTCCACATTCTCATAATATCCGAAGATCATATCTGCCGCATTCCAGATGCTGAAATTCTGAATATGGTTGCGGTCAAGATATGCAGTAAGCTCCGGCCAGATCTCGCCAAGTTTTTTACGGTAGTCGTTCATTTTTCCTTCTTTTACTTTCATTGCAAAAGCATGTCGTTCCATTTATGTAATCCTCCTGTTTTGATGATCTTCTGCTATATTTTCCACTATACTTTCCACAATGAGCAGATATATCATCTTTTCTGCTCTCATATGATTTGATTCTATCACTTTTATCCTGTTTTTACAATTATGGAATCAGACAAGATAAAACATGACCATCAGCGGCATGGTTATGATACTGACTATGGTCGTCATGACATTGATGGTGCTGGCATAGACCGGTTCTTCGTCATAGAGCTGTGCCAGCTGCACAACCGTTGTTGCTGATGGCGTGATCACTGCCATCAGGCTGATAAGGAGGATTGTCTGGCCATCTTTTACCAGGGAGGCAAGCGGTGTGTATTTCAGCATCAGAAGAACCATCAGCGGTGTCACTGCCATTTTCAGGAATGTAATAAGATAAATTCTGCCGTGGCTGAAAATATCCTTCCAGTCTACTTCTGTCATGGTCATTCCCAGCATGATCATGCAGACGGGACCTAGTGTTGCGGAAATCTGGCCCATGGCATTTCCAAGGATTACCGGAAGCCTGATCTGTGCAAAAAACAGGACAATTCCAAGGATGATCGCGATCAGATTGATGTTGCAGAGGATTTTTTTCCAGTTGACGCCTGCTTTCGCCTCCATCAGAGACTGCCCGTGCGTCCACATCAGGATCATCTGTACGCTTAAGAATGCACTGGCATAAATCACCCATTCTTCGCCAAGAACTACTGTCACAAGTGGGATCACCAGGTTTCCGGAATTGGAATAAATAATGGATTCTTTTTCCACCACGCTTAATTTCAGCGGTCTGCCAATGATCTGGACAAATACCAGAAGCAAAATATGGATCAGGATCGCTGCTGCCACTGCCAGAAGAAATCCATTCCTGATGCTTCTGGAATATTCAATCTGAAAAGCATTGATCATCACACATGGCATGATGATGTAAATACAGATGACAGAAAGTGTTTTGCTGCTTTTTGCATCGATCAGGCCTCTTTTTACCACTGCAAACCCACAGGCCATCATCAGAAAAAATACAATGATCTGCTGTAATAATTGTAAAGTTATCATTTTTTTCCTCTCCTCTCACCTGCATCAGTTCTGTCTGATTTCTTTCAGGGCAGCCTGAAGCTGCGTGTCCTCCTCATGTGTAAGTTCTGTCCAGTCTGTGGAGTCTTCAGAGACCTCTGCTTCCACATCCGGAGCGATTCCTTTTTTATTAATGTCATTGCCTTTTGGCGTAAAATATTTCGCAATGGTGATCTTTACGGCACTGCCGTCACTAAGCGGCTGGATAGTCTGCACAACGCCTTTTCCGTAAGTCGTTGTTCCTACGATCGTTCCAATGCCGTAATCCTTCACTGCTCCCGCAAAAATCTCTGAAGCACTGGCACTGCCTCCGTTTACCAGAACAGCCAGCGGCATGGCGAGCTCACTCTTGCCGTCACATTTCTCTTCTTCTTTTTTTCCGTTTTTGTCTTCTGTGTAGACGATCAGCCTTCTGGAAGAATCTGTCGCAGAACATCGCAGACTGCAGTCAGAAGTCCGCCTGGATTATCCCTGAGATCGACTACCAGTTTCTTCATACCTTTATCCTGAAGATCTTCGAATGCTTTTTTGTACTGATTACTGGTAACCTCTGAGAACTCGGATATACGGATGTAGCCTGTCTCGTCATCCAGCATTTCATGGGACACTGTCTGGATCTCCACATCGCGGATCTCAACTTTTATTTCTTTTGTTTCTTCATTCCTCTGAATGGTCAGAGTTACGGAATCTTTGTCGCTTTCCCTGATCATTGAGGCAATGTCTGAGGTTTCTTTTTCTGTGACATCTTCACCGTCTATGGCTTTCAGAACATCTCCTTTTTTCAGCCCTGCCTGTTCTCCGGAGCCACCTTCATACAGCTGCACGATCTTCGCTCCTCCGTCTTTGTCATTCTGCAGAACTGCACCGATCCCCACATAGGAACCTCGTTGGAAGTGTTCAGTTCTTTGTATTGTTCTGCTGTGTAGTAAGTAGAATACGGATCATTGAGTCCGCTCATAATCCCTGCATAAAGACCTTCCCTGAGGCTGTCCTCCTCCTTCTCCTCCAGATATTCTTCATTGATCAGGCTCTCCAGATAATTCAGTTTCTGAACTGTTTTTGTATCGGAAAGGGCACTGCCTTTTGGAAACATGATTTTCTGATAGCCGGCAAAACCCGTTCCTGTGACAACCAGGGTTACAGCCACACCAACAGCAATCCCTTTTTTAAATTCGTTGTTGTTCATGTCATTCCTCTTTCTATATGTCAAAAAACGGCTGCCGGTTCTCCGACAGCCGCCATTTATTTTTATTATACTCTGAGGTGTTTCCTTGTTGTAAAGAAACTTCCCAGAAGGCCGATTCCTACACCAAGTCCAAGTCCCATCGGGATCAGTCCCTCATAGATCTGCCAGATCGGGATAAAGTCTACGATACCTGTGAGCACGTTGAATTTCGTTAAGATAAATTCAACTGCTGAATTGTACAGAAAGAACAGTCCCACCAGCGGGATAGCCGCACCGATCACGCCTAGAACAATACCTTCCAGAAGGAACGGAAGCCGTACAAAAGCATCTGTCGCACCGATGTATTTCATGATTCCAATCTCTTCTTTTCGAACGGAAATACCCATGGATACGGTATTGCTGATCAGGAATATGGAAATTACAAGCAGGATTCCGATCACTGCAATGGATGCGTAAGATACCAGTTTGTTGATGGATCCAAGTGTCTTGGATGCCTGCTCAGACTGATTGACTTTACGGACATGGTCAAGTCCCTGTATGTAATTTACCAGCTCTGTCTGCTTGGTGATATCGTTAAGATATACGTGATAATTGGATGAATTCACAAGTGGATTATCATCTTTAAATCCATCCGCTGCATCTTCATCTCCAAAGTACTGCTGTTTATACTGTTCCCAGGCCTGGTCTGCTGATTCATACTCGATCTTCGCCACTTCCGGCCTTGCCTGAATGGCATCACCTACTGCCTGGATCTCTTCATCTGTAGTTCCCTCATCAAAAAATACTGTGATCGGAACTTCTTCTTCTACCTTGTGTGCGATATTGTTTACGTTGTTTACAATGGAGTAAAAAATACCTACCAGAAAGATACATGCTGCCATTGTGATAATGCACGCAAGGGAAAACATCCAGTTTCTCTTTATGTTCTTAAATCCCTGCTTCAGGGTATACCAGATCGTACTAGGCCTCATGATATCCTCCCTCTTTCTCGTCACTGATAATCTTTCCGTTGTGCATGGTGACTACTCGTTTGCGCATGGCATTGACGATGTCTTTATTATGGGTGACAACCAGTACTGTGGTTCCTCTGTCATTGATCTGCTCCATCAGAGCCATGATCTCCTCGGATGTTTTCGGATCCAGGTTTCCGGTCGGCTCATCTGCCAGAAGGATATCCGGACGGTTTACCAGAGCTCTGGCAAGTGCTACCCGCTGCTGCTCGCCACCGGAAAGTTCATCCGGAAATGCTTTATATTTACCGGCAAGTCCTACTTCCTGGAGTACTTCCGGTACACGTTTACGGATAACACGTGTCGGTCTTCCGATAACGCGCTGTGCAAATGCTACATTCTCATATACATTGCGGTCTTTCAGCAGACGGAAATCCTGGAATACCACGCCGAGTTTTCTGCGGTATTTGGCAACACGTCTGTGCTTCATCTTCTCCAGGCGTTCACCGCTGACTGTTATTGTTCCGCCGGTAGAATCCAGCTCTTTCATCAGAAGCTTGATCAGCGTTGATTTACCGGAACCACTGCTTCCGACTACAAATACAAATTCCCCTTTATCAACATGTAAATTCGCATGATTTACAGCCGGAAGACCCGGACCGTAAGATTTGCTCACATCTACAAGATCGATCATATATATCCTCCTCTATGTAATCCAAAATGGTTTTTTAACTTTTTTGTAATATTATTGTAATATATTTCCTATTTAAATGCAAGAATAATTTTTCCCGGACTGCAACAGTCCTCTTCGAGTTATTTATTTTAACGTAAAACTACTGAAATTACAATAGAGCTGACTGGGTTATCTGTGAAGTTCGTGTGAACTCCTGCGCTTCTGCGCAAGAAAGAATCCGACCTGCAGGACTTTTTATATGATTTAATAACCGCAAAGTAATTTCCTGTGGTCAAAAAATGTCTACCGCTTTTTCTGCGGTAGACATACTATGGCCAAAACACCCGTCCTAAAAACTGATAGAGTCTGCAAACCCACATAGAACAAGGGTTTAATACTCTAACGTCTCCATATACTTCATATACCTGACAACCATCAGTGCAATCTTGAATGTGATCGCATCCTCAAATACCCGAAGATCCAGACCTGTGCTCTTCTGAAGTTTATCCAGACGGTACACAAGTGTATTTCTGTGGATGTACAGCTGTCTGGATGTCTCGGATACATTCAGGCTGTTCTCAAAGAATTTATCAATTGTGACAAGAGTCTCCTCATCAAAATCATCCGGTGATTTATTATCGAAGATCTCACGGATGAACATCTTGCACAGTGGAATAGGCAGCTGGTAGATCAGTCGTCCGATTCCCAGTGAACTGTACGCGATCACTTCCTTGTCTCCAAAGAAAATCTTGCCTACATCAAGTGCCATTCGAGCTTCCTTATAAGAACGTGAAACCTCCTTCAGCTCATTAACGATGGTACCGTATGCCATATGGACATCCTCACCATCCTTGTTCAGATCAAGAGTATCCAGGATCGTGTGAGCCAGTTTATCCATCTCCGGATATCCCTCACCCTCCTCAAGTTCCTTGACAATTATGATACTCTTCTCATCAACAGCAGTGATAAAATCTCTGCTCTTTCCACCAAAAAGACTCTTCACGCTCTCCACTGAGCTGTGATCTTTCTCCTGATTCAGTTCCAGGATCATGACAACCCTGCGGACATCTGCCTCAATATGAAGCTTCTTCGCTCTGTTGTAAATATCCACCAGAAGAAGATTATCAAGAAGAAGATTCTTGATAAAACTGTCTTTGTCAAAACGCTCCTTATACGCTATGATCAGATTCTGAATCTGGAAGGCTGCCAGCTTGCCTATCATATAAGTATCCTCATCATCCCCATGGGCTACCAGGACATATTCCAACTGGTAATCATCACAGACTTTAAAGTACTGAAACCCCTTGACAAGCTGGCTGTCCGCCTGGGATTCTACAAAAGCCTGGATATCTGCTGGCTGGATTTCAAAATCAGAAAAAGTAGACGCAAGTACCTTGCCGTCTGTGTCAATGACACAAAATTCCGTCCTTGATATTTCTTTAAGTCCCTCGAGCGTATTCTGTAACACCTGATTCGATATCATTCCGTTCAATCCCTTCTCACTTATGTGTATGCTTATCTTCTGTCTTTCCCTCTTTATCTATGGCTATTTTAATACAAAATCACCAAAAATGAAAGAGGAAAACTGAAAAAATTTACAAATTTTTGTTGAAATTCTCCTAATTTTTCTCTATAAAACCTTCTCCATGAACTTCTCTTGCATCGGAAACGATCACAAAAGCGTTGGGATCAATATCATCTACCAGCTCTTTCAGCTTCACAATTTCCTTTTTGTTTACCACACAGAAGATAATCGTCTTCTCCTGACCGGAATACATCCCCTTGCCACAGATTCCTGTCGCTCCGCGATCCAGGTCTTCCATAATGGCTCTGGCGACCTCATCCGGCTTCTCCGTGATAATAAATGTCTGTTTGGAAAACTTCAGGCCTTCTATCAGACTGTCGGATACTTTCGTCACCAGGTAAACCGCAATGATAGCATACAGGGCCCGCTGGATACCGAACACATACATACCCACGATCACAATAAGCCCATCAATAAACTGCATGATCTGTGCGATGGAATAATGGCGTATATATTTCTGGATCAGCGCTGCCATCATATCCGTTCCGCCTGTGGTTCCCTGACCAAGAAAGACCATTCCGATACCGAACCCCAGGATCACACCACCGTATACAGCAGCCAGAAGAAGATCATCTCCTGCAATATTCCACACCGGCTGAATGGCAAGCCAGGTCGAAAGGGATATCTCGCCAACCAGAGCTTTTTTTACAAAGGAAAATCCTTTGATCCTGCACCCCAGAAAAAACAACGGGATGTTCAGCGTAATATTGGTAAGCCACAGTGGGATCCCTCCGTCTACAATTCCGCCAGTCCAGCGTTTCACCAGGATCGCGATACCGGAAAAACCACCGGTTACCAGCCCTGTTGCATCAAACACGGAATTAATGGCAAGTGCCATCAGGCCGGTTCCTGCTATGATCAGAAGATAATCCAGATACCAGTTCTTTTTTTTCACAAGACTCATAAAGTGCTCCTTTCATTTTTCACAGCAGTCTCCAAAAATTTCTGTCATGAAGCCTTCGCAATATACTCATTTCACTACAAAAATTTTAAAAGTGCCATAGTATCATACGACAACTGCATCAGTTTCCCGTACTGATGTGTCATAAAAAGAACGGGACCGTACACTATTCCGCGTCCGTTCCCGTTCTAAATACTATTTGTCTGTCTTCTTATTTATAAAGCGGACAAACTCATAGCTTTCCATTATCTGAAAGTATTTTACGATTCTCGGATAAAGCGGTTCTGCCTTATCTCCGAAATGTTCTTTCACCAGCAGGGCAAGCTCCTGCACGGTTTTTGCTCCATCGATCTCCGGCCAGATAAAAGTTCCCATTTCATCAAGATGAACCTTGGAAAATCTTGGCTTGCCAAAAACCTTCTGCGCTATGGTATTGAACATACCCTTATTCTCTATCTCAAGAATGATCCGCTGCTTCAGGTCCCGGTGCCACCGGATCGATGGGTTTGTTTCCGGAATCAGATCAAGATAGTTGATATCCTGTTTCTTATCCTTTTTGTTTTTTCTCATCAGGCTTTCTTCTTTCTCCAGATAGAGAATTTAAGCAGTGACAGGATCATGATGATCATCAGCACAACGCCGCCGATATTTCCAAGGTTTACAACGCCGGACATATCAAGGCTGATACCGACAACTGCAAAAATTGCAAGAAGAATACCGACAAGACCCTCGCCGGCGATCATACCAGCACAGTACAGGGTACCATCTGTGGCCTGAGCTGTCTTGGTTTTTTCGTCAACACCTTTTCTGCGGTCAAGTAATCCACGAACGATACCACCGATCATGATAGTTGCGTTCAGGTAAATCGGAAGGTAAAGACCGATTGCGAAAGGCATTACCGGAATACGGAGGATTTCAAGGCAGATTGCAAGGAATACACCTACAAATACAAGTCCCCATGGAAGGTTTCCGCCCATGATTCCCTCAACGATCATCTTCATAAGCTGAGCCTGTGGCGCAGGGATCTCTGCTGTACCATAGCCCCATGCTGCATCCAGAAGATACAGAACACCGCCGATAGCAAGACCGGAAACAACAACACCGAGCATCTCGCCCATCTGCTGCTTCTTAGGTGTAGCACCAAGAAGGAATCCTGTCTTAAGGTCCTGAGAAGTATCACCAGCGATAGCTGCGATGATACAGATAACAGATCCAACAGCGATCGCTGCTGTCATTCCGTCGATACCTGTTTTACCGGAGCTCTTGATCGCAAATGTAGCGATCAGAAGAGTAGCGATAGCCATACCGGAAACCGGGTTGTTGGAGCTTCCTACAAGACCTACCATACGGGAAGATACTGTTGCAAAGAAGAATCCAAAAACTACGATGATAACTGCACCAAGAAAAGTTACCGGGATTGCCGGAACGATCCAGATGATAAATACCATGGCAACAATACCAAGAAGGATGAACTGCATCGGAAGATCCTGTGCGGTTCTCTCTGTGCTTGTGTTCTTACTTCCCTTCATGCTCTTCATGGAGTCGCGGAAGGTTGTAACGATCAGCGGCAGGGATTTGATCAGGGAAATGATACCACCTGTTGCGATGGCTCCTGCACCGATATATTTAACATAAGTAGACCAGATTGCAGATGCTCCGCCGTTTGCGTAAAGCTGGGCAATTGTTGTTCCCTCTGCTGCCGGGTACATCCATGTGTCAGGTCCGAACAGGCAGATCAGCGGGATGATGACCATCCAGCCAATAAGAGAACCTGTAAACATGTATGATGCGATCTTCGGTCCTACGATATAACCAACACCGAGAAGTGCAGGATAAACCTCCATACCGATCTCGCCCTTGAAGGATTTAAATGCTGCTGAAACATCTGCCGGAAGAAGCTTCAGTCCATCAACAACAAATTTGAAGATAGCAGCAAGTCCCATACCGGAGAATACTGTGGAAGCATTGGCTCCTCCTTCCTCACCGGCAAGAAGAACGTCTGCACAGGCAGTTCCTTCCGGATAGAGAAGAGTTGCATGCTCCTTAACGATGAGGGCATTACGAAGGGGCACCATAAAAAGTACACCAAGGATACCACCGCAAAGTGCGATCAGAGTGATCTCAACAATGCCTGGCTTGCTTGTAAGTCCTTCCTCTGCCCAGAGGAACAGTGCAGGCATGGTGAAGATAGCACCTGCAGCAAGAGACTCACCGGCTGAACCGATGGTCTGGACCATATTACTCTCCAGAATGGAGTTCCTGCGAAGAATCACGCGGATAACACCCATGGAGATAACTGCCGCCGGAATGGAGGCAGATACTGTCATACCTACACGGAGGCCAAGATAAGCATTGGCAGCACCAAAGATGACAGCAAGGATACATCCCATGATCACAGATGTAACTGTGAGCTCCGGAGTGACTTTCTCCGCAGGAATGTAAGGTTTGAACTCTGTGTTTTTGTTCATATTTCCTCTCCCTTTATCTAGTAAATTAGTAACGTTATATAGTATAGCAAATTTTGCAGTATTTTGCAAGGAATTATCACTTTAATATTATGTATTATTTACAATTTTATGAATAATTATAAGTAAATTTAGTCACTATGCGGCTTTTATGCTAACATAGTGACTATATACATTCCAATTGAATATTATACATCCAGAAAAAATATCGTTTTTTTCAGTTATCTGCTTCCAGCTGTTTTGTCAGATATCGTCCCACAATCCTTTTGTCAGATATCGTCCCACAATCCTGGAAAA
>NZ_QRNF01000047.1 GCF_003474435.1 Ruminococcus sp. AF46-10NS
AACTGCCGTTTTTATAAATTTCAAATTTAGGAAGAAAAGTAAGTACTTTCTGAACAACCATTCCTACTTCATTTCCATAGGCATCATAAATTACAAGTTTATGTCCCCAGGACAACTGGCCTTTTACTACATAAACAGTGTTGCCTGCTTCATCATAGATATCATAGCTGTCAAACCATGAAAACAGCCTTTGTTTAAACAATAACTTCATACCTTTTCACCGCTCTCTCCAACAGATATAATTGGTTCTTTATAAGTATCATAATACCATACCGGAACACCTTAAAAAATATGTAAATCGAAGAATTAACCCATCTTATTTCACGGATTATGATAAAACACATATTACCAGCTATAAATCTCTACTTGTTCACAAAAAGATATAAAAAAGACCATCTACTGCTTGTTTACGGTAAATGATCTTTTCATTGCAATATTTAATTAAATATCATACTGAGCCGATTGTCATCCCTGCAAACTCGAAGTTAGCGATTTCTTTTTCCGGTATTCTCTGTCCCACGGATTTCCTCATGATAGAAATAATCTACGATCACCGGATGCCCCTGCGGGACTCTGCCATAAGGCATTTCATTATCCACAAAGGCACAATCATACTTCTTAGCCATTTTCTCAGCTTTTACTTCAAGTGCTTCAAAGTAGCTGCGGTTATGCTTGTTATAGATCTCGTCGTAAAGTGGTACAAGATCAGGATATTTTCCGGCGATATAATCCATAATTGTCTTTTTGAAACCGCCTCGAAGATTGAGATTTTCGAGCCAGAACAGATCGCACTGATCCTTTACCCGCTCAAAGATTGCTTCAAAATCCGTGATACCGGGGAATACCGGGGATACGAAACAGACTGTACGGATACCTGCCTTATATACCTGCTTCATAGCAGCGATACGGTGCTCAATGCTCGAAGCAGAATCCATATCGTTCTTGAAATTTTCATCAAGTGTGTTGATCGACCATGAAACGGTTACACGTCCAAGCTTCTTCAACAGATCAATATCCCGTACCACAAGATCCGACTTTGTGCAGATCAGAATATCTGCGTCACTGCCGATCAGCTGCTCCAGAAGTTTTCTGGTATTCCCGAATTGCTCCTCCTGTGGATTGTAGCCATCTGTCACAGAACCGATGACCACCCGCTGTCCGGCATATTTCTTCGGATTTTTAATTTCCGGCCAATGCTTCACATCAAGGAAAGTGCCCCATTCCTCCTTGTGCCCGGTAAAACGCTTCATAAAAGAAGCATAGCAATACTTGCAGGCATGTGTACAGCCACATAGGGATTGACCGAGTAACCGCCTACCGGCAGACTAGACTTAGTCATGATGTTCTTTGTTTCCACCTCACGAATGAGGATTCCATTTATTACTTCTTCCATGATCTCTGCACCTCCAACACTTTATTAAATTCTTCCGGCATTTCCTGAATCATATTTTCATCCCCTATGATAGGGACAAGGTCTTCCTTCATAAACACCGGAATGCCGAGCTTATGTGCCTGGTCCGTCAGAGACCATGCCCATTCCGGCTCCGTATGAATCTTCCTGCTCTGAGCTCCGGTCATGGTACCGACAACGATCCAATTGATTCCGGAAAGGTCAACTGTGCCGGGATCATCGAATAACGGCTCAAAGGTAACATGGTAATGTTTTGCTCTGACGTTTTTCCGAAGGGCGTCGATACGCCACCGTTCTGCTTTCCTCGTCACCGTAACGCCAAACCATGCGTTTTCCAGATCGGTATCAAAATCCAGCAAATCAGGTCGCTTGGTAAGGAACAGGAACTGATGCTGTAGATTTTCACGGATCTTTGCAAATACCTCGTCTCTCCATTCCGGCTTCCATCCAGAGAGATCGCTCATGCCGGTAAGAAGAAAGTTCTGCGGACGTTTCTTTTCCATCATCTTGAGCTTACCCAGAAAGAATTCAGGGTCAGCGAAATCATCAATCATATGCCAGCGTTTCACGTTGTTGCGGGCATAGCAATATGTACACCCCACTGTGCAGCCAATGACGATATTCATGTTCTGAATCTGATCTTTGATACAAATACTCATGACTTCTGCCACTCCTCAAGATTCTTTCTGATGCGGTCGAGGCATTCCTCAAACAGGGTAATTTCTTCCTCTGAAAAACCTTTGTAGTAAATACTGCCCATCTCATCAGATACAGAATCGTACTCGCCCTTTAAGGCATGTGCCTTCTCAGTCAGAAACAGGAGCGTTTTCCTTTTGTCCGTTTCAGACTGAACACGGCTTATCAGCCCTTGATTTTCCATTCTTTCCAGCATCGTAGTAAGAGATGTTATCGCTAATCCGCATTTAGTCGAGAGTGACCTGATTGAAATACCATCCTTCTGCCACAGCACATAAAGAATACGCCCCTGGGCTCCATTAAATGCATCAATATTCTTTTCACTGAGAATCTTCTCGAAAATCCGGTCTCCAAGCTGTTTTATTTTGGTAACAAGAAATCCTCCATTCATTTCCATACAAAAGCTCCTATATAGTAGTTTATTAAAAACATACTATATAGGAGCTTTATTGTCAACAGTTTATATGTCTTAATAGGTAAATTCTGTTTTTTTCAATTCGCCAAACTGGAATTGTTCAAGCTTTTCAAATACTAACGTCCTTAATTCTGTTCAATAATTGATTTATAGTAGTTACCAAAGTCAGCAAGTGAATTAACAATTGGAAGCATTTTTGTTCCGAGTTCCGTTAAGCCGTATTCAACTCTCGGTGGCTGCTCATGGTAATCGTGGCGATATGCCAGCCCATCACTCATCATTTGTCTTAAACTATCTGTCAAAACCTTTTGTGAAATACCATCTATACTTCGTTGTAGCTCATTGAATCTCCATGGACGCTCTTTCAAGTTACGCAAAATCAGCAGTTTCCATTTTCCTCCGATAAGAGATACTGCTGTTGCAACTGGGCATTCCGGTAATTCTTCTTTTGCTCGCATAATTCTCACCTCCGAGTCTATTGTAACACATTCATTTTTGAGTGTACAGTTACAAAAAGGTGCGTACTTGTTTTTGTATGTGTCTCACACTATACTAATACCAAGCAACCAGAAACTACAAATTAACTATGGAGGTTATTATGGCAAATTACACAAAAACAACTATTGGAAAGGAAAACCGAATTGAGCTGCATGAAAAGTTGTCTTTAACAGGTGCAGAAATCAGTTTAAACGAACTACCTGCAGGAGCAAATGTCCCATTTGTTCATTCTCATAAAAAAAATGAAGAAATCTATGGAATTCTTTCAGGTAACGGCAAAGCCATAATTGATGGAGAAGAAATTAGCCTTTCAACTGGAGACTGGCTAAAAATCGCACCTACTGCAAAGCGTCAGTTTTTTGCATCCGATATTTCTGGAATTACTTATATCTGCATTCAGGTAAAAGAAAATTCTCTGGAACATTTTACAGCAGAGGATGCCGTAATCGGCTAATTAAAAGTATTTATTTACAAAAATGCACAGTTCACGATAAGCTAAGAACTGTGCATTTCTTTTTGTTCAATATTACGTTTTCTCAATTTTTCAAACAAGAAGTTATCAGTGATTATCTTTTAGAAAACAGCCAACTACAGCGACGCCAAATCCAAGAACACCTAGGACATATACCCAAAAATTATTTGTTGTCACAGCAATTCCTAAAGGTATTATTGCAATCCCCAATAACTCAATCTTAATTCCTTTCATCGCAAATACCTTCGTTACAAACTTGAATTTGTAGAATCCTGATCGGACATATTGTCGTTCTTGATCTTCCCAGCGGTTTCCATGACAGCTTCCGCCAGCGGGCGAATATCCATAACAGAGGTGTCCTCCTGGTGCTGGGTGCTGATAAGAAATGTGGTGATGCGACCCGTATCATAATCATAAGAAACTTGCGCTTTCGCATCCGACAAGACCAGTGCAAACTTTTCATCAGAATTAACTTCTTTGTTTTCCTAATCGTGTTTAATGTATTTAGTGATAGTATCGATTAATTCCTCCATGTTAATCGGCTTGGAAATATGGTCATTCATGCCTGAATCCAGGGATTCCTGAATATCATCTATAAAAGCATTTGCAGACAAAGCTATAATTGGAATCGTAACTGCATCGGATCGCTCTATACCTAGAGCTCGAATGGCTTTCGTTGCTTGGTGTCCATCCATGTTTGGCATCATAATATCCATCAAAATAAGATCGTATGTGCCTCGTGGATGATTTTTAAACAAATTCACAACTTCTTTTCCGTCTGATGCGCGTGTTACGGTCATACCAGCATCTTCCAGCATTATCGTAGCAAGTTCAGCATTTAGATCATTATCCTCAGCCATAAGAACATTAATACCCGTCAAATCTCTATGCAGATGTTGTTTTTGTTCTGATTGAATAACCTGTTCTGGCAACTCCAGTGGGATCTCCACTGTGAATGTAGAACCTACACCTTTTTTGCTCTCAACAGCAATCGAACCGCCCATCATATCCACATATTTTTTTGTGATGGCCATGCCAAGACCGGTTCCCTTATATTGAGTTCTGGCATTAGCACCATCTTCTTGTGAAAACGGATCGAATAATTTTTTCTGGAACTCTTCGCTCATGCCAATACCGTTATCTCGAACAACATAACGAATTATGATATGTTTCTCATCCGCTCCTGGGTAACTGCTGATATCCAAAGTAATCTTTCCGCCGTCCTTTGTGAATTTCACAGCATTGCCAAGAAGATTCACCAAAACTTCCCGGATACGCACAACATCCGCAAGGACATATGGGTTCTTTGGGATTTCTCGATGTACTTCAAACTTAAGATCTCGAGTATAAAGAAGTCCATTCATAATCGCCTGGACGTTATCTGTCAATTGAGTAATGTCCACTGGCTCGGGCGAAATAGTAACTTTTCCACTTTCAATGCGAGTAAAATCCAGAACGTCATTCAACAAAGAGAGAAGATGATTCGAACTTTTTTGAACTTTCTCCAAGCTATCATGAATATCTGAAACTGTGTTCTGGTGAAGCGCAATGTTTGTAAATCCAATAATGGCATTCATCGGCGTTCTGATGTCATGGCTAATACTAAGCAAAAACGCAGATTTTGCTTTGTTGGCAGCATGTGCTTCCTCAGCGGCGGTCATTAATAATTGATTTTGTTTTTGCTCTTCTGCCTTGCTTTTCTGGTAAACATAATAGGTATATAGACAAATTAAAAGCAATACAGCTCCTGCGACTAAACCGCAGATGATGGAAATATGATTCGTCTTTTCAACCATTCCATAAGCTGATTGCATATCCATTTCAATGCAAAATGCGCCAATGATTTCTCCTGTCCCATCATGATTTGCTCTTACAGGATAGCAAGCCGTAAAAATCGGACCCCATGTTGTATCAATGATATCATGAGAGTACACATTCTCCCCAGAAATAGCCCTATCAATATACGGAACCATTTCTTCCTCAATATAATCTCCAGGGTGTCTTACATCATCCGCATCCGGATCCAAACCGTCTACCACATAAACGAGTTTTCCTTCTTCATTTTTTTTAGCGGTGTAAATATATCGAGTAGAATTCAGTGTTCTGATTTCATTGAAATATGAAGAAATATCCTTATATAATTGCTTCTTTTCATCAGATTGATCTTTGATTTGATCAAAATCTTCTTTGCCGATTCTTCCATCCACAAGTTTGTGTACTGCATCTGCACTCGCTGTGTCACGTGTGATTTCTGTTTCAAGGGCGGTCTTAGTGTAAGAACTTTGCAGAATATATGTGTACGACGCTATTACCAAAATTATCAAAAGTCCCGCAATCACAAAGATACTGCCTGTATTCTTCAGCCTAAGGAGTTTTTTCAAATTAATTCCTTCTTTTGTTTTCTTCATGCTACTCATTCACATCCTCCAAATTCCGATTTCTATTTTCGTTTCCATAGCATAGTGTACTCTTTTTCACCAGTAGCTTCATCCAAGCCTTCACATTGAATAATGAACCCTTCTCTTTGGTAAAAAGAAATTGCTCTGGCATTCTTCTGGTATACATTTAATCGTAAGCTAACTTTTTTATCCTTAACATAATCTAATAAAAGCTTACCTATGCCACATGACTGCATTTCATCGGAGACAAAAATCCCTTCTATATATTTATCATTTAGTCCTACAAATCCTTGTATCATTTTATCTGCTTCAAACACATAAACTTCGTATTGTGACATCATTTCTTTCACTAATTCATAATTACTTTTCCAGTATTGATTGGAAATAAAATAATGTGCTTTCAGATTTGTCTTTAACCATATGTCAGCGACTCTATCGATATCTCTGTTCAGCAACTTTCTAATCATAACAAATATTCTCCACAACAACATCCTTTATGCTTTTCACTTTTATCTATTCTATCACAAGCTTACCATTAATCATCGATTTTTTGATATTTTTTCTTTTACCCCACTGTAAAACAGCCTCTGAGCGTTTCGTTATATAGAGGGATACAAATAAGAGCAAGATCCACCCATGTTTAACGGTATTGCCATTTGGCCTCCCGTCAACCTATGGGTTTTATCTTGATGGGGATCTCCCCATACCCTCTCAATAACAGACGTTTCACTTGTCTGTTGGTTCCACCTGAAGGTGTTCACAGCACTATTTCTAATATCGGAAGGGACAGCCGATATTAAAATACGTGGACTCCCGGTGGGAGGAATAGTCGCAGCGAAAGGAGGAATATAAGAACAGAAAACAAAGATAAAGAACTAAATCACAGACATTTTATAGGATTACGTCTTACAGATGTCGAACTGGATTTATTAGATCAAGGTGCAGCTTGTTTGTCCATTAGCCGATCAGAATATCTGAGAAAACTACTACTTGAAAAGCAAATCAATCATCAGATTGAAGTTGTTGCAGGCATGAATGATCTCAGAAAACTGGTCAGTGAATATGGAAAGATCGGATCGAATCTAAATCAGATTGCCAAGCATTTTAACAGCGGTGGCAGTCAGTCACGTGCTATTCTTCAGATGCAGATTCCGGAACCAGTGAGATCAAAAACAAAAGATCTCAATCCTCACTGATAATATCTATCGATCGTTTTCTTGGTATTTTGTGGTCAACTTGGCTCTTTTTTCGACCACTCTTTCTTTTTAGTACGTCATTTTTCAGTTTGTAAGCAAAAGCTTTTTCACTGTAACTGATCCGTTCTCTGTGAAGATTGGAATCTACCATACTTAAAATGGAATCATCTTCACTTAATACTCGGATAATTACCGATACTTTACGGTATCCCAGCTTCTCCGCAGCATGTTTTCTTCTGTGACCGGATATGATCTCATAGTATCCATCCGGTACTGGTCTGACGATCAGCGGATTTAAAATGCCATACTTCTCAATGCTTTCCTGCAGAAGAAACATTTCCTTATCATCTTTCACTTGAAAGGGATGCTCCTTGAATGGACGGAGACGCTCAATCTCAATTTCTATGATTCTTTCTTCGTTTTCTCCTGATTGTCTGTTTAGCTCAGCCATCTTGACTCCTTTCCTCTGATTTACATCCCCGAATAAGGGGTGACAACAGAGCGGAACCCAAATGTTAGCTGGACTTCCTAAAATCCATGTTTGCCAACCGGTAATTTTGATTAGCTGTCAGTTAACAAAAATCGGATTGTATTAGCTGGAAATTGATCATTTTGAATGGAATTTCATGTCACGAACGTGATTAGAAAATAACAAAAGCGTTCGCTGTCAGCTAATCCAGCTAACATTTTCGAACGCTTTGAAGCCCGTCGCCAAGAGGATTTGAACCTCCGACCCCTCGCTTAGGAGCTCGAGATACCACTGTAAATACATACAATGATTAGTCAACCTAAGTCAAGGAAATCCTTGGTTTTCCTAACTATTCTGTTACTCCCTGTCAAAATAAGAAAACCTGTTTTCATCTCTGTAAAGCACCTTTCGGTGCTCAGAGCACCCGGAGGATATAACCATTCCGTTCCATCGAGTTCACTCAGTTGGCCACCATTACGATTCAGCTTCGTAACAATGATCACTTGGTTTTCTTATTAGATTAACTATATTATAACGTGCTGTAGGTCGGATGTCGATGATTTTTTGACCATATTTTACTCGGATTTACTTACTGCTACTTCTAGATAAAAAGATGGAAGCAGTTGCTCCGTACTTCCCCATTTTACTGATTCAGCCATACATCATTTTTGCTCATACTATTTTCTCCATATTATTTTTCAAACTCTGGTTTCCAGTTTGCAAACTGTACAAGCTGTTCATCCGTGCGGTGATAATATCTTTCATTCTTGTCCAGCTTTGCAATCTGTTCCATTTCTTCATCTGTTAATGCAAAATCAAAGATATCCATATTGTCCTTAATGTGTTCTGCATTTTTACTTCCAGGAATTACAACAAATCCCATCTGAGTATGCCAACGGAGAATAACCTGTGCAGGTGTTTTTCCATATTTTTTGCCAAGTCCTGCAAATACCAACTCATTCATTAATGCTGTATCTCCATGTCCCAGCGGATACCAGCTCATAAGCTTAATTCCATATTTGTCTAAAGTTACACGAAGTTCTTTCTGTGTGAAATATGGATGTGCTTCCACCTGAATAAACTGAGGTACAATTTCCCACTTTGTTTCCAACTCTTCCATATATTTTCCTTCAAAATTCGAGATACCTATGGATTTTGCTTTGCCCTCTCTATACGCTTTTTCAAGCATTCTGTATCCGGCAAGCCAGTTGCCTGCAGGCTGGTGTATATAAAGTAAATCCACATAATCAACACCAAGTCTTTCTAGAGTTTCTTCTACAGTATTCTCATTTTCATATTCACTAGCCCATATTTTTGTTGATAGAAATATATTTTTTCTGTCAATTCCACTATCCTTGATTGCTCTTCCAACTGCACGCTCATTTACATAAGCATTTGCTGTATCAATTAGGGAATATCCCATTTTTAATGCCTCTAATGTACTTGTGTAGGCATCCTCTGGTGATAACATAAAAGTTCCTAGTCCAAGCATTGGACATTCCAAATTGTTATTCAACTTCATATTTTCCATCTTTTTAGTCCTCCTGAAATTTTTCTTTATCAAGCATTTTTATTACTTTTGCCGGATTTCCAACTGCTACTGCATAATCCGGTACATCCTTTGTCACTACAGATCCAGCTCCCACAATTGCGTGTCTTCCGATACATACTCCCGGAAGTATCGTAGCTCCAGCTCCTACCCAGGCATATTCTCTTATCAGAACAGGCTTACAAGTCAGAGTACACAAATCATATGGATCATGATTATTGGAAATAAGCTGTACATTTGCAGCAATCATAGCATTGTCTTCAATCGTTATTCCACCTCTTGCCATTGCAAGAAGATTAGAATTGATAAATACATTCCTGCCAATCTTTACGCTTCCAACACATGCTCCATTAAGCGGTGGTGATATCATACTCCCATCTCCTAGGTTATTTCCAAACAATTCCTTTAATAAATGATTATATTCATCAGTAAAAGGCATTGTATGATTAATCTGAAATAATATTTTTGTCTGACGTTGCCCTTCTGTACTTTCTTTTATTGACGCAGTTCTTACATCAACACGTATTTCCTTGCATTCCATTTTTCTAACCTCTATTTCTGTATCCATCTTTCAAGTACATCTTTCGCTTGATCTACGCTGCTTCCATGTATCGCAATGCCTTTCTCAATCACTGCACCTTTTGCACTTTTTTTAATATCACTCTCCGTATTTGACAATCCGCTTCCTTCATGCGTACAGAATGGATGAATTTTCTTTCCTGTAAAATCATAACTTTCCAGAAAAGTATATACAGCCATTGGCATGGTTCCCCAGTAATTCGGGTATCCAAGATAAATCTCGTCATATTGATCTATGTCCTGTGGCAGATTTAGTATCTCTGGTCGTTTTCCTGTCTGTTTATCCTCTTTTGCCTGTGCAATGCAGGTATTATAATCAGCGGCATAGGGAATCTTTTGCTCGATTTTGAAAAGGTCTGCTCCTGTCATATCAGCTATCATTTTTGCAGCTTTCTCAGTATTGCCAATCTGAATATATTTCATGGAACCGCCAAAATAATTTTCATCTGCTCTTGAATAAAATGCTACCAGCTTTGCCATTTGTACTATTCCTCCTTTGTCCATACCAGTTTTCCTGTTTTCACTGCTTCTTCATACCGTGATATCTTATAAGAAAGCCTGTCCATAGTTTCCTCTATCTGCTCTTTTTGCTTCTGAAGAATATCCATCTGCTCATTCAACAACTCAAGTCTCGCAGGTATTGTACAATCTCCCGCCCTAAATAGCCTTTGATATTCAATCAGACTTTCTATGGGAAGTCCTGCATTTCTCATACATACTGCAAGCTCAACCCATCTAAGATCTTCTTCCTGGTAATCCCGAATTCCTCCGGATGTTCTTGTAACTTTAGGAATCACATTAACCCTCTCATAATAACGGAGGGTATCCTGTGAAATACCATATTTTTCTGACACTTCTTTTATTGTCATATTCTTCCTCCACAATTTAAAGAAGATTTTTCACACTCTGTATCCATTCATTAATTTGTTCCTGAGGTGTCTCCAGATTACTTCCACCTGTAGAATCAAACTGTATCTGCATATCGCAAACCACATTTGCGCCTTTGCAGGCTGCTTTCATATCCTTTATTACATGCCCTGGCCAGCCACCATTTGTCATAAAAGGTACTACTGTCTTTCCGGTAAAATCCTGTTGGTGCAGAAATGTTTTTACAGCCGGAGCCATTGTGTACCACCATGTAGGTGTCCCAACTGCGATGACATCATAATCTGCAATATTGATATCCAGCGGTTTAATTTCAGGTTCGTATCCGCGCTGCACTTCATTCTGTCCCTGATTTACCACATCATCATAACTGCCAGAATATGGAACTACGGTATCTATTTTTAGAATATCGCTATCAGTCTCACTCTGCAGCATTTTTGCAATTCTTTCCGTGTTTCCATTTGACCATGAATAATATATAATCAGTAATTTCTTCATCTTTTTACCTCCTGTTTCGATTAGCATACTACTTGAAGTTAACTCCAAGTCAAGAGCTTTTGATTTTTTCTTCATAAACGCTGGTATGACGCAGACTGTGGAAGACCCAAGACTCGCTACTGACGATTGGTTAGACCTTACCAGACAGGCATTCCACCTGCTAGACTACTCGCCCTTATCTGGGCGCACAATCCCGATTTGACGGTAATTTCTGTTTCTCTACATCCTACAAGCCCAGATAAAACTAATATACACAGACTAAATAACAGTACTCTTTTCAAACTCATAATTTCTTTCCAAGTTCATATGCTTTTTTCATCACATCAGCATGGCTTGCAGCTATATTTGCAGCATCAATTCCACCGCCACCGACCATGCCTTTCAAGGAAGCTTTTTCAAAACAGTCTACCCAGCCTTGCAGACCATTGTAGGCTTTTTCAAATGCACTTTCATCATTCTCAGCGGCAGTTGCAATCATATAAATATCTCTGAATGAGTAATCTGTCGAATATAAAGGATTCAATCTATCAAGAAGTGTTTTCATCTGGCCACACATCTCATAGTAATAAATTGGTGTTGCATAGACAATGACCTCCGCATCCTTTACTTTTGCCATAATATCTGCAACATCATCCTTCAGTACACACATCCCATTCCTCTGACAGGATAGACAACCGATACAATATTTTATATCTTTTCCTTTCAAAGAAAGAAGTTCCACATCATGCCCGGCTTCTTTTGCTCCCTTTGCACACTCATTTGCAAGTATATCAGAATTGCTGCCTCCTCGAAGACTTGTCGATATGATCAATACTTTTTTTGCCATGATTAAATTTCTCCTTTTTCAGTGTCTTTTTTAACCTTCCGTATAACTTTCGCAGGCACTCCTGCCGCAATCATATTGGCCGGAACATCTTTTGTTACAACTGCTCCGGCTGCAATGACCGAACCTTCACCAATCGTAACCCCCGGAAGAACCGTTACATTTGCTCCAAGCCACACTTTTTTTTCGATGTGAATCGGCTGAAATATCATACCTGCTCTTTTCTCGGGATCTTCCATATGATTGATCGTTGCCAATACTGCATTATGTCCAATCAGGACTCCATCCTCTATATAAATACCACCCTGATCCTGAAACTTACATCCTGCATTAATAAAAACATTTTTACCTATATGGATATTTCGTCCGCAGTCTGTATAAAACGGAGGAAACATTCCAAAACTTTCATCTATTTTTTGTCCGGTAAGTTCCGACATAAGCTGTATAATTTCTTCTTTTGTATGATATTTGTTATTCAGCTCCATCGTTATCTTTAATGCCCTTTGAGACAGCTCATGCATAACCAAATGTTCTTCACTTCCACCATCTACGATATATCCGGGCTTCATATTACTCAAATATTCTTCACACGTCATAATTAACCAACTCCGTTTTCTTTAAAAAATTTCTGAATTTTGTCAAATGGAATCACATCCGGATTATCGTATAGATCTGTATGAACAGCTCCCGGAATTGTCAGCAGTTCTTTATTGGATGTGTACTTGCTGTTCTTAATCATATTTTCATAAGCATCTTTTCCAAAATAATAGCTGTGTGCTTTTTCTCCATGAACGATAAGCACTGCACTTCTTAATTCATTACTGTACTTTAATATTGGCTGATTCATAAATGACATACATCCAATACTGTTCCAGCCATCATTTGAATTCAGGCTCCTTTTATGATAACATCTGCCTTTATAATACTCACTGTAATCTTTTACGAAGAAAGGTGCATCTTCCGGAACCGGAAGGGGAACACAACCACCGCCTCTTGAATATTCGCCTTTACGGTATTCTTCTGTCCTGAGGGTATTCAGTGACTGTTTCTTTGCATAACGTGCTTCTTCACTGTCCTCAGAATCAAAGTATCCATTCGCATTTACTCTTGTCATATCATACATGGTAGAAGCAACGGTTGCTTTTATTCTTGTATCCAACGCAGCTGCGTTAAGAGCCATTCCACCCCAGCCGCAGATTCCAATGATTCCTATTTTATCCAGATCCACATCTTCCCGAACAGAAAGGAAATCAACAGCAGCCATAAAATCTTCTGTATTAATATCTGGAGAAGCCATAAATCTTGGATAGCCTCCACTTTCCCCCGTAAAAGAAGGGTCAAATGCAATTGTTAAATATCCTCTTTCAGCCATTGTCTGTGCATATAATCCGGAACACTGTTCTTTGACTGCCCCAAATGGTCCGCTTACGGCAATCGCAGGATATTTCCCAGATGCATTTTGGGGCTTATACAGATCTGCAGCAAGTGTGATTCCATAACGATTTATAAATGTCACTTTCGTGTGGTCTACTTTTTCACTCTGTGGAAAAGTTTTATCCCATTCAGATACTAGTTTTAATTCTTCTGTTTTCAACATAAATATAACCTCCATATGCAAAATTTCTTGTAATTACACTAACAATAGTATATGATATAAATATCTTACAACCTAAAGTTAACTTTAGGTCAAGCATAAATTTGAAAGAAGGTTTTTTATGTATACAATCGGTCAGGTCTCTGCAATGTTTAATCTTCCTGTTTCTACATTAAGGTATTATGACAAGGAAGGCTTTTTCCCTAATCTGGAACGCAAGGGAAATATCCGTTATTTCAGCGATAATGAATTAGAAGCACTTCGTATCATTGAATGTCTGAAGAAATCCGGTCTTGAGATAAAAGATATAAAGCAATTTTTTATCTGGGTATCTGAGGCAGCTCCAGCTATGAAAAAAGGAAAGAATTATTTGAAACCAGAAAATCAGCTGTTGAAACTGAAATTCAGGAACTTCAAAAAACTCTCTCCCTCTTAAAATTCAAGTGCTGGTATTACGAAACAGCAATGAAAGATGGTAACGAAGATGCTATAAATGCCATGTTGCCTGACAAACTTCCAAAAAATATACAGAAACTATATGATAAAGGGCATGACTGATTTTTGCTTTCTCCATCAGTCGAGTAGACTAAGACCTCTCAATCTTAGCCCCTCACAGATCCGTACGTGCGGCTTTCCCGCATACGGCTCCTCATAGTAACATTCGCTTCAATATAAACAATAGTACGTTTTAGGTTTTGCTAACGGGTAATACTTGAGCATTTTCACAAATCCATTCCATGTGTATGCCCGTCTACAACCTCTCCGATTCATGGCTTTGAATAGAAACTGTTGTACTCTATGCAGGAATGTTGTTATCTTCCGAAAATTCCATGTAACACCATAATACCGATAGTGTCCAATTAGTTTTACATTCAACTCTTTAATTATTTCTCGCATTGGTCGATTTCGATTATCGTAAATCCAGTTCTTGTATGCTCTAACCTTTTGCTCAAACTTCTTTCTTGAAGTCTGTACCTTTGGCACGAAACCTCCCTTTCGAGTTTTGCTACAGTAGAAGGTAAATCCCAGAAAATCAAATGTTTCAGGCTTACATTCTCCTCTTGCTCTACGATTCTGCTCTGCAAATCTCCCAAATTCAATCAGTCTGCTTTTACTACTTTCCAGCTCCAGTCCAAACTTTTCCATTCGTTCCTTTAACTCTTTATAGTATCTTTCAGCTTCTGACTTATATTGAAATCCTGCAACAAAATCATCCGCAAAGTTGACGAGAAAACACTCTCCCTGCATTTTCCTTTGCACCACCAGCTTAAACCACAGCGTCAGCACATGATGCATGTATATATTTGCAAGCATCGGACTCATTACTGAGCCTTGTGCCGAACCTTCCTCTGTTGGCTCGAATTTTCCTTGCTCCATTATTCCTGCTTTAAGGTATTTACGTATTAGCCACAATAAGTTCCTATCCTGTATATTCCATTCAAGGAACTTCATCATCCAATCATGGTCGATATGGTCAAAGAAACCTTTGATATCGGCATCTACGATATAGCTGATTTTTCCATAGCTTATCCGTTGGTATACTTCTTTTATTGCTTCGTGACACCCCCTATTCGGTCTGAATCCATACATGCAGTTTAGGAATCTCGGTTCATAAATAGCTCCCAGTATTTTCTTCACTGCCATTTGTACAATCTTATCTTCATAGGAAGCAATCCCTAATGGTCGTTTCTTTCCATTTCCTTTAGGTATATATACCCTCAGTGACGGAAGTGGCTTAAAGGATTTGTTTTTCAACCTCTGTACCAGTTCCTTGATATTTCTATCAAGGTTCTTCCCATACTCATCCTTAGTTACCTTGTCAATTCCGACTGCTTTGTTCCCATCTAATTCCTTATGGCATTGCTTTAGCATATCTTCATTTATCAAGTGGTACACTGATGTAAATATAGGATGTTTTGATGTTGCCGATATCTCAGCTATTCTTACTAATTTCGTTTCCATTATTTCCTCCGTCCCTGAGTACGGATAATGTGTCCTCAGTAAGACCTTTACTATGCAATCCCCTTCCCTCCATCGGCATTGCCCGATTTCTACAGTACTATGGGATTGTCCGACCACCTACCATTCATTTGAAATCCTCCGTTTTCAGTTGCAACTTCATACTCCTCTTCGAGAAATGGCAGGTTCTCCCCAGTTGATGTGCATTCACAATGTAAAACATGATTGGTTCTCTGACTCCGCAGTGCCACATAACACTCGCCATATCGCATTACATGATATTGTCTTCCGCACCAGTTAAGACGTCGACCGACTGAAGTTAACGTTTCGAAGCTCAATCACTATTCAACCCTGCTTTCTTGCTGTCTACGCTTGTCAAATGCCGTTACCGGCATCATCCCAAGACTCGCTATTATCTGGTTGGCTAAACCTTGGATAAACCGGAATCCCACCGGCTTGACTACACACCCTTTGCTGGGCGCACAACTGGAAGTTGTAGGTTTCTTTGCTATTATATCTTTAAAATTCGTTTTGCTTTCGCATTAACAAATTGGATAATCGGGCCTGAAATGATAACTGTAATGATCGTGCATATGCCAAACTTCCCGCCAAGCAAAACACCTATTATCACAACCAGAATATCTAATGCTATTCGAACAATTTTAACTTGCCAGTTGTTCTTTTCTGCCAAGGCAAAAGTAACTGCTTCATAAGAGCCACGACCAAGTGAGGCAGACGCATATAGTCCGGTCCCGACAGCAAACAAAATAACACCCAGCAACATGATAAAGAAGTTGAACCATCGATATGTACTGTAGACATGGCAGGTGGCAAATACATCCACACAGGTGCTGTATACAATTTGATATAGCACCGTCCCAATATGGATTTGACTTTTATCGTAAATTAATGCAAACAAAATCATCCCCACTGCTACAACAAAAGATGCCATACCGATGCTCAAGTGAAACGTTTCAGCGATACCCTGCCATAGCACTGCGAGCGTGGCGCCACCAAATCCTGCATACAGTGCAAGTGTAATGCCATAGGCTGCAACAATGGAACCTATCACAATAATTATCAATTTCTTTAATAAGTCCCGCAATAGCAAGGATTCCCTTTTGTGCTTATCAAACATCATAGTTCCTCTATTCTACAAATTCCGATTGAGATTTCACCTGTTTTAAGAGATTTAATAACTGTTATATTTTGTTATTAAATTCACTGTAAACCCTTGAAAACGCTGGATTTGTCGCAGGTGAGCTTTCCCTTATTGTTTCCCTTGTGTTATATCGTCCCACCAGTGTTTACGAACTCTGATAAGGGAAAATACAAGGGCAAAAAAATTATATAAAACAGTATAACACAAAATAAAAAGTGACATGGTGAACTGATTGAAATGCTTCTGATTTTTGTAACTGATGATTAATCGAATGATAAGGAGATTTGATACGATGAGAACGATATTTGCAGAATACAATCCACACAGAAACAGCATTGATGTATATACCAGTGCTGGCTATATGCTCCGCATTGATTGTTGGGAAGCAGAAAGAAATTTAAAGACTACACCCGGATCTGACTGTGCATTGAACGCACTTGCCATTGATGAACCGTTGGAATATGCCAAATTGTATCTTGATGGTACAATGCAGTTGTGGGTGGATGCGGAAGATTCTCTTGAATTATAATTTTAAAAAAACTGCGATAATGAAATGGATATAAATCAACTCATTATCGCAGTTTAAGGTTATCGTCCTTATTTTTACCTTTGCACTTATTTCAGATTAATCAATCCAAGTCCTGCCAGGCATACAATAACGCCGACTATTTTATTCCATGTTATTGCTTCTTTGTATCCAACATATCCAACAATGATGAGAATTACCCCAAGTATGGATGAAGTAACGATCTGGGCTGCACTGACCAGATAAGTAATGATCAAAGATGCAAATGGATTCATGTTTTCAGGAACACCCTTTGTGCATATCTGATGCAACCGGAATACACGCAAGAAAAGCTCCGCTTTCTGATGCGGTAGTATGACTGATGCCGAATGTTTCTCCAATAAAGTAAATCCCCGGACTGAACAGTGCAATCCATAAAAGAGGCTTTACGCTTCTGCCTTTCAACCTGATTTTTATAAAACCAGTCCCGGCTAATATACTCATAACTATAAATGCCAGCAGGAAACGCCATCCAAGCAAAGAAAGTGCACTTACCTCTGCTGTTACTTGTTTTGTGAAGATGTAACTCAGTCCATATAATATTTCACATCCAAGAGCACAAAAACTTCCTGTTAGTATATGATCCCTTTTGATTTCCATAATCAGCACCCCGTCTGTTCTGATTTTTCAATCCGCTGATAATATCCCCTGATGATATCACTAAGACTGATACCCGCCATAGAATTTTCCGCATCTTTCTGCACTTTATCATAAAAAGACTGGAGTGCAAGCTGGATATTCACGCCTATACCACATTCTGGGTTTGTATGTGTATCCAGATGAAGCAGTGGTTTATCACCTTCCACAGCTTTATATATATCAAGCAACGAGATTGTTTCCGGCTCTCTTGCGAGTTCCGGTTTCGGATGTCCGGTTGTACTTTTTATTAGTTCCGCATTTCGGAGTGCGGACATAATCTGTCTTACACATCCTGGATTCGTATGGATGCTTTCTGCAATTTTGTCACTTGAAAGAGGTAAGCCTTCTGATAAATAGATAAAAACCAGTATATGAACTGCATGGCTTAATTTGACTGAATATTTCATGATTCCCCTCCTGACTGTTAAAAGTATTATAACAGCCTATTGACAAACAGGCAAGAAGAAAGTATTGTTTAGCTGTAAATTATAATATAACAGCATTAAAATGGAGAATGAACAATGAGTATATACGAAAATCTTGTTATGCAGACACAGATGAATTATTCAAGATATTATGGAATGTATATGGCAGGAAAATCGCCTTATAAAAATTCAAACAAGGTGATTCCATATAAGGAGCAGATACATATTTTTGCAAAACAGATCCAAAATGCAGAATGTATTATTGTAGGAGGTGCTTCCGGTTTGTCCGCCTCAGGAGGAGGCAATTTTTATTACGAAGACAACGAATCCTATCGAAAATATTTTAAACCATTTGCAGATAAATACCATTTTAAAGGTGCTTTTGCTGGCATGCAGTACGACTTTGATACTCCAAATGAAAGATGGGGATATCTGACAACTTTTTTACATACCACACAGACAGCCCCTGTTCGTAAACCCTATATTGATCTGGATGCAGTATTAAATGGAAAAGATTTTCATATTCTGACAACGAATCAGGATACACAGTTTGTGAAGCTTTATCCCGAAAAAAAGGTAAGTGAAATTCAGGGCGATCATAGATTTTTCCAGTGTTCAAGGCAATGCTGTGATGATACATGGGACGCCGTAGAACCGGTAAAAAAGATGTATGAAGCAATGGCCGGCGGAACTTTTGTCCCGGACGAACTGATTCCCCATTGTCCGCATTGCGGTGCCGAAGCTTTTCCGTGGGTAAGGGGATATGGGAATTTCCTTCAGGGCAGAAAATATGACCATGAATACCAGAAAATGTCGAAATATCTTGAAAATAATAAGAACAAAAGACTTCTTTTTATTGAGTTAGGTGTTGGGCGTATGACACCAATGTTTATTCAGGAACCGTTCTGGCATCTGACTGGTACATTGCCAGATGCTTATTATGTCAGTGTCAATGATAAATACAATCTTCTTCCGAAAGAAATCGAAGAAAAGGGAATTGTGATTGTAGATGATATTGCAAAAGTACTTGGGGATGTCAGAGCTGTCCTGGAAGGAGGCTTAGAATGAATGATTACAATGAAATAGCCCAAAAGATAAAGGATGCAGATGCAATATTGATCGGTGCAAGTAATGGTTTATCCATCACAGAAGGGCTAAACCTGTTTGCAGATGACGAGGCATTTGAAAATCTTTTCAGGGATTATAAAGAAAAGTATGGTTTTCGAAAGATTTTAGATGGCTTCTTTTTCAGATGGAATAAACAGGAGGAAAAATGGGGATTTTTTAGCAGACTGGTCAATCATTACAGCGGAAATTATACAACTTCATCTGTTATGGAGGATTTGAAAACAATTGTTGGAGATAAACCATATTTCATCCTCACTTCTAATGGTGAGGGACATTTTGAAATGTCTGGTTTTGAGCCACAAAGGGTATATGAGCTTGAGGGAAACTGGATTGAGTTGCGTTGCAGCAGGCTATGTCACGATAAAACATATCCTGCACTTCCAATCATTCGGAAACTGGCAGAAGTTGAAAAAAACGGCTTGGTTTCTTCGGAATTTCTTCCCAAATGTCCGGTTTGTGGTGCTGCAATGGATTTATATAACGCACAGCCTCCAAAGCAGGAAGTACAAATGGAATGGGAAAAGTTCTGCAAAGATTTTCATAATAAGAAAATAGTAATTCTGGAACTTGGTATTGGCTGGAGAAATCAGCTAATAAAAGCACCTCTTATGCGAATGACTGCAAATGAGCCACATGCAACTTATATAACAATCAATTTGGGAGAAGTGTATATTCCAGATAACATCAAAGATACGTCTTATGGTCTTGACGGATACCTTAGTGACCATCTAAATAAAATAAAACAAGCAATGGTAACCAAATAGTAAAGAAAGTCCCGGAAAGAGTGCAGTTTCCTGAGTTCCGGGACTTTGAGAGTATGAGGTATAATTTCCGTATGATTGAACCTTGTGCAGCAAGCAGCTTGAATAAATGTCTGAACTTGCACTGAGCCGAATCATTTCCTGATCCATCCGAATCTTAAACGGATGGTTCTTGAAGGTCCGCAGACGTTCCAGCTGAATCTCTATGATTTTTTCGCCATCTTCTGGAACTGATGCCACTGTATCCATATCTTTCCTCCATTTCTTATCTGCAACAGAAAAAGCCTGTCCAGATAGATTTCTTTTTGAAATCTGATCCAAACAGGCTTACTGTTGACCTTAGTTCTCACTAAGCAAAGATTCTATTGTATTCACACCTAATAACTTACCGCCGAATATTTCCCTTCCTCTTTTTTTTTATCTGAGCTTGAATTTACATCCATTTTCTCAAATAAACAGCTAGCTTTTCTCTTTTATTAGAATTTCGATTTATTTCCAGCTATTATATAAGTAGTGCGTTTTATTAGACAGCGGCTAATAGAATTCTTTCCGTATTAGCTGATATTCCATTCCTTTTTCCCTCTGAAAAAACAAAAAAGCGGAAATCATATTAGAAATTTTTCTAATACATTCCGCTTTTGATAGGACGTCCCGTGCGGGAATCGAACCCACATCTAGTGCTTAGGAGCAAGGCACTCGGCATCTTCCTCTGGGACTATTTATGTTTTATACTGTCTTTGAAAACCCCTGATTTACGGGCTTTCTTAGCTCTCGTGGGCACTTCGCTGTCAGCTTTTATATCGTCCTTGAAAGCTCCCGTTTCAGGCATAAATGTTGGCATTTTGTTGGCATGAGCTAATAAAGTTCTCAGTACCGGATTGCCAGTCACTGTGTAGATGGCGCTCAAATCCTGCGCCAAACAATCTATCGGCTACCGACTCCGTACTTTCGCGGAATTGGTAACTCTATTAAATTTTCATCTGTTATAAATGGTCTATTTCTATATTATACATCAAAACTGAGGTGTTGTGTATATAAATTTTACGTCAATGGAATACTATTTGGTCTATAACGCTGATGCCTGGCTATTTCGTAAGCGCTCAGCAGACAACTTACATAAGTACTGAGTTGGTAGGCAAGTTGGCACCTATTTGTTTATAACTTCTATAGGCAATTGTTCTTTTATCTTATCAACTACCCAATCTTGCAAATAGTAACTATTCAGTATGTTCTTAGAATACTTCTCAACGCCATCCGCAGTCAACGTAATCAAAATCTCTGTAAAAAACTTTTCCCAACTTTCATATTTTTCACATTCGACATATTCAGGAATATTATCTAAAATCTGAATTAATTTTTCGGACTTAAGAATACCAGATTTCAAAATCAAATATTCAAATGATTCTGGAAGCCATAATGAAATTCTTCGTTCTGTTTGTATCTGAAATGAACTTATGCAAGTTTCAATTAAGGAGCCAAAAGCAGCCCCATCAGCTATTACCAATGTATCTCCTAATCCCAGTTCTTTTACACATTTAATGAGATTCCCATTTCCATTAGAACTGGTAACATTACTATTCTTAAATGCGTGCATCCAGAACTGATATCCTGAATTACTATCCTCTGTAACAACATTCTGAATTTTGTTATTTTTTATAATAGGATAATTGCTATATATTT
>NZ_QRNF01000048.1 GCF_003474435.1 Ruminococcus sp. AF46-10NS
AAATAGTCCCAAATCTATGATTTATAAATAGTCCCAAATCTATGATTTATATTACTGGTTAAATCAATCAATTCATCTAAGTTTAATATTTCCTTACTTCCTTCTTTATAAGCATTTGCGATATATTCTAACTTTGATTTATCAATCGAGTAATCTTTTAACATCTTCTGTATAGGGGATGTTCGCGAATTTCTAATTTCGCCCTCTACATCTCTCAGAGCTTTTATCACTTTCAAATTTAAGTATTTTCGCTCATAAGAACCAAATTTTCTGGTTTCATCATTCGCCTTATATATATTATATTGATATTCAACATTTCCATTTTCATCAGTATAAGGATAAAAACGGTAGGTAAACAATAGTAATTCTTTTCCATCAATCGAACGAACTGTAGCATCCTGAAAAACTGTAAGAATTGTCTTGTTTTCTGCATAGTTATCAATATATATCTGAATAAGAATTTCTTCCTTATTTTCCATTGGATTTTTAATTTGTTCATTAAAATCTGTTTCTTGAAGCATTCTGTCTTCGTCCGATAATGTCGGATCTAATATCAGCTGTAAAGCCCGAAGGAAATTAGTCTTTCCAATATTATTCTCCCCAATTATAACCTGTTTATGTCCGAGCTTTACATCAACGTCCATGAAATTTCTAAAATTCTTTATAACTACTCTCGATATGTATAAACTTTGCATTTGTCTCCCCCACATAATTCCTTTTCTCCACCAATTTTACCATATTTTCCACAATCCTTCTACCATCCCCACCAATTTTTTATAGTTCTAAAAATGACCTGTCCTCACGGGCAAGCCACTCATCAAACATATTTCTAAACTTCCACTTAATCTCATACCGGTCATCCTGATATATTCTCACTTCCTTTATCATTGCTTCAACCATTTCCTTCGTCAGCGCCGGTTCTCTTGCAAACAAAGAAATATTTTCAAGTTCTTTCAGCTACTCACCTCTGCCTGCATTGCCATCTCTTTGCTCAACTCAGCGATCTTCTTCTCTGCCGCTTCAATCTCTGCATCACAGGCTTGCTTTACAGCCAGATACTGATTCCGGTCAGCCTCCTCCATGATATACCGTTCATAACAGTCCTGCTTTTCTGTTTTCTTTTGTAAAACCCTCTGCCGGAGCTGGCCGATTTCCCGTTCCAGCTTCGTAGCAGCCCCCTTTTGACCACTGTGATCACGCTTTACGATAGAATATTTTTTCTCCGCCAGTTCCCGATCTGTTTTATGGCTTTAAGCACAGCGGTATTGATCTTGTCAACTTCATACCCCCGGCGGTCACAGGTGTTTTCATCTGCTCATGTCAAAATAGGATCTAAAAAATCCCCCGGATTTTTTCCAGAGGATTTTAAATATTGTTACTCTTTTTAAATGGATCATATGCAAAAGAATATCTCCTTAATATTTGCGTGGGTTCATATTCACCAGATTTTCTTCGCCTACCATTGCACTTCCTATATAGGATACCATAAAAAAATTAAGAAAGGCATAGAACATGCAGTTAAATAGGACTGTTTTTTTTGTTATGCGAAAAAATGGCTGAAAGCAGAAATTATTGCTCTCAGCCATTTGAAATCTTACACAGTAGTCTATTGCAATGTCCTTAACTTATTGACATTGATTAACCGGCAGCCCCTTTCTTATATATCCCTATGCGTCAAATACGTTCCTCCCGATAAATTTTAATTCAAAATACTCATTATCTCCTCCGCCAGCACATCCGATGACGACTCTCCCCACATCCTTCCAATAAGATTCGCAAACAATGGATTCTCTTCTATCCAAAACTTTTTGGCATCCTCATCTACCAAAAGTGGAAAAAGCTTTTTCTGTTTCATTGCCTCCAAAAAAGCTGCCTGCGCTTCAGCGTTTGTCCATTGTCTAGTGACAAACTCTTTATCAATAATCAGCAAATAGGATCTGGATTCCTTCATCGCTTTATTTAGTGACAGTACAAGTGGCGCTCCCATAGCCAACTCCTTGTCAATGAACACAGAAAGTCCTCTCTTTTCTAGTGCCGCTTTCATTGTTTCCGCAATCTTCTGTCCCTGAACATACGAAATAAACACATCATGCATATGATTTTTCCTCCTTATCATAATCTGAAAGCGCTTCATAAGCCATCTGCGCCGCTTGTCTATAATCTGTATCTGCTAAAGTTACATCCTGCACATTATTAAAAGCAGGGTAAGCTTCTAAGAACTCATCTCTGGACTGTTTGTCCATGTACAAAACAAAAATTTTCTTTTTGTTCAAAAATGCTGTCAATTGCTGCACCACTATTGGAATAAATCTTTGATTCTTAAAATTACTATCCACAAACACAAGAATGCTTGAGCCGTCATCCTTTAATATAACGTTTCCGAATCCAGATATGGTATCTGACCATACCGGATAATTGGGCCGAAATCTCTTTGCCACAAATTTATCATTCAAACATTTAAGAAACTCATTTACAATCCGGCTGCAGTGCACCTTATCCTGTATGACGTGCATTATAACTGCATCTCCCCCTCCCTTTCTTTCCTGCCCTTCACTTTGAACAATTGCGGGAATCTCCGAAATAAAGTTTCCTATGTAAGCATTTAATTCAAAATCACTGTCGGGAATAAAGTAATACCCATAATACAGCGCACGGTAAAACGGCAACAGTGAACTACTTTTTTTCAAACTGAGTAAATAAAGCTTTGCAAATGAGGTTGTTGAAGCAAAAACATACCTCTGCTCTTTGTCGCTTTCCAGTTCTTCTCTTTGAAAACCTCCTTTCGCCAGAAATAAATAAGACATAGCATCATCCGACCGCAGTGAATACATTTTCACAAGCGAAATGAAAATATCTCTGTTCACAACTCCTTCCGTATTTATGTAAATAATTTTCATCTTCCTACCATGATGAGAAAGCAGAATAAATTCACAGTTCCCCTGCCTTTTCATCTCTGCATTTATATCACAATCTGGAATCTGAAAGAGCTGTAAAAGCTGTCGAAGCTCTACCGTATTTTTCTCATATATATCTTTTACGACCGAACTTGCATCTGCATCAATCATATCCTCACGTCTTAATTTTTCAGCCTCAATGACAATATTTGCACCAAATGCCTGGCTCTGATAGTGTTCATTCAGCTCTTTCGCAAGATCTCTGAACTGCTGCAAACGCAACGCCTTTTGCACTCTTTCATACCGTGGATCCCGCACATACTGCTCCGGAGACAAATTTCTTGCGATAGCCTCATTCCTAAGATCAAGCAGCTGGCTTCTAGTCACATACTGCACATGGCGGCTCGCTAATATTACCAAATCTTGTTCCACCCCGTATTTTATTCGCCCTGCCAAACGAATCAGCATAACCCGATATGCTGCCAGCTCCTCCATCTCTCCATAGGCAAGAAGCACACGCACCATCGCCTCCCAGATATATGCAAATACATCACTTAACCGATCTAAATCCCCTAAATTAATGTAAGAGAGCCCTGTCTCTTCTCTAATCTCACGCACAGATTTCCCTTTCATCCACTCGCGCATACAGATAGCTCGCTTTATCGCGAAACTTTTACTCGGATTTGGCATCGGTTTTTTCTGCACAAAGGTGGCATCTAAAATTTTTTGCAAAGGGAAATTTTTAAGCAGTCCATCCTGCCTTTTTCTGACATACTCTAATGCTTTTCTTGTAAACACAATTTCGTCACGATTATGCACAAAAACATTCATCATCTCCGAGGCCCCGGAAAGATAAAATAGAATATCCAGATAATGACGTTCCATAAAATGGAGCGCCTCTTTTCTTCCAATAGTCTTTCCCTCAAATTCCTCCTGAAAGGCCTTTGACAACTCCTCACAGGTGGACCCTATGATTTCAACCGTATCCAGACTCAACGCATAGGAAACCAGATCGCCTCCTGTACGGCTTCTCTCATAAGTTCCATTTTTTCCAAACTGTTCTTCAATCAGTCCATATCTTTCCAGCTCTTCAGTAAAAATATGGCCTGGCAGCTTTTCTTTATCCTTTCTCCGAAATAAGCCAAGGTCTTCTGAATGCGCGAATTGAACTCATCAACCGTAAACGCGTCACTGCCTCCTATAAGATTAAACAAAAACGGAATCTGTTCTTTTTGTGACATGGTACGAAGCGCAGAGGAAATCTTCACTTCAGACGCCTCCACATAACGGGTCCAATAATCATCTGCTTTTGCTTCGGATGGCGCCAATAAATAGCTTCTGCCAGCCGGATCTGCGCTGTTTCCCAAACGGCCAGCCCTGCCGACATAATTTTTATATTCATAAGAACGCATTTCATTTTTGTTTCGATTCATACGAGGCAAAGTTATCCCTGCCAGGATAACGACATCTGCCGGCATGTTTACACCAATTGCCAGAGTTTCTGTGGCAACAACAATGTTAATCATCCCCTGAGGTTTACGAAACTCTTCCTCCACAAACTCTCTCAAAGCCCACGAAAAACCTCCATGATGAAAGGCTACGCCGTAAGGCAAAGTTTTCTCTATCATCTCCTCTGCATATTCGTCCTCTGACAAAACAAAGCTCTGGATTCGTTCATCCTCCAGATCACATTGAAAATTTTCTCTGGGTGAAAGAGCATTGCATATCTCCATTGCTATTGCTTTCGTATTCTCCCTGTTATTTATAAAGACGATGATTTTAGGCGGCGCATCCTCTCTGCCCTTTCTTACATATCGAATGAGCCCCGGGATCATCTTTTCTTCAATGTGCTTCTCTTTTACATAGACCTCAATGTTATGTCCATCGAGATCTATTTTTCGTTCTTTTTCCCTATCAATAGGCTCACTGGCTGTCCCATCCGCCTGCTCCTCCCGCATGCGGTAGTAGAAACAGTCTCCCGCCGCTCCCGGCCAAACGACATATTCTCTCAGCATTTTAGGACGATTGTAATTAATAATCTGTTCTGCTCCCAACCAGGTTCTTATTTGGCTAATATCACACTGCGTAGTCGTCAGTCCCAGTATCTTGCATGCCGGATTAATATCGGATACTTTTGTTAATGCAATTTCCAGCTTTGGCCCTCTGCTGACATCGTTCATCATCTGCAATTCATCCACCACGATCAAGCCACAATCTCTGATAAATTGATTGTCTTGTGCCAGCAAGGCAAAAAACTTCTCATATACAATAATCGCCACTTCAAAATTGGACTCCGTAATGTCCTCATCATGATCTTGATAATCTGAGGAGGAGGCATATACCCGCCACTCCAATGTTTTAAAAAAGAGTTCCTTAAATTCCTCCCTTTTTTCGTTCACCATGGCCCGCAAGGGGACTAAATAAATCGTTTTTCTTCTCGCGGTTCCTGATATATCCATTTCTTTTCCGCAAAAATAGGCCGTAGCAATCTGAGCCAAAAGAGTCTTTCCCGATGAAGTCTGGCCTTTTATAAGTAAATTTTTAGAATCATCCCAAAAAAATGGATTTGAAAAACTTCCTTTTGCAATTCTGTCAGAAATTCTGCCCCGGCTCCCTGAATTCTATGCTTTTCTTTCAGACATTCAATTACTTTTTCATTAATGCCATAGTTTGTTTTCAAATCTGATAATTTCTTTATCGTCAAACCGTTTTTTTCCTTCGCTTCACCCATTCCCTTCCTCCTTCAGCCATCGCCTTATTGCTACCCGCAACGCTTTAATCTGCGTCAAAGATGAACTATCGTTTATACTATTGAGTTTCACTTCTTTTCTGATAATTTCGGCGCTCTTTTCTGATCCCATCTTCGCAATCAGTTCACAGATCTCCGGTCTGACAGACGGTTCCATCCGAAAGTTCAGTGCTTCCACGCAGCAATACGGCATACCAAATCTTACCATCATTTTTACTTCAAAGGCCTGTTTGGCAAACGCATCCCCCTCCACATACGAATTGAGGCATTTAATTAAACAATCAAAAATATGTGCTACATTTCTGGCTAAATTATTAATTGCTCCAAATCTGGCATGCAGTCTATATTCTTTGTTAATTTCCTCAATCGAACATCCCTCCGTCCACAAATAGAGAATAGCCGCATTCTGGAATTGATGCAGACTATTTGAGAGCTCCTCGCTGATATACGCATATCCATTTTGATTACAGTCCAAAACATCAATCTTGTTTCTTACCAATTCCGCAAAATTCCATAATGTCTTTTTATGCCTTACATTTTTCTCATGCTTCTCCTGCATTTCTCCCAGGAAACCCGAAATATTTTCACTAAACTCTGCTAAATATTCCGATTTTCTATTAATATAACATAGATTTGCATTACGGACAAATTCACAGATCCGAAACAGCAAAAAAAACTGAGAAAAGCCATTGTGGAAGATGTCATCCATAATCTGCCCCAGTCCACACAGCACCTCATGCGGAATATGCGCTCCATGAACCGCCTCACCGATACGTGTAAGTATATATTCTCCCTCCTTATCCTCTATGAGCTGTAATCGTTTCATTTCGTTAATCAGCATCGGAACAATTTTTTCTTCCTGAGCCAAATATCTTTTCCCAGAAAGAGCTTTGATCGCATCTATCAGATCCCCACGTACAAATCCACACTTCGAATTAATTGGTATCTGGTCAAAAACGGCAGCTGTTGTAGCTACCGGTCTGCACCACAGCTTCATCGCAAATAGCTGTCGGCAGGACCGAAATCTTCTGCCGCTATCAGAATAATAGCTCATGCGTACCCTTTTTGTTCCAAAATAATCTTTTGAAAACAAATATGCGTACCCACAACGCTCATTCTGATTTTCTCCATATCCAAGACGGCCCGCTCTTCCGACAAAGTTCTGATATTCCACTGAGTTCAAATACCGCATATACAAATCGCTGCCATATTTAAAATTAGGAAAATCTTCTTCTGTCGTAGGCTTGATTCTCTCATAAATGATGACTACATCCGCAGAGCAATTAATACCATATGCCAATGTCTCAGTAGAAACAATAATATCGATCCTGCTGTCTTTTGGTTTACAAAATTCCTTTTCTATTTCCCGCCGCAGCTCGGCAGGAAGGTCTGAGTTGTGATAGGTCACACCGTAGCGAGCCGACGCAATCATTTTGTTATCAATACATCCATACGAATTATCGCCCATATTCTTTTGAATCGAAGTCAGGCGCTCACTCCAATCGCCATGAGACATATTGCTTTTCCTTATCATTTTAGAAATGCTTACACATAAATTCCTAGAATTTTCTCTGCTGCTACAAAAAATAATGATATGATGATTCTTCTTTCGATGAGCCTTTATAAGATAAGGCAGCAGCTCCTTATTTTCATAATACTCAAATTCCTGTTCCGCACTCATTTCCTCTCTATTATCTGCTTCCTGCTTTCGATCCGAAATACGGCAGTCGTCAGCTTCTCATAAGCAATCGGCCAGTTTTCTCCTGCATCCCTGGGAATAACCAGGCCGCCATCTGCTTGAACAATCGCCTCGTATAGCTTTACTGGCCTGGTATCATTTGACACCGTTAAAAAGCCCAATTGATTATATTCCGCAGTTCTGCACTCTGGCACGGTCAACGCAATGATTCGAGCTTTTTTTCTGTCGCCCTCACTCTCTGGAAGTTCAGCATAGCGCCACAAAATGTTGTTGACAATACTCCCTCTCTCTAAAGAAGAAATCAACGAAAACTCATCCATTACAATCAAATCATAATTGTAAAAAATCTGAGTTCCATCAGAAAACACCCGCAGCGCATTGTCCAATTTCTCATAAATCATAATCGCAATATCGCAATCACCCTCTATGATTTTTTCATCATTGTCAGAATAGTCACTGGAAGAGCGATATATCCTATAATACATTCGATCATATCTTTTCAAAAAATAGTCATACTTTTCATTCAGCAAAGCGCGATACGGTAATAGATACAGCAGCTTTCTACATACATCCGCTCTTTTTTGCGGTATAGACAAATATGCAATCTCTGTTAACAGCGTTTTACCCGAGCCTGGCATCCCCTTAATAATCAAGTTCTGCCCATCCTCCCAAAATTGCTTTTTCTGCAAAATAAACATCTGTAATTCGGTAAAGCCTTCAAAAGGCATGCGATATTCCTGACAAAATCGCTCTGCCGAACTATAACCAGATAGATAAATATTTTCTCGGGCAATTTTCTTCATTCGTGTTCCCAGCTTTCCAGTCTATTTTATACTTTTCTCATAATTTATGTCTATTATTATACAGTACTTCTTTTCTTTTTACAAATTATTCCACAAAATATTTGCTATATTTTACAACATATCTGTTTTTTCTTAATTTGAATATAGAATCGCATATGCTCCCTTTCCCAATGCCATAGCTGCAATACCATAATCCTAAGAAACAACAATATCTCTCCTGCCACACAATCCTATCAATGCATAATCAACTGTATCTGATCCGACTCCAATTACTTTTACCTCACTATAGTCTGAAACCAAAGCTGTGTCTCCGGGTTTCATACAATCCCACCTCTTTATAGATTTAAGACATATGTTTGATTATATCCTATTTTTATATAACAGAAAATAGAGAAGGTGCCGGACACCATGAGAAGTTGTCCGACACTCACATCAACCATTCAATATGCAATTTTTAAAATTCCACTTAATCTCATACCGGTCATCCCGATACACTCTCACTTCCTTTACCATCGCCCTAACCATTTCTTTCGTCAGCGCCGTTTCTCTTGCAAGCAAAGAAATATTTTCAAGCTCTTTCAGCTGTTCATCATCCACCTTTGCCTGCATCGTCATCTCTTTGCTCAATTCAGCGATCTTCTTTTCTGCCGCTTTAATCTCTGCATCACAGGCTTGCTTTACAGCCAGATACTGATTCCGATCAGCTTCCTCCATGATATACCGTTCATAGCAGTCCTGCTTTTCTGTTTTCTTTTGTAAAATTCTCTGCCGGAGCTGGCCGATTTCCCGTTCCAGCTTTGTAGCAGCCTCCTTTTGACCACTGTTATCACGCTTTACGATACAATATTTTCTCTCTGCCAGTTCCCCGATCTGCTTTATGGCTTTCAGCACAGCGGCATTGATCCTGTCAACTTCATACTGCCGGCAGTCACAGGTGTTTTCATCCACTGGCACATCCGCATATCTGGTTGTCTGGCAGTAAAAGATGTCCGGCAAGCTCTTTCGGTATTCATAGTGCATAGTCCGGTTACAGTATCCGCACACGCAAAATCCACTCAAAACAGTTCTTCTGGGGCGATGCTGATTGTATTTCTTATTTCGTTTTTCCTTCATTATGCGGCACTGTTCAAATGCCTGCTCATATTCTTCCTCTGTTACTATCGCCTCATGGCAGTCCGGCACAATGACCTGTTCTTCCAATTCATTCTTTTTTGTGTGGATACCGCATGGTGCTGTCTTGCTCCGTTTGAAATTGACACACGCTCCTGTATATACCCTGTTCTTTAAAAATCCCCCACACCATGTTATACTGCCAACAGATCACCGTTGTATTTTTCCGCACCATCATCTGCTTACCTTTATTATTTTTCTCTGTAAGCGTTCCCGGTGTCGGTATCCCCGACTGGTTGAGCATCTTCACGATCTCCGGTATGGTATGCCCCGACAGCGCCATATCAAAAATGAACCGCACAATCTTCGCCCCTTCCGGCTCGATCTCAAGCTGGTTCTTTCTCTCCTTAGACCGCACATACCCAATCGGTGCCTTTCCTAAATACTCACCCTTTCTGGCCTTTGACCTTTTAGCGGCTGTTGTCTTTTTAGACAGGTCTTTACTGTATAGGTCATAAAGGAAGTTCTTGAACACAACATCCCAGTCTCCGGCAGTTCCTTCTTTTGTGTCACTGTCATAATGGTCGTTGACCGAGATAAACCGCACACCCAGGAACGGAAAAATTCAATTCCGAAAGCCCTTGTAAAACCTGGATTTTTCAACCCTCAACGCAGTACACACTCTGCACTTTTTTCGCTTTTCCCAAAATCAACATTTTTTTACATTTCGTCTTTTTCAGTCCATACTGTTCTTATTTTGTTATAATTTTCATTTTTCCATTTTACTGAAAAAAAGCAGCAATTTTTCTATAAAATCTTGCTTTGCAACGCACAAACAGGAGCCATAGACCATGTTACTGGCTGGCTCCTGTCTGTCCATTTTCATATACTCAATTAATAAAAACATACTATTGGAACATCATACTGAATAAGACTGTAAAGCTGTCTTGCATTTTCTGGTGGAAGATTTATGCATCCATGAGAACCACCTGTAAGGTACCTGTCTCCTCCAAAATATGGCTGCCAGTCTGCATCATGAAAGCCAATACCTCCATTAAATGGCATCCAATATGTTACTGGCTGTTCATAAGAATACGTTCCATTCGCTGTCATTGCTCCTCTTAATACAGCTGGACTGCTTTTGGAATACAGTGTAAATATTCCTGGAGGTGTTTTTCTATCAGGATCACTTGGAAGTCCGGATACAATGTCTGATTGAAAAATAATATTTCCGTTCTGATAATACCACATATACTGCTCTGTAAGATCTACCTCTATATATGTATTTCCAAGATCGTTGGTTCCATGTGCATTTGCTCTCATGTCATATACTGGTTCTCTGGTTGTCTGAGTTCCCGACTGGATTTCCTGCATGAGCTGTGCTACTTCCACATCCTGATCAATTTTCCATCCATAGGCCGAACCATATACATATACAGTCCTTCCGCTTGTGGTCTGAAATTGTCTTTCAGTGCCTACCGTATCATGATCCGCTGCAAGCTGTGCCACATAGTCCACTACATGCTGCCTGAAGGCTCCATCATCCTGGAGCAGCTGCCCTTTCTCGTCAAACTGCAGCCAGTCTTTAATAGTATTTCCATCGAGTGTTACCGTTTCATCTCCAAATGTATACGTGATGTTTGCTTTTGCCAGGTTATTATACGCATTTACTATATCCTGAAGTTCTGCACTATCCCTTGTTACATCTGCTTTCTTATAAGCCTTTGGATTACTCTCCAGATCTACCTCTGTCGCCTCATTATCAATTGCACCGCTGATCATCTGATAAGCTTCTTTGGTATTTAATTCATTTCCTTCCGTTTCCGGCACAATAGTGAATTCTGAGTTATTAAAACTTACATAAGCATTTTCTGGTACTATCTGATTCTCTTTTTGGGCACAGTTTAAGGATCTTACCTGTTCTTCCAACTTCTCCCTGCTGAAAACAGAATCTTCTTGAAGCATGTAATTATTCTTTTCAAAAAAACTTTTAATCCATTTATATGGTTTCTGAGCCTTCAGCAGTTTAAGAACAGCCCCACTAGATACATATTGATAATCAATGTCTTTTCCTGTAATGGTCTGCGGGTCCTGCATTCTCGACCTTACCTGAATAACATAATTATCTTTTTTTCCTGCGATTTCCTGTTCTACTTCATAAGCAGTCTTATTAGAACTGTCAATTCCATTGATTGTCGTGCCCAAAAAGAAGTGATATGAGTAATAATAAGATACGCCCGCATATATACAGCAGCTTATAACCAAAATCATCGCCACGATCATTACTACTATTCTCTTAATTTTGTATTTCTTTTTACACGAAGGCACAATAGATTTGAAGTCATACTCATCAATTGGCACATAAGTAATTGTTTTGGGCCTTGCTGATTTTGAAGTTCTTATTGACTGCCCTATCACTTCTTTTGGTCTCATGTCTTATTTATCTTTCTTTGAGTCAATTAGTTTTTTGCATTGTCACTGTCAAAATGTAATGTCTTATGGTACTTCGCATTTTCCTCCAGGAGTTTTTTCCATTTCTGTCCGTCTTCTTTCGTAGGATTATCAAAATTCTGCTGACCCTTCAGTTCATCCATATACTGGATATAATCCAGGAAATAAATATCTACTGTCGAAATATCCCTGTCCTGAATTGCGAAGTTATTACAGTTTCCAGTAGACTCATTATATGGAAGTGTGTTTCCGTTGGCATCAAGAGCTACCATGAAGCAGTCACTGTTGGATCCTTCCTTATAAAGTTCATTTACCGTCAGTTCATACGGAGAACGAATTACGGATTTGAGTCCGATACCAGCATCGTTTGTATCATTCAGTTCCAATACTTCTGTCCGGGAATCATCTACTGTAACCGGGATATCGAAACTCCAGTCACCTTCATATTTGTAGTAGCCGGCATCCCTTCCATAGTTTTCATCATCCGCTTCTGACCACTCATAGTCTGCTTCCAGCCCTCTTACCTTCGTGATATCCAGATGCAGATTAAAAGTATCCGGAATCTCAATATCTTTAATATATTTCTGATATGCTCCACCACGCTCAGATACTTTATTGATAAACTCTTCCAGCAGCGCATAACCTTCATCCGTCTGATCATCTAAGTCCGCCTGAGTTATTCCCATCTCATCCATTACCTGCTGTGTCATTTCATTGTATTTCTCATTATATTCCGTATAGTCTTTTGCCGCCTCTGCCAAATCATAACGGAAAATGCATGCATAGGTGTTGTCATCCAGAAACTGTCCTTCCACCTGACCGTCGATCACCGGACTAGCTTCTGAATCAAAGTCCACACCGCCAGTCATATCCAGATCAATGACTGGTGTTCCACTTTCCGCCCTGGTTGACGTTTCTGGAAATGGCTTATCACTCTTAAACTGCATAGTTATATAGACCGCCTGGCTGTTGGCATATACCTCCGAACATGTAATTGTCAGTCCATCTGCTGTTTTAATGTAGGCATTCTCACTAGTGGCATTACCTGTCTTGTCCCCATCTGCTTCACTGCCATCTGCCGTTGTTCCATCAACGGATTCCAAGGTTGTTGCATAATCTGAAAAATCGCCAAAGAAACTTACATTATCCTGCAAGATTTCAAAAAGCCCTCCTACAACCGGGATATTCTTTGCCATTACTGGATTGGTTGCACAAAATACAAATCCAACCGCCAGTACCGCTGCCATACCTCCTGCTACCCTGCCTCCAATTTTCATCCAGTGATATGGATCTTTTGGTGCTTTTTTCTGTAACACAGCATTATTTTCAATCAATCGATATGCTTGATTGATACGTTCATGCACGATTACCGGCATTTCTGTATCCTTTTGAAGTTTTTCCTGGAAGTCTTTTTCATTATTATTTAAAGTCATCATTAAGCACGTCCCTCCTTAACCTTATATCCATATATCTCTGCAATCTGTTTTCTGCCACGATGAAGACGAGATTTCACAGTGCTTTCCTTCATATCCAAAACGTCACTGATCTCCCGGACACTAAATCCTTCCATATAGTACAGAAGAACAATCAAACGGTATTTGCTATCCAATGGTTCTAAGGCTTGTGCCCATTCCATTGCCGCATATTCTTCTTCATGAAAAGGTGTTTCCGGCATCTGATCCGTATAAGTAACCAGCTTTTTCTTCTGTATCATGTCCTTGCACTTATTGATCAGGATTCGAATCATCCACGTTTTGAAATATCTGTTCTGTTTCAGACTTTTCAGATTTTCATAACAAGAAAGAATCGTATCCTGTATTGCATCCGCAACATCTTCATCATTTTTCAAATATGCTGCCGCAACCTTGTACATGCTCTGTACATTCTCATCCATAAGCCGGCAAAAAGCATCTTTATCGCCTTTCTTCGCTTTTCGTATTAAAACCTCATTCATTGTCGTCTCCATTCTCCTATATCAGACCGGTCATCAGGAAATGTTGTATAAAAGCCTTTGTTTATGTGCTTCTACTTATTAGACGTGCAAACTCCCAAAAAGGTTGCAATTTTTTTAATTATCTCAGAAAAAAAGCACCCCAAAACTCATAGTCTTGGGATGCTTCTGATTGTTTCTACTATCCAATTATTCAGATATTGTTCAATTCAACCTTATACTCCTCAGATCCAATTCCATCTACAGTATAGTATGCAGCTCTTTTCTCTGCATTCAGGTAAATGTCAATTTTTCCTGCAAGATTTCTATCGGCTGCATCTTTCTTTACAGCTTTCTCAACATCTTTTAATGTTACATTCGTCTCAAAAATCTCAAGTTTTACATTGCCGATTCTAGTTTTAGCCGGTTCTTTTACAGTTTCCTTGATTTCTGCTTCTGGTTCTTTTACAGGAGCTGTCTCTTTCTTCTCTTCAGCCGGAGCATTCATAACTTCTTTCTGTGCAGTTACGGTTACTTTTTCCTGTGCAGTTGTGGTGCTTGTTCCTCTTGTTCTCTTTTTTCTCATGATAATTCCTCCTTAGGAAACCGACTACTACTTCTAATCAATGAACAATGTATCATATTCATTTCTGTTTGTCAATTTTATAACAATATGTAAAAAGCAATAAAGAAATATGAAGCCTCTGTCCATTTCTCTTTATTGCTTCTTTTTACTCATCTTGGAACAATATACGAATTATTTCTTCTACTTCAAGCCAAGGTCGCTTCCGTCTTTGAATATCTGTTCTATACACATCTTGAAGAGCTTCATGTTTTGATTTAAATTTCTTTCTCACTTTTTCCTTTTCTCCAGAAAGAACATACTCTCCACTCCATCCGAAAACCTCTAAATGCAACCTATATAATCCATCCTTTCCAAGCAAAACTATATTGTTTTTCTTTTCCTCAGCAAAAATAACCCCATTTATCATTTTATAATTTTCTTCCATGATTCCCCTTCTCTCCCTATGTATAAAAGCCTCCTTTATATATACGAGAAAAAAATCGAAAAATCACGCAAATTTCAAAAATATATAATATTTTTTATTCTGCTATAAGAAAGCAACCATTTACTGCAAATTCTTTGTTCTGTCCAAGGCTTCTGATAAATAATCCGCGATTAGTTTATACTGATATTTTCGTATTTTGTCTGTGCTATTTTCCTGGAATTCCTTCAAACTATCAATTAAAACTTTAATTTGTTCTTTTTCGTTCCACAGAATATCTGGTGCATAATTCTGAGAATATATTTCCTTCAGTACTCCACGAAATTTTTCTAAATTTTCAAGGCTTGCCTCTTTTAATTTTGAAGTAAGGACATTGATATCCATACCGTTTAAAAACACCTCGATTTTCTTTCTGTAATCTTCGGATTCGCTTGGATGCTTCGCTTGCCAGATATAATCATATATCTGTTTTGCCCAATCACTCTCCTTTAAAAAACTGTTCATATCTCCTTCTGATTTTTTTGCCATGCATTTATTATATGTCTTAACGATTCTTTGCATATTGGCATTGTAAAGCTCAACAAGCTCTTTTTCTTCTCCATTCATAGACAACAGGCAATCCGGCTCTCCTTTTGCTGTTCCTTCTTGAATGGAGGCACACATTGCATCTGTTAAACGTTTAATATAAGTACTCTCAAAGCCTGCCTGATAAATCTGCAAAAAAATCTGCTGGATTCGATCATAAGAGCCTATTCCATATTTTCCTGCACACGCATTTTTAATTATATCATCCATCCATTCTCTAACAACTTTTTCTGTAGAAACTATCCAATCATACTGTAGGCTATTAATAGGATCCTTCTGATTTCGAATTTTCTCCGTTTCCTCATAATCAAACTTTTTCAGTAATTTTTTTTATGCCTTGATCTAAAATACTATATTGAACATATTCTTCTATAAATCGAATTCGAAGTTCTCCCGTATTATTATATTCTTGATTTTCTTTCCATATATCATCAAGGTTTCCCTTTTTAAACATGATACAAGCATACCAGCAAGCCTGTATCAGTTTTTTATATACCATATCTTGATTTTCATATGTTTCCGCCTTTATCTCCGAAAACAAACCGTTCATTTTAAGAAGAAAAAACTGAAATGTACGGAAATTTACATGCTGTTCCTTTTCCATATAATCAGCAAGATAATTCAAATTTTTTTCAAGCTGCGGCCGGCCTATCTCACCATACGAAAATTTATTCTCAATCAAATGCAGCATTGCTTTTTTTATATTGGGCCTATAATAATAAATGCTCCCTATTATTTTTTCTCGAATACGTTCATACTCTGATGTCTGCTTAAAAACCTGTGATACCCTCTTAAGAGCCTCTTCAATGGAAACTTTCTTTATTCCTTCTTCCTGGGTATTTTTTCCCGCTAATAAATTATAAATTTCATTTTCTTGCTTATCTTCAAAATCTAATTTTTCATCTTCTCCCAATACCGCTTGCAATTGTAACGCCATACTCTGGGCATCCATTTTTTGTCTTAATTCATTCTGATTTGCAATGATAAGTACCTTCATACCTGCCTGTTCTACAAATCCATTTATATATCCTAAGATTTCTTTCATGGGACAGTTACAGCGTTCCAAATCATCAAAAATTAAAATGCAGTCTTTTATCGGGACAAATTTTTGAACAAGATTTTGAATCTTTTTTTCTTTAATTTCAATATCGCCATATTTTCCAATAAACGGAGATATCAAACCACTTACAACATCCAATGCCTCTGTCGCACCTGCCAATAAAGTGGAATTAATTCTGTCTGACTTATCTTTAAGTAAAAATTTTATGTATATCTTTTTACTTAACTCATCAATATTACTAACTCCATATAGGGATATGTATATTGATTTTTTCGTTTCTTTTTTCAACTCTGGAAGTAAAACTTGATTAACAAAATATGTTTTTCCGCTTCCCCAAGCCCCATCTATCATCACCGCATAATTATAAAATTTGCTTTCGATATAGTATTTTATTTCACTTAAAAGTTCCTCATCACTTAAGCATAACTGATTTGCTTTCTCCACTATACCTACTCCTTTCTCATCTTTTTACCCCACTACATAGTTTCATGGCAAACAGACAGAAACCGTTAAAATTTTTTCTGCTTTTACATCTCTCCACATTTATTAACTTCTGGAATAAGAATACCATATTGTCGATGTATTTTACCATCCTTTGAGCACCGAGACTTGATAAGCCGCTACATTTTCCGGATTCTCCAATGCTTTTCTCCGCCATACATTCGGTGAAATTCCTGTTGTCTTCTTAAAATTACGCATAAAAGTAGACAACACTGGATAGCCTACAGAATTAGCCACTTTTTCTATAGGACATTTTTCTTTTGCGAGTATTTCACAGGCTCTCTTTATCCGAACCAGATTTAGATATTCTGATGGTGTAATATTGGTAGCCTCTATAAAGATTCTACGCATATGTGTTTCACTCAGATCACATGCTTTTGCAAGATCCTTTGCCCTGATATCTTCCATATAATGAATTTCTATATGATTTATAATTTTACGGGTATAATCCAAAGTATCCATAGAATTATTTTGAAACTTTATATTTTCATTATCTAAACGATCAAAAAACAGTACCAGATTAAATGTAAGCGTTGAAACAGTATATCTGTAATTTGCCTGTCTCAACTTTATTTCTTCTATTATCATCTGCATAAGTGTCACAGCTCTTGTATTTTCAGCATTCTCCAAAACACTTATTTTCTGCGATAGATTCTGTTCGATATAAATATATTTTTCTGGGACATTTCCAAATCCTCTCTTTAAGACTGCTTCCATATCCACAAATAGATATTCCCATTTTTGTTTTTTTTCACATTCCTCCGGAGCAGGACATGTACGGTGTGGTGTATTTTTAGGAATAAATGTTATCGTACCGGCATGATATAGCAATTCTTTTTCTGCGACATGTATGGTTCCATTTCCATAATGGCAATATCCTATCTCTAAACAATTATGAAAGTGCATATTATCTGTTCCATAAATAGTTTCCCATTTTTTACCACTTAATGCCATAACAGGAAGACCCTGAGAGATTTCGTAATAACGGTATTCTGCTTTTTGCATTCTTCCTCACATCCTTGTATCGAAATTACCTCGTTATTTATACTAAATATACCAATTTTCACGATCTACTACAACGGTTTGAAGTCAATCTGGTTCAAGTTTCAAGAACACACCTATATGGCAGAAACTGCACTTCTTCAAATCTTCTTAATCCAGATTCCGACCACCCTTTACCATCTGGTAATAATGTTCCAGATCCAGTGCCGGGATCCTGTTTAATCCTGGTTTTGCATCAACCAATGCCAGACAATGTTTTGTCCCTTCCGCTTCATGAAATTCTTTTATGACTACCTGATGTCCTGCATATGCCTGATCCAGATACTTTGGAACCATTTCCTTTACTGCTTTGTAGAATTCCTCTCTGTCCATATTTAGCCTCCTGCTCTTATTTCTTCATCTACTTCTTTTAGGCATTTTCCGATGGCTTCGATCACATTCACCGTCACACCATTTCCTGCCTGCTTATATAACTGGTTATCTGATGTAACAGCTTCCATTTTGTCAATCTGTTCATCCCGGTATCCCTGCAGCCGCAGACATTCTCTTGGTGTCAGCCTGCGGATCCTTCCATGGTAGATGATCCCATGCCGGTCCGATGCTGTGATCGTGAACATCGCTTCCTCCGGTTCCTTCATCCTCCGTCCGTTCTGCCTGATCTTTTCCTTTGCCGGATTGATCACGGCTCTTGGTCCTTCTTCCACCAGTACTCCGAAACATTCCCCTTTATGGTTATGAATGCTGGAGTCCTGTCTGGTATTTAAGCACCTTGCATGTTCCGTCACCAGCGGCGGTACAGACATATCCACGAAGTGAAGGGTCCCCTGATGGCTGCCTGTTGTCAATGTGTGGGCGATATTCCGTCCCACGCGCCCTCTCCGGCTGTTCATTCCTGGGTAACCTAAGTCAATGCTGTCTCCTTCATAAGCCATCTTATATCCTTTTTTCGTATTTTCCTTGATCGGCACTCCCACGTCATAAAGACCGGTCTTGCCTCCCATTCCACCTGCCCCACTGGTCAATGTGCAGCTCAATCCTTTTTGGTCGTGCGATACTGCAGATCTTGATATATGACTTCGCTTTTGAATATCACCCACACGTATCCCGCCATTTCCACCAGCTTCGATCAACACCAGCAGGATCTCCTGACGGACTTCATCTCCTAAAATTGCCATGATAGGCCTGGCCTGATTGTAATTTTGGATAAATTGCTGTTTTTGCTCTTCAAAAGTATTTCCCATATATAACCTCCAATGGTCAATCTTTATTGACCATTATAGCCAATCATGGCACAAGCGCAACATTCGTCCTTCAAATCGAGTTCATTGCTTATAGGATTTCGGAATCTTGTCTGGAGCTTTTACGGAATTCCTTCAGCCACAAAGCATGCAGCTTCTTCTCAGACTCTGTATATCCTTCCCTCAGCCATGCCGAGCGGTCCATTTGGAAAGCCTGAAGACATAAAAATTCTTCTTTAAACTGCGGGGCAAATTCTGCCCAAATTTCCAGCGAATACTCTTCGAAGCCTAAGTATGCAGAAAGATACGTCAGCCGATCCAGGTCTCCGATCGTCATTGGGATTTTCTTTTACAGAAGTTCCCGGTCTTGCTCACCACATAATTTCCAAAAATTTTCCCTCTCTTCTTTGTTCTGCAGCATGATTTTCTCCTTTTTCAGCCATTCCCCTGTATAATCATTTCCGTTTTGCAGACAATACACCATAATCAAACATAGAAAATACCTGATGTTCTGCCAGTTCCCACACCTTTCGGATCAAACGATCTACATCTCTATCCCCATCTGTGCCAAGGCGTGTATTTAAGCTTTCTCGTAAACTACTGATTTCCTGGCATAAGCAGCTGCAATGCTTTTCCATCTCATAGTCACTATCAGCAGGCTGGCAGAGGGGCAAAGAAATATACTCTGCTTGAATGGATCTATTTAACATGTTCCAAAGTTTTCTTTTTCCTTCTTCTGTTTTTCTGTCCATGCTTATCATCCTTTCACATATAGCACAGGTGTCTTGTCTCACTTTTACAACCGATTGTACGCTTACAACAATGTAAAATCAATGTATGTGGTGCAAAAAGTGAGACAAACTTACAGTTTTTTGACAGAAAGAGAGCGGTCCTGTATGCCAAATCCAGAACACATTCCGGTGAAAAGAATCTTATCAGCCACCGGCTCATAGAACTTAGAAAACGAGATCATCTCTCGCAGCGTGATCTCGCTCAGAAACTGCAGCTTGCCGGATATGACATGGATAAAAATGTGATCACTAGAATTGAGACCAACAAGCGTTATGTTACAGACCTGGAACTTAAAGCATTTTCTGAACTCTTCCATGTTTCATATGAATATCTTATTGATGGAAAGTAACACAAAAAAGAACAGACACAAACCCACTCAGCATTTTGAATGGGCTTATGTCTGTTCTTTTGGTATGAAATAAAGCAGCTATCTTTTTCCGATCAGTCTTGCCAGATCCTTCATTCCAGCTTTATATGCCTGCTCTACATATAAGATCCATCTTCGATTTACCGCAGATACATAGGCATCTACCTGTTTTTTTACCGGCTTCGTCAATCCCATTGCCTGGATCATATTTTCCTGAAGGTTGACCTCAGTCAATGCCTCTCGATACTCCAGATTTTCAGCTTGGAGTCCCATCTCAACATCATCGATCCGTCCATCCATGACATAATCCAGAAGTTCATCATTAATTTCATCGTCTATATCTCTTTTCCTTACGGTATCTTGAATCTCAGCCAACATTCTTCCATAAGAAAACATTCGGGCCTGTCCTAAGAAAAAGCAGTATTTTCGTTCCATACGTTCTGCCCGGTCTTCCAGATCAAAATGTTCTATCAGCTTTTTATGCTCCGTTACTGTTAAATTGACCTCTTCCTCCTCTGCATAAAAATTTTCAAAATCGCAGGATACTCTTCTAAATTTTTTTTCTGTGCTTCTTTGATCCACATATATTGTGGATTTCGCTTGCGTAGAAATTCTGCCACTTCCTCTTCTACTTTTTCTCCCATTGGAGTTTCATCCCATAAAAACTCATCTTGTTTTCCCATGTGTAAATCTCCTTTCGGCATGATAATTGTCCACTTTCGGCATGACACAATATACCATCTTTTCGGAGAAAAGCTATTCACACAATGTAACAAATATCTTGGTCAATTTTTGTTTATTTATCCTTTATACTAGGCAAATAAATCGTTTCTACTTGTTCACAAATCTCCAAAAATATAATAGTCTCAATCCATTTCGAAATTGAGACTATTATATGTACACTTCTACTCTGTTCAATTTAACTACTCCTTTTCTTCTTTTTCGGTAAAGATGAAGGGTTTGACTTTTTATGCAAAGCAGGAGCACCCTTCTCCGGAAGTATCACATCTAACACTGTTCTACATGCTCTTCCATACGGTTTTTTATCTTTTGTTTTACTATTTTTTCCTGTTTCAATCCATAAGCACTCTGTTGTCTATTTTCAGTACTGTTTATAATAATTTCTCTAGCATTTTCATTCTGATATATAGATGTCAAGCTATCTGAAGCCGCTATAACACGTTTCGTTTTTTCCTTTTCAATTTCTACATACATTTCTCTTTCAGCGGTTTCTCTCTCTTCTTCACTCTTCCATCTTTTTTGTATATGGCTAAATACCATAGATAGAATAATAATGAAAAAAAGCCCTATCACGATCATTACACCAAACCATGCGGGGAAATCTTTAAGTGAAGTCAAAAGTTCGGGTAAAGCTAACACAACTTCACGTATTGATACGATATCCGCTACTACTCTTATACTAGAGAGGATTCATACAACCACCTCCTGGTTCTTAATGAGAGATTATGGATATTTACATGGTTAATTCTACAGCATCCGCATGGTTTTGTCAATATGTTTAATAATTTCTTTCATTTTGATCTGTAAAATATACAGCATTACTAATATAAAATCTTTATTCAATTTTTTTAATGTGTTT
>NZ_QRNF01000049.1 GCF_003474435.1 Ruminococcus sp. AF46-10NS
TTTAAAGAGTGATATATATTAAGTGTATACAAAAGCATGCGATTCTTTTAAAGTCGTCTATAAATCTTAAATTCCTCAAGAAAGAGGAAAATCATGAAAAAAATTAAACGTTGTATAGCAATTATTTTGTCAATGGTTTTAGGATTTTCGATGTCAACAGTATCTTTTGCTAGTGAAAGGTATAATCAAAATGACAATTCGAAGGGGAAAATTGCATGAAAAGAAAGTATTGGGCGTTATTAGTTTTTGCGTTAATAATAGTATTGCAGTGGATTGGATTAGGATTTCATGGTCAAATAAGGTTTATTTTTTTGATAATTATATTAGTTCTAATTGTTTTATTTGCAATATTATTGCGAAAATAGCAAAAGTGATTTGTGAATAGTGAGGTAAAGGAACAAGGTGAAGCCGATACACTTAGGGCAGTCCTTTACGGAACGGACACAGCCAGTACCGCAATGATACATAAGAGGGCTTGAAAGAAGGTCACAAACCTTGCAAGTCCTCTTGTTTATTCTATGTGTCGAGCCCGTCTATGTGTCAGATTGCATTTTCTGATAGACTGTTTCTTTTCGTGACTTATCAAAGAAAGTTCTCCTGTCGGGTATGTTCCAATTGTTTATTTCGGATATAAGCGTCTAATTCACAATTATATTCGTAGAGGCGAAAGACTACTTTGTTCTAAAAGGTATTTCTATATCTCTAATGAATCTTCCGCGTTCACCCACATCTGCAAATTTCCATCAAGATATAATCTTGCATATTCAAGTGGTTCATCAACTGCAAGTGAAGTTAATGCACAGTCTGATCCGGGAGTGGTTTTTAAATTCTTTTCTGCTTCCCAACAATCAATGCGAAGCATATAGCCAGCACTGGTATAAACATCAATACTGTTTCTGTGTGGATTGTATTCTGCAAATATCGTTCTCATCGTATCCTATCTCCTTATCATTCAATCAATCATCAGATACAAAAATCAGAAGCATTTCAATCAGTTCACCATGTCACTTTTATTTTGTGTTATACTGTTTTATATGATTTTCTTGCCCTTGTATTTGCCCTTATCAGAATTCGTAAACACTGATGGGACGATATAACACAAGGGAAAGAATAAGGGAAAGCTCATCTGCGATAAATCCAGTGTTTTCAAGGGTTGGCAGAGAATTTAATAACAAGATATAACAGTTATCAAATCTCTTAAAACAGGTGAAATCTCAATCGGAATTGACCGAGCGCATTGGGCGAGAGATACTTCTTGTTTGAATGTTGGAATGATTATAGGTATTTGTTTTCGGGATGAAAATACCGTTTATTTATTCTAGACATAAGATGTCCGGTTGAAAATTAACGGATTCTCGTTTTATGTCGTGGTAATTTTGGTGCATATTGGTAAGCTGTAAGTGGAAGAGAGGTAGAGATATGGATACAAAAAAGATTGGAGCCTTTTTAAAGCAATGTCGTAAAGAAAAGAATCTTACGCAAGAACAGCTTGCCGAGAAGTTTGGGGTATCTGCAAGAACAGTTTCCAGATGGGAAACAGGAGTTTCCCATAGTTAAAGATACCACACCAAATATGATGAACCCACGCTTATACACTACCAGCTATAATAAGCCGTAAGGACAGCAATTTGACACTGCTGTCCTTTCTTTTATAAAATTGCAGTACACAGAAAAAAGCTGTAAAATGAAAAATATATTTGTCCTTGTAACAATTCTCGGACATTTGCCTGTTATACTATCTGCAAAAAGAAAAGGAAGTGACAATATGAAGCAGATTTTAATTGTCGAAGACGATAATCTTTTGAATAAAACGCTTACTTATAATTTGGAATTGGACGGTTACACAATAACTTCTGTTCTGAATGCAAGGACAGCCGCTGAATCATTAAAAACAAACATTTTTGATTTGGTATTGCTGGATATAAATTTACCAGACGGAAATGGTTATGACCTATGCCGTCTTATCAAGCCAGAGCATCCTGATACAGTAGTTATATTTCTAACTGCCAACGATCAGGAAAGCGATCAGATACGAGGATATGAAGCTGGTGCAGTGGATTATATCACGAAACCTTTTTCGATTAGTGCTTTGCAGCGAAAGATCAAAGCCATGTTCGCTATGTTGGAACATCACAAACCAGCTAAGGATATTTACGAGGATGGCAGCCTGTTTCTGGATTTTTCGGAACAATTTGCAAGCTTGAACGGGAAACCATTAGCGCTTTCTGCGATGGAATATAAAATGCTGAACCTATTTCTTAAAAATCCGAAGCAGGTACTTACCCGCCAACAACTTTTGGAAAGGCTGTGGGACATTGATGAAAAATATGTAGATGAACATACCCTTACTACTTCTATCAGCCGCATTCGCAGTAAGATTGAAGCGGATGGCGACACATATATCAAAACGGTTTACGGTATGGGTTATCAATGGACAGGAGGCGAAAAGAAATGAAACTGAATAACCTTTCTGCTAAGAAAATTTGTAGACTGATTAGTGCTGGCATGGTTTTCTCTATGCTGGTAATTACCGGTATTCTCGGCGGTATAATGCAGGATATACGAATTTTCATAGCAGGTGGAACATTGACACTCTGTGCATTTTTCTGGATTTGGCTATTGGTGCTGTTTTTTGGAAAACGCCTTTCTCATTTTACTTCTAATTTGTGCCGGACGCTGGACAACATGATTGATGGAAACGAGGAATTACAAAAGTCAAATGATAGTGAAACTCTTTTTGCCCGTATCAACCACCGCTTAATCCGGTTGTATGAGATTATGCAGGAAAATCGGCACAAGGTAGACATGGAACGACAGGAGCTTCAAATGCTGATTTCTGATATTTCGCATCAAGTCAAAACACCTGTCAGCAATTTGCAAATGGTAACGGACACACTTTTAACAAAGCCTGTTTCAGAAGAAGAACGGATGGACTTTTTGCAAGGCATACGCAGTCAGACTGATAAACTGGATTTTCTGTTCCAAGCACTGGTTAAAACATCCCGGTTAGAAACCGGAGCAATACGATTAGAAAAGAAAGACAGCAGCTTATTCCATACGCTTGCACAAGCTATGAGCAGTATTGTATATGCCGCAGAGAAAAAAGAAATTGCTGTATCCGTGGATTGCCCGGAAAATTTGATAATCTCCCATGACAGCAAGTGGACAAGCGAAGCCCTTTTCAATCTGCTGGACAATGCAGTAAAATACACTCCGTCAGGTGGAAAGATTTCTGTATCAGTGGTTCAGTGGGAAATGTATGTGGAGATCAAAGTGACCGACACCGGCAAGGGCATTTCCGAAAGCAATCAGGCTGCCATCTTCCGACGCTTTTATCGTGAGGAAGAAGTACACGAACAGCAGGGCGTGGGCATTGGCCTGTATCTGGCCCGCGAGATCGTAACGCGTCAGGGCGGCTATATCAAAGTGGTTTCGGAGCTGGGCAAGGGTTCGGAATTTTCTATTATGCTGCCTACAAAATAGAACGCGGCGGACGGCCATTTTCGGCTGCCCGCCGATAATTTTTTGAAATGTCCGAGCGTTGTAACATTTCACCCCGATTTTCAATGAAATTTTTTGGCCGCTGTAACATTTCGCGGACATTTGGGTTTTATAATACCCTTATCAACAGGCAGGAAGCCTTGAAAGGAGTTTTGAATATGAGCGTTTTACAGACTATCGACCTGAAAAAGTATTATGGCACAAAGCCGAACATTACCCACGCCCTTGACGGTGTGAACTTCTCCGTGGAGGACGGCGAGTTTGTGGCTATTGTGGGAACATCTGGCAGCGGCAAATCCACCTTACTTCACATGATGGGAGGGCTGGACACACCCACTTCCGGCAATGTGATTGTCCGGGACAAAGAACTGTCGAAAATGAACGATGAACAGCTTACTATCTTCCGCCGCCGCAACATCGGCTTTATCTTTCAGAACTATAACCTTGTTCCCATCCTGAATGTGTATGAGAACATCGTCCTGCCGGTGGAGCTGGACGGGGACACGGTGGATCAGAAGTTTTTGGACGAGATCGTTCACTTGTTGGGGCTGGAAGATAAACTGAAAAATATGCCGAACAATCTCTCCGGCGGACAGCAGCAGCGTGTGGCGATTGCCCGCGCCCTGATTACCAAACCGGCTATTGTACTGGCTGACGAGCCGACCGGCAACCTTGACAGCAAGACCAGCGCCGAGGTGCTGGGACTTATCAAGCGTACCAGTGCGGAGTTCCGGCAAACTGTCGTGATGATTACCCACAACAACGACATAGCCCGTCTTGCAGATCGGATTGTCCGCATTGAGGATGGAAAGATTGTGGAATAAGGAGGTGGAAAGCTATGACATGGCCTTTTGAAAATGATACCAGCGCTATCATAAAAAAGCTGGCAAATCGGAGCATGAAAACAGACAAACGAAGCAAAGCCTTTCTGCTTCTCACGATTGCCCTTTCTGTCTGCATGATTTTTTCAATCGTTCTAATATCCGCAGGCGCGCAGGAAGAATTTAAGAATACACAGCGCAGTAAAGCGCAGGTTGCAATTCTGGGAATAACAGATGACCAGTTATCCGGTTTACGTCAAAACAAAGATGTTCAATGGATTGGCGAATATGCTGCAATCGGACTTTTTTATTCAGGCAATAAAACAATTACGGTCGCTTATGGAAGCGAAGATTATTTTACGCATCAGGAAGAAAAATCTTTGCAGGGCAGAGCACCGCAAAAGGCAAATGAGATCATGCTCCCACAGAATTATATTGATTTTTTGGGGAAGTCATATCACCCCGGTGACACCATTACTTTTGATGTAACCGGCACGGGGCATGAGGCAGAATACACGCTTTCCGGCATTTTGAGCGAAAGCAGCAAGAGTGATGGTTATTTCGTCTATCTGAGCAAAGAACTTGCCATGAGCTTAATGAATCATCTTCAAGTAACAGCATATACGCGGCTGAATACAGATGCCATTCGCTCGGAAACCCTTCTTGATTTTACGGATAAAGTCATTGAAAACACAGGCATTGTGGAAGATCAGGTATATCTCACGGAGTATTCTGCTGTTATGACCGGAGCTGTTCAATCTGGCATCCAGCTCCCAATCCCTCTGCTGGCTGCATTGACTGCGGTGCTGGCTGCAACGATTGTGTATGGGGTCTTTTACACGAAGATTGCGAAGAACGTGCAGATGTTTGGTCAGCTACGGACAATCGGAATGACAAAAAAGCAAATTAAACGGATGGTGAGAAAAGAAGGACTCCGGTATGCTTTTACTGGTATTCCTCTTGGACTAATTGCTGGCTTGTTGATTGGATTTATTGTGTATCCGAAGGGATTTCAAATCAAAACGGTTGCCATCTATGCGGTGCTGATTGCCATAGTAGGTGTTGTAATGGTGAATATTGCGATTTTCAAGCCAGTTCGAGTTGCAATGAATACTTCTCCCATTGAGGGTGCAAGATACCTCGCTTATTCAGGGAAAGCAAAAGCCAGTTCAAAGCTGCATCGCAATCTGTCACCCCACAATCTCGCAAGAATCAATATCCAGCGTAACAGGCAAAAAGCTATTTTGACGCTTGTGATGCTGGGCGTAAGCGGTGCGCTTTTGCTGGGCGCATCTACGGTTGCAGGCTCTATTGATCCGGAAAAACAGGCAACTTTCAAACACTATCCTGCTGGCAGTATTCTTTTGCAGGTGAAAAATCAAGTCGGCAGTTCGTTTGATAAAGAATCTGAGCCATACGGAAGTTCAAAGCTGCAACTGGAAGAAAACCCGCTTGAAAGCCAGACACTACGGCATGACTTGGAAAACATTGCCGGAGTAGAAAAAATAACTGCATTTAACTGCGTCCATATGTCCATTACCTTCCCCGGCGGGAGTGGTTCTCTCACAAGTATCATGAATGATTTCCCGACACTGAACCGTGAACAACTGGCAGAAAAGCAAGCGGTTTTATCGTCTGGAACGGCAGATTACGATGATATGACCGAAAGAAACGGAATATTGGTTGCAGAGAATATTGCGAGCGTTGGCGACACCTTGCAGTTGGAAGGGCGTTCTCCCGATGGCAGCACGTTTAATATCAACGCAGTTGTTGCAGGCACCTATGACCCGACCGATTTGATGGAACGCAATCCGGTTGTTCCAGGCAGTCCGTATTTTATGATGACATACGATATGGCAAAGAATCTGACAGGTATAACAGATCAGACTGGCATCTTGGCGCTCAAGATCACTCCCAATCATTTTGATGAAGTTCTAAGCGCGGTTCAAGAAATTGCAGAGCAGAGCGGTAAAATATCGGTTAATACGATTGAACAGACAATTAAAAACATTCAGTATCGGTATAGTTCGTCGATAAAGGCACTATATATGGCAGCGGCGATCCTGTTTACATTTGGAAGCATCAGTCTTATGAATATGCTGATGGTCGATTTTCAGAACAGAAAACGGGAATTTGGTCTGCTGGAAGCTGTTGGGGCAACGCAGAAGCAGCTAAAAGCTATGTTGAGTCGTGAGATTGGAATTTACCTCGGAGGTTCGTTGGTAATAGCTCTTGTATTTGGAAGCATTTTAAGTGTAATTGTTTGTAGACGATTGGATGCGGTAAACCATTGCATTACGTTGGTATTGCCGTGGCTGTTTCTACTGGCGTTAGTCGTTGTTTTAGCAGTTATATATTTGATTTTCACTGCATACGCAAAATCCGAGTTGAAGAAAACAAGCATCTTGTCTGCCATAAGGGAGGAATGATCTTTTGTATAGACATCACTTAAAAGGTAGTTAATTTCAAAATAATATCACTCTGTTGATACAGCCAGTCCGTAAATTCTTTCGGGCTGGCTGTTCCTGTTTTTACAGCCTTTTTTCTCTGTAATGCTTCTTTCTTAAAGTCGGCAAAGGCAGCCTGTATTTTTTCCAGACGGTCAGCCGGAAAGCCTGCGGTATTTTTTACCCGGTTTATTTTGTTGCGCCAGTTCTGGCATTCATTTTTATAAAGCAGGTCATAGTTATTTTCTCTTGCCCTCTCGTCAAATTCCCGCTTGTTTTGAAGCGCCTGTGCTTTGCGGCACTTATCGCTGCACAGCTCATACCGCTGGCTCTTTGCCAGAAAATATTTCCCACAGACCTTGCACTGTCGGAAGCAAAGCCCCCAGTCATTCAGCCTGTTCAGATAATAGGTAATCAACGGGTAGAGGGACGCATAGGCAGACACACATTCTTCTGTGCGCCGGTTGTCCGGGAACCAGAGGTCAAGCCGGGTATCTTCTGACGGTGCGCCTTTGAAATAAAGGCTGCCAGCTTGAAAATGTTTCGGTTTTCCTGTCTCCCTGTCAAAGCTCATGGCTTCGTTATGGAATACCCCGGTCAGGCTGCTCATTTTATCCATGAAGCGGTCACAGGCAGCGTTACGGTCACGGGGTTCTCTGGCAAGCAGATAGCTGTTCCAGATACGGAACGCCACATACATTTTCAGAGGGTCATTGCTAAGATATTTTCCCCAGAGAAATTCGCTTGCCGCCTGCTCCAGCTCCGGCTGTTTCCATCGGTTGGAGTGGAGGGCTTGCCGCAGTGGAGAAAGCCCATATAAGTTCCAATCTCTGTCCGTGTCATGCTCAAAGTTTATCAAAAAAGTTCCCAGTGGGCGTGTCATATCACAAAGCACCTCTGCGTTTTGGCTCCCGTTCAGCCGGAAGCGGATCTGCTGTTCTTCCCCAATCAAAATCCGCTCTTTCATTTTCTTCCTGTCCAGCGTCAGGACAAACAAAATCCTCTCAAAACATGGCTCATGCCGTATAAACTGATTCTCCATCCCTATCCCCTGCCTTTGTTTATGGTAATTATATAATCCGGTTATATCTGTTACACTCATGGTATCGCAGAAACATTGTTTTGTCAAGGATAGTCCGCTATGATGATTGCAGTTGGTAATTTCGTACCAAACAGTACTTTGACAAGTGAATGACCGTCCAAAAAGGATATGACCGGCAGGAGAAGTGACGCATCCGGCGCACCAATGCAGGGAAACACCGCAGGAATGGGGCAGGAAAACGGATTTTGGGGAGAACGGCAACAGGAAGCATTTTAACCTATTTGATTTATGGGAGGAACAGAATGAACGATAAAAAGAGATTGAACAGCTACGAGGATTTACCGCTGGTTCTGGATGTGGCGGACATCCAGCGGATTATGGGAATTTCAAGAGCGAGCGCCTATGAGCTGGTACACACCCCCGGCTTTCCGGCGTTCCGCAGGGGCAGGCTTATCAAGGTCAGCAAGATTGCTTTCTTTGAATGGATGGCAAAAGGCTCCGAAACCGTACCGGGAAGTGACAAATAAGCGTGAGGTATCATTCCCTGACTGCAATACTGCCGCACTTTCCAAAGGGGCATACAGAGGGAAAAAACTTAAAAATGATACCGAGACGCTACACCAAAACAGCCTATCTGCGTACATCAGATAGAAACGGAGAAAGGAGCCGGTTATGGCAAGAATGAGCAACAAGCGACGGCTGGAATGGTCTTTCTTCTTAAATGACCGCAGCCGTATCACTTACAACGAACTGTGCCGGAAATGCCAGCACGAATGTAAACAGAGCTTCCGGGCGGTTGTGGTTGACTGCCCGAAGTATCTTTCCAAGCGTTCCAAGAAAAAGGACAAGACTGCCGGAAACGGCAAAATCCCTTAGGAACTAAGGGCGCACTTCTATACATAGTCTAAAGACCATGTATCGTGCGTCCTGCGGAGCTACCTCTGCCGCTGATAAAATCAGCAATCCGAGGTCTGCGTTCGCTTCGCTCCGACAAGGTGGCTACACCCCCTTGCGCCGCTAAAGCGGCTATCCCCTGTGTACCCGCCGAAAAGGGAAATCCGCTCTGTGGTTTTCCCTTTTCATCGGGTTTTATAGAAGCACTGACACAGACTGTCTGCGGATGGTCTTTCTTTATCTTATAAGCAAAGGATGTGAGAACATGGAAAAATCTTTGGAACAGTTAAAGCAGGAATATGAAAAAACCACTGTCCTGCTGGAACGGGAAAAACGGAAAATGCAGCGTTTGAAAAACCGGCAGGCGTATCTGGAAAGCGGTTCCTGGAAACAGAGGACGCACCGGCTGATTACCCGTGGGGCAGCCGTTGAGAGCATTGTGCCACAGACAAAGGAGCTGACCGAACCGGAATTTTATTCCCTCATGGAAAGCATTTTGAATCTGCCGCAGGCGGAGCCTTTCATCCGGTCTGCCGCAGAAAACCACGCCCGTATTTCCGGGCAGGAGAAAGGCGGTGACTAAGGATAGCACTTTATCATTTTTCAATCGCACAGATAAAGCGCAGCGCCGGTCAGAGCGCCATTGCCAGCGCAGCCTACCGAGCCGGGGAGCGTCTTTACAGCAGCTACTATGGAGAAGTCAGCGACTACACCAAAAAGGGCGGCGTGATCGCTTCGGAAATCATGCTGCCGCCCCATGCGCCGGAAATATATCTTGACCGGGCGACCCTCTGGAATGCTGTGGAGAACTGCGAGAAACATCCAAAAGCACAGCTTGCCTATTCATTTGATATTGCCATGCAGAATGAATTGACGCTGGAAGAAAACATGGAGCTGGCGAGGAAGTTCGTGCAGGAGCAGTTTGTGGCAAAAGGCATGATTGCCGATCTTGCTTTTCACAGTCCGGAGAAAGAGAACGGCGGTATCCCAAACCCGCATTTCCATGTGATGACAACAATGCGCCCTTTGAACCCGGATGGCACATGGGGACAAAAACAGCGGCGGGAATATCTTCTTGATGAAGATGGAAACCGAATCCGGGATAAAAATGGCGATTATATGTTTAATGCTGTCCACACAACAGACTGGCACGAGCCGGAAACACTGGAACACTGGCGGGAGCAGTGGGCGGCTGCCGTTAATACAAAATTTGAGGAAAAAGGACTGGATGTGCGTATCGACCACCGTTCCTATGTGCGGCAGGGGCTTGACCTGATACCTACTGTCCACGAGGGAGCTAATGTCCGGCAGATGGAAGCAAAGGGCATCCGCACCGAGAAAGGGGAACTGAACCGCTGGATTAAAGCCACCAACCGGCTCATGCAGGATGTGAGGAAGAAGATCAAAGCCCTGTTTGTCTGGATGGCAGAGGTAAAAGAAGAACTTTCCAAACCACAGACACCGAACCTTGCCGACCTGCTGATCGCTTATTACAACCAGCGCAACGCAGGGGCATGGAGCAATAAAGCCAGAACCGGAAACTTAAAGCAGTTTGCCGAAGCCGTCAATTATCTGACGGAAAACAAGCTGCTCACATTAGAGGATTTGCAGGAGCGTCTTTCCTCTGTCAGTGAAGAATTTGAAGCATTAAGCGGATCCATGAAAAAGAAATCTGCCCGGATAAAGGAATTGCAGGAATTGATACGGGAGGGCGAGAATTACCAGCGGCTAAAACCTGTCCATACGGAATTGAACAATATCAAGTTTAAGAAACAGAGGGAGAAATTTGAAACATCCCACGATGCGGAGTTACGGCTGTTTTATGCCGCCCGCCGTATTCTGAAAGAAAAACTGGACGGAAAACCTATTGCCCTGAAAGCATGGAAACAGGAATATGCACAGTTAAAAACAGAGTATGCCGAACTGTCTCCGCAGCACAAGCCACTCCGGGAGGAAGTCATACGGCTGCGGCAGGTGCAGAACGCCGTAGATACCGCACTGCGCCGGAGGGAGCAGCCACAGGAAGTACAGAGAAAGAAACATGAGATGGAGCTATGATATAATCGGCAGCTTTACCGCTATCGGTATTTTTATGGAGGGAGCATTTGAATGTATTTGAAGCGGTGAAACAGTCTGTTACCACCCGGCAGGCTGCTTCATTCTATGGAATCCGGGTGGGGAGAAACGGCATGGTCTGCTGTCCATTCCACAATGACCGCACGCCCAGCATGAAAGTGGACAGCCGCTTTTATTGCTTCGGCTGCAGGGCTTCCGGGGATGTGATCGACTTTGCCGCTTTGCTGCATGGATTGGGGAAGCGGGAAGCTGCGGTCAGGCTTGCGGAGGACTTCGGCGTTTCCTATGAGAAATCCGGCAATGCGCCACCAGATAGGAAGCGTAACAACAGGTCACAGCCCCGACAAAAATCAGCGGAGCAGAGATTTCAGGAAACGGAACGGTATTGTTTCCGGGTGCTATGCGATTATCTGCGCCTGCTGGAGCATTGGAAAACAGCATACGCCCCACAGCCGCAGGATGCCATCTGGCATCCTCTTTTTGTGGAAGCGTTGCAGAGGATAAGCTACACAGAATACCTTTTGGATATTTTGTTATACGGAGAAATAGAAGAAAAAGCGGCATTGATCGCCGCACAGGGAAAGGAGGTGCTGCGGCTTGAACAGCGAATTTCAGAGCTTGCCGCCGGAAACGCAGGAAGCGGTCAAAAGGACGATGGATACAATAGAGCCAGCGCAGACACCGGCAGAAATCCGGGAGACGTTAGAGGGGACGCAGAAAGGCGGCGTGAAGAACAGCATCCGAAACTGCCTGACGGTGTTCCAGCGTGACCCGCTGTTTCGTGGGGCGCTGCGCCTGAACCTTTTGACGGAGCAGATTGACATTGTGAAGCCGTTGGGCTGGGAGCGCACCAGTGCCACTCTGACCGACATGGACATGAACTACCTGCTTTTGTATCTGGAAGAAAACTACGGGCTTACCAGCGAGAAAAAGGTGCAGAGCGCCATCAAGATTGTTGCCAATGAAAACCGCTACCATCCGGTCAGGGATTACCTGAACAACCTGCAATGGGACGGCACAGAGCGCATCCGTTACGCCCTGCATCACTTTCTGGGAGCCGATACGGACGAATACACTTATGAAGCCTTGAAACTGTTCCTGATGGGAGCCATCCGGCGGGTATTCAGACCGGGGAGCAAGTTTGAGGTCATGCTCTGTCTGGTTGGTGGTCAGGGAGCCGGGAAATCTACCTTTTTCCGGCTGCTGGCAGGCAGGGACGAATGGTTTTCAGACGATTTGAAGAAGCTGGACGATGAAAATGTGTACCGCAAGCTTCAAGGGCATTGGATTATCGAGATGTCGGAGATGATCGCCACAGCCAACGCCAAGAGTATTGAGGAAATCAAGTCATTCTTAAGCCGCCAGAAAGAAACATACAAAGTGCCGTATGAGACACATCCGGCAGACCGGCTGCGGCAATGTGTATTTGGAGGGACGACCAACCGGCAGGACTTTTTGCCCCGTGACCGCACCGGCAACCGGCGCTTTCTCCCCGTGACGGTGTACCCGGAACGGGCGGAGGTTCACATACTGGACGATGAAGCGGCGGCGAGGGCGTATATCGAACAGATGTGGGCGGAAGCCATGACGGTTTACCGCAGTGGGAAGTATAAGCTGTCATTCAGCATAGAAATGAACCGATACCTGAACGCCCATCAGCAGGACTTCATGCAGGAGGACACACAGGCTGGCATGATCTACGCCTATTTGGAGGACTACACCGGTGACAGGGTATGCTCCAAGCAGCTTTATGAGGAAGCGCTGGGGAACTTAAATTCCCCGGCAGACTGGGAGACACGGGCAATCTGCGAGATTATGAATACCGGCATTGCGGGCGGCATCATACAGGGCTGGGCAGCCTACAAAAGCCCGAAGCGGTATAAGAAATACGGTTCTCAAAAAGGCTGGGAGCGTGTCAACCAAGACCCGCCGGAGGGGGACGGTTTTCAGGAAATCACGGAAGAAGAAGCCCGGCAAATGGAACTGCCATTCTGAAAAGCCACCGGTTGACAGTTTGGTTGACGCTTTGGTTGACAGCCAGTTGACGGAGAAAAGCCTGATATTTGGGGCATTTCTCTCCTTTGTCAACCATGTCAACCAAGAAATCAAAGAAAAAGTAAAAAGTAATAATAGAGCGCCTATGGATTGTTTTCAAAGTCTTTTCTGCCGGTTGACACGGTTTGGTTGACACGGAGACAGTCTGCGGCTGTACACCTGCCTGACATTCCCTTGTCGGGCATATTTCATTTATGGAGGTAACTGCCTATGGCAAAAAACAAAAACGAGAGCAACAACGAAAACAGCGGCACCCTGCTTACCGAAAAAGACGGCACCCAGTATTTTGTCATGGGGAAAGTCCGTATCAAGGTATCGGAGCATTTCGCACAGGATGGGAAGCCGCTTGACAGCCTACTGGAAGATGTGATCCAGCACGCTGCCGCCGCTTCCTGAAAAAATACGGAATAACGACTGTCAATCAGCCCACGCTTATGATATACTTGTACCAGCGAGTATTGTATAAGCGTGGGTTGTTTCTTTTAGAAGGAGGATTTTTAACCGTGAAACAACCATACAATACAACGATTTATAACACTGCACTATATTTGAGATTGAGCCGTGACGATGAATTACAGGGGGAAAGCGGCAGTATCCAGACCCAGCGCATGATGCTTAGGCAGTATGCCGCAGAGCATGGGCTGACTGTTGTAGACGAGTACATTGACGACGGATGGAGCGGGACAAATTTCGAGCGTCCAAGTTTCCAAAGGATGATTGATGACATCGAGGACGGGAAAATCAACTGCGTTGTCACAAAGGACTTATCCCGTCTGGGAAGAAACTATATCCTGACCGGTCAGTACACGGAAATCTATTTCCCCAGCAAGGGAGTACGCTACATTGCCATCAATGACAATGTGGACACCATCAACGGAGAAAGCGAGCTTGCCCCATTCTTAAACATCCTGAATGAAATGCACGCCCGACAGACCAGCAAAAAGGTCAAGGCTGCCATGCGCACAAGATTTGCCAATGGCGCACACTATGGAGCCTATGCACCGCTGGGGTATGTAAAAGACCCGGACAAAAAAGGTCATCTTCTGATCGACCCGGAAACACGCTGGATTGTAGAGAAGATTTTTGACCTTGCAGTACACGGGAGGGGTGCCGCCAGCATTACACGGATTCTGGTGGAAGAAAAAGTACCTACCCCCGGCTGGCTGAACTATGAAAGATACGGGACTTTCGCTAATATCTACGCCGGTGCGCCCGCAGAAAAAGCCTATGCGTGGACGATTGCACAGGTCAAGAGCATTTTGAAAGAGGAAACCTACATCGGTCACAGCGTTCACAACAAGCAGAGCAACATTTCATTCAAGAACAAGAAAAAGGTGCGGAAGCCGCAGGAAGAATGGTATCGTGTGGAAAATACCCACGAAGCCATCATTTCCGAAGAAGTGTTCCAAAAAGTTCAGGAGCTGATTGCAAGCAGACGCAGGAAACGCAGAAACGGTACGACACAGATTTTCGCAGGTTGATAAAATGTGCAGACTGCGGATGGTCTTTAGCCTATGGGGAAAACAAGCAGAACAAAAACCCATACGGGTACTACCATTGCAGCAAAAACGGACAGGGATTACGCCAGTGTTCCATGCACTATATCCGCTATGATGTACTGTATGCCTATGTACTTGCAAGACTGCAATACTGGTCTATGCTGGCACAGAAAGACGAGGACAAGCTACTGAAACGCCTGCTCAATGCCAGCGACAGGGAAAGAAACTCTGCAAAGAAAAAGCAGGCTGCGGAGCTGAAAAAGGCAGAGAAGCGTAAAGCCGAGGTTGACGGGCTGTTTGCTAAAATGTATGAGGACTGGTCTGCCGGACGCATAACCGAGTATAACTTCAATATGCTGTCCGAGAAGTACCAGAACGAGCAAAAGGAGCTTGAAACAAAAATAAGACAGCTTCACGAAACGATGGAAGCCGCCGTACAGACCGCAGCGGATGCTGAAAAGTGGATTGCCCTAATGAAACAGTATGTCAACCCTGTGGAGCTGACCGCCGAACTTCTGAACACTCTAATTGAAAAAATAACCGTCCACGAAGCTGTCAAGGGCGAGGACGGAAGCCGTGAACAGGAAGTAGAAATCTACTACCGCTTCATCGCAAAATCGACTGACCTTTCTTTTTTACACAACAATATCTTTAATTAAGGGAAACGGGAATAAATATGCCAGATCTCAGTGTACTTGTTCAACTTGCTGAATATTACGATGTTGAGATGAGAGAGCTCCTGGATGGAGAAAGGAGCCAGACTATGAATAAAGATATGAAAGAAACACTGGACAAAGTTGCGGTGTATGAAGAATGGGTGAAACAAAAAGCATTAAAGGCTGGAAATCTTGCATTTGCATCAATGTTTGTGATTGGTGTGTTAGCGATTATTATTCAGATGCTATTAATGGTGGATACTCGTTTGGTTTTGGGAGAGATAGTAACTGTCTTAGTAGGAGGAATCCTATATGTAGCTATTATGGTGTATAATGGAATATGGGATAAATGCCTGCCAAAAAGTGCTGCTATATGGCGGAATTTTCTCACCAGTGTAATATGTGCAGGAATTTTTACAGTCATCTATGGTACATGTTTATTTAGAATGGGAGCTACAGAAACACAGATAACACGATTGGCATTGGGATTTCTGATAGGTATTACTATTGTGTCATTTATTATTCTTAGGACCTTAGCATTTATTAATCGAAAAAGAAATCAGAATTCACCAAATGTTCAGGAGAGAAAAGAAACTTCCCAATCTAAGACAGAATGGACAAAGATTTATAATGCACAGAATATAGTAGAGACAGAACAGCTCGTAGAAATGTTAAAGCAAAGTGAAATAGAAGCTTTTTCCCAGGAAGCAGGTGCGAATGTTGCAATGCATGGGGCACCCGGATTTGGAATATATGGCGTGGATATATTCGTGAAAACCGATGATACAGAGAAGGCAGTACAGCTGATCAAGGAGATTAATAACCAAGAGAATGAAGAAATTTTTTGACATTGTCACATATGCGTGCTAATATGATTATAGAAAAAGTGTGCTGCCGATAGACGGTTAGTCCACATACTTAATTGATTGAAAATAACCGTTCAGTTTGCTAGACTGAGGCGGTTATTTTTGTGTCTTGTTATTAACTTTGCCGAATACCTTTGAGTAACGAGGGAGTGAGATATATGGAGCAATTATTGATTGTTGAAGATGATATTGGTTTGAATCAAGGTTTATGCAAAGCACTGAAAGTAGATGATCGGAAGATTATTTCCTGCCAAGACCTGAAAACGGCGAAGGAGCAGCTGCTTTGCAGCGGTGTATCCCTGATCCTGTTAGATATCAATCTGCCGGATGGCAGTGGGCTTGAATTGCTACGGGAGGTCAAGGAAACCACACCCGGGATTCCTGTTATTCTGCTGACTGCCAATGATACCGATCTGGACATCGTGGACGGACTGGAGAGGGGCGCTGATGATTACATTACCAAGCCCTTTTCTCTTTCGGTTTTGCGGGCAAGGGTGAATACCCAACTGCGAAAGCAAACGTCAAGCCATAAAAATGTACCGATCCATATTGATCTATTTCACTTTGACTTTGAAGCAATGACCTTTTATGTGGGAGATTCAAAAGTAGAGTTGAGTAAAACAGAGCAAAAATTACTGCGTCTGCTTGTTGAAAACCGCGGTCAGACCATGACGCGTGGAAACCTTATAGACAGGATCTGGACAGATGGTGCAGAATATGTGGATGAAAATGCTTTGTCTGTTACGATCAAGCGTTTGAGGGATAAGCTTGGGGCACAGAAATACATTAAAACCATCTATGGAATCGGTTATAGCTGGGTGACAAAAGATGAATGAAAGCGGCATCGTGATCATACTGCTGTGTTCTCTGGCGGCGGTAGCTGTTGTATTATGGGAGCGGAGAAAGGTCAGAAAAACGATGGAAGAAATCGAAAGGATGTTGGACGTTGCCATGACCGGTTCTTTTTCTGAAATCACTTTTGATGAAAGCCAGCTGTCTGCTTTGGAAACAAAGTTTGCACACTATCTTTCTGCCGCAGAAGCATCTTCTCGAAATATGGCACAGGAAAAAGACAAAATCAAATCCTTGATTGCGGACATTTCCCACCAGACGAAAACGCCGATTGCAAACCTGCTGTTATACAGCGAGCTTTTGATGGAGGAAACTCTGTCTGCATCGGCAAAGGAAAACGTGGAGGCACTGTACAAACAATCGGAAAAGCTACGATTTCTGATTGATTCTCTTGTAAAACTTTCCAGACTGGAAAATGGGATCATTTCACTTTCCCCTCAGCAAGCATCACTTCAGCCGCTGCTTGAAAGCGTAGTAGAACAATATGCCGCCAAGGCTTCTGGAAAAGGATTATCCATATATCTGTACGATACAGATATTTCCGCTACATTTGACTTCAAATGGACAGCGGAAGCACTGGCTAATATTGTAGACAATGCCATCAAATATACGGAGCATGGAACAATCACGATTTCTACCGTAAGTTACGAAATGTTTACAAGGATCGATATATCGGATACCGGTTCAGGTATCCCGGAAAACGAGCAGGCAAAGATATTTTCCCGTTTTTATCGTTCAAATGCTGTTCAGGAACAAGAAGGGGTTGGCATCGGCTTATACCTTGCCCGACAGATTATATCCGGTGAGGGCGGTTATATCAAGGTTGCTTCCGTTCCGGGAAAAGGAAGTACGTTTTCCATATTTCTGCCGAAATAACAATAATTCTATCAAAATTGTTAGATTTCATTTTCCGCCGGAAAGAATGTGGAAAGAATCCTATGCGATAATCTGTATGTATCAAAGGATCGTTTCCTTTCATACATACAGATTTTTTCATGGAGGTACTTGTTTATGGAGGTTTTACAGGCAAAAGACCTGAAAAAGATTTATGGCTCCGGTAATAACGCCGTTCATGCGTTGGATGGAGTTGATTTAAGTGTGAAGAAGGGAGAGTTTGTTGCAATTGTCGGCACATCCGGATCCGGAAAATCCACGCTGTTGCATATGCTGGGCGGGTTGGATCGCCCTACAAGCGGCACGGTCATGGTGGACGGACAGGATATTTTCTCCCTGAAGGAGGAAGCACTGACCATCTTCCGCCGCAGGAAAATCGGCTTTGTATTTCAGAGCTACAATCTTGTTCCGGTGCTGAATGTATATGAAAATATCATTCTACCCACTGAACTGGATGGCGGAAAGGTAAACAAGGCTTTTGTGCAGCAGATCGTGCAGACGCTTGGACTGAGCGACCGTCTGGATGCCCTGCCCAATCAGCTCTCAGGCGGTCAACAGCAGCGAGTAGCCATTGCCCGAGCGCTGGCGGCAGCACCCGCTATCATTCTGGCAGATGAACCCACCGGCAATCTGGATTCCAAAACCAGCCAGGATGTATTGAGCCTTTTGAAAGTCACCAGTCAAAAGTTCGCCCAGACAATCGTAATGATCACTCACAACGAAGAAATTGCGCAGATGGCAGACCGCATTATCCGTATCGAAGATGGTCGGATCGTCTCCCAGAACTAACGGGAGGTGGCTACGATGAATGTCAAAAACAGAAAATGTATTCGAAAGCTCAGCTTAAAATCCCTTTATGCGAACCGCCGCCGCAATCTGATCGCCATTTTTGCCATTGCGCTGACAACGATGCTATTTACGTCCATGTTCACCATTGTCTTGTCGTTGAACGCCAGTTATGAAACCTACCAGTTTCGGCAGGTAGGTGGCTATGCACATGGTACCTTTAAAGATGTTTCCCCCGAGCAGGCGGAACGTATCGCTGCTCATCCAAAGGTGAAGGCTGCGGGGGCACGGAAGGTGATCGGCATCACTGTGGATGGTGTCTTTTCCAAAACGCCTGCAGAGATCAGCTGCATGGATGCCAACTGCACCAAATGGAGCTATGCCACCCCTACTACCGGGCGGATGCCCGAAAGCGGCAAAGAAGTAGCCATGGATACGGCAGCGTTGCAGCTGCTTGGCGTGACGCCGGAGCTGGGCGGCGAGGTCACGGTTTCCTATTCCATCACGGACAAGGATCAAACCGCCTTTACTGTAACAGATACCTTTACGCTGGTGGGTTATTGGGAATATGATGAACTAATGCCTGTTCACTACATCAACATCAGCCGTGATTACGCAGATGACATCGAAGCGCAGGCAGTGAAAACAGGGTTACAGCCTTTCCGCACCGATTTGAATGTCATGCTGGCCTCCAGCACAAATATTCAAGGGCAGATGGAGCAGGTGGATACTGATCTTGGCTACACATGGGACAGCTATACCGATCCCAACAGCGTCCGGATCGGCGTCAACTGGGGATATACCTCATCCCAGCTGGAGTCACAGCTCGATCCAGAGCTGATGGTCGCCATAGCAGCTTTTTTGCTGCTGGTGATTTTCACGGGGTATCTTATCATCTATAACATTTTCCAGATCTCTGTTGCAGGAGATATCCGGTTTTACGGACTTCTGAAAACCATTGGCACAACGCCCCGGCAGCTCAAACGCATCATTCGCCAGCAGGCACTTCTGCTTTGTCTGATCGGCATTCCAACGGGGCTGCTGCTGGGCTACGGCATCGGCACTGTTCTGGTACCTGTTGTCTTGTGCTCCACCCAGTTGGATGCAGGCATCACCACCATCAGCACTTCGCCTGTGATCTTCCTTGGTTCCATGCTGTTTGCCCTGTTGACGGTGCTCCTGTCCTGTTCCAAGCCTGGAAAAATGGCAGCCAAGGTCTCTCCGGTGGAGGCTACCAAATATACGGATGTGATGCAGACTAAGAAAAAACAGCGCAGCACCCGGGGAGCCAAGCTCCATCAGATGGCCTTTGCCAATCTGGGACGAAATAAGAAAAAGACGGTGCTGGTGGTGTTGTCTCTGGCACTGTCAGTGACACTGTTCAATGCGCTGTGTGCCTTTGTGGGAGGCTTCAGCATGGAGAAGTATGTATCCTCCATGACCTGCGCCGATTTTATCGTCAGCACTCCCGACTATTTCCGTTACAACCCGGCAGATGAATTCATCACGCCAGAACAGATCGAGGAGATCGCAGCAAACACAAAGGCCAGTCTTTCCGGCACGGGATATGCTGTGCGAAAAAATGCATACCTGTGGATGACGGAAGATGCTCTGCGGCAAGACTATGCAAGGTACGAAAGCGTCGAGCAGTTGGACAGCCATATGAGCCGTCTGGAGCACCGGGGCAATATGGCGATGGGAGATACCAGAATCGAGGCTCTGGATAACAGTCTGTTTGACAAGCTGCAAGTGTTCGACGGAGATATTTCTCCTATGCTGGAGCCGGACAATAACGCCATTGCCATTGCGGTTTCTTTGGATGATTACGGCAATCTGCCCAATCCTGAATACTACCCCAAGGTGGGAGACACGATCACGGCTACCTATGCGGATGATGTGAAATATATCGACAGCCGCACCGGGGAACTGTGCAACGAAGACACACCGGAGGAGTACATTCAGGCAAAATTGTATGGGGCCAGAGATGTAGAGTACACGGTCTGCGCCTTGGTAGAACTTCCGAACTCCATGGGTTATCGTTATGGTGGTATTGGATATAACGCAGTTTTGCCTGTGGACACCGCACAGAGGGACAGCGGTGGTGCAGTCGTTCCGATGCTCTACCTGTTCGACACAGCGGACGAAGCTGACGAGGCCGAAGCAGAGCAATATCTGTCAAAGCTCACGGCCGGTGAGTTTTCGCCCTTGATGTATGAAAGCAAAGCCACGGTTCGCTCTGAGTTTGCTCAGTTCCGGCAGATGTTCCTTCTGATCGGTGGTATCCTCTGTGCTATCATTGGGCTGGTGGGACTCTTAAATTTCTTCAACGCCATGATGACCGGTATTCTTTCCCGCCGCCGGGAATTTGCGGTGCTTCAGGCTGTAGGAATGACGCCCCGGCAGCTCAAAACCATGCTGATCTACGAGGGGTTGTTTTACGCAATGTCTTCCGTAGCGGCGGCCTTTGTGCTTTCACTGGCGGTGGGACCTCTTGCGGGGAAAATGCTGGGCAGTATGTTCTGGTTCTTTGAGTATCGGTTCACCGTTCTGCCTGTCCTGCTGACAATTCCGGTATTTCTTCTGCTTGGGTGGCTGATTCCCTGTATGATGTATGATAACGCAGCGAAATGCAGCATTGTAGATCAGTTAAGGGATGCTCAATAATTGTTAAGCCCAAATTAGCCATCTGTCAATGAAAAGGCTGAGGGCTGGAATTCAAATAATAATCAAAGTGACCATTACACTGGCCAGCGGCAAGAAACAGGTCATTTCCGTTACTGTGCAAAAAACAACGGTAAGAACAACAAAGATCACCGGACTGAAATCAAGCGTGACCGTTGCAAGAAATAAAAAACTTACGCTGAAACCGGTCATCAGCCCGATCACTTCCCAGGAGAAAGTTACCTACAGTTCTTCAAATAAGAAGATCGCAACGGTAAGTTCCAGTGGTGTGATCACTGGAAAGAAAAAGGGAACAGCCTATATCACAGTGAAATCTGGAAAGATCCGCAAAAAAGTAAAAGTAGTTGTTAAATAAAAATGATTCAAGCAGGAGCTGCCTTTCTATGAATGCACATTGAATGGCAACTCCTATTTTTTGAAATTATATAATATTTATATTAAAATGTAGTGGCAATAATAAAAATATGGTAAAATATAGAAAAAAATAATGGGAGATGATAAATATGGCAAAAAAATCACCTGAAGATCAGAACGAAATCCCCTTTTTAGAAAAGTTTATGGTGTCACAAACGTATGATATATTTCGCTTCGGAGGTGAAGAAATAAAAAATGATGAAGTTGGCATACAAAGAATGCTGCAAAATTTCTCAGGACTTTTAACAGAAGAACAAATTCGGGAGAATATGAAAAAATATAATCTCCCTAAA
>NZ_QRNF01000005.1 GCF_003474435.1 Ruminococcus sp. AF46-10NS
TTTATTCTCTGCCATTTTCAGACTGTGTTTTTTTACATTTTCTGCTATTTTGTGTGTTTTTTTACATTTTCTGCTATTTTGTGACTTATATTTGCATCATCTTCCTTTTTCTTCTGCTTTATATACTAAAAATCCCTGTGGATATTTTATAAATCCACAGGGATTTCTTTTCTTTTTTAAACTTTTATTATTTATCTTTTGATGCCTTTTCAGCACTGGATGTCTGAACCAGATCTTCATAGTTCACCCGCTGAGACAGTTCTCCTGCATCTTCCAGGATATCCTGAAGAAGCTCAAAGCTGTCTTTTTCAAAGATAAGATTTTCTTTCCAGGTATCCTGGTCGTAATAGCGTTTTACAATAGTAGTAATAGTTTCAATATCTGTTTCCTTGAATTGTGGTGCGATCACTTCTGCGATCTCCTCCGGAGTATGGATTTGAACATAGTTCATTCCTTTCTGCAGTGCATTAGTAAATTTCTGGATGATCTCCGGATTTTCTTCCATATAACTTACTTTTGCACTGTAGGATGTGTAAGGCACATATCCGGATGCTTCTCCAAGAGATGCCACCACATAACCCCCACCTTCTTTTTCCAGGATCGTGGCTGACGGTTCGAACTCTACAGTATATGCAGCTGAATCATCACCGGTAAAAGCTGCCGCTGTGGAACCGAAATCGATACTCTGGTCAATAGTCAGATCCTTTTGCGGATCAATGCCGTTTTTCTTCAGAATATATTCAAATACCATTTCCGGCATGCCACCCTTACGACCGCCAAGAACCTTCTTCCCTTTCAGATCCTCCCATTTGAAATCAGGCATCTCTTCTCTCGCCACAAGGAAATTCCCTGCACGCTGGGTTAACTGTGCGAAATTCACGACAGGATCAGTTGCACCCTCTTGATAAGCATAGACAGATGCTTCTGCGCCCATAAATCCGATATCTGCCTCACCGGAGATTACAGCAGTCATCGTTTTATCTGCTCCAAATCCCGTCACCAGTGTCAAATCCAGACCTTCCTCAGCAAAATATCCCTCCTCTATCGCAACATACTGAGGTGCGTAGAAAATCGAATGCGCCACTTCATTTAAAGTGACTTTGCTCAATTTCTCCTCTTCCTTATCTTTCTTTGCTGCAAAGACTGTCATCGGCAACGCCGTCACTGCCAGCACAACTGCAGCTGCCAGTGCAATCCATTTTTTATTTTTCATACAGATACTCCTTTTTTGACTTCTGATTTTAGCATATGCCCAAAGGACCTGAAGGGTTCTGCCGAATGGATCGGTACGTCTTCAACAGTTAAAAATCTCCTCTACCGTTCATTGCAATCTGTGCTATAATAGAGCTCATAACATCAGCGTCCCATCCTGTCACTTTCCGGAACGCTGTAAACAGGAGGAAATCAATATGGATATTAAAGAGGAAATCCACGCATTATCAGAAGAAATGCTCACAAATCTTGGCAGACTGGTTGCCATTGACTCCCAGCTCGGTACACCTTCCGAGGGAAAGCCATTCGGTGAGGGCCCTGCAAAAGCCCTGGAAGAAGGACTTAAGATTGCCGAAGAGCTTGGCTTTAAAACCGTAAACCTGGATAACTACTGCGGTTATGCCGAAATGGGTGAGGGCGATGAGATTGTCGGCATCGCCGGTCATCTGGATATCGTTCCTGTAGGTGGAGACTGGACCTACGATCCGTTCCGTCTTACCCGCGAAGGCGATCATGTATACGGCCGTGGGACCACTGATGACAAAGGCCCTATCCTGGAAGCACTTTATGCCATGAAGCTTCTCCGCGACCACGGCGTGAGGCTGAACAAAAGAGTCCGCCTGATCATGGGCTGCAACGAGGAAACAGGTTCCAGATGTATGGCACACTACAATCAGGTAGCAGAAGAGCTTTCCTGCGGTTTCACACCGGATGCCAGCTTCCCGTGTATCCACGGTGAAAAAGGTCGTGCATTTATGATGGCCTATTCTAAAAATACCCGCATCATCTCTGCAAACGGCGGCTTTGTTGCAAATGCAATGTGCGACACCTGCACAACTGTGATCCCTGCAGATGCCGGCCTGAAAGAAAAACTGGAAGCAGCACTGTCCCAGAGTAAACTTCAGGAATACAAAGTAACAGAAGAAAACGGTGAGCTTACCATTTATGCCAAAGGTGTTCCTGCCCATGCCAGCACACCGGCACTTGGTGTCAATGCTGCAGGCGTAACTTTCGAATGCCTTGCAAAAGCCGGATTCGAGGATGATTTTGTAGAATTCTATAATTCTCATCTTGGAACTTCCTGCGACGGTTCTGGTATTGGCCTGAAATTTGCAGATGAATACGGCGACCTGACATTCTGCAACGGAATCGTCAAAACAGAAAACGGAGTGATCTCCTGCACCATCGACATCCGTGTTCCTGTAACACTTGGTGAGACAGAACTCCGCAAAATGTGTGAGGACAAACTGGAAGACAAAAACGGTCGCATTGAGATCGTTGAAGTTGGCGCACCATTATTCTTCCCAAAAGAATCTCCTCTCGTAACCGCACTGTATAAAGCCTACACAGATGTTACAGGTGACACTGAACATAAACCGGTAGTCATCGGAGGCGGCACTTACGCAAAATCCCTGAAAAACATCATTGCTTTCGGACCTGAAAAAGAGGGGATTGATTACCGTATCCACGGAGCCGATGAGTTTATCCTGGTATCTGGTATGGAAGAAGCAGTTCTCATCTATATGGAAGCCGTCAAAAACCTTCTTGCAATCTGAAAACTCTGAACAGGACTGCACAATTTCACACAGTGAGAGGAGAATTTTTATATGAAAGCACATAAGTACTGGTCTCTTGGAACACTTATCTGCATGACAGGCTCTTTTTATACAGGATATAAAAAACTAATGAAAGCACACAAATATTTCTCTTTCGGCGCGCTGATCTGTATGATCATGGCTATCTGGTCCGGTCACAAAATGATTGCGCCGAAAAAAAAGCAGCAACAGGAGGATAAGAAATCATGAGTACAAAAGCTGAACACGCTACAAAATTACATGAAAACGGCTGCAACTGTGCACAGGCAGTTGCCTGTTCTTTCTGCCGGGAATTTGGCATTGATGAAAACGAGATGTTCCGTATTGCCGAGGGCTTCGGACTTGGAATGGGTGTTATGGAAATGTGCGGTGCTCTTTCCGGAATGGCTATGATCATCGGACTTTCCAACAGCCGCGGAAACACTGAAGAAGGTTCCGGCTCCAAAGGTGACACTTACAAAAAGCTTCGCACCTATATCGGGAAATTCAAAGAAAAAAACGGCTCCTGTATCTGCCGTGAATTAAAAGGTGTGGAGACAGGCAAGGTTCTCTGCAGCTGCCCACAGTGTATCACAGATGCGGTTGCTCTTACAGAAGAATATCTTGCGGAAAACAGATAATCTCATAAAATAAAACAGCAGAATTGTATATTCCCTGTAATCCCGGGACATACAGCTCTGCTGTTTTCTTTTCCTGTTCCTATTCTCTTTTCACTGTCAGATCCTTCACCCATCTGTATTTCTTATAATCCAGGTACACCGCCGGGATCTTTACAAATTCATCCAAGCTGATGAGCTTTCTGGTAAAAATGCCGGGCTCTTTTATTTTCCATTTATTTTTGCCCATGCCTCTTCATCAAACTTACGATCTTTAAAGTAATACGGCTTGTCCGCATCCGTGATCTCACGAATCACACGGCAGGGATTCCCGGCTGCACATACATTGTCCGGAATGTCTTTTGTCACCACGCTTCCTGCACCGATCACAACGTTGTTTCCGATCTTCACACCTGGAAGGACACAGCAGCTTCCCCCGATCCAGACATTATCCCCGATAGTAACCGGAATTCCGTACTCAAATGCAGAATTCCGACTCACAGGATGAATGGGATGGCCTGCTGTGTAAATACCTACATTCGGTCCAAACATTACGTTATCCCCTATGGTGATCTTTCCTACATCCAGCATCACACAGTGAGTGTTGGCATAAAAATTCTCTCCGACTTCGATATGGCTTCCGTATTCGCAGTGGAACGGCGGCTCAAAATATACATTTTTCTTATGTTTGATTCCTGCACGCTCCAGACACTCCATACCTTTTTCCGGTTCAAAGGGCATTGCTTCATTATACTCCCGGATGGCTTTTTTTATCCCCTTCTGCTGTGCCATAACCGCCTCATCGGAGATGTATGGCATCTCGTGATCTCTTCTGTAAACGTTATCCATTCTTTTGATTCCTCCTGTATTTATGTGTTCTTTCAGACAAAGCTTTTGTTCTGTCCCCTTCCAACTCATCTCATTCACATCGTCTTCCGGAATTTCGCCGGTGACACTCCAAACTGCTCCCGGAACAGATGATAAAAGTGGCTCACATTGGAAAATCCGCAACACTCACAGATATCCAGGATCTCCCGGTCTGTCTGTGCCAGAAGATAAACTGCATATTTTAGACGCTCCTGGTTGATATACTGGGTAGGCGTTTTCCCACAGATTTGTTTCAGCAGCCTGCAGAGATGGCTTGGAGAGCAGGGAGCCAACTCGCACATTTTTTCGTAGCCTTCCTGGAGATTTTCAATCTTTGACATATTTAAGAGAAGCTCTGACAACCAGGAAGGCATCTGATTCCAGGGATCCTTTTCATCATAAGTAAAGAAATAATCCTCCAGAAGAAGTGCAATGACACACTGCGCATGATATCTTGCGTGCCGAGGATGGCTACTGTTTACCAACTTTCCCGCAGTATCCATTGCATCCAGAACCTTGCGGAAATTTTCCCCTTCCAGATGTACATAGGCAGGCATCTCACCATTTATCAGTTTATCCATCTTTTCCTCCTGCTCCAGAAACAGGGAAACATTCCGGAGCACCTGGGTAGAAAAGCCCAGATTCCGGACGCAGAAATTCTCCGAATGATAAAAGTTATAGCTGTGCATATCATTGGGACGTATAAAAAACAGATCCCCCTTCCTTACTGTCTGCACAGAATCATTGATCATATGATAGGCCGTACCCTCTGAAATGATGAAAAGTTCATAATGATTATGAGTATGTATTGGCACATGCTTGTAAATATCCGAAATCGTATAGGAAAGTCCGGACTCTCTGTTCAGCGGATACTGTTCTTTTCCAAATACCGGTATTTCCATCTTCTCTTCTCCTCCCCACTTTCTGATATCAATATACTACAAAAATCTGACAGCTGTAAACAAGAAACATCGTGTAAATTGTGATATTCTTTTACCGCATTGAAGAAGATTTTTCATTGAAGATGATTTCTCTGATGCAGAAACTTACTCTTTATTTTTTTCAGGGAGGACTTATTATCATGTCATCATCCAAAGCTCGATTTTTTAATCCGGCTGTTGTAGGCCTGATCATGCTCAGCTTTTTTCTGGGTACCAGTGAATATACTGTGATCGGTATCCTGCCGGAAATTGCGGACGGATTCGGGATTTCACTGACTCAGGCCGGAAGCATTGTATCTCTGTTTGCCTTTGCCTATGGCCTTGGCACTCCGTTTCTGGCTGCCTATGTGGGAAAATACAACCGTTTTCGTATTACCATGTTGGGAATCTCACTGTTTGCCCTCTGCAACCTGATCTGTGCCATTGCTGTCAATTACATGGTATTTCTGGTGTTCCGTATTCTTACAGCTGTGGTTTCCGGCACTGTAGTCTCCATCTCCATGACTTATGCGGAAGATGTTGCTTCCATCCCGGAGCATATCCCAGGTGTGATCGCAGGTGTCTTTTCAGGCTTCAGCGTTGCTTCTGTTGTGGGTGTGCCTATCGCTTCCACTATCACGCAAACTTTTGGCTGGCGTGCGGCTTTTATCACGATCTTCGTGGCATCCCTGGCTCTGCTGGCGCTTCTGTTTGTGAAGCTGCCGCGGCAGAACCGGCTGAAGGCCGGAAGTATTCTGGAACAGTTTAAGCTTTTTCTGGACAAAAGGATCTCCATTGGCTGTGCCATCGTTTTCCTGGCAGGTGCCTCCACCTACTGCTTCTATACTTATCTGACACCGATCTTTCAGCAGGAGCTTCATATTCCGGATTCCATGCTGAGTGTTGCGCTTCTGATCTTCGGTATTGCAGCGATCACCAGCAATGTAAGCTCCGGTCAGGTGGCAAACAAAACCGGCATCCGCCTGCTGCCTCTGATCTACATCATCCAAACTGTATGTCTGCTGCTTCTGCCTATTGCCACTCATAATCTGATAAGCGGAGGACTTGTACTGTTTATCCTCGGTGTTGTGATGTATCTTCTGAACTCACCACTTCAGATGCATTTTTTGAAAATCGCTACCAGAGAGCATCCTGCCTGTGTAAACCTGGCATCTTCTTTGATCTCGGTTTTCTTTAACTTTGGTATTGCAGCCGGTTCTGCCATGGGTGGAGTGATCGTAAAATATGCCGGACTTCGTTTTGTAGGGATCGGCGGTGCAGTTCCAGGCATCGGAGCAATCCTCTGTGCTGTGATCCTGCTTCAGATCATGAAGCCTGGTGCGGATATCCGGTAAGTAAAAATACAGCCAGGAAATTATCCGGATCTTATATCTGATATTCCTGACTGTATTTTATTCTCTCAATATTCTTCTGTTACTGATGTGGTTTTATTTTCATAGTCTTTCAATCCCATAATCAGGACTTTTCTGCATTCCTATTTCATCTCGATCCTAAACAGTCTGGCTGCTTTTTCCTGAGGCATCTTCACTACAAGATTTCCATTTTCGATCTTATATTCGCACATCTCTTCCTTCGGATAGATCACAGATACTCTGCTAATCTGATCTGCATTTTCCAGAGGGATCACTGCTTCTGTTGTTCCCGGTGTCCATACGGAAAGATAAGTATTCTTCTCTGCTTTCACTCCGTAAGCAAGAACTTCGGATTTCAGAGTTCCAAAACCAAGTGGGAAGAACGGCACGCCGTCACGGACTTCCTCACGGATCTCCTTATACAGGGCGATTCCCTCTTTCATCCGGTTCATGGAATTTTCTCCCAGCTTCCATACCATACCACTGATATACGGGCGGAGAAGCATGCCATTTACTACATTGTAGATCACATGCTCTTCTTCATCCTCATACGGATATACCCACATGCCACCCTGCTCCGGAGTTACCGCACTGGCTACATTGGCAGCGATATTGGCATTGTAGAGGTAGTCCGTCTGATCACTGGTAGACTGCAGACTTAAGATCTTCAGCATACCATAATCCATACGCTGTCCTCCGGAACCGCAATTCTCCACAACAAGCTCCGGATGATCCCGGAATATTTCCTCATACCACTGGTGAAGGCATTCATAATGCTCACGGATAGCATCCGCACAGCTGTCACTGTTCAGGTCACTTCCGTATCCCATGGTTACGTTATAGTCCACTTTAAAATACTCTACGCCGTAATCATTGATCAGCCTGTCTACTACATCACGGCAGTATTTCCGTACCTCCGGATTGCGGAAATCCAGCATATAGCGTTTATTGTCAATGTGGCGTTTTCCATGGCGGCAGACAAACCAGTCATCAGGAAGCTTGTTTGCCAGCTCGCAGGCAACTCCCATAACCTCGATTTCCAGCCAGAGTCCCATTTTCAGGCCTTTACTGTGTGCATGATCGCAGACTTCTTTCAGACCATTCGGGAATCTTCCGGATGCTTCTTTCCATTCCCCGACACGGTCCCACCAGAATCCGTCATCATACCATCCCGCATCCAGACAGTAATATTCACATCCGAGTTCTGCTGCCTTGTCAATAATGGAAAGCTCCCGCTCAGTTGTAGGGTCTCCCATCAGGCAGTTCATGTAATCATTAAATACCACGTTCAGCTTCTCATCGTCTGTATTAGGTCTGCGTACTTTTCTCCGATATCTGGTCAGTGCCGCTGCGGCCGGATTCAGACCACCTTTTACAACAGCTACCCCTGCCGGAACGGTTGTGAAGCTTTCTCCCGGTTTCAGATTCTTATACCAGCCTTGCTCCTGCTCTGTGGCCCCGCTTAAGGCAAGATACAGATTTCCGCCCTGTGCAGAGCCATATTCGGACAGCCACTGTCCGGAGCTTTCAATCTGGAAAATATACGTCTCCCCCGTTTCTCTGTCCTCGGCAATTCCCATGGGAAGATACTCACAGGTAGACCAGGTGCCCTTTCCACTGTAACAATAACGGTTCAGGCCATATCCCTGATGATTGAAGCCATCTACGACCATTCCGTTTAAATTCAGTGTTTCTGCATCGTATTTCTGCCACTGTGCCTCACAGCACCAGCTGTTAAACGGCACATAGATATCTGTTTTTTTATAATAAGGCTTCTCGCCGCCTCTGGAGATTCCCTGATACATAAAAGAAGAAACATAAGTCAGACCCTGATCCTCGCTTCCCTCGTTGATGATCTCTGTCCAGGTCTGTACTGCCGGCACTCCGTCAAACAGGCGCATATGATATACTGCCTTCAGCTTTTCCGGGGAAACCATTACGATCTCCAGCTCTTTTCCGCCATCCTGTTCCTTCAGCTCATGGTTCTCATAAACAAAATCCACAGAGGACTGATTGATGTTATTTTTGTAGGCATGCATGTTCAGGCTGCCTGTACCGCTTCTGTGGATCTCAACAGCCGGATAACAGATATCCTCCTTCGGCTCCATGACTGCTTTTTTTACTTCCTGTGAAGAAAAATCTGCCAGCTCTACCACACCGTTTTCCCTGATACGGAACTGGATATCCAGACCATTTTCATGTAATTCGATCATTTTCATTTCACTATTTTTACAGCTCATATAAAATATCCTCCCGCTTTTCTAATCCTGCTCATAGTATAGCATCCGTTTTTTTATAAGGTGACAGGTATCATCCCCTGAATGTAAAAATGCAATATATTGTCGTATTTATTTTTGCGTGATATACTGTTTGCAGACTATAAAACAGACATTGCAGCCAATGTGGATTGCGAATATCTGCTTAACTCGAACTTTTCAGTTCATACATTCACATTCCGCTTCGCAACATATTCAGGAGGTTTTTCATGCCAGATATTTTCCAGGACTCTTCCCAATATTTCCATATTTCTGCTTTTTATGCTCTCTCCCTGCCTTATTATCATATGGAGCATCACACCCATTCCAGCTATGAGATCATGTATATCACCTCCGGTTCCTGCCGGGTTTTCTGCCTGGATGGCACACAGGACACGGAATTCCCGCTGAAATCCGGACAATTTATCTTTATCCGGCCGGATGTACCTCACAGGCTGGAGATCCCGGATGGTTTTCCATGCTCGATCCTGAATCTGGAATTTTCCCTTACTTCCGAAAAAAGCCCGGTTTCTCCAGAGCTTCTTGTGAAAAAGGATCCCAGATTTTCCCGGTTCTGGAATTTTATGGATTCCTCCCAGGGCTTCTGCTCCGGCACGGATTCCCGAAGCTTAGGATACAGTCTGAAGGATCTGCTCACCTTTCTACAGCACAGCTCCGGTCAGATAAATGAGGAAGAATTTCTCTTCTTTCTTCTTTTCAGCCGCATGCTTACAGAGCTTGCATTCTGCGCCCGCTCCAGCCGGAGTGCCCAGGGAATCGTCTATCTGAAAAAAGCGCTCCGCTACATTGATGAGCATTATCTGGAAGACATTGATATTCCTGCCATCTCCGCATATGCAGGGATTAACAAATCCTACCTGCAGGCGCTCTTTACAGAAAAAAACGGCTGCACCATCAATACTTATATTAACCGCAAGCGTATGGAACAGGCAGCCTTTCTTCTGTGCAACAGTACTCTGCACATTACGGATATTGCCTTTTCTTCCGGCTACAACAGCCGCAGCATTTTGCACATACCTTCGAAAAATTTTATCATATGAGCCCTTCCCGGTACCGAAGTCTCCATACACGACCGCTTCAGTCAGATACAAAAAAGAAGCGGTACCACATGGTTAACGGACTGCAGCTGGAAAGTGAACCCTTTCCTCAGGAATAAAACTTACCATCTTTGATACACCTTCAGGATGATATCTGCGATCCATGTCTGAGCAGCCTGAAAAAAAGTGGCCAGGCACGAAGCTCTTATCTCTTCGATAACCTGGCCGGCTTTTTATATTTATTTTAAAAAAATTTTCTATGGAAGCAGATTCTGCATACTCTTCAGACTGATCGCCAGTGTGGAGGTATTGTGCAGAAGTGCGGATGTAGTCGGCTGCAGAATTCCCGCAACACCGCAGGCGATCAGACCTGCGTTAAAAGTAACGATGAAACGGTAGTTACGTCTGATACGTTTCATCAGGGCATTGCTGATCTCCTTGAGTACTACAAGCTCCTGAAGATCATCTGCGCCTACTGTAATATCTGCGATCTCACGTGCGATTTCTGCTCCGTCACTGATGGCAATACCAACATTGGCTGCGGAAAGTGCCGGTGAATCGTTGATTCCGTCACCTACCATAATAACCTTTCTTCCGGCTGCCTTCTCTTTCTCAATGAAGTTAGCCTTATCTTCCGGAAGTACCTCGGAATAATATTCATCCACGCCTACACGTCTGGCAATGGCTGCTGCTGTACGCTCGCTGTCACCTGTCATCATAACGATCTTGGAGATTCCTGCTGCGCGCAATGCATCAACAGAAGCCTTCGCTTCCTCACGGAGCGGATCCTCGATGCAGATCACAGCTGCAAGGCGTCCATCGATTGCAAGATAAAGGTGGGAATACTCCTCCGGAATATTATCGAATTTCGCCTGTCCATCCTCCGGAATTACGCACTTCTCATCTTCAAATACGAAGTGGTAACTTCCGATCACAGCTTTATGATCTTCAATTGTTGTGGAAATGCCGTGTGCTACGATATATTCAACCTTGGAGTGCATCTCCTCGTGGGCCAGCTGCTTCTTCCTGGCTGCGCTGACAACGGCTTTAGCCATGGAGTGGGGGAAATGTTCCTCCATACATGCTGCGATACGAAGCATCTCATCCGGATTGTTCTCCTCAAATGATACCACATCCACAACTGTCGGTTTCGCCTTGGTCAGTGTTCCTGTTTTATCAAATACAATAGTATCTGCCTCAGCAATAGCCTCCAGATATTTACCGCCCTTAACTGTTACCTTATGTGTACCAGCCTCACGGATCGCGGACAGTACGGAGATCGGCATTGCAAGCTTCAGAGCACACGAAAAATCTACCATGAGGATTGCAAGTGCTTGGTAGCATTTCTGGTGAGGAGATATGTAAGTGCTGTTCCGCCAAGTGTATACGGTACCAGCTTGTCTGCCAGATGCTCTGCTTTGCCTTCAAGGGAAGATTTCAGCTTCTCTGATTCCTCGATCATGGTAACGATCTTATCGTAACGGCTGGAACCGCCTACTGTCTTCACACGGATCGTGATCTCGCCTTCCTCAACAACAGTGCCTGCATAGCTACGCTGTCCGGCTTCTTGCATACAGGTACAGACTCTCCTGTAAGAGATGCCTGGTTAACCATAGCCTCTCCATCTGTAACAGTTCCGTCAAACGGGATAACGGTACCCATTCTTACTACTACTTCATCTCCCGGCTGGATCTCTCCGGACTCTACCAGGATCTCCTGCTCATCCTTCTTAAGCCATACCTTGCCCACGTTCAGGGACATGGTTCTGGCAAGATCGCCAACTGATTTCTTATGTGTCCATTCCTCCAGAAGCTCTCCGATTCCAAGCAGGAACATAATAGAGCCTGCTGTACCAAAGTCCTGACGGAATACAGATACGCCGATAGCTGTTGCATCCAGAACCGGCACCTCGATCTTGCGGTGAAGAAGTGTATCAATACCCTTCCAGATATATTTCAGGGAAGTAGCTGTTGTATAGATCGCATTCAGCGGATATGGCAGAAAAAGCTTTCTTCCATAATGACAGATCACCTTGGAGATCAGTTTCTCCTGATATTCTGAATTCAGGGCTCTTCCTGAGCTCTGCAGTACCTGTGACGGAACTTCCACATCCTGATAATGGAACGCCCGGATACCGGAAATGATCTCCGCTCTGCTCCCCTGATAGCATACTACTGCATCACAGGTTCTCTCATATACCTTGGCAGTAACCACTCCGTTAAGGTTCTCAAGGTAATATGCCAGTGTATCTGCCTGCTCATAGCTCATTCTCTTCTGATCAAGATGGATACGGATCCTGCCTCTTGTCTCATGTCTGATAAAAAATTTCACGGAAAATCGCCTCTTTACTCAGCTTTCTCTTCTGCTGCTTCTTCTCTTGCCTCTTCTTCTGTCTCTTCTTCTGTCTCTTTGAAAGCATCCTCACCTGCAGGCTCTTCTGCTGTCTCAACATCTTCTACAGCCTCTTCCGCTACTGCTCTCTCCTCATTGATTTCCTTAGCCTCAGCATAAATATCTTCAGCGTTCTCCTGAAGGTTTGTAGCTGTCTTCATGATGCAGTCTTTAGCTCTTAAAACGGCTGCTGTACATCCTGTGTAAAGCTTCTTCGCATCCTTGCTTGTAAGAATCTTGATTCCTGCTGTTCCGAAAAGAACACCTGCTGCAAAAAGTCCTGATTTTTTAAATTTGAAGTCTGCCATAATAATCTCCTCCTGATATGGTTATTTCTTTACTGTTTTCCGGGAGCTCTTCTTAAATCTGCCCCGATATTTTTATCATTATATGGTACTTTTAAAAAAAAGTCCAGTGTTTTTTGTGTGAATTTAAAACAATTCGATAAATTTTCAGTTATTTTCTTCTAACAGTTTCTTTTTACTAACAGTTGTTTTAAACTAATTTTTAGTCTTTCCAAACTGTTCTTACCTATTATATAGTTATACTATGTTTCCGGTGACAGTATTTCTATCCAATCTTATGTACCGGAAGCAGGGCAAGTGTTCTGATATTCTGCCCTGTGATATCTCCGCAGGCTTTCAGTCCGGCCAGGATCACCTCGTTAAGCTTCTGTCCGGACAAATGGCAGATCGTATCATCATCCAGCTCCACTGTGCAGGCTCCTTTTGTGCGGCAGGCCACACGGTACATGTTCTTTCTGCTGATAGCCCCTATGGACTCCAGCGTATTGATCATACGGTATACAGTTGCCACGCCGATCTTCGGATCCAGGGCAGAGGCTCTGTAGTAGATTTCCTTACAGCAGGAGCACTCCCCCTCCAGGATAATGTCCAGAAGGATCATCCTCTGTCTGGTAATACGCAGCCCCCGTTCCTTCAGCTTCTCTATAATAAGATCCTTCTGCATCTGTGTGTATCGGTAACATCCTGTTCTCTTCTCATCTTTCTCAGCTTCTGTATTCTGCAATCTGAACCCTCCTTTATTATTGAGAGAACTTTTCTTTTCCCTATTAAGTTAGTATACCTCAACTTTAGTTAGCTGTAAATAACTCTTTTAGATTTTTTTTCAGATATTGAGGATTTCACCGGAATACGGTATACTATTTGGTGAACATGTCCATACGAAACCGTCGTTTTGACAAAATGACGAAAAACCCCCTCTCGTTTTTTCGTCAGAATGACAAGAAACTGCCGGAAACTTTGTACGATTCAGCTCTAGCTCTTTTTCTCCATTTTCGATATACTGTTAACCAGCAAAGGAAATTACGTAAAAACAATATATTAATTTTGGAGGGAAACAACAATGGCAAGTTTATCATTATCTCACATTAATAAAACTTATCCGAACGGCTTCCAGGCTGTTAAAGATTTCAACCTGGAGATCGAAGATAAAGAATTCATCATTTTCGTAGGACCGTCCGGATGTGGTAAATCTACAACACTTCGTATGATCGCAGGTCTTGAGGAGATCAGCGGTGGTACACTGAAGATCGGTGACAAGGTTATGAATGATGTAGAGCCTAAAGACCGTGATATCGCAATGGTATTCCAGAACTACGCTCTGTATCCTCATATGACAGTATATGATAACATGGCATTCGGACTTAAACTTCGTAAAGTTCCGAAGGATCAGATCGATAAAGCTGTTCGTGAAGCAGCAAGAATCCTTGACCTTGACAAACTTCTTGATCGTAAACCGAAGGCTCTTTCCGGTGGTCAGAGACAGCGAGTTGCTATGGGACGTGCTATCGTACGTAATCCTAAGGTATTCCTTATGGATGAGCCTCTTTCCAACCTGGATGCTAAACTTCGTGTACAGATGCGTATCGAGATCTCCAAGATCCATCAGAGACTGGGTGCTACAATCATCTATGTAACACATGACCAGACAGAGGCTATGACACTTGGTACCAGAATCGTTGTTATGAAAGACGGTGTCGTTCAGCAGGTTGATACACCACAGAACCTGTATCAGAAACCGGGCAACCTCTTCGTTGCAGGATTCATGGGATCTCCGCAGATGAACTTCCTTGACTGCGTTATCTCCGAAAAAGGCGGCAACACAGTTGCTACAATCGGTAACGAGCATGAGGTTATCGTTCCTGCTGCCAAGGCTAAAGTTCTTAAAGACAAAGGCTACATCGGAAAGAAAGTTGTTCTTGGTATCCGTCCTGAGGATATCCATGATTCTCAGATGTTCCTTGAGACATCTCCAAGCAAACCAATGAACTCCGTAGTTAAAGTTTACGAGCTTCTTGGTGCCGAAGTATTCCTGTACTTTGATGTTGACGGAACTCAGATCACAGCACGAGTTGATCCTCGTACAACAGCTAAGACCGGCGATCCGATCAGATTCGCATTCGATATGGAGAAAGCTCACTTCTTCGACAAAGAGACAGAGCTTACAATCACAAACTAATTCTCACAGAATTAGAAAAACTGAATTTAACCCCGGGGGATATGATTTCCCGGGGTTTCTTTTTTTGCTAAAAAATTTTACTTGAGAAAGGATCCTGATTTTATGAAAATACAGCAAACACTTCAAAAATCTCTGGAAGACTGGAACCGGATCAGCGGCCTGGATTTCTGTATCCTGGATGAGAACAACCAGATTTACATTACCACCTGTGATAAGAAACTTCCTTCTGCAGAAAAACTGACTCAGTTCCGGGAAGACGCAGCCCTCTGCGTCTCCAACCGCTCCTGCAGTCTCTATAAACTTGATAATGGCTCCGGCAATATGCTGCTGATCGTATGGGGTTCCGGCGATTCTGCTTCTACTATTGGAGAGCTTGCAGTCTGCCAGATTGAGAGCCTTCTCTCTGCCTACGCTGAAAAAACAGACAAGAATTCTTTTATGCAAAATCTTCTTCTTGACCGGTATTCCCAGGTGGAGGCTTTCAATAAAGCTGCCAAGCTGCATATTTCCCCGTCTGTCCGGCGTGCAGTATTCCTGGTTGAGACCAAGCAGCACAAGGATGAAAGTGCACTGGCCACTATCCGAAACATTTTTTCCGCCCGCACCCGGGATTTTATCACAGCCCTGGATGACTCCGGCATTATCGTTGTCCGCGAGCTGCAGAACACTGAGAGCTACGAGGAACTGGCCGGCATTGCCTGCATGCTGGTGGATATGCTGAACACAGAGGCTATGACCTCCGCCTGGGTTTCCTACAGCAATGTTGCAAATGATATCATGGAACTTTCTGATGCTTACAAGGAAGCTCGTACAGCCCTGGAAGTAGGAAAGATCTTTTATGCAGAAAAAAACGTCTTCGGATACAATCAGCTTGGTATCGGCCGCCTGATCTATCAGCTTCCCACACAGGTCTGCGATATGTTTGTAAACGAGATTTTCGGGGATGAATCCCTGGAGTCCATTGATGACGAAACTTTGAATATTATCCGAACTTTCTTTGAGAATAATCTGAACCTCTCTGAGACTTCCAGACAGCTATATGTACACAGGAATACACTGGTGTATCGCTTTGAAAAGCTTCAGAAACGTTTTGGACTGGATGTCCGTACTTTTGAGGATGCCCTGGCCTTTAAGCTGGCTATGATGGTGTCGGATTATATTACATATTCCAGAAATCACGGCAAATAATGACGATTCCTTACTTCAGCAGCATCAGATGCTCCGGCGGAAAATACAGATATTCCGGAAGATCCTGATCCGGATCCTCGGTAAAGCTGTTCTTAGGACGCATCCACCACAAACCTTCGGAAGCTTTCTCTTCTTTGTTGACTATCATGTACTGATGCTCAAATGTCGTCTCCATGTACTCGCTCACCTGTACCGGCATGCAGTTCTCACCAGGTTCTGATGCCGGACGAAGCCAGTGACCACGGATTCCCACATGGGTAATCTCCTCTCCCACCTTCTCTACTGTATGAAGCTTCAGTTTCCAGTCCTCTGCAAAAATCTCATACTCTCCAAGCTTCTTTATGGAGGAATAATTCTTGCAGCCTGTCAGTCTGGCCGCCTCCATCAGTCCCGGCTGTTCAAAAATGCTCTTTGTCTCGCCTGTCACAAGAATACGGCCCTTGTCTACAATGGAAAGTTCTTTGCAGAATTTGTACGCCTCATCTCTGCTGTGGGTTACAAGGATCATATCGCCCTTGTAATCCTGGAGAAAATCCTGCATTTCTCTCTGGAGCACATCTTTCAGATATCCGTCCAGCGCAGAAAAAGGCTCATCCAGGAGAATAGCTTCCGGTTCACCGATCATCATTCTGGCCAGTGCCACTCTCTGCTGCTGTCCACCGGAAAGCTGGGAAGGATACCGCTTTTCAAGGCCTTCCAGGTGATACCGCCGGATCAGGTCTGCCACTTTCTCCCGGATGGAAGCTTTTCCACCGCGATGACCGCAACTGATATTCTGTTCCACAGTCATTGTGGGAAAAAGTGCATAATTCTGGAAAAGATAGCCGATTCTTCTCTTCTGCGGCTTCAGATTGATGCCTGCCTCAGAATCAAAAACCGTTTTTCCGTTAATGATGATCTTTCCCTTATCCGGTGTCTCAATTCCCGCAATACAGCGAAGAGTCATGCTCTTACCACTGCCGGATGCGCCAAGAAGCCCGATGGCTGCCGAGCTGCCCTCAAATTTTACTTTCAGGGAAAAATCCCGGAAATTTTTTTCAATATTTACGCTGACTGCCATCAGATCCACCTTCTTGTCTTCATTCCTCTTCCGGATACGATGTTGATCAATGCCACGATCACAAAAGATATCAGCACGATCACAACTACCCAAAATCCTGCTGTTCCATAGTTACCAGCTGCTGTTTCTGTCGCAATTGCAACGGAAACTGTTCTCGTTTTTCCCAGAATGTTTCCCGCGAGCATGGAGGTTGCTCCGTACTCACCAATAGCACGTGCAAAAGCCAGCACCGTTCCTGATGCGATTCCAGGTCCTGCTGCAGGCATTACCACCCGCCAGAAAATCTTATTATCACTCATTCCAAGAGTCTGTCCTGCATAGATCAGATTTATGTCCACCTGCTCAAAAGCTGCTCTTGCATTTCTGTACATTAACGGAAATGCGATCACAGCTGCTGCCACTACACAGCCTTTCCAGGTCTGCACGATCTTGATATCAAAATTCTCAAGGAGAAAGCTTCCAAGAGGTCTCTTGAGACTGAAGATCAGAAGCAGGAAGAAGCCTGCTACAGTCGGCGGCAGTACAAGAGGGAGTGTCAGGATCCCATCCAGTACTGCTTTCGCACCCGGACGGAGCTTCATGATCTTTCTGGCGCAGAATACTCCCAGAAAAAAAGCGATCACTGTGGCAACCAGCCCTGTTTTTAAGGAGATCCAGAGAGGACTCCAATTTATTTCTTTTAAAAACTCTGCCATATTTTATCCCATTTCTGCGCGAATCATTATTTAGATGTGCTGTCTGCAGAATCTGCGCTGTCCTTATCTGCTTCTGTGCTGTCTGTATCCTGAGAAGCAGACTCGTCAGCATCTTTATCTGTGTCATCAGCCTCATACGCAGTAAATCCATAGTCTTCAAATACCTTGATCGCTGCATCAGACTCTACATAGTCAAGGAATGCCTCTGCTGCCCTGGTGTCATCCTCAGAAGCCTCTTTATCCTCGATCAGTCCTACCGGATAAAGTACCGGTGTCTGAAGGCTGTCTGCCGGTGCCTCTGCAAGAATCTCTACCTTATCAGCAACTGATGCCGCATCTGTGGCATATACAACACCGATTTCATTACTTCCCTCACTGACTGCTGCCAGAACATCTGTTACATTCTTGCACTCATTGATCTCCATCTCATTGACCTTGTCCATGATCCCAAGGTTTGTAAAAATCTCACGGGAGTACTGTCCAACCGGAACATCCTCTCCTGCAAGTGCCATATTCTCTGCATCTGTCACATTCTCAAAACCGGTTACCTTGGTCTTTCCGTCCTTCGGTTTGATAAGTACGACTTTGTTCTCGAGAAGGTCAACTACTGTATCCTCTTTTGTCAGTTTCTCCTCTGTAAGGGCATCCATCTGCTTGTCTGCTGCTGAGAAGAAAAGATCACAACGTGCTCCTTCCCCGATCTGAGTCTGCAGTGTACCTGAGCTGTCTGCGCTGTAGTAAATGGTTACGTTCGGGTAAAGTTCATTGAAATCCTTCTGGATCTCTTCCATGGAGTTGCTGAGGCTGGCTGCGATAAATGCGTAAACCTCACCTTTCAGTTCCTTGTCACCCTGCACTTCTGTGTCTGCTGCGAACACAGTTCCGGTCATAAGAGCAGTGGTTAAAACTCCTGCTGTAATGGCTGCTAAGATTTTTTCCTTCATCTTTTTCTTCCTTTCTTATTTTGTTTCGTTCTGTTTCATTCTGTTTTGAATGGTTTTGTCTAATTTTACCGAAATAAAAATTTCTTGTCAAGCCATAAGGCATTGCTGTTTTCTACCGCCCATGCTATCATGAAAAAAAGCTTTACCCTCAACGATCAAAATAAAGAACAAGGAGAAGATATTTATGAAACTCAGTGCACGTAATCAGTTAAAAGGAAAAGTTATCAACATCAACAAGGGAGCTGTAAACTCCATCGTCTCTATTGATATCGGAGGTGGAAATATCATCACTGCGACCATCTCCTGCGCAGCTGTGGAGGAACTGGAACTGAAAGTTGGCTCTGATGCCTATGCTGTGATCAAGGCCACAAGCGTTATGGTGGGAATCGATGAATAAACTTTATACAGCACAGGAAGTCGCAGATAAATTAAAGATCAAAAAAACTACTGTCTACGAGCTGATCAAACGTGGAGAACTTTCCTCTTCAAAAATCGGCAAACAGCTGCGTGTCAGTGAAGAACAACTGAAAGCGTATCTGGACAGTACAGTGCAGTCCAGTACTTCACAGATCCATGACTATCAGCCGGAAAGTTCTCTTCTGAAAAGAGATTACCTGCTCCATTCCAGCGGCTGATCATCAGTGGGCAGTCTTCTCCTGCGCTGGATCTGCTTTTAAACCAACTGCCTGCACAGCCCGGAAGCCTTCCGGTACTTCAGTCTCATCTGAACACCTACAACGGACTTTACTCTCTCTATTTTGAAAAAGTCCACATTGCCTGTGCAGCGGCTTCTTTTGAAGATATCCAGAGCCTTGTTCCCGGAATTCCGCTCACTGTTCTTCATTTCTACAGCTACGAGATCGGTTTTTATATAAAAAAGGAAACCCCCGGAATATTCAGGGATTTCCTGATCTGCAGCGGGCAGATATTATTTTTGCCAACCGTGAAAAGGGAAGCAGCCGCAGAGTTTATCTGGACCGCCAGCTAAATAAGCTCGGGATTTCTCCGGAAAACATATCCGGATACCGCAATGAGCTGGTTTCTGACAGCTCCACTGCTGCCGCTGTTGCAGGCGGACAGGCAGATATCGCTCTGGGCGAAGCTTATACTGCCAGAACTTTCACAGACCTGGAATTTCTTCCTCTTGGAACAGAAACCATGTATCTGGTAATGGCATCTTCCAGCTTCAGCAGTCCTGGTTTCCAGGCGGTAGTCAGTGCCTTATCCTCCGAATCCTTCCGACAGGCTCTGTCTCTCCAGACAGGATATGATACCTTACATACAGGAGAAGCTGCACATTTCTGAACGTGCAGCTTCTCCCTTTATGTAAGTCTTTATTTAAATATCAGTTCAGATAGTTGTATACCATGAAGATATCTTCCGGATTCCATACTGAAGGTGTCCTTCGGATGCTCCGCTGGAGAATACACACAATACATAGTTTGTCTTTTTTCCGTAAATAATAGCCATATCATGCTGTACAGAGCTTGTCTCTCCGGTCTTATTGGCACATGTAACGCCTGATGGAAGACCTGCCGGGATCTTATATCTGACCTTCTGGTTCTTGAGCAGATTCAGCATTTCTTTGGAATATTTCTTAGATACACAGGTTCCGCGATAGATATTTTCAAGAAGTTTTCCGCAGTCTTTGGCTGACGCCTGGTTTCTCTTTCCGTCACTTGTGATATAGGAACTTGACGGATGAAGAGTACAATGACATCCTGTATTTGTGTAGCCGTTCTTTTTCAGATACTTATTGACTGTCGCAGCACCTTTTACAAAACTGCCGCCACCTTGTCTTCTTACCAGTTCGTTATAACATTCATTATCACTGACTGTGATCATATTCCACAGCAAACTGTTTATATTAGATGTCTTCTTTAGCTTTCCGCTCTTGATCTGATCGTAGGTTGAGGCCATTACAAAAGCCTTGATGGTACTGGCCGGATACATAGCCTGGTCATTAAGATTGATCACATTTCCTGTCTTTAAATCTTTTACATAGACTGACCAGTTTCCGCCGTAACCAGATGTGTAATTCTTAAGCTGAGCTTTAAATTCACTGAGCGCATACTCTGATTTTGTGCTTTTCTTTCCCTGATAGTCTACATATTTTCCATCGGGTGTTTTCATGTTTTTGGCTATGGTTCCATTGGATTTCAGATAATATCCGTCTTTCCAGCAGCTGACTGCCATTTTTCCGGTTTTATCCACATAATATTTCCGACTTCCGTAAGTAATCCACCCGGCTTTTTGCGTCAGCCGGCCATTTCCACCGCCAAAATAATAATTACCGTTGTATTTCTTTCCGTTTACAGTGATGTTCATCTTATGGAAATGTGTATAAAAACATATTCTTCCATAACCGCTGAAATAATAGTAGCCGCTTTTTAACGTGCGGCCGTCAAGCTTTCTGGCTTTTACATAGCGGATTCCTGCTGCCCGGCAGTTGAGTTTTCCCCGTTCTCCTGCATAGTAAACGCCTCCGAAAATTTTTCCATCCAGCTTCTGCTCTGCGATCTTTACAAAGCCCTTCTCTCCCGGCGAAAAACGTCCGTTTGAGTCAGAAACATAATATCCGTCAAATGTCACTCCCTGTACCGTAGTTTTCCTGAAATGATAAACTGCACGTTTCCGTATCAGCCTGCCGTTCTGATCGAATATGTAAATACCGGCATGCAGAAAATCTGTGGGGTTGACTGCAAGATACTGTAATCCTGTAAGTTTTTTCTTCTTTGAATCTCTCAGATACCAGTTCTCACCGGACTTGCAGAGATAACTTCCGCTTTTATCCCGGAATTCGATTTTTTTCTGTGTGGACGCTGCTTTAGTCTCCACCATATTTCCCGCTGAAACAATACAAAAAATTGCCGCAAACATAAACATATATGCAATAGCAGCAATTCTGATCTTCCTTTTTTCTTTCCCCATTTTATTACTGCCTGCCGGAATCCCGGCAGGCTTTCCTCCTGTGTGCAGATCTCCGTATCAGATGATCCTGTTATTCTTATTCTTCTGACCAGTCTCCGTTATCGTCCCAGATAATGTCTCCGTCACCGCCATCACCGCTGTCATCAATCACATCATCGCCGCTTCCGCTGTTGCTGTCATCTACATAATTGCCGTCATCACTGCTGTCGCTTCCGCTGTTATCATAATTTCCGTCATCGCTGCTGTCACTGCTGTCGTCGCTATTGTCTTCACTATTATCATAGCTTCCGTCATCACTGTTGTCGTCATAACTTCCACCATCACTGTTATCATAGTCTGTATTGTCAGATGTGCTGTCAGAGTCATAGCTTGTATCTGTGGATGTGTCTGTTACGCTTGAAGTATCTGTGCTGTCTGTCTCACTGTTATCTGTCTGGATATTTCCCAGTGTGCTCTTCTCTGATTTATCGCTGAGACTTGTGTATGTAAGATATGCTTCTCCGCTGTCGATCAGGATTTTCGCTTTCTCCATATCACCAAGCTCTGCACTATAAATCTCGTAAGCGTTACCATCTCCATCTACGATCTTCATATCATAGATCGCATCTGTTGCTGATTCCGGTGTATAGTACATCTGTACCTGCTCAGCATCCTTGATCGTTGACTCTGCCGGTACAAGATTCTTGCCCCATTCTTCCCCGCCGGCTGCACGGAGATAGATCTCACGGATCTCACCTTTCGTGCTGTTGGTTATATATACAAATTTCGCTGTGCTTGTCTTCACGCCGATCAGTTTCGGTGCAGGTGTTGATGTCGGCAGCGGACTTGCTGTGGCCGGTGTTGCTGTCGGAACTGCTGTCGGAACCGGTGTCGGTGTTACTTCTACGTCTTTAGTTGATGATGACTTGCCGCATCCTGCTGCTGTCAATGCTGCAGCAGCAGCCAGTGCGATCATGATCTTCTTATATTTCATAATAATTACCTCCTGAATAATACTTTATGCAAGCAATGTTTTTCCAATAAAATAGCCAAGTACCAAGATACCGAGAATGATCCTGTACCATCCAAATACTTTGAAATCGTGTTTTTTAATATACCCCATCAGGAATTTAATTGCAAGAATTGATACTACAAAGGATACTACAACGCCTACAATAAGAATGATCAGCTCTGTGGATGTGAACGCGAAACCGAATTTCACAAGTTTCAGAAGGCTGGCTCCGAACATAACCGGAATTGCCAGGAAAAATGTGAACTCAGCTGCCAAAGTACGGGATGTTCCTGCAAGAATACCTCCGATAATGGTAGATCCGGAACGGGAAGTTCCCGGGATTACGGAAAGTACCTGGAAACATCCGATGATCAGTGCTGTCTTAAAGGAAAGATCATCAAGTCTTGTGCAGGTTGGTCTGCGGCGTTTATTGTAATTCTCAATAACAATAAAGAGCACACCATAAACGATCAATGCAATGGCAACTACAACGTAGTTATAAAATTTCTTCTCAATAATATCATTAAACGGCAATGCAATGATAATAGTCGGCAGACATGCCACTAAAATCTTAAACCACAGGATCCATTTCTCCTTGTCGCAGTATTTCTCAACAAAGGTAAGTATCGCTCTGGATACTGCCGGCTGTTTACGAAGTGCTATTCTGGTACGCTTCGGGATTGGTCTTATGTAAAAAGGCCACAGCTTGCTCCAGTACAGAACAACAACAGCCAGGATAGCACCCAACTGAATGACAACCAGGAAAAATTCCATAAATGCCTCTGACACATTCAGCTTGATAAATTCATCTACCAGGATCATATGTCCGGTACTGCTGATGGGAAGCCACTCTGTGATTCCCTCCACAATACCAAGAAGGATAACCTTCAGCAACTCTATAAAGCTCATACAAACTCCTTTCTCTGCAGCACGTTTCTTTCTTACGTGATGAAATGAAGCTTCTCATTTCTCTCTGCTACATGCAATGAACGTATTCTTTTCATAATTTACGTTCATAATAAGATAAGGACCGAGCCGATGTATAAACGGCGGCCCCGTCCTTATCAGTATATTACATATTTGGTGATTCGTAAACTTTTGAATCTTTTATTTCGCAAAATTTACACAGTTTTTATATTTTGCATTAATTACCGATTGTCGATGGTCGCAATATCTACCAGAGTCAGGTGGTTCAGATCTGTGTTCTCAAGACTTGTGACCAGAGCCTCTGCAGTATCAAGGCTTGTAAGCACATTAACACCTGTCTCGATAGCATTACGACGGATCACGAAACCATCCTTCTGATGCTCAACGCCCTGTGGCGGTGTATCGATAACAACATCAATCTTGTGTCCAAGGATCAGGTCCATCAGGTTCGGAGACGGCTGCTCCAGCTTGTTGGTACGTGTTACCTTGATTCCGTTCTCAGTCAGTACGTTTGCAGTACCTCTTGTTGCAAAGATACGGTATCCCTGAGCTTCAAAACGTTTTGCGATCGGAATGATGTCCTTCTTATCCTCATCTTTTACAGTGATGATCATCTGTTTGTGCTTCGGAAGACGGATTCCAGCTCCGATGAAGGCTTTGTAAAGAGCCTCATTGAAGGTCTTTGCAATACCAAGGCACTCACCTGTGGATTTCATCTCTGGTCCGAGGCTGATATCTGCACCCCTGATCTTCTCGAAGGAGAATACCGGCATCTTGATTGCAAAATACTCTGCTTCTTTCTGAAGTCCCGGTGTATAGCCCAGCTCTTTGATCTTGCGGCCAAGGATGACTCTTGTTGCAAGAGGAACAATCGGGATTCCGGTTACCTTGCTGATGTACGGTACTGTACGGCTGGAACGCGGGTTAACCTCGATAACATATACATCCTCACCTACAACGATGAACTGGATATTGATCATACCGATAACATGAAGTGCCTGTGCAAGACGGCGTGTGTACTCGGCGATTGTTTCTTTTGCCTTCTGGCTAATAGTCTGTGCCGGATATACGGAAATACTGTCTCCGGAATGGATACCTGCGCGCTCAATGTGCTCCATGATTCCAGGGATCAGGATGTCCTCACCATCGCATACTGCATCGACCTCAATCTCTTTACCCATCAGGTACTTGTCAACAAGAATCGGATGCTCCTGTGCGATCTGGTTGATGATTCCGATATACTCCTCCACATCCTCATCGCTGACAGCAATACGCATTCCCTGACCTCCAAGTACATAGGACGGGCGGACAAGTACCGGATATCCCAGCTCATTGGCAGCTTTTTTAGCCTCTTCTGCTGTGAATACGGTGTGTCCCTTCGGTCTCGGGATCTGGCATTTCTCAAGAATGGCATCAAAGAGTTCTCTGTCCTCTGCAGCATCTACGTTCTCAGCAGATGTTCCAAGGATCTTAACACCCATCTTGATCAGTGCCTCTGTAAGCTTGATGGCTGTCTGTCCGCCGAACTGAACAACCGCTCCGTCCGGCTTCTCGATATTTACAACATTCTCAACATCTTCCGGTGTCAGTGGCTCGAAATACAGCTTATCTGCAATATCAAAGTCTGTACTTACTGTCTCCGGGTTGTTGTTGATGATGATAGTCTCATATCCTTCTTTTGCAAATGCCCATGTACAGTGTACAGAGCAGAAGTCGAACTCGATACCCTGACCAATACGGATCGGACCGGAACCAAGTACCAGGATTTTTTTCTTATCTTTTGTCTCAACAGCTTCATTCTCTGTCTGCTCATCACCGTATACAGAATAGTAATATGGTGTCTCTGCTGCAAACTCTGCTGCACAGGTATCTACCATCTTGTATGCTGCACGGATTCCGTACTCTTTACGAAGATCTTTGATCTCAGCCTCTGTTTTTCCTGTCAGGTCTGCAATGATGTAGTCCGGGAACTCCAGACGTTTTGCTTCCAGAAGAAGCTCTTTATCCAGCTTCTGAGTCTTAAGAGACTGCTCCATCTCAACAAGGATAGCCAGTTTATCTATGAACCAGATGTCGATCTTTGTGATATCGTGAAGCTTCTCCTGGGAAATATTTCTGCGGAGGGCTTCTGCGATCTTCCAGATACGGCGGTCATCTACAATATTCAGCTCATCCATTAGCTCCTCATCAGAAAGATGTGAGAAATCATAGGACATCAGGCTGTCAACGTGCTGCTCCAGGGAACGGATAGCTTTCATTAAGGCACCCTCGAAGTTATGGCAGATGCTCATAACCTCTCCTGTAGCTTTCATCTGTGTTGTCAGTGTACGTTTCGCTGTGATGAATTTATCAAATGGCAGACGCGGAATCTTAACAACGCAGTAATCCAGCATCGGCTCAAAGCTTGCGTATGTTTTGCCAGTGATGGCGTTCGGGATCTCATCCAGTGTGTATCCAAGTGCGATCTTGGCTGCAACCTTGGCGATCGGATAACCGGTAGCCTTACTTGCAAGTGCAGAAGAACGGCTTACACGAGGGTTAACCTCGATTACACAGTACTCAAAGCTCTCCGGATGAAGAGCGTACTGTACGTTACATCCACCTGTGATGCCAAGCTCTGTGATGATGTTAAGAGCAGATGTACGGAGCATCTGATACTCTTTGTCTCCAAGTGTCTGGGAAGGAGCAACTACGATGGAGTCACCGGTGTGGACACCAACCGGGTCAATATTCTCCATGTTGCAGACTGTGATACAGTTTCCTGCACTGTCTCGCATTACCTCGTACTCAATCTCTTTCCATCCGGCGATACATCTCTCTACAAGAACCTCACCTACACGGGAAAGACGGAGACCATTCTCAAGGATCTCACGAAGTTCCGGCTCATTATGCGCGATACCGCCGCCGCTTCCGCCAAGTGTATATGCAGGACGGAGAACGACCGGATATCCGATAGTCTGGGTAAACTCAACACCGTCTTCTACAGTTGTAACGACCTTGGATGCTGCAACCGGCTCGCCGATTTTTTCCATGGTATCCTTAAATTCCTGACGGTCCTCAGCCTTACGGATCGTTGCTGCTGTAGTACCGATAAGACGTACATTGTGCTCTTTCAGGAAGCCCTTTTCCTCAAGCTCCATGGCAAGGTTCAGACCTGCCTGGCCGCCCAGTGTAGGAAGTACACTGTCCGGTTTCTCTTTGAGGATCAGCTGCTCTACGACCTCAACAGTCAGAGGCTCGATGTAAACTCTGTCTGCGATGTCTTTATCTGTCATGATGGTAGCAGGATTGGAGTTTAAAAGTACAACCTCCATGCCCTCTTCCTTAAGGGAGCGGCATGCCTGGGTTCCTGCATAGTCAAACTCTGCTGCCTGGCCGATTATGATCGGACCTGAGCCGATTACAAGTACTTTTTTTATGTCCTTATTCCTTGGCATTATTTCTCTCCTCCCATCATCTTCATGAATCTGTCAAACAGGTAACTGGAATCCTGCGGTCCCGGGCATGCTTCCGGATGGAACTGCACAGTGAAGATGTTCTTTCCATTATATGCCATACCCTCGTTTGTTCCGTCATTGACGTTTACAAATGCAGGATGTGCGATGTTTTTCTCCTCAAGTCCCTCTGCGTCTACAACGTAGCCATGGTTCTGGGAGGAAATATAAACTCTTCCTGTCTCAAGGTCTTTAACCGGATGATTTCCGCCTCTGTGACCGTATTTCATCTTATGGGTATCTCCGCCTGTTGCAAGAGCCATCAGCTGATGTCCAAGGCAGATGGCAAAGATCGGTACATCAGAGTCGTAGAGTTTTTTGATCTCTTTAATAATAGAAGTACATTCCTTCGGATCTCCAGGGCCGTTGCTGAGCATGATGCCGTCCGGATTGTCACCGAGGATCTCTTCTGCGGATGTCAGAGCCGGGTAAACAGTAACCTGGCATCCTCTCTCATTCAGTGAGCGTGCAATGTTTTTCTTGGCGCCCAGATCAAGAAGGGCAACCTTCGGTCCGTTCCCCTTAAGCACTTCCTTCTCGTGGCAGGAAACCTTCTCTACCACTTTTCCTGTTGTATATGCTTTCAATCTGGGGATGATTGTATCCAGGTCATAGTTCTCATCAACTGTGATCATTCCGTTCATGGTTCCCTTCTCACGAAGGATCTTAGTCAGTGCTCTGGTATCAATTCCTGCGATTCCCGGAATGTCGTTTTTGCTCAGAAAATGCTGAATAGTGTCTACGCTTCTGAAGTTGCTGGGAACTCGTGATAATTCGCGTACAATAAATCCGTCAATCCACGGCTTCCTTGATTCCTGGTCATCATAACAGATTCCGTAGTTTCCGATCAGCGGATATGTCATACACACCGCCTGTCCTGCGTAAGAAGGATCTGTCATTACTTCCAGATAACCGGTCATGGAAGTGTTAAAGACAATTTCACTGATGACTTCCCTTGCAGAACCAATGCTGGTTCCTGTAAATACATGGCCATCTTCCAATATCAGAAATGCTTTCATACAATCTCCCTTTCTTTGTTCTCTTATTTTATCCTAAATCTTCAAGATTGTATCACAGGAAGCGGCATTTTTCAACACCATACGCCAAAAAAATGTTTAAAACTAACTCAAAATATTTTTTTTGAATTTTTTCAATTTTTTTGAATTTTTCTATTGACATTATCCAATTCCTGAGTTATTATAAGTGAGCAGTCGACGAGCGGAGCAAACAAAGCGAAGCAAGCCGGTTGGAAAAATGCAGGAATGGCGGAATTGGCAGACGCGCAGGCTTCAGGTGCCTGTGGTCGCAAGATCGTGTGGGTTCAAGTCCCATTTCCTGCATTCTTTTTTATTTTATCCAAAATCAAAAAAGACAGAAGTGACTGGCCAATCAGCACTTCTGTTTTTTTATTTATGTTTCAGATCATAATCTTTTTCTTCCATATAAGACGGGGCTCTCCATTAAACGGAAAGCCCTGTCTTATATATCTGCTGTTTTTTATTCTTTTTTCAGCTCAGATGCTTCTGCTTCTACTGTTTCAGAAATTTTCTCCTCTGCTTCTATTGTTTCTGCTTCAGCCACATCTTCTGCAGTGGCTTTTTCTACTATCTCTTCGTCTGTTTCTTTATCCACAGCATCTTCTGTTCCATCTGCTGGCGCACAGTTCTCAGTATCATCTGTCACCTCAGCCTCAGCTGCGTTCTCAAGCTCCTCATCTGCGACTTCGATCACTTCTGAATTCTTCTCCTCGATCTCCGGCTCCGGGGTCGGGCATGCCGCACCACAGTACGGGCAGAAGCTTGCCTCACGCATCACGGCCTTATGGCAGGCCGGACAGAATTTTTCTCCCTTGCTGGCCGCAATAGCATCTCTGTAGTGATCGGCTTCCAGTATATGCTGGCTGATCTCCTCACAAATAGCACCTACTTCTCCGTCAACAGCTTCACCACGCTCATAACGTGCATAGATCATTCTTCCGATATCCATCATCAGCTTCTCTGTCATACGTTCCTGCGCAGAGAGCTTGTTGCGGATCTTCTGGATCTCATAAAGATTCTCAGCCTTTGTGCTGAATCCTTTCGCCTTACGTGTCAGTGTATTTCCCAGATCATCCCAGAAACCTTTTGCCATAATTGCCACACTCCTTTTCTATATGCTTTATAACAGCAACAAAACTACTCTTATCCTTCCAGTGCCGGAACTTCCTGGCCTCTCATCAGGATCTTCGGACCGCCGTTCCCCTGAATATATCCTTCTGTGATCACAACCTCACCGATATTGTCATCTTTCGGGATCTCATACATGATATCCAGCATATACTCCTCAAGGATAGCCCGGAGTGCTCTGGCTCCTGTATGACGCTCCATTGCCTTACGTGCAATGGCATGCAGTGCACCATCTTCGAATTCCAGTTTCACCTCGTCAAGTGCCAGAAGTTTCTGATACTGTTTCAGGATCGCATTCTTAGGCTCTTTGAGAATTTTTACAAGCATATCCTCAGTAAGTCCGTTCAGTGTAAAGATGATCGGAAGTCGTCCGATAAACTCCGGAATCATTCCAAATGTACGAAGATCATCTACAGTCACCTTCTCAAGTACATGAGGATCATTGTCATATTTATCCTTCAGATCTGCATAGAAACCAATGGATGCCTGTTTATTCAGTCTTTCCTTGATAATATTCTCAAGATCCGGGAACGCTCCTCCGCAGATAAACAGGATATTTCTTGTATTTACCGTCACCATAGGTACCATTGCATTCTTGCTGGTGGCACCTACCGGAACTTCAACTTCACTTCCCTCCAGAAGTTTCAGGAGTCCCTGCTGAACCGCCTCACCGCTTACATCTCTCTGGTTGGTATTCTTCTTCTTGGCGATCTTGTCGATCTCATCGATAAAAATGATCCCGTGCTCAGCTTTCTCCACATCATTGTCAGCTGCCGCAAGAAGCTTGGAAACAACACTCTCAATATCATCACCGATATATCCTGCCTCTGTAAGGGATGTCGCGTCTGCGATGGCAAGCGGCACCTGAAGAAGTTTTGCAAGCATTTTTACAAGATATGTTTTACCGCAGCCAGTCGGTCCGATCATCAGCATATTGGATTTCTCGATTTCAATATCGTCCATGGTATCTGTTGCCACTCTCTTATAATGATTATATACTGCTACAGACATTACTTTCTTGGCATATTCCTGACCGATCACATATTCATCCAGTGTGGCCTTGATCTTGTGCGGTGCCGGAATGTCCTTAAGATCGATCACCGGCTTCGGCGTCTCCGATTTCTTCTTGATCTTCTTCGCCTGATTTCCCGGATTCTGAAGGCTGCTCAGATCGATCATGCTTACATTCGGCATATTAAAAAGATCTGAGTAATTCATGTTTCCATTGTTCATCTGTGTATTCATGGTATCGAAACTCTTCTGCATACAATCTGCACAGATATGTATATTATTGGGAAGATCGATCATCTTCCCTGCCTGGCTCTCCGGTCTGCGGCATAAAAAGCAGAATTTCTCGTATTTCTGCTCCTGGTCATTGTCTTTGTTGTTATCAAACTGATCTGCCATAATGTTTCCCTTTCTGGTTTTATAACATGGGATGCAGCACACAGCGGCACTTTATATTCCGCTTTTTTGTATACTCTGTCCCAAGTATCATACTGCATATTATATCACATAATCACTACGTATCAAATTAACTTTTTATAAAACATCCTTCCAGCTATCAACTTCGTATTCAACAACACTCTATACAGAATATTGCTATAAATAAGAACTATAAAAATTTCTTTTAAAAACAAAAAATGGAGAGCCACATAATCGCCTTGCAGCTCCCCATCCCGGATTTTTCCTCTATATTCTTTTTAACTAATCATCAAACCTTATTTATCAGATGCCGGCTTGCTTCCAAGAGTAACTTCTACAGTCTGCTCTTTGTATTCTCCGCTGTCTGCTCTTGCGATCACCACTTCGATAGTCTCACCAGACTCATAATACTGCAGTTTGGAAACAAGATCATCCTTGCCGCTTACTTTCTGTCCGTCCAGTTTCACGATAATGTCACCTTTTTTGATTCCGGCCTTGTCTGCTGCGCCACCTTCTGTTACTTCTGTAAGGAAAGCTCCTGCAGGCATATTGTACATCTGGATCGCTTCTGTAGTAAGATCCGCAGCCTTGATCCCCATGTAGCCGACTTTGGAGGAATCTTCCACTTTATCACGTGTTTCACGATTCATCAGCTCTTCCAGGATCGGTTCTGCCTTGGAGATCGGGATCGCATATCCCATTCCTTCTACTTGGCTGTCTGCATACTTGGCAGCATTGATTCCGATCACTTCACCACTCATATTCAAAAGCGCACCGCCACTGTTGCCAGGATTGATGGCTGCATCTGTCTGGATCAGTCCGCTTGCCTCGCTATCTTCAGTGCTGATATCCCTGTTCAGGGCGCTTACCCAGCCGGAAGTAACAGACTGGCCATAACCAAGTGCATTACCAATAGCAACAACCTGCTCTCCTACAACAAGATCATCAGAACTTCCGAGCTGTGCGATCTTGATTTCCTTCATCGTCTCTTCCGGAATGTCGGATTTCTCAACTGCGATCACTGCAAGGTCATTCTCCTCATCTGTTCCTTTGATCTTTGCAGAAACTGCATTTTCCACATCTGCATCTCCTTCAGAGCCTGTATTTTCGGAAAAACTGCTGTCACTGCTGCTTGCTATAGCCTGTGTCTCTTCCTCAGCACCTACCACATCGCTTCCTGCAAAACATACAGTAAGTGTAGTTGCACCAGATACAACATGGTTGTTAGTAGCGATCAAAAGCTCATCATCATTCTCACCTACAATGATTCCGGAGCCGCTTCCTTCGCTCTGGTACTGACGTGTTCCATATCCGAAAAAGCTCGGGATCTCCTGAACACTGACAGATGTGATAGCCACAATAGACGACATAGTTGCCTGTGCAACTCCTGCTACTGTTCCGCTCTCTGCCACAATATTTTTAATATCGGAATCTGTGGAACTGCTGTCTGCACCTTCTTCTGTTCCTGTAAGTGTTTCAGTTTTTCCGATCTGTGTACTGCTGCTGTTATTATTGATGCCAAGCTTATCAGCCGCCATATTCACACCCTGGAAAACAATACCAGCTACCAGCCCGAAGATCACCGCAAGGGAAACTGCTGTAGCTGCTTTTCTGCCAAATCCACCGTTTCCTTTCCCACCGGATGTCTTAGATTTCCGCGGTTTCTTCGGCGGAATACTTCCTCCTGCGTAATTCCCTGCCTGTGGCTGATGTACCTGATAATGTGCATATCTCGGAGGTTCCGTTCTGTTCCCGCTGTTTCCTGCAGTATCAGAACTGCCTGCACTGTTTCTCTGGCTTTCCTGCATCCTCCTGCCTGCTGAATACGGATGTGTCAATGGTCTGTTATCTATATTATTATCAGTGTTTTTTTCTTCTGCACTGCCAGTATCTGCGTTTCCATAAGTATTCAGAGCATTCTCTTCCGTCGGAACATTCCGGTCTGTTCCCTGTGGATCCTGTCCCCATCTGTTTTCTTCACTCATGCTTCTGGTGCTCCTTTCTTTTTTTCTCTCGTATCATCTTTACTGATCCCAGTTTAACAGGGAATTGTGTTCAAACTGTGATATATCTTTTAAAAAAACGTGATACATTCTATCCAGTAAAATTGCCTGGTTATTTACCGGTGTTTTTCCAGTAATCAGGATTCATGGTGCATGCCAGGATCAGCCTTTCAGGAAGTTTCTGATATCTTTTTCCGAGAAAATATCCCGCATACTTGAAAGCGCTCTGAAAAAACAGGCCCGGGATCAGCCAGATATGACCTGTGCTAACAAGATAAGCCACGCTTTTTTTCACCAGACGAATCCCCTCTCCTTCGGACGGAACACATTTGAAAACCTCCGGATGCTCTGTCTGGGAAACACCGAGATCAAAATTCCTGTGAAACTGCTGCATGCAGGAATAATTGTGGGAATGATACACTCTTGCATCTGCCGCATAGACAACTGCGTAGCCTTTTTTCACCATCCATCCTGCATAGATCATGTCCTCATTAAAAATCGCCTGTTCCGGGAAACCGCCTATCTCGTCATAGATCCTGCGGTCATAGGCAGCACATACATTGGAGCAGAAATAAGTTTTGATTCCTCTTGTCTGCACATCTTTTTCTGTTTTTACACAGGACTGGGACGGATAATTAAAAGAGCGAGTATATTTCTCGAGAAAACGGCAATCTGCTTTTGGAAGTTGTCTTGCATAAGCAGCTCCTGCATTCTCGTTATTGCGCAGTGCAGATACCAGATTTCCGATCAGATCCCTGTCAGATGGAAGTGCATCCTGAGTCATAAACACAAGAATCTCCGCATCCGAAAACCTGACTGCCTTTCGCCTGGTTGCTCCATGATCGAATTCTTCTTTTGCAAGATGATGGACTTCTACCAGAGGATAGTCTCTCTCCCACTGTTCTTTCCAGAATTTCTTTTCTGTATTCATGACAAGAATCTTATTGATAGGATATTTCTGAACACTGAGCCGTTCCAGAAGCCTGTCAAATTCTCCATCTGGACGGTAAGCCGGAATAATCACATCTACTTTAACTGTACTCATATTTTTCTCCTGTCCAGAAAGGACCACCCTATTCTGGATGGTCCTCTCTGCTGATTAATTATTTATTTGTTCTATTCGCCATCTGAAAGACTGTACTCATCGTAAGTATCATAGTATCCACCGCCGGAATAGTCATCAGAAGTATCGGAATAATCTGTATCATATCCACCGCCCGAGTAGTCTTCGTCACTATCATAATCCGAACTGCCGGAATAATCTGTGTCACTGCTGTAATCTGTGTCTGTATCGGCTGAATAATCCACAGATTCATCCCCCTGCCACGAATAGGAATCATCCGTAGCATCATTCGGAACATCCGTTACAGCAGGTGCTGAATCCTGTACAGCATCTCCATCGCCTGCAATATTTACGATCTGTGCACTCTTGTTCAGAACATCCTGAGTTGGTGAATAATTTGTATTTCCATACAGGAACTGATGTACTTTCAACACATTGGATTCCAGAGTTGTCGCTACGATAACACTTCCCTTAACCGTTGCAAATTTATAATCTGTCGGGAATCCGGTGGTTTCGTCAATACTGTATCCGATCACTGTCGGAATCATTTTCAGGATCTCTGTCTTGGAAACAGAAGTTGTTACCATAGGGAATACCTGATCCATAATATCAAAAATCGTTGAAAGACCTGCTTTCTTCGCTTTATCCACGATCATCTGAATCACTCTTCTCTGTCTCTCTGTACGTCCCATATCCAGACTTGCAGTATAACGGATACGGCAGTAGGAAGTAGCCTGTACACCATTCAGGTGGTAAGTGCCCACGATCGCTTCCTCATCTTCCGGCTTCGGATCCGGAAGTTCTACAGGTGTATAACTCTTACCTGTCTCCTCGGAAGTTTCCACACAGTAATTGTTCATGTGAACGATCTCTGCATAAGAAAGCGGAATATCCAGTCCGCCAAGACAGTCAACCACTGTTGCCAGTGCATTGAAATCAATGGCAACATAATCCGTGATATTCAGGTCAAGGTTGGTATTCAGCATGGAAACTGCCTGTGTAGGTCCGCCAAGTGCATAGGCAGAATTGGCCTTGGAATAGGTATCATCTTTCACATTGAGAAGGGTATCCCGGTAAACAGACACCAGTTTAACAGCCTTCGTATCGTTATTAATGCTCGCAATAATGATCGTATCACTGTTTTCTGTATTCAGCTTCTCATTCTTGCTTCTGTGATCCAGACCAAACAGCGCATATGTGGTATAACCTGTCATCTGCGGTGCCTGATCATTGGTTACAATATCCTGCTCTGCAAGATCTGTCTCTCTGATATCCAGCTTATCCAGTTTAGCTGAGATCTGTCCGTAAACATACAGTCCGCCTATAAACAGAAGCAACACGACTATTTCCAGGATAAACAGAATTTTTTTACTCTTTTTCCGAGGTTTTGACATTTTTTCCTTTTCCCCTTTTTAGTATGCATTCTTGTTGATAAAGCCCTTAAATATGGTAAGAAACATGATCTTTATATCAAATCCAACTGACCAGTTTTCAATATAATAAAGATCACATTCTATCCTCTTCCTGATAGAAGTATCCCCGCGGTAGCCATTGACCTGCGCCCACCCGGTAAGACCCGGACGCACCTGATGCTTGACCATATATCGCGGTATTTCCTCCCGAAACTTTTCTACAAAAAACGGTCTCTCCGGTCTTGGTCCTACCAGGCTCATCTCACCTTTCAGAATATTGAAAAGCTGCGGAAGCTCATCAAGACTGGTATGTCGCATAAACTTGCCAATTCCTGTAACTCTTGGGTCATTCTTGACCGTCCATGCTTTTTTCTCCTCAGACTCCTTCTGAACTTCCATTGACCGGAACTTATACATCCGGAAAGTCTGATTATGAAGGCCGACACGTTCCTGCTTGTAAATCAGTGGCCCCGGTGAGGTCAGTTTGATCAGAATGCACAGTACCAGCATAACAGGAGAAGAAACAATAATAGCCACGATCGCGCCTATAATGTCCATAGTCCTCTTAACCAATGCATTAAACGTGTTGCTTAAGGGTACATACCGGATATTGATCACCGGAAGCCCGAGAATATCTTCTGTATACGGTTTGGTCGGAATAATATTATTATAATCCGGAATAAATTTCGTATGCACTCCTGACTTCTCGCATAAGCCTACGATCTCTTCCAGACGATAATACTCACTTAATCCCAGGGTAATAGCTATCTCATCCAGCCTGCTGGATGGAAGAATGATCATAAGGTTGGCAATTCTTCCGATCACCTTGATTCCCTTATAGGTTGTACCTGCCGGTACATTATCATCCAGTATTCCCCTGATCACGTATCCCCATTGCGGATTCTGCAGGATCCTGTCCACATATTCCTCAGCAGCGCGGCTGTATCCAACCAGCAACACCTGTTTCTGGTTCATTCCTTTCTTTCGCATATCCCGCAGAATATAAAATATGAACATACGCACGCCCCACTCAAGGGCAATATTGATAAAGAAGAATGAAACCAGTGTAAGACGGGAATAATCCAGTTCTTTAAAATTATAAAGTGTAAACATGATGATAAGGAGCCCTAACGCATTCGCCTTCACAATTCCGGCGAGCACGAGACGACGCCCCTGCATCCGCATCGGTGTATAGAGGTCAAAAGCCTGATACAGAAGCAGATAGCCAGGAATAATGAATATGAGCATAAACATATATTCCTGAACAGTCTTGGACTGAACCGCAGAATGCTCAAAAATTCCCTGAAAACGGATCAGCCATGCCAGTGCATAGGAAACTGTGACCACAAACACATCGATCAGCATATGGAGACGACTGAAATTTTTCTGGTTATCTTTAATCAATTTCCGCCACCTCATTTAAGTTCATTGCCTTTATCTTATAATAGATGAAACCCAAAAGCAACAAAATCTTCCTTTCGAAATATAAAAATTCTGTGAAAATATGGTGTCTTAACTGGCAAAACGCCTAAAAATGTTGATCCAGAGCTCGAACTGCAGCTCAATATAGCGCGGAAGATTTCTCATGGAAAACTTGACTTTTTTATTTTTCCGGCTGATCTGAAAGCCGTTTTTGATTCCTGCCAGATACTCACGGCCGAATCCCTTCACTGTAAAAAACAGAATCTTCGCACCGAATCCTGCAATAAGGAACGGCAGATTCAGTATGATCTGAAGGAACGGCATGTTCTTATAGATCAGATAAATATTATTTCTGGATGAATAGCGGATCTTGAACTGATTATACCTGGAACCGCTTGTTCCGCTTCCTACATGATAAACTTTCGCTTTTGGGGCATACCAGTTTTCATATCCATTGATACGTGCACGGTAGCCAATGTCCAGATCCTCCAGATATGCAAAATGTTCCTCATCAAAATCACCGATCCTGTCAATGATCTTCTTTCTGTAGATTGCTGCACCTGCGCATGTGGAAAAAATCTTCTGTTCTTTATTATAATTATTGATATCCCTGCCTTTTCCTTTTGCATAGGCCCAGCCAAGGGCGCAGTAATAATTGCCTGCATCATCCATTTTATCCCTGTCATGAAGCTGGATCATCCTGGCCTGGCAGGAAAAAGCTTTCTTATGTCTTCGAAGAGAAGCGACCATCTCCTCAAGAAAATCCGGTTCTGCCTCTGTATCATTGTTCAGAAGCAACACATACGGAGACCTTGCTGCATGGATTCCCTCATTAACTGCCCTGCTGAAACCATAGTTCTCCGGGAGCTGGATCATGTGCACCCAGGGATATTCTGCTGCCACAAAAGCACAGCTTCCGTCTGTAGATCCGTTATCTACCAGTATTACTTCAAAATTATCGATCGTCTGCCTTTCCAGGCTGGAAAGAACGCCGTCCAGATATGCCATACCATTAAAGTTAGGTATCACTACCGATACTTCCTGCATTGATTCATCCCTTCTTCTTTCCCATTCCCGGAAGCGGCTTCAGGGAATAATTCCATTTCGTGAGGGAAAGATTTTTGTTATAGTACGGATCTCCCTTTTTCAGGATATCCAGCCAGTGGCATCGCATGTACTCGATTTCTGTCTGAAAACGTCGTACCTTCTCTTCACTGTCCTCTGCACCTCTTGATTTGGATTCGTAATGGTACAGTTTCACATATGGATCATAAACGATCAAATGACCGTGACTTCTCACCTTCAGGCAGAGATCCACGTCATTAAATGCAACCGCAAGTTCTTCTGTAAACCCTCCTGCTTCCTGGAAAACAGGTTTCTTCATCATCATACAGGCGGCTGTCACACAGCTCATATCCTGAAGAATCGATGCCTTATGAAGATATCCCGTTCTCTCTGCCGGCATGTTTACAAACATATTTCCGGCAATCCCACCCATGCCAACGACACAGCCTGCGTGCTGGATGGTATTATCCGGATAGATCAGTTTCGCTCCAACTGCTCCAACTTCCCTGCGCTGACAGATTCCAAGCATCTCTGTGAGCCAGTCCGGATCAATGATCTTTACATCATTATTCAGGAACAGAAGATAGTCTCCTTTTGCATGGCGGACACCAAAGTTATTGATGGCTGAATAGTTGAATTCTTTTTTCCAGCGGATCAGATGGATTCTCGGATCTTCCGACAACTGTTTGTAATACCTGAAAATCTCATTGGAGCTGCTGTTGTTCTCAACAATGATGATCTCATAATTCTTGTAGGAAGTCTTCGAAAAGATGGATTCCACACATTCCTCAAGTGTCTCTTTCTCTTCTCTGTTAGGGATGATAATGGATACCAGCGGTTCTCCCTGTACCGGATACTTCACACGGTAGAATCCGAAATCCGGGGTATGCTCCACAGTTCCCTGCGTCCCTGTCCGTTCAAGGTTACCCTCAATAGCGCGCCTGCCAGCTTCAAATGCATACATCTTACTTGCCGGATTATCTGCCGTAGAAGATTTATGGGTACGCCAGTGATATAAAATCTCCGGCACATGGACAATTTCCCTGGCCTGCTCCACACAGCGAAAAACAAAATCATAATCCTGTGCTCCGTCAAATTCCCTTCGGAAACCGCCGGCCTTCTCAACGACACTGCGTCTTACCACCAGAAAATGGCAGATATAGTTGTTGGATCTCAGAAGATCCAGATTAAAATCCGGTTTCAGATGAGGCTGGAAATGTTCCGTAAGGTCTGTTGTGACCTTGTCCTCATCTGTGTAGATCACATCTGCCTCAGGGTGTTCTTCCAGTGCTGCTGCAATCTCATAAAGCGCATTGGGAGCAAGCAGGTCATCATGATCCAGAAGTCCCACGAAATCGCCTTTCGCCATGGCAAAAGCTGCATTGGTATTCTCGGCAATGCCAAGATTCTCCTTCAGGTCCTGATAACGGATACGCCTGTCCATCTCTGCATAAGATTTCAGGACTGTCTGCATATCCCGATCTTCCGGGCTTCCATTAGCCAGACACAACTCCCAGTTCTCATAAGTCTGCGCAAGAAGTGAATCCAACATCTGTCTTAAAAACCGCTCCGGTGTCAGATAAGCCGGAACTACAATGCTGATAAGCGGTCCGTTCTTAAATTTATGTCTGCGCTGTTTCTCCAGAATTTCCTCTGTCGGCTGATATGCCTCATACCACGGTCCGTATGGAACTTCTTCGGGTTCGAACCTCTCGTGAAGACGGATCCAGAACTCTTTCAGGCCGTAATGCTTCAGATATCTCAGCCCTTTTTGTACTGTATAGGGTGAAAGCTTTTTCACAAATCTGTCCCATTGAATTTTTCCTGTGGAATCATCTTTACTCATATATTTTCTCCGTATTACTCAATTTGATAAATGTATTTTAACATTGTCGCATTTTTTTTGCAAGAAAGAGCGAAAATGTGTTATACTTGGCTCATATATGTCGTTTAATCATACATAAACAGGAGTACTCTATATTATGAAAAAAACAAAATTAACAGCGGCTCTCCTGGCATTTGGGATTTCTGCTTCCATGATATTCCAGACCCCGGTATATGCCACTGAAGATACCGCAGCAGCTACTGCCACATCCACGATCACAACCAATTCCATAAGCGGCTGGCCCCAGGGTCCGGAGATCACTTCCGCATCTGCTGTGATCATGGAAGATACCACAAATACCATACTCTATGCAAAAGATATGGATCAGGCACTTTCCCCTGCTGGTGCAGTGAAGATCATGACCTGTCTTCTGGCTCTTGAGAACAGCCAGCTTACCGACCAGGTGACAATGACAGAAACAGGCGTTTCCGGTGTTACAGACGGAGGTGCCCATATCTCCTCACAGCTGGGAGAAGTTTTTACCATGGAGCAGTGCCTCTATGCTATTATGCTGGCCTCTGCCAATGATATCGCACTGCAGATTGCAGAGCAGATCGGCGGATCTGTAGATGCATTTGTGGAAAAAATGAACTCCCGTGCACAGGAACTGGGATGTACCAACACGGTATTTACCAACCCGACCGGCCTTCCTGATGACAACCAGCATACCACTGCTCATGATCTTGCACTGATCATGCAGGCAGCTATTAATACTGACGGTTTCCGTGATATCGCAAGTGCAACTTCTTATACAATACCTGCTACCAACGTTTCCGGCGGAGCCGCAACCTTACCAACAGTTTTTCCCTGACCAACCAGGCTGCAGCCACCTATTACAGCGGATGTATCGGCGGCCGTGAGAGTACAACAACAGCTTCCGGAAGCGTTCTTGTCACAGCAGCAGAGCGAAACAGCACAACTCTTATCTGTGTTGTTATGAACGGAGCCACCGGGCAGACTGCCAACGAAGCAATCACGCTTATGGATTATGGTTTTGGAAACTTCCAGCTTATGGATCTGAGTGAGGAAGATTTTCATATTCTTTCCGGTGGGCAGGTGATGATTCCTTCCGGTGCAACATCTGATGATCTCACCACAGAAGATACCGAATCAGACGGACAGATCAGCCGTACCTATTCTTTCGGCGGCACACAGGTTGGAACTGCAGTGATCGAAAACACTGCTGAAGATGCCACAACAGCAGATAACCAGGAGAACGATACGAATATGGAGGCAGCCAGAGTTTCTCAGAACGCTTCCCCGGTTCCTTATTTTATCATCGGCGGAGTCGGTGTTCTGCTCCTTGTACTTCTTCTCTGGAGACTGATCAGGATCATTAAATCCTGACAGGATTTTTATACAGGAAAATCGACAGTAAAACAGTATTTGCATTCACTTCACAAAGAAAAGAGCGTTATCTCAGATAAAATATCATGTTCAGGCCCTGCCTGTTTAACAAGGCCTGAACAAATCTGAGATTTCGCTCTTTTATATTACCTGTTATATTTCTGATCAGGCAGATCTCTGCTCTGCTGATCATTTACTTTCCGGCAAATCCTCTTTTTTTCCTGTATCCTGAAAAAAACACAATACCAAGATACAAGATCCAGCACACACCGCCTGCTGCTATTCCATATTTCATACCTGGAACCTGGTATGTAAGCTCGATCTGGTGCTCTCCTTTCGCAACTTTAAATGCAAGAAAGCCGATATCGCCATGCAGGACTTCTGTTTTCTCGCCGTCAACAGTAACAGTCCATCCTTTTTCGCAGGGGATCATGCACATCACATAACCATCTGTCTTTGCATCCACAGTTCCTGTCACATGAGAATCTTTTTCAGGCGCATTCAGTGTTACCTCTGAATTCTCCTGTACTTCTGATACAGCATCAAGCTCACTGATATCCCCGATATCTTTTCCACCTTTCACAGCTATGGCATTCTCAAGAAGAGTTTCCCGGTTTTTCTCTCTTACATCCTTCTGACAAAGCTTCTTCAGGCTTTGTTCTGAAATCGTATTCTCATAAAATCTGGCCACATTGCCTTCTTCTTTATTCCGGTAAAGATATATCTCACCAAACTGGCTGACCAGTTCATATTTACTGCTGTCCAGCTCCGGATTTTTCGAAAGAAGATAACGGACCCCCATAAAAGCTCCGAACACATTGTTATCTGCCATCTGCCAGAACGTGTAGCGGTTGTGGTCAAGATAACAGAATTCCGGATAACAGGTTTTTACGAATTCTTTTACATTTCCGTTCATAACAGAATTATAGGTACTGATCCCCCGGTAATTCTGCGCAAGGGAATCCATTGATATCGTTCCTGACGAATAATCCTTTTCCACCCTGTAAAACTCAGAATCTGTCTCACGAAGATACTCCAGTGCATTCTGCACATCCTGGCTGTAAAGCTCCCTGTAATAAGTCTGTGGCCTGTAAAAAACAGCTCCGGCCTCTATCTCCGTATCTTCAGACTGCAGCTTTTCCTCAAATATTCCAGTCTGTGCCTCCATCTGTTCTGCTGGTGTATCTGTCTTTTTCAGGCAGATCCTGTCTGTGTATGTAATTCCACCTTCTGATATCACATTCACAGCAAGCATCACCATCAGGCATCCTGATGCCACTTTCCGAAGCCTGTTTTTCCGGCAAAATCCCAGGATCAGAACACTAAGTACCATAACGGTTCCCGTTACTGCAAGAATCACCGCATTTTCCCTGTATGCAAAAAAAGCACTATCCTCATATCCTGCCATATATGCCTGAAGCATCAAAATCTCCACAACCGCCAGTCCAGTAATACTGATCCTTCCTCCAGCCTGGAGATAATCCCACATCCATGCAAAAGCCAGGAGAAATACAGCCATCAAAATATAGGTAAACCGATACGTGGGCGGTATTGTAAAAGCATTAAACACAATTCCGCCAAGAGGAAGCAACATGATCACCAGGATCAGTACCACAGCTCCATAAACAGCTCCCTTCACGCGTTTTTTCGCATTGCTCTTCCAGAATACAAGAACAAACTGAACCAGAAAGATCACTGCCAGAGCAGAACAGAATAATACCGGGTCTTCGTAATAATTTTTATAGCCTTCGTATTTCGTATCACCCAGAACCTGCAGATTCTGAAGATTCGTGGAAAACGGCCGGATCAGCAATGAATTATAATAATCAAAATCATATGGTTTGAAGCATTTCTTCAGAAGACTTAAAATCCCTCCTGATCCTGTTGAAACCCTGGAAGAATTCATAATATTTGCCGCCATCGGAAGGAATACTCCAAGACTCATTCCGATTCCAAGGACCATTTGGGCACAGCCACTGAAAAACTTCCGTACCCCGGTTCCGAAATCTTCCACTTCCATCACAAGACGGAAGATCAGGTAGAGTCCTGCACCGATCAGTGTCATATAGGAAAGATAAACACTGTAGATTCCGCTTAGGAACACTGTCACCGGAAAAAGTGCGCGGCCTTTTTTCCCCCGGATAAATTTTTCCTCAAATAAAAAGATCAGCGGCAGATAGATCACCACCATGCCAAACTGATAATGCTGTCCCCACACAAGAAGATATCCGTTCAGTCCGTATGCAAAAGAAGCCAGAAACCTGGCCTGTCTGCTGTACCCGAACTCTGAGAGGAACCAGTAAAAGATCCACCCTGCTGCCAGGATCTTCAGTATCTGAAGAACTACCAGATAATACAGCATATGTGCTGGCCCCAGGGCCACGCCAATAAGACAAATCAGAATCAACGACGGATCCACCTGCAGCATCGTAAACAAACTGCTCCCGATTCCATTGGTAAAATCCCAGAATGAAAAATTCCCGGCACGGAGATGGTTCACGATATCTGCATAGTACATTGTATACTGCTGCCAGGTATCCCCGCCTACATCATCAAAAACCAGCACGGAATCTCCGAACAGATATTGCCGGAAAATAAACAGGCAACTGAAAAACAAAGCTGCCAGAAGCAGCAGCCTTGTCTTTGATTCTTTTGTTATATATTTTTGCATAAGCCCAGTCCTCCTAGATTCGCTTCAGAGAAAAGTCCTGGCTTTTCAGTGTCAGATTCGGATTATAATAAGGATCACCATTTTTCAGGATATCCGGCCATTTTTTCTCAAAGATGGAGATCTCACGGTTGAAACGTGCCACCTTCTCCGGTGTATCCTCCAGACCTCTTGATTTGGATTCATAGTGATAAAGCTCTGCATACGGATTGTATACGATCAGGTATCCTGCTTTTCTCAGCTTCATGCAGAAATCAATATCATTAAATGCAACCGCAAGATCCTCGGAAAGTCCGCCCACCTTCTCAAAAGCACTGCGCTTCACCATCATGCAGGCTGCTGTGACAGCACTGTAATCCTGGGCACAGATAATACGGTGGCAGTATCCTGTCGTTCCTCTTGGCTGCATCACAAAGCAATGCCCTGCAATTCCGCCAAAGCCGATCACAACACCTGCATGCTGGATCGTGTCATCCTCATAATACAGTCTGGCTCCTACTGCACCTACATCGCTGCGCATGCAGTACCCAAGAAGCTCTTCCAGACAGCCCGGATTGATGATCTCCGTATCGTTATTGAGGAGCAGGAGATACTCTCCTTTTGCAAAAGAAGCTCCATAGTTGTTGATGGCAGAATAGTTGAATACTCCATCCCAGTAAACTACATGGGCTCTTTCATTTTCCTTCTCGAGCTTCTTATAATATTCAAATGTGGCAGGATCTGTACTGTTATTTTCCACAATTACATACTCATAATTTTTGTAAGCAGATTTCCGGTCAATGGAATCCATACAGCGTTTCAGATCATCAATGTGATCTTTGTTGGGAATTATAATAGAGATCAGCGGATCATAGTCCCGTACAAATTTCGTTCTGTACAGGCCAAGGAACTCTCCGTCCAGAACCTCTGCATTCACGCCGATCCTGTTGTAATGCTCCTGCACAGCTCTTCGTCCGGCGTCAAAAGCATATGTCTTGCTCTCCGGATTCTCGGCTGTGGAATCCTCGTGGCATCTCCAGTGGTACAAAATCTTGGGCACATGACAGATTTCTTCATCCTTCACAGCTTCCACACAACGAAAAACAAAATCGTAATCCTGGGCTCCGTCGAACTCTTTGCGCAGCATTCCAACTTTATCTATTACCTTGCGGGATACCACAAAAAGATGGCAGATATAGTTTACTGTGCACAGAAGATCCGGATTGTAATCCGGCTTAAAATGCGGCTGGAAAAATTTGTGTCCGTCCATGGACATTTTATCTTCGTCAGAGTAGATCACCAGCGTCTCCGGCTTCTCGTTAAGGGCTTTCACACATTCAAACAAAGCATGAGGTGTCAGCTCATCGTCATGGTCTGCAAATGCAATAAAATCCCCGGTTGCTGCTTCTATGGCACTGTTTGTATTCTCGGAGATCTGCAGTGCACAGTCATGGGAGATTATTTTGATCCGTTTATCTTTCGCAGAAATTTCTTTCAGAATTCCTGCTATCGGAGAATTATCCCCGCTTCCGTCAGAAAGACACAGCTCCCAGTTGGTATATGTCTGCTGCTGAATGGACTCCACCAGTCTGCGCAGATATTTCTCCGGTGTTTTGTACAGCGGTACAACAATGGATATCTTCGGGCTGTAACTGAATTTCGTCCTTCTCTGCTTCTCCAATTCTGCCTTGCCAGGAAGATGGCGGGTGATCCACTTCTGATATGGGATCTCTCTTGTAGAAACTGTGCGGATCTTGGATACCACTTTTCCGGCAAGAGCTGCACCACCCTGGGATTTCCAGTAACGGATCCCTTTTTTTGCATACTTATCAACTTTTTTTGCAAAGACATCGAGCTTGCGAAGCGGAACAACTTTTACTGTTTTTCTGTCTCCTGCGTAGAATACTACATAGAGACATTTACCGGAAACACCTGTCACCTCCGTGAAAAATCCTGTTTTCTCCGGATGCTCGATCTCATCGTAAAGCTGATCTACATCCACACGGTCTGTTCTCTGGATGTCTGCTGCCAGCTGTTCTTTATTCTCGTCATAAATGCGGATGGTCACAGGACTTTTTGCAATAGCCCAGCCTCTTAAGCGCACCATTCCCTGCTGTACTTTTTCTTCCTCAAAATACACCTGAGGCTTGTCACGTTTTTTTTCAAGCTCTGCAGCTGTGATGGAAAACCACACAGTTCGCTTCCCTTCAGATGCTGCATAAATCACCAGCTTGCGGTACTCGTCCAGCTGATCCGGCATCTCTATAGTCATGGTGATCTGCTCACCGCGCATAAGATCCGGATCTTTAAAACGCTCCATGGCACTTACGATCTCAAGCTTCTCCACTTTCACCGGGAGCTTCTGACTGTCCAGGCAGACTTCCACTTTCGCTTCTTTCGGCCAGCTTCCCTGTACAATATATTTATTTCTGTCCAGTAGATGAAATCTTTCTCTTGTTACTTCAAATATTTCCTTAGGCATGATACTCCCCATTTCTTTCTTCTTTTCGCAGAGAACAGTCCCCTTCTTTCAGGGACAAATTCGGACTGTAATACGGATCGCCTTTCAGCAAGTCTCTTTCCCATTTGCGCTTGAAGCATTTCACTTCTTTTCCGAAACGAAGCTGTTTCTCCGGTGTATCCTCCAGTCCTCTTGACTTGGATTCATAATGATAAAGCTCTGCATAAGGAGTAAATACGATCTTTTCTCCCATACTGCGAACCTGCATGCACAGATCGATATCGTTAAATGCCACACGAAGCTCCTCGTCAAAACCGCCTGCATCGCAAAATACAGATGCTTTCATCATCATGCAGGCCGCTGTGACAGCACTGATCTCCTGCACGGAAACCAAACGTCCCATATATCCGATCTCATCCCGGTTAGCCTTGCACATGATATGTCCGGCAATTCCGCCAAGTCCCAGCACAACACCTGCATGCTGGATGGTATCATCCGGATAGTACAGCTTTGCCCCAACCATTCCCACACCTTTCTGCTGGCAGATCTGAAGCATCTCCTCCATCCAGGACGGGGTGATGATCTCCACGTCATTGTTCAGGAACAGAAGGTACTCACCTCTTGATTCCCTTACAGCAAAATTGTTGATGGCAGAATAGTTGAATTCTTTTTTCCAGGTTAGTATTCTCACATTGTTGTATCTTCTCTGCAGTCCCTCATAATATACGAAGGTATCTTTCTGCTCGCTGTTGTTCTCAACCACAAGGATCTCATAATTCTTCCAGGTAGACTTCTCCTCAATGGAAGTTATGCAGAGATCCAGATCATCGATATGATCCTTGTTTGGAATGATAATGGAGATCATAGGCTCACCGTCAATGGCTACATGGCTTCTGTACCAGCCGGACGGTCTGTCATCTCCACCTCTGCCTTAATTCCCAGTCTCCTGTAATGATCCTCCACTGCACGCTTCCCTGCCTCAAAAGCATACCGCTTGCTCTCCGGGTTAGCTGCCGTGGAATTCATATGGCTTCTCCAGTGATACAGAACTCTCGGGATATGAACGATCCGTTCTGCCTGCTCACAGCATCGTAAGATCAGGTCAAAATCCTGTGCTCCGTCATACTTCGGTCGGAACGTACCGGTCCGTTCCAGAAGACTTCTCTTAAATGCAAAAATATGGCAGATATAATTATTCTCACGAAGACGGAACAAATTATAATCCGGCTTGAAATTCGGCTCAAAATAATGTTTGCCATCCATACTGACTTTATCTTCGTCTGTGTAGATCACATCTGCCTTCTGTTCTGTAATGGCCTTCGCAATGTGGAACAGCGCGTCCGGTGTAAGAACATCATCATGATCACAGAGCAGGATATACTCTCCTGCTGCCAGCTTCATGGCTGCATTGGTATTCTCTGAGATTCCCTTGTTCTCTTTCAGCTTTTTATAAGTAATGCGGTTTTCTTTTCTGTATTTTTTATTGAGAAAAGCTCTTGTTTCCAGGCCTTCGCTGCCGTCTGCAAGACACAGCTGCCAGTTTGTGTAAGTCTGGGCTCTCACAGAATCTATCAGTTCCTTCAGATATTCCTCGGGCGTGTTATAAAGAGGAATCACAATACTGATCAGAGGTTTTTCTTTAAATACAGTCTTCTTCTGTCTCAGAAGCTCTTTTCTGCCGGCTGCATGAGATTTCAGCCATTCCTCATAATCTACGGAAACACTGTCCGGCTGATAGGTTGCCACATAATGCAGGAATTCTTTCAGGCCTTTTTCTTTAATATAGGCTCTGTTTGCATCCTTATTCTCTATGGAAAGCAGGTTCATCCTCTGGTAAAAAACGGATTTTTCTTTTTTCAGTTTCCGGACATCCACCAGATATTTCTTCTGCGTCTTCGGTCCTTTAAAGCAGACCAGAAGCTCCTTGTTTCCGGTTTCTTCCAGATCCACCTGAACGGAAAAACCGATCTCACGGCTTCCGGAAGCTGTAATTCCACGCTCTTCTTCCACATCCGGACGTCTTCCCCGGTTTATGGTGCATTTCACCGGTTTCCCTGCGCGGTCTTCCACTAAAACCTCGTCGGATCCCTGCTGATCCAGTACCCATCCTTCTACAAGAAGTGTATTTTTTCCCAGGATCTGCTCTTTATCAATACGATATTCCATCAGGCAGTCCATACAGAAATCTTCCAGTTCTTTCCCTGTGGAGGAAAAGATCACTTCTTTCTCACTTCCATCAGAAAGAAATACTTCCAGCCTTGTATATTTCTCTGCCAGAGTCAGGATCTCCGGGATCTTCAGGGTGAATCCTGCATCCCGGACTTCTCCAAGTTCGGACAGACTTCTGGCAACATCAGCTCTGTCAAACCTTTCCGGCTGCGAAATGGAAATTTCCTCTCCATCTCCCTGCAGGAAAAAAGTAAGCGCGGGATTTCCCTGCTCTGTAGCCCATCCGGTCAGGATCAGCGTATGAGCATTCCTTTCATTGTATTTTTTTTCATCAACATTCCAAAGTATTTTTGCCATAGTCATATCCCTCTTGTGAACAGCAGCACTCTGTCATATTTTTTTGAATTTACGGTATGCACGCCACAAACGGCTGTGTTTCATAACCTCAAGCATTTTTTCATTTCCGGCGATCTCAGCGCGGATCTGACGGAGCTTCCGCTCTTTGTTCTGATATTTCTGCCAGAATTTCTGCCCTGCTTTTTTCTCATCTGTAAATTCCAGATCGATCTCTATAAATTCTGCTTTTTCCGGGATTTCCTCAATGATGATCTGAGGATCCTCGCCGCCGAAATAGTAAGTATCTCCGCCCAGGCTGCATCCTTCTGTAAAAAACTTCACAGGTGTTCCGTCTGACCAGCTCATCCTGCGGATATGCAGGCCGCTTCTCAGTTCACCTGGATCAAGTCTCAGCTTTCTGGTGTGAGCAGGAAGCATTACTTTGGCATAGACCTTTTTGTTTTTTATCGGGTATTTTCCGGAATCTGCTTCATTAAAGTCTCTGCCTGCATCCCAGAATACCTGCAGGCTCTGAGAAGCTTCCAGTTTCTTCTCCTCATAAAACTGCACGGCGTCAGCCTTGCCCGGCGAGATCTTTTCATAGAGGTTCAGCATGGCGTTGTGGCTGCCAAGCATATATTTCTGGAAATTCTTCTCCATCTCAGCATAAGCCTGGCATTCTTTCTCTGTGAGTCCGGCTTTCTCATAGAAGCCGCGGCTTTTCAGATTTTCACGTTTTCCATCACTTTCCAGATAATAGTGGATCATGCGGTACACAAGGAAATTGGACGGTATCGGGAAAAAGAATGTCCACTCGTAATCGATGACAGTAGCTTTTTCACCTTCGAGTATTACATTTGCAGGAACAAAATCAATGTTGGAAAATGGTGCAGCTTTCAGGTTCTCCGGAAGCTCTGCATCTCCGAATACTTTCACGAATTCCTCTGTCTTCCGGAAATCTTCCTTCTCATGGATCTGTTTTACTTTATTTATATAGGAAAAAAGCAGTTCTTCTGCCTGGTCGTTTTTTCCTTCTTCCAGAAGAGTATCCAGCTTTTCTTCCAGAGTCATGCCTGTAAGATATTCAAATTCTGCGGCTTCTGGCTGTGCCTTGCAGCGATTTACCCGGATTCCTGCAGCTTCATAAAGTCTGCCAAGCTCTCCGCAGATTTTCTCCAGACCATTTACATGGCTTTCTGCCTCTTTTGTTTCCGAAACTTTCTTTACGACACGGCTGCCGTTTCCTGTGTGATCGATCTCTGTGCGGATGTCAAATTTCCTGTCCCTCTCATTGGAAAACTTGGCATAGATGGTTTCCATCTCAGGCTGTTCCTTACCGATCATAAGCAGGAAAGAATTGGCAAATTCCTGATACAGATCATTGTCAAGAAGTGTATCATATACCGGTGATTCCTGGAAAAGCTGCAGCCGGAAGCGGTCAAAATTATATTCTGTCCGGTTCAGCTCGCCTTTTTTCGGAAGATATTTCTCAGAATATACAATCATCGGGAACTTGTAATCCGGGAACGGATAGTACCAGGAAGCCTTCAGATCCCCGGCCTGTTTCAGGATCTGACGAAATTCTTTTCTTGTAAAAGTCTTGACACCATTTGTCCTAGGATAGCCTTCCAGCCCCTCGAAAAGAGTTCCGAAATGATCCTCTGTGCATCCGGCCCAGTATTTCAGGCCCAGACGGTTCTCAATAGCAAGGATGATCTTTCCGTCCGGTTTCAGATGTCTGGAAATGATCTTCAGGAAATCCACATATGGATCTTCGCTCTGAATATAAGCCTCCCCATACTCGAACACTCCGATCAGGGTAATATAATCGTATTTCTCTGTGAGATTTTTCTCGATCTCCTGGAAATTTCCCACCAGGATCTTAAGATTCTCCTGGTTTCTGTGGCGGTAGGCATTGATACGGCTGCGCTTCATGGAAAGATCAATACTTGTCACCTCTCCTGCATTACGGCACAGCGCACCTGTGACAGCACCGCATCCTGCACCCACTTCCAGAACTTTCTCGTCTCCCTTAAAAGGAACCCAGCTTAAGATATTCTCCCTGATATGTGAAAAATGATACAGGATCGGCCAGCTCTCCCTTTCTGCGATCACACGGTTAAATTCTTCCGGTGCGTAATCTCTGGCAATGGATAACATCTCATCCTCAATAGCACCGTCACTATATAAGTCTTTACCCGGATAATACGTGGTATCCAGGAATACCTTTCCGATTTTTTCTCCCATACTTAATCCTCACACTGTATTTCTACTTTGGAATTCATATCATAAAAGCCCACTGTATTCTTCGCGGAAACTACCGTGATGTTGCAGGCATCATAGAGTCTGTGGAACACAGTAAAATCACCGTCTTTGTAGCCGGTACATCCGAAAGAAAGCAGATACTCCCCGCCCTGGAGGTTCATCTCCTGAGTAAAAGTGGCTGTACACACATCACCTTTTCCTGATTTCTCCACCTGTACTTTCTCAAACATGGTGTTTGTTCCTGTGATCTCTGTCCCTTTGATATTCTTAAAGGTATAAGCCATAATGGGTTCCTGGATATCCTCGTTGAAACGAACTTTCATACGGATCCGGAAACTGCTGCCTTTTTCAATGGTATTGGAGCGGACTCCCTTATCATCCAACACTTCAAAATCAATGATCTCAGCCATACGGTTTCCGTACTCCAGCATATTCGGGTTGGCCTGGAAATTGCCCTCGCTTTTCTCCTCTTTTGAAGGAGATCCGGGCTCTTCCTGCTGCTTTACAGGATCCTGTCCTACCAAAAGCTGCTTGTAAAGATCTACCATCTGCTTCGGAGAGCCTTCATCCATCTTCACACCTTTATTCAGAAGAATAACCCTGTCGCAGTATTTTGACACACTGCTCAGGTCATGACTTACGAACAGAATTGTCTTTCCCTGTTTCTTGAACTCTTCGAATTTATGATAGCATTTTGCCTGAAAAAATACATCACCTACTGACAGTGCCTCGTCAACCACAAGGATCTCCGGATCAATATTGATTGCAACAGCAAAAGCCAGACGCACGAACATACCGCTGGAATATGTTTTTACAGGCTGATGGATAAAATCTCCAATGTCTGCAAAATCCAGGATATCATCAAGTCTGGCATCAATCTCTTCCTTAGAGAATCCGATCATGGTTCCGTTAAGATACACATTTTCAAGACCGGAATATTCCATATTAAATCCTGCGCCCAGCTCCAGAAGTGCGGAGATACGGCCGTTTACCTTTACCTCGCCTTCTGTCGGAGTCAGCACGCCGGTAATAATCTTTAAAATGGTTGATTTGCCGGAACCATTGGTTCCGATAATTCCCACACACTCGCCTTCCTGAATGTCGAAATTCACATCATGAAGTGCGTAATGCTCACGATAGAGCTTCTTCTTAGTAAGCCCAAGTGCCTCTTTCAAGCGGTCAGAGGGCTTGTCATAAAGCTTATACATCTTGGTAAGATGGCTCACCTGTATTACATTTTTATTATCCACGTTCTTTCTTCCCTCCACATTCTCTACAGTACATCTGCAAAATGAATGCGCAGACGTTTAAATACCCAGCTGCCAAACAGGAAGCACAGGATCGTAAATACCCAGAAATAAACCGTCCATCCTGCATGCTCAAAGAACCAAGACTTCATAAGGAAGGTATCTCTGTATCCGGAAACCACATAATATAACGGATTCAGCTTCAGGATCTTCTGAAGTGTCTCATGTCCCTGAAGTGAAGTCTCGGCGATCCACATGATCGGTGTAAGCCAGATTCCAACCTGAAGTGCAATGTTGATGATCTGAGTCAGATCACGGAAAAAGATCACGATCGCACTGGTTGCATAGCTTAATCCCAGAACAAGGATAAACACGCAGATGCTGTAGTAGATCAGCTGAAAATAATACACATCCGGAAATTTTCCATATGCCGCATACAGGATAATGGTAAACAGCACAAAGAAACAATGTACAAACAATGCGGAAATGATCTTGACAACAGGCAGCACACTGATATTGAATACTACCTTTTTGACCAGATAATTATATTCCAGCATAGAGTTGGTTCCTCCGATCAGGGCATCCTGGAAAAAGAACCATGGCACAATACCTGCTACCAGATACAGAACAAATGGTACTCCAAGATCTCCTGTACCGGAACGAAATCCTACAGAGAATACAAACCAGTATACCAGGATCGTGATCACAGGCTGGATAAAAGCCCACACGATTCCCAGATAGGAGCCTGCATATCTTGTCTTGAAATCATTTTTTGCCAGCTTGAATATCAGTCTTCTGTTTTTATAAATGTCCGTTGGTAAAGAAAAAATCGTTTTCAAATCTCATGCTCTCCTAATTATTTACGGTACTCTTTAAAGCTTCCCCATTTTGTATCTTTGTCAGAGAAGCTTAATTCCATTCCGTCCGGGATCGGCCACTCTACTCCGATATCTGGGTCATTCCAGATCAGGCCTCCCTCATCGTTTGGATGATAGAAGTCAGAGCATTTGTAAACGAACTCCGCATGCTCGGAAAGTACCAGGAATCCATGCGCAAATCCCTTCGGGATAAAGAACTGCTTCTTGTTCTCAGCGGAAAGTACAACACCGAACCACTGTCCGTATGTTTTGGAACCTTCACGAGGTCAACAGCTACGTCAAATACTTCACCATTTACAACACGTACCAGTTTATCCTGCGGAAAATTGATCTGAAAATGAAGTCCTCTGAGAACGCCTTTGTGGGAGCTGGACTGGTTATCCTGAACAAACTCTACGTCAATTCCTGCTTCCTTAAAATCGTTGTAGTTGTATGTCTCCATAAAATATCCTCTTGCATCGCCGAATACTGTTGGCTCTACAACTTTCAGTCCCTCAATGTCTCCACACTGTGTAACTGTGATTTTTCCCATTTTTTCATTCTCCTTTTTCTGAATTTACATTTATATGGTTCATTCATATAGTCGGTTATCTTCTATGTTTTCTATGTTTTCTTTCTTTTCTTCCAAGAGCTGCAAGAAGTGCGATCAGGATAAGAACCATTGCTGCCATGATCATAAGAAGTATCTTACGAAGAGCCGGTACTCCCTTTGTTTCGCTGACTTTCCCTGTTGTTGTGCTCTGGGTGTCCCGGGTGCTTTTGCTGTTCTGGCTTACTTCACTGGATGAAGTTCCGGAAATTTCGTTATTATCAGACTCACCGGACTGGTCCAAAGTATCACCAGCTGTTCCTGAAGCTGCTGTCTCCGGTGTCGGTGTGGCCGTTGCTGCCGTCTCATCCACCGTGGATGTTCCCACCTGATGATCTCCTGCATAATAGACAGTTTTGATCTTTCCATTACTGCTCTCAGATTTCGCTGTCAGCGCATTCACATCCATTCCCTTTGGAAGGATCACACTGCCACCATCCACTGCCGTTTTCGTAAAATTCCCGAATCCATAATCAAATAATGCCTTGGAATCCAGGCAACAGGTAGAAAGCTCAACTCCATGCATGACCACAGCAATATAGGTGGTGCCATTCTGTTCCACAGCTGTTACCAGAGTGTGGGCTGCAAGATTGGTAAATCCTGTTTTTCCACCGATACAGCCTGGATAATAAATGTCACTCTCCGGTGCAAACATCGGGTGATGTGTGTGCATAACACGCTTGTCACTGGTCATGTTCGTTGGCTGTATCGTATAATCCGCATCACCGAGCACGCTTCGGAAATCTTTATTCTTCAGGCCTTCCCTGAAGATCAGTGCCATGTCTTTGGCAGAGGAATAGTGATTTTCATCCGGGAGTCCGCTGGAATTAGTAAAATGTGTATTGGTACATCCAATTTCAGCAGCACGCTGATTCATCATATCAATAAAATTCTGCTCTGTCCCGCCTACATGTTCAGCAATCTGGGCAGCTGCATCATTAGCAGATATGATCATCAGTGCATGCAGACAGTCCTGCATAGTCATGACCTCGCCTACCTTTGAGTTGATATTGCTGGAATCTGCTGCCACATTTCGCACACCGGTTTCTGTAAAAGTCACCTGCTCATCCATGGACGAATTCTCCACAGCCACAAGAAGCGTCATGATCTTGGTGATACTTGCCGGATATCTCTGCTGATCCCCGCCTTTGTCAAAAAGCACAGTTCCGGTATCAGCATCCATTAAGATACCTGTATCGCTGGCAATATCTGCTGCCTGGGGCCATCCCTGGATCTTATTGGTATCTACTTCATATTTTGCATTAAGATCAACAGCTGCCATTACATGAGCAGACATCATCAGAACCATACTCAAAATGGTCAGAAACGCAAACAGTTTTTTAACTTTTTTCATAATCTCTTCCTCTTCTATTATGTGCAGTCAAGTGGATAAAAGCATCCCCATTCGGTTAGAATCCGTCAAAGGAAGCGATCGCGTCTACAACTTTCTTCGCATCCTCCATATCCAGATTATAGAACATAGGAAGACGCATCAGCCGCTCGCTTTCTCTTGTAGTATAAACATCTTCACCGAAAAACCTTCCGAATTTCTGTCCGGCAGGTGCGGAATGAAGCGGCACATAATGAAATACACAGCTGATATCTTTCTGGCGGAGATATTTGATAAGTCTTGTCCTTACATCCATATCATGCACTTTTATATAATACATATGCGCATTATGGATACATTCCTCCGGAACATAAGGCTGCTGGATCTTGCCCTCATCAGCAAGAAACTTTAAGTTCCGGTTATAAAAATCATAAATTTCCATTCTCTTATCACAGATCTTCTGATGTTCCTCCAGCTGTGCATAAAGATATGCTGCATTCAGCTCACTCGGAAGATAGGAAGAACCGTAATCCATCCAGCGGTATTTATCCACCTGCCCGCGGAAAAACTTGCTTCGGTCTGTACCTTTCTCTCTGAGGATCTCTGCTTTCTCCTGATAAATATCCTCATTAAAAAGAACTGCACCGCCTTCTCCCATTGTATAATTCTTGGTCTCATGAAAACTGTAGCAGCCAAAATCCCCGATAGTTCCAAGTGCCCTGCCTTTATAATAGGCATCCACACCCTGGGCTGCATCCTCCACAACCTTCAGATCATGACGTTTTGCTATATCCATGATGGTATCCATCTCACATGCAACACCTGCATAGTGGACCGGCACGATCACCCTGGTCTTATCTGTAATGGCCTGTTCGATCAGCTTTTCATCAATATTCATCGTATCCGGGCGGATGTCCACAAACACGATCTTCGCTCCCCTGAGCACAAAAGCATCTGCAGTAGATACAAATGTGTAGGATGGCATAATCACCTCGTCTCCCGGCTGGATCTCTGTGAGATATGCGGCCATCTCCAGTGCATGGGTGCAGGAAGTTGTCAGCATCACATGTCCCGCATGGAAACGTTCTTCCATCCATCGGGAGCACTTTCTGGTATATTCGCCATCACCGCAGAGCATTCCTCTGTGTATGGCGTCTTCAATATACGAAAGTTCCTTCCCCACAAATGCGGGTCTATTAAAATCAATCATTTGTTACCTCGTTATCTTTTGCTTTAATGTTTCTTGTTTCACGCACAACATACTGCGGTGTCTTATTGATATTCAGGATCAGTTTTCCGATATATTCGCCAATGATTCCAAGCATCAGGAAACAGATGCCGAAAAGCACAAGCATGGCACACATCAGGGAAGACCATCCGATAGCAATTGTCGGATTCAGCAGCTTCCGGATCAGCACAACAATAGCTCCGATAAAACCGGCCGCTGAAAAGATCGTTCCAAAAAAAGTCGCTGCTCTCAGCGGGATCACCGTAAAATTCAGACAGGACATAAATAATTTAAGCCCTCTTCTGAAATTATAATTGGAAGTCCCAACCTCCCTTGCAAAATGTTCCACCTCAATATTGGCAATATTATGCGTAGTTCGGAAAAACAGCACCTGCAGAAAAATATTGTAGCCATCGTATTTCACAACTTCATCCCGCACATATTTGCGACAGCACCAGAAGCTGCTCATCTGGATATCCTTCGGGCGATCCAGAAGATGCCACAGGAGATATCTGCTGATGGCTCCCGTGATATTCTTTATCATGGAAAATTTCCGCTGTTTAAATACGCCGAACACAATATCATATCCCTCTTCTATTTTCGCAAGAAACTGTGGAATCTGTGACGGATGATTCTGCATATCGTCATCCATTCCCACGATCAGCTCACCCTCAGCCTGGGACATTGCCGCCATGATCGCGTTGTGCTGTCCGAAATTCTTTGCAAGATTGATGCCTTTTACATTGGGGTATTTATCGGAAAGTGTTTCTATAGCCTTCCAGGTTCCATCCCTGGAATAATCGTTTACAAGCACAAATTCGCATTCGTATTTATCAAGTTTCTCAAATTCCTCTATGGCAAGCTCTACAACCTCACCAATGGTATGTTCTGAATTGTAACATGGTATAACAATTGATACCAGCATTCTTCTTCTCCTCACAACAGGCTATCATACGCTTCTGTCTGATAACCCGGATAGTTCTTTTCTCTACAGGGAAAATACAATGATTCCCACAAGAATCAGCGCAATTCCTGCCAGTTTTCTCCTGCTCAGTGTTTCTTTCAGAAAAATATATCCCATCACAGCCACAAAAATGTAACCTGTAGATTCCAGGATCGGCTGCATGGAAAGCGGGACTTTTTTAAGTGCCAGCATGGTCAGGATCACGGAACAGAAAAACATTCCGTAGGAAAAAATGACCAGTGGATTTAAGTATTCCCTGATATGATTCTCATATGTTCTGTCTGCTGCTTTCTTCAGAAGTATCTGGGATACTGAGGAAATAAATACAGAAACAAGAAGCAGACATATGGATCCAGTCAGTGTACTCATATACGCTCCCCTCCGTTTTCTTCTTTATCACCGCTTGTCACCAGATAAATTCCCGCAAAAATAATGCAGGCCCCAAGAATCATGCTCCAGGTGATTTTCTCATCAAAGATAAGTTTTCCCCAGATAATTCCCCAGATCAGTGTTACCGGTTTATTGGCATAGGCCACAGTAAGAGGCATTCTCTTCAATATCTGCTGCCAGATGATCGCGTATCCGAACATGATCACGAACACCAGCCCGAACCAGAAGATAAACTGCAGGGAAAAAATATTGTCTGTGTATCTGGATGCCATCTTGGAGCAGACACCGCTCAGTGAACTGCACAAAAGACTAATGTGCAGCAGCAGAAAAAGGCCTTTTTTTATATTTCCATGGTTACTCATGTTATTCTCTCACAATCATGATATAAATTCAATGTTTATTTTCGACAAAACATCTGCCAGATTTCTCCGGCAGTCGTCCAGATTTTTACCCTTAAGGATCACCTGGCCGATCCTGTCACGTCCGTTCTCGTACTTGCGGATCTCTTCTCCTGATTCCACGTTAAAGGAAAGATCCACGATATTATCTGTCATCTCGTTGTCATTATGGATCTGTTTCAGGATGCCAGATCTGTCTGAAGTCAGAATGTGGGACAGATTGGCTGTGCATGGAGATTTTTTTTCAAAAAGCCTCTCTGCATTCATATCCATGGCCAGTCTCACCATAGCTTCATAATAATCGATGTCATAATACAGACTTACCATCTCCGGAAGGCAATTTCCTCCTGCACGTCCGGTGATCTCGATCACATAAATCTTCCCATCCTTTTCCATCATGTCACAGTTTACCGGACAGTTATCCATTCCAAGAGCCTGAACTGCCAGTTCCAGCTGTCGTTTTACTTCACTTCCAAGAGTATCCTGTTTATCATACGGAACAGAATGGCCTATAGGCGTTGGAACATAACTCTCATAATTCTCAATATTATTAGGCAGACAAAAAAGAATTTTCCCATTGGAGATCATAGCCTCACAGCCAAGCATCTTGCCCTGGATAAACTCCTCCACCAGACAGTAATCCCTGTTTGTAGCTGCCATGGTATCCGGATAACGGGCAAAAGCTTCCTTCCGGGTCTCGCACCGGAAAAGTCCTCTGCTTCCCATAAGGTCTACTGCTTTCAGGATCACCGGAAATTCCAGCTGGTCAAGTGCTGCCTCCAGTTCTTCTCTGTTGTGGATACAGATATGTTTTGCACAGCTGACGCCGCCTTTTATAAAAGCTTCTTTCATATAATATTTGTCGCCGCAAAGAGATCCTGACTGTGCCGACAGCCCCTTCACTCCCATGCGTTCACACACATATCCAATAGAACGGATTCCTGCATCCAGGCAGCAGGTTGTGATTCCATCGATACTGTGTTCGCGGGCAGACTTCAGAACTGCCTCCGGGTCAGAAATATCTGTATAAGAACACTCATCTGCAATGTCAAAGCAGGGCCAGTCTCCGGGAGTACTCACTGCTACTGTGGCAATTCCCAGTTTCTTCGCTGTTTTATAAAGGGGAAGCTGTGAATAACTCGCCCCCAGGATCATCAGTTTTTTCATGCTCGTTCATCCTCCAGAAAATCAAAAAACAACGGAAGTCCGCCGGTGTGCAGGAAGAGGATATTTTTCCCCCGGATATTATTCTCGCGGATATAATTCATCATGCCATGGAATGCTTTTCCTGTATAGGTCATATCCAGATATACGCCGTCCGTCTCATATACCTTGCGGATCGTTTCTGCTACCTGATCTGACCAGGCTCCATAGCCGCCTTCCATATATCCATCTGTAAAAAAGATCTCTTTTTCCCAGCCATACGGAAGTTCCCTGGAAAATCGATCTGCATATTCAATGAGATTGTTGCGTATCACTTCCTTTCCACGTTTTTCATTTCGTGAAACGGAAATGCCCACAATGTTACAATCCGATCCATTCTTAAATTTACCTGCCATCAGACCGGACTGTGTCGCATTGGTGCTTGATGCCAGAAAAATATAATCCAGTTTGGTACCGGAATTTTTTTCCCAGGAAAGTATCTCTTCGTATGCTTCCTCATAAGCCTTCATTGGTGGCCATTCATTACCCTGGCCGAATTCGTTTCCGTAAATATAATATGGACGAAAACCTTTCTCAGTGAGCTCTGACATGGCGTGGCGCACAGCGTCTGCGATTCCTTTTTTTTCGCAGGGAATCTCATGGACATTCATCCTGCGGATGATCCTGCTGTTTCCGGTTTCTTTTGATTCCCTGATATCTTCTGTATTGTGGATCATGTAGCATGGCATGGAAAGCTCGTTGCAAAGGCTTGCAAGTATCCGGCAGAGATTAGAGTGATAATTGCCGTAGATCACCATGCTGTCATAACCATCTGCCTGCATGTTTTCCACATATTTTCTGGCAAAACGCACCTTGTTTCCACCAAAAGAAAATGGCAGAAGATCGTCTCTCTTCATATAGAAAGTATTCTGTCCGTCACCGATACGAAGCTTCTGTACGGGAGTTTCAAATATCTGGATCGGGTTCTCCAGTGGCCCTCTGTGAAGGATGTGATTCATCTCCTCCATGGTTTCTGTCTGCAGAATATAAAATCCAGGCCTGCTTCCGCTGTCTGTGATCTGACAGTGCTCTACATCTCCCTCCAGTACTGTCTTACGGATAGCTTCCGGATGATTAGTCTGAATCCAGTAAAGCTTCTCCAGATCTTTATGATCCATAATAAAACGCACTGCCGAGATATGATGTTCTGCATCTTTTTTTATCTTTGGTGGATTTCCGGCTGCCACATCTACTACCATGCCAACAAAATCCTGTTCTGTGGAAAGCGGCACCAGATCCGATCCGATACAGTCTCCACCCATACGGGAACCGATCTCAATGATCCGCACATTTCCATCTTCATCAATACGAAGTTCGCTGTGTCCGGCTCCATTCTCAATTTTCAGTGCGGTCAGTGCCCTGAATACCGTTTCTTTTACTTTTTCCTGTAGTTCTCTGGTAAGAGGTGCAGGTTCCAGATGTCCCACTTCTATATAATGCGGCTCTCCTGTTGTATATTTCTTTGTGATGGCAAGCAGTGTGTGTGTTCCCTGATAACTGATGGTTTCCACACTGTATTCTGCTCCCTGGATGTATTCTTCCACAATAGCTTTCTTTTCAAAAGATTGTTCAATGGCCTGATTGATTGCTTCTTTCAGCCCTTCCGGTGATTCTGCTTTTGTGATGGCACGGCTTCCGGAACGGTCTGTAGGCTTGACGATCACAGGGTAAGAGGGAGGCATTACCTCATCATCTTTTCCTGCTGCTGCAAAAAATGGAACTGAAAGTCCCGCTTTCTGAAAAGCCTTTCTCATGGCAAACTTATTGGTGGAATTGATGATACATTCACGACTGTTTCCCGGAAGTCCCAAGTTCTCTGCCAGATACTGAACTGTGATATTAGCCAGATCAGATCCTATGGTTGCTACTGCATCTGGATGGATTTCCCGACAGATATTCAAAATTTCTTCTTTTTCTGTGATGCTGATCTCATAAAACCGGTCTGCGTCTGCCGCTCCTGTTGCACCTTCCCGCCAGGCAAAAACATGGGTCTCATAACCCATATCTTTTGCTTGGCAGATCAGCGGTCTCTGAAAATCATTGGCACCGATGATTACTATCTTTTTCATTTTTTACCTTTTTTCTTTGCAGCAGCCTGTGCTGGTGTTAAATAAACTCCGTTCTTATCAAATGTGCAGCTTTTGCCATTGATCTTTACTGTACAGTCTTTATACATGATACCTGTATCTTCGTCAAAGCAGTACTTCTTATTTTTCAGTGTAAGCCAGCTTCTGCACATCTTTCCGTTGGATGTGAAATAATAGGTATGCTTCTCACCATTTCCACTCCAGGTGTAAAATACATCCCTGACCATGACTCCATTGCTTCCAAAATAGTATACATCGTCATTGCTGTTGGTGTATCTCACATTTTTCAGCATGTATCCTTTCCTGGCATGGAAATAATAATATTTACCGGCTACACTTCTCATCTTTTTCAGGCTGTTGCCGTTTTTATCAAAATAATATCTCTTACCGCCAGCAGTTAACCACCTGCTTTTGATGATCACTCCGTTTTTATCCACATAGCGGATCACATTATTGGAATCCGTGATCAGTTTGCTCTTACGCATTCCCAGTGTCTTATCAATATAGTAAGTTTTGTCATTAACTGTCACCCAGCCGGTCTTTTTGACACCATTGAGATAATAAAATTTCTTTCCGTGCTCTGTTACCCAGCCTGTTTTTCCATTGGAAGTGTCTGGCCTGGTAGATTCCTTATAAGTGCTGGCTGTATATTTTCTCGGGGTGATGATTTTTGTATAATCTACATAACCAAAATTGATGTCTACTGTGGACCAGATTGGAATTCCTGATATCAGTTTCTTGGTTGTATTCAGATATCCGCCGCCATCGCCGTCTGTTGCCTGCCAGATAGAGTATTTATAATCGTTCCTGGATGGTGCAAGGATCCTGTCACCGTAGCTGGCCAGCCATACATCATAACCTGTCAGCTTGCTCCAGTCTATCTTGTTGTTATACCAGTCCAAGTTGCAGTAGATCATTGGATAATAGCCGGCTTTTTTCACCTCGTTGCAGAAAGCCTTGGCAAGATTGGCGATCTGTGTTGAGGAAAGACTTCGCATTTTACTGTATTCGATATCGTATACAACCGGATAGGAAACCTTGTAACCGTTCATTTTCTTAATGGCTAACTGTGCTTCCTTCATAGCCTGCTGTGTTGTTGTAGCAAGACTGTAAACATAAGTTCCAACCGGCATTCCAACCTTCTCTGCCTGCTTCATATTATAGTCATATTTCTTATCCATATAATTCAGGCCGTAGGAAATCCGCACAAAGGCAAAATCTACATTATCTTTCTTTACCTTGGCCCAGTCGATAGTATCCTGCCATTCAGAGACATCAATTCCCCTTGTAATAGCTCCTTTCAGTTTTTGTCCGCTTCCGTTATAGCATACGCCATTAATCTTCTTCCACACTTTGGAACTGGCTCTGGAATTCTGCGTTGCCTTTCCAGCTGGCACTTTTTCTTCCTGAGCCACTGCTTCACTGCGGTCTACTCCGCCACCTCCCATTGCCATTACTGTAGTCCCCATTGTTCCAATGCTCAGCATTGCCGCCATACAACCTGCTGCCAGCCATTTCTTCCAATTTCGCATTTTATTTCTTTCCTTCCCTGAATCTACTTATTTGTTCCTGTCTGCTCATCATTATACAGACAGGAAAATGGAAAGTAAAGCTATATATGGAAAAAGACCGGTGCCAGCCACTCAGGCTGAACACCGATCTTTTAAATCTTTATACTGCTATCTTCTTATGTTTTTAACAAGATCACGGAACTGCCGGATCTGTTGGGTCAAAGTTCTTTGAACCACGTAATGGTGTGATTGGTTTACGTCCTAACGGGCCTTTGAATGTTTCATTCTTGTTGTATTTACCATCAAAAATACGAATGGTAGCTCCATTGCAGTTGTAATATACCCATTTTGCATCTGCAACACAGACACGAATACATCCATGAGATGCCGGATTACCAAGTTTCATATATTCTCCAACTGAAAGATTATAAACACTTCTTGTTGCACCAGCTACAGAATGAACAAAAATTCCTCCCTGTCCACATCCTTCAACGTGAGTTCCATACTGTCCCCAGGACGGTCCCATCAATGGCTGCCATCTCAAACTGCTTCTCAATGTATAAGTACCAGTCCATGTAGGTGTTCCGGAAAGTCCGACAGAAACACGGATGGTTTTAACTGGAATTTTCTTGCTGGAATTGGTATATACAGTCATAACTCCATTAATTCTATCAACTTCCACATAATATGGTCCTTTATAAATAGAAGATATATCATTACGACGATATCCGTTCTTATCAAAGTAATAGAGTTTACCACCAATCCAGCAGCTTGTATTTTTCACATAATCTTTTCCAGTACTTGGATTAATATATTTTACTTTATTGTTGTAATCACTGATAACTACCCATCCCGTAGTAAAACGGCCCTGATTATCAAGACGGCCATTGACCTTACCACGCTTAATTGATTTATTAGTTACTACTTTATAATCTTTCAGATAATACCAGTATTTGCCAACTTTCTGCCAGCCGCTCTTTTTGAGAACGCCCTTTCTGTCTGCATAATACCATTTATTTTTGTAGCGGATCAGTGTGTTCTTGTACATCCATCCTCTATGTGTCTTAGAATTAGAGGTTGCAAAGAAATAATACTTGTTGTTGATCTTTGTGATACCGCTTGCTACTTTTCCTGTACTTGTGAAATAGTAGCTCTTCTTTGATGATTTCACAGTGATCATCTGGTTCTGGTAATGATTTCCCTTCTTATCAAAGTAGAACCATCCATAATATTTTCCTGCTGAATTGGTAAGCTTCTGCCAACCAGTCTTCTCAACAACTCTTCCTGCTGTACCGCCAAAATAATAATACTTATTAGATGCTCCAGGCATTTATGCCAGCTGTTCTTCCAGGTAGCTCTCTTTCCGTTGCTGCCGAAATAATATCTGTAGCCCTTGTATTTAACAAGTTTATTCTTGATGACATGACCTTTTTTGGAGTCTGTAATATAATAAGCATTATCCTGTGCTTTCGCCATAGTACTCTTCAGGACATATCCGTCAGCACTTAAAAGGAATGTATTGGTCTTGGACATTACCTTGGATACATATATTCCATGTTTCATGACCTGGCCGATCGTGGCTGTCTTCGGGCTGCAGTAAATGAAACGTTTTACGCCCTTACTGTTCTTATAGTACATCCATCCATTATGAAAAAGTTTTCCAGGGATACCATCCGTACCCTTAGTTGGCTGGAAATAATATTCAAAAGTCTCAGATCCTGCTTTCAGCTTCTTAATTCCTGTGTATGGCTTACCATTTTTATCTAATGTATAATAATCGCTACCAATTTTCTGAAGTTTGCCTATCTTCTTGAGATCTGTTACAGATTTGAAATTTCCTGTTTTATCTGCATAATAGCGGAATGTACTTCCTGTCCACAGCCAGTATTTCTTCTGCTGCTGTCCCATATTGGATGTCCATGGTGCAATAGCCTTGTCCTTGCTGTCAGAATACAGAGTCGCCTTGCTACTCTCCATGAAGTACCATTCTACTGTCTGTGTTCCTGTGTATCCGGCTGTTCCCGGTTTGCGTGTCATACGACCTGTCACCAGATATCCGTCTTCATTAAAGAGATAATATCCTGTATGTCCATTAGTCCTGATCTGAAGAAGACCGTCCTGTGCTGTAAAGTAATTATCCTCAACAGATCCCGCGTCTGCTGCACTGGCGTCATTATCCTGTGCAGCATCTCCTGTCTGTGCAGCATCTCCTGTCTGTGCAGCATCTCCCTCGGAAACCTCTGTTTCTGCAGCAGAATTCTCTGTCACATCCTCAATTTCTGTTTCTGCAGCCTGCTGTGCTTCTGTACTATCTGTTGAAGTTTTCCCCTCCGGAACCATGTCATCAGATACTTTCTTCTTACGAAGCCTGTAACCCAGATCATCAGATGTCCAATCACTAACTGTAGCTTCAACAATTCCATTTACGAGCTCTGCTCCTGTGCTGGAAGCAACATCTGTATTTCCATTGTCTACAGCCTTCTGATCTTCTCCATCTGCTGATGTGATCTGCAATTCCTCTGCATCCCCTGCATTAAAATCATCCGCCTGATCAGCATCCGGTGTCTCAGTAATTTCTGGTATTTCTGTGATATCTGGTGTCTCAGTGACTTCCGGTGTCACAGTACTGTCTGGAGTTTCAGTAACATCCGGTGTTTCCGTAATTTCCGGCATTACCTCAATCCCTGTACTCTCTCCTGGTGTCTCATCAGGCTGAGGCTGCTGTTCTGCCTCATCACTGAAACTGTCCCCGGCTGATCCTGACTCAGTCTCAACCACAGCCTGAACTTCCGGAGTGCCTAATGCAGCTGCCCCGGCCTCCAGTGTTCCGCCCATACATAATGCAAGGCTGAGCACTACTGCCACAATTCTTCTTTTCACAATAATTCCTCCTGCTTGTGCCGCCATAAATGGTTGATATTTTGTTACGGTTATTCGCCCAATCCACTCCTGATAAGAGCCGCAAGAGCATCAATTGCCTCCTGCTCATCCTCACCATCGCAGATCAGTGTGATCTCATCTCCGCTTTTTACACAGGCTCCCAGAACACTTAGTACACTCTTGGCATTCGCTGTACCTCCGTCATACTGAAATGTCACTGAAGACTTATATTTGATTGCCTCACCGCACAAAAGTCCTGCGGGGCGGAGATGAAGTCCTGACGGGTTCCTGACCGTTACCTTACAACTTAACATTACCGCTGTTCTCCTATACTGTTCCTCATCCTTATTATTTGGTACTGTTTCCGGTGTCCGCATTGGAAACCTTGGAAACCTTAATCTCAGCAGTTACATCCTCCAGAAGTTTATAGCCGTTTGGAAGACTGATATTAATCGGCACCTCATAGCTGCCTTCTTCCCAATCATCCATGGATAAAGACGCATCCACAGCCCTCAGATCAAACTGCGACAGATTGCCATCGTCTGCCTGAACTTTAAGTTCTATATCAGCCACTTCAAAGGCCATTTGCAAATCATCCGGCAATCCCTTAACTTTAATATCCTCAGTCGGGAAACTGTATATTTTACTGCCTTCCGGCAGGATATTAACCGTAATCCACAAATCTGAACTGGATCCTGATGTCAGCTTCAATCCATCCGGCAAAAGCTCTGCCAGATTCACTTTTTTCTCTACATCATTGCTTTTTCCGGAAATATCCACATTCTCATTATCCAGATAAATGGTATTTCCCTGAAGTTTCAGATTATTCAGTGCTTCGTCACTTCCAGCAACGCTGAATGTCTCCGGAACAGTTGTAACACTGTCCACAACATATCCTTCTGCCGGTTCACCAATATATCCGGCACTGACACGTATATCTGAACGTACTTTCCAAAGTTTGGCTGTAACATTAACTTTTCCGTTATTATCAAATTTCAGATAACTCATGGAATTAGATGAAAGTGTATCCTGATTCTTATCTGTAATCGTCAGCTCCGCATCGGATATGGTAGTATCCTGAGCGATTCCATCAACCCTTGAGCTTACATCTACGCTCACACTGTCTATTTTACCAACCAGGGATTCCGGTCCTGTAATTCTGACTTTTTCCGGATTTGCAGTAAGAGATGCGATTTCCATTCCCTGTGCAGCCTTACTGTCACCGCTGCTTACATTAATAGCAAATTCCTTGGTGACTTTTTTCTCAAGGTGAACACTTAAATTCTGCGGTACTACCCGAATATTCTCCGGAAGGATTCCTGCACAGGTTGCGGTAACAGGGATCATTACCGGATCTGTGTCTGTAGACTCTGCCTGCTGCAGATCTGCAACTGCTTTAATATCACTTGAAGTAAGACGGTTCACGTTCTTTCTTTCTCCTGTGATATAAACACGCACAGAATTCTCACTGTCGTCCTGCATTACCATCTCTCCAAGCTGATCCACATATGCTTCATTAATGATCTGCACATCTGTAATTACAAATCCTTTCGTAACAATGGGATTATCCACATTTACCACAATCAGCCAGACCAGAACTCCCACTACAACTGACATGATCTTCAAAGGGATATTCTTAGTCAGATTTTTCTTCATGTTTCACTCTCCCTTTCAGCAGATTTCTCAGTTTGCTGTTATCAACTACCTTTTTATTCTGGGCAGAAACAAGTATTTCCCGCAGCTGTTTGCTGTTAAGGCCTCTGGAAAGTTCTCCCCCCTCTGCAACTGAAACCTGTCCTGTCTCCTCTGAAACAATGATCGTAAGAGAATCTGTCGCCTCACTGATTCCCACACCTGCTCTGTGCCTGGTTCCCAGCTGTTTGCTCAGTTCCATATTGTCAGAGAGCGGAAGGTAACAGGTCGCAGCAACAACACGGTTTCCCCGGACGATCACTGCACCATCATGAAGAGGTGTATTATGTTCAAAAATATTAATCAGAAGCTGACTGGTAAGGATACCGTCAATATTGATACCTGTACGCACATATTCGTCCAGGCGGATCTCTTCCTCAATAACGATCAAAGCTCCGGTTTTCACCTCACCCATATCAAAACATGCCTTAACCAGTTCGTTTATGGTTTTGTCATTAAAACGCTCCTGCACTTCCCTTCCGGAATCAAATGGAATGATCGTGGAAACGATCTTCTTCTGTCCAAGCTGTTCCAGTGCACGCCGCAGCTCAGGCTGAAAAATTACGATCACACCGATCACAAGGACATTGGCCAGATTTCGGAATATCCACAGGATCGTATTCATCTTAAATATATAGGCTACAAGGATAAATGCAAGGACTACCAGAATACCTTTCAGGAGTGTATAAGCCCGTGTAAACTTGATCCAGGCCATAAACTGATATACAAAAAAGGAAATCAATCCAATTTCAATAATGTCTATCACGCCAATTCCAGGCAATGTGATCTTTCCGATATATCCGCCAAGAATCGCCAGAATATTCTGCATAGTCTCCTCCTTTCATCCTGATCCTTATTTATCTGTTTTTCTCAGCTTTCAGAGATCTTTCAGGGACTCTTCCAGCTGCTTTTCAAAATCTATCTTATCTACTTCTTTCGGAGTTTCGTTTACTTTACTTTCAAAAACATCTTTCGGCATCTGTGCCAGTATTTCAGTTCTTTCTTCAGGAAGCGATTCTTTTTTATTCTGAGCTGTTTTTATTTTGTATGAAACAGCTGTATTATCTTTCTTTTTTTCTTCACGTATCGGCTCTGCATTGATCTTCTTGATACTTCTCTCAGAAGTTGCAACTACTGCTTTCGGCACAGCCTTCACATAGTAGTAATATTCATCATCTTCATATTCCAGACGTTCTGTTCTGCTGTAGTCTCCTCCAAATACAAAAAACTCCAGCACAAAACCGATCAATACAGAAACTGCTGTGGAAATGATCATCGGTATCATGGATACTGTCACATCAAAGCAGAAATCTCCGGCAAGAATAACCAGAATATAACTTACGCCGCCAACAATAACAGCAATTCTCCATGCATAATCAAAGGATCGGGTTCTCAGAAGATTCACAAGAAGAACTACCACCACAAATGCGATCACTGTGATCCACATAGCCCAGTTCTGTATAAGTCCGTCAGACAGAAGCTTGATCTTCCCCGCAATCTCAGTATCCGGATCACTTAATGCTGCTGACTGTGCATGAACAAAACGGATAAAATAATAAATCACAACGCCGCATCCAGCCGGAAGGGAAGATAGTGCACTGCCTAACAGTCCTGCTCCAATAGGAAGAAGCGTCGGTACGCTGAATCCAAAAGAAAGAGGTGTCAGGATCATGGCCAGATTCTGTGAACTGCTGAATCTCAGAAAAAGAATCAGCATAAAAAGAATCAGAATCAGCATAAATCCGGCGGTTTCCACACCTACTGCATAGCAATGTCCGATCATCAGTGCAAATCCGACAAACATCATCACAGATACCGGAAGAATGGAGCATACCAGTGCCAGGATCAAAATCACAAAAATGTTATCCAGCTGCTTCATATATCCCATATTGCTGTTGATCCAGAGGAAATAAACAAATGCCAGCAGGAATTTCAAAACTGGCAGTATATATATTTCATATTGTCCGTAAAATTTCTTTATATTCTGTTTGATCTCGAGTAAAGCTGTCATTTCCTATTTCCTCCTGCATTTCTCCGGATAGGTGTCCTCATCTCTTCCCGTCCGTAGATTTTTTCCAGTCTGGTAAGATCCTGATAATATTCCCGGACACTCTTCTTCGCCCTGCTGTACTTCACAGAATACTGAATGTAGGTCAGTACTGAATACACGATAAGTATGATCAAATACCCGACTACAATATAAACTCCCACAGCCACCAGATCAATCTTATTCACATTATCCATAAGATATTCACTGAAATATGCTGCTACTCCGGCAAGTCCCAGCACATAGCCGATAGTCACCAGAAAAAAGTTCTTGATCAGTGCAAGTCCAATATAGTCGCTCCGGTAAAATCTGCTCACCGGAAGATACTTTCTGCCCTCGCCATGCTCATACATGGCCAACCGGTTCATGATCTTCACCTTTTCTTCATTTACCATAAATTACTCCTCATAAGCTTTCTTATCAGAAAAATTCCTGATATATATAACCCGGTTTTATTTTTTTATGCATCAAACCGCTTTCACTGCAATCAAATTTATTGTAGCATAGATCACTACCTATGAAAAGCATTTTTTGGCTCTTTCACTGCCTTCCCGCGCACACTGTGAGGAAATAAACAGCCTGTGCACCGGCCTCTGTAAGACATATCGCCATAGCATCCATAGTACTCCCTGTGGTGTATACATCATCAACCACCAATATGGAAATATCATCCAGTTTATGTGTAACTTCATATGCTTTTCGCAGATTATTTCTTCTCTGTAAAGCATCCAGTTTTTTCTGGGATCTTGTATTTCGAATCTTGAGCACCAGACTGTCTGTCCATGGGATCCCGGTATAACAGCTCAGTCTCTCTGCCAGATATGCAGCCTGGTTAAAACCTCTCATACGTTTCTTTGCAGGATGCAGCGGTACCGGTACGATAAGCTGCGGTTTCCATCTCTCCAGATATCTCCTGCCGTACACGCTCATGGCTTTTGCATAAAAATCACCGTATTCCCGGCATCCATAATATTTAAATCTGACCAGTGACTGCCGCCAGATCTCTCCATAAGGAAAAATGCTCCTTCCCTCTGTGAAATAATGGCCGCCTTCCCTGCAGACCACACAGTACTCTTCTTCCATCTTCACCGGTTTTCCACATTTCATGCAGAGTGAGCTGGAAAACGGCCTGATCTTCCCTGCACATTTCCCACAGAGAAGCTTGTTTCTGTCTTTCAGTACCTCATGACACAATGGGCACTTCTTCGGATAGATCATATCCAGTAAAAATTCAGCAGTTTTTCTCAATTTTCTCAAGAAAGTCCCTTCTCCCCGATGGTGCCCTCCTGATTTTCTGTTTTATACATTTCCCGGATTCTCCGATCCAGGGAACTATATCTCTGCTGCTGTTTCTCATTGCGGATCATCTCTGCAAAAGTATTCTCACTGCCTACCACTGTAACGCACTTCCGTGCTCTGGTAACAGCTGTATAGAGAAGATTCCGGTTCATCAACATCCTCGGGCCTGAGAGCAGCGGCAGGATCACTGCCGGATATTCAGATCCCTGAGATTTATGTATGGTAACAGCATAGGCAAGTTCCAGTTCCTCCAGCTGCTTGAAAGAGTATTCTGCACGACGACCATCCTCAAACTGTACAGTAGCTGTCTCCGCAAATTCATTGATTTCCTCCATAATACCGGTATCTCCGTTGAAAACGCCTACACCTTTATCAACTGGTATCTTATATCTTCCAAGGATCTCCCACTCAAGCTGGTAGTTATTTTTTACCTGCATGACCTTATCGCCCTCGCGGAAAAGTCTCTGGCCGATCTCTTTTTCTTTTTTCTTATCATCCGGTGGATTGAGATATCTCTGCAGGATTTGGTTCAGACGTTCCACTCCCAGAAGTCCCTTTCGCATTGGTGTCAGAACCTGGATCTCATATGGCTTCGCATCTACATAACGGGGCAGTTTCTCCTGGATCAGCGCGATCACCACACGGATAATAATATCTGCGTCATATCTCTTCAGGAAAAAGAAATCCCGGCTCTTATTGTTGATCGTCACCTGCTCACCGTGATTGATCTTATGTGCATTCACAACGATATCGCTCTCGGAAGCCTGGCGGAAGATCTTCTTCAGTTCCACCACAGAAAAACATCTGCTCCTGATGATATCACGAAGTACATTTCCTGGTCCCACACTCGGAAGCTGATTCTCATCGCCTACCAGGATCAGCCTGGTTCCTGCTGTCACTGCAAGAAGAAGAGAATGCATCAGTGCAATATCCACCATTGACATCTCGTCAATAATGATCACATCTGCTTCCAGCGGATTTTCTGAATTCCTGTCAAAATGAACTGTACGACCTTCCTGTTCGCCTTCCGGCATTCCATTTAATTCCAGAAGACGGTGGATTGTCTGGGCTTCGTAGCCTGTAGCTTCTGTCATTCTCTTGGCTGCACGGCCGGTAGGTGCCGCAAGACGAAGTTCTGCACCTTCTTCCTCAAAATAGCGGATAATAGCATTGATCGTTGTTGTCTTACCAGTTCCAGGACCTCCTGTAAGAATAAACAGCCCATGCCGGGCAGCTGCCATAATCGCCTGTTTCTGCATTTCATCCAGCTCGGTATCTGTTTCCTTCTCAATCCTGGCGATCCGCTTCGCCATCATCTGTTCATCTTCCGGGCAGAGAATATTCAGTTCGCACAACATTCTCGCTGTATTCAACTCCAGATAATAGAATCTTGCAGGATAGACAACAGCACCTTCTTCTGTCTCTTTCACGATCAGTTTCCGGTCTACCACCATATCCATAAGATGCTTCTCCATGTAGGAAGGATCTACCCCAAGAAGCTGTGATGCCCTGAAAAAAAGTTCCTCTTTTGGAAGATAAGTATGGCCTTCCCCTGAAGCCTGTAAGAGAGTATACAACATACCACTTCGTATCCTGTAATCTGAATCTGTATGGATTCCTATCCTGGATGCGATCTCATCTGCGATCTTAAATCCAACTCCGCTTATATCCTCAGCCAGCCGGTAAGGATTCTCCTGAAGAACGCTGTATACAGTCTGTCCGTATTTCTGGTAGATCCTGGCCCCCAGATTCAGGGATATTCCATACTTCTGCAGAAAGATCATAGCCCGGCGCATATCTGCCTTTTCTGTCATCTGCTCTGCGATTTCCATCGCTTTCTTCTCGCTGATTCCTTTGATCTCAGCCAGACGTTCCGGTTCTTCCTCCACAATCCTCATCGTATCATCTCCGAATCTGCGCACAATCCTTGCAGCAAGTGCTGCGCCGATTCCTTTAATCGCTCCGGAACCAAGATATCGCTCCATGGCAAGGGCATCCTCCGGCATTTTCTCTGTATAGGAGGAAATCTGAAACTGCCTGCCATAAACCGGATGTGTTGTATAGTTTCCCACAGCTTCTATGGCTGCCCCCTGGGTAAGAGCCGGAAAAGTTCCCACGCAGGTCAGTTCCGAATCATCCTCTGTTCCTTTCATTACCATGACTGTATATCCATTGTCTTCATTTCGAAAGATCACATGATCTATATATCCTGTAACTGTTTCACTCATCTTCTTCTCCATCTGTCATATATGATAAGAGCATAAACTCGGCTTCAATTTCGCTCTGCTGTATTCTCATAAGCGCAACTACTTACAACTTACAGCATTTTCATACATTACCGCATCTGGCTCAGCTGCTCAGAACATAAATTGCTGTCATCAGATAATAATGCAAAAGGCACTGCATCTGCAGCGCCTTCTCTTATATGAACTCTCTCCGTGAACATTTCGCTCTGCCATGTGTTCATAAATGCAATCACTTCTCTTATCTCTTGTAAAATACCACTTGTAAAACGGATAATAATGCCGACATTACATCCTGGACATAATCTCCGCATATTTACCTGTTCCGGCTGCTACCACCAGCATAGCATCCTGAACAGTCAGTGTACTTACACCAGTCTTCTGTTCGATCAGTGCATCCATTCCATGAAGCATAGCTCCGCCGCCTGTAAGTACAATTCCTCTGTCCATGATATCTGCTGCCAGTTCCGGTGGTGTCTTCTCGAGAACGCCATGGACTGCCTCCACGATCTGTCCGGTACACTCACGAAGTGCAGTACGGATCTCTTCAGAAGTCAATGTGACAACCTTGGGAAGTCCTGTAATGATATTCCTTCCCTTTACTTCCATAGTCCGAAGATCAGCTTCTTCACTTGCTGTTCCAATCTCGATCTTGATCTTCTCCGCAGCATCTTCTCCAATAAAAAGGCTGTGCTTCTCTCTCACATAATTCATGATCGCATGATTGAAGTTATCGCCTGCGACCTTGATGGAAGCGGAAACTACTACCCCTCCCACAGATATTACCGCTACATCAGTAGTACCGGCCCCGATATCCACGATCAGATTGCCAAATGGCTTGCTGATATCCACACCTGCACCAATAGCTGCCGCAATAGGTTCTTCCACAAGGAATACCTCCTTGGCTCCTGACTGATAAGCCGCCTCTTCCATTGCCTTACGTTCTATCTCTGTAATTCCGCTTGGAACACTGATACTGACTCTCGCTTACGGAACGCTCTTCGTCCCATAGCCTGTGAAATAAAATATTTCAGCATCTTCTCCATAACATTATATCTACGATCACGCCTCTCCGGATCGGCCAGATCACTTCCATATTGGAAGTAAGATGGCTGGCCATCTGTCTTGCTTCCTCTCCGATTGCCCTGATCTTCTCTGTATCTTTATCATAAACAACCACAGAAGGCTCTCTCAAAACGATTCCTTTACCTGTGGAAAACACCAGACTGTTTCTGGTTCCCAGATCGATTCCGATATCTTTTGCCGGCATAAATCCTCCCGCCTGCGCCAGCAGACTCTGTCTGCGGTACGCACTTTCTGACTTGTTCTGTTTTATAGTAAAGCGGATATTTCTCTTCGCTCTGCTACATACTCAATTTATCTTCTAAAGTTCTCGCACTTCATTATATACAAAACAGCACAAATTGAAAAGGACTTTTCCCGGTTATTTCTTTGATCTTTCCGATTCTATTCCTTTCTATTCCTGATTCAGATATTTCTTAACATACCTGCCGGTATAGGAAACCGGGCTGGCAGCAACCTCTTCTGGCGTACCTTTGGCGATCACGGTTCCTCCTCTGTCACCGCCCTCAGGGCCAATATCAATGATATAATCAGCTGTCTTGATCACATCCAGATTGTGTTCAATAACTACAACGGTATTGCCGCCTTCTGACAGGCGGCGCAGGATCTCGATCAACTTATGCACATCTGCGAAGTGTAAACCTGTTGTAGGCTCATCCAGAATATAGATTGTCTTCCCTGTGCTGCGCTTGCTCAGTTCCGCAGCAAGCTTGATACGCTGAGCTTCTCCTCCAGAAAGCGTGGTGGACGGCTGTCCCAGACGGATATAGGAAAGTCCTACATCATATAAGGTCTCGATTTTTCTCCGGATGGACGGAACATTCTCAAAAAAAGTCAGTGCCTCTTCCACAGTCATGTTCAGAACATCATAAATACTCTTGTCCTTATATTTCACCTCAAGGGTCTCTCTGTTATAGCGTTTGCCTTTACATACCTCACATGGCACATAGACATCCGGAAGGAAGTGCATCTCGATCTTGATGATTCCATCTCCGCTGCAGGCCTCACATCTTCCGCCCTTCACATTGAAACTGAAACGTCCCTTCTTATATCCCTTCGCCTTTGCATCTGCCGTCGCTGCAAAAAGATCACGTATCTGGTCAAATACTCCTGTATAAGTAGCAGGGTTGGAACGAGGAGTTCTTCCAATCGGAGACTGGTCAATATTGATCACCTTGTCCAGCTGGTCAATTCCCAGGATATCATCATGTTTACCAGGAATCACTCTTGCTCTGTTCAGATCTCTCGCAAGTCTCTTATACAGAATTTCGTTAACCAGGGAACTCTTACCGGAACCGGAAACACCTGTGATACAGGTCATCACTCCCAGCGGAATATCCACATCAATATGCTTCAGATTATTCTCTGCGGCTCCTTTGATGTTCAGAAAACCAGTCGGCTCTTTACGCACTTCCGGTACCGGGATTCTCAGACGTCCGCTTAAGTACGCACCTGTCACAGAGTTCTCGTTCTTCATCAGATCCTCTGCCGTACCCATGGCAACCAGCTGTCCGCCATGCTCTCCTGCTCCCGGGCCGATATCAATCACGCAATCTGCTGCGCGCATAGTGTCCTCATCATGCTCTACTACGATCAGGCTGTTGCCAAGGTCTCGAAGACGCATCAGTGCACCAAGCAGCTTGTCATTGTCCCTCTGATGAAGTCCGATACTCGGCTCATCCAGGATATATGCAACACCAACAAGACCTGAACCGATCTGTGTTGCAAGACGGATTCTCTGGGCCTCTCCACCGGAAAGCGTTCCTGTAGCTCTTCCAAGAGAAAGATATTCCAGACCGACCTCTGAAAGAAATCCCACTCTTGCACGGATTTCCCTGAGGATCTGCCTGCCGATCAGCTCCTGATGTTCTGTAAGCTTCATCTCTTTTAAAAATTCTGCCAGCTTCTCTACCGGCATATTGGTTACTTCATAGATATTCTTATCTGCCACAGTGACAGCCAGAGACTCCTTCTTCAGTCGCTGTCCCTTACATGTATTACATGGAGTGATACGCATAAAACTCTCATACTCCTGCTTCATACTCTCCGAGCCAGTCTCACGGTATCTCTGCTCCACATTTCGTATCAGACCGGGAAAGGCCACATCATAAACACCCTCTCCACGCTGTCCTTTATAATAAACTTTCACAGAATGACCGCCTGTGCCATTGACCAGAATATCCTGTATCTTCTTAGGATATTCGCAGAACGGCGTATCCAGTGAAAAGTCATATTCTCTCGCAAGCGCATCCAGGATCGCTCTGGAAAAACTTCCCGGGGTAGTACAGGACTGCCATCCAAGAACAGCAATCGCACCCTCGTTAATACTCAGCTTCTTATCCGGGATCATCAGGTCAATGTCAAATTCCATCTTATAGCCAAGTCCCAGACACTGCGGGCAGGCTCCAAACGGATTGTTAAAGGAAAAACTGCGGGGCTCGATCTCATCAATACTGATACCGCAGTCAGGACAGGAAAAGCTCTGGCTGAAATTCAAAAGTTTCCCGTCCATGGTATCCACAACAAGGAGTCCGTCAGCCAGCTCCAGCACTGTCTCAACAGAATCAGAAAGTCTCTTCTCGATTCCCGGCTTCACGATCAGTCTGTCCACAACGATCTCAATATTATGCTTGATATTCTTATCCAGCTTGATCTCCTCAGAAAGCTCATAGAGGCTTCCATCAATCTGTACCCGGACATAGCCGCTCCTTCTGGCCTGATCCAGAAGCCTGGCATGAGTTCCCTTACGTCCACGGACTACAGGCGCAAGAAGCTGGATCTTCTGGCGTTCCGGAAGTGTCATGATCTGATCAACCATCTGATCTACGGTCTGCTTACGGATCTCACGGCCACACTTCGGGCAATGGGGAATACCCACACGGGCGTACAAAAGCCGGAAATAGTCATAAATCTCTGTTACTGTTCCCACTGTAGAACGTGGATTCCGGTTGGTTGACTTCTGATCAATGGAAATTGCAGGCGGAAGTCCTTCAATACTCTCCACATCCGGCTTCTCCATCTGTCCAAGGAACTGCCTTGCATAGGAAGAAAGAGACTCCATATACCGTCTCTGTCCTTCTGCATAAATGGTATCAAAAGCCAGGGAAGACTTACCGGAGCCACTAAGTCCGGTAAGAACTACAAACTGGTCTCTGGGAATATCCACACTGAGATTCTTCAGGTTATTCTCATTGGCTCCCCTTATTCTGATAAAATGTTTCTTATCTTTTATCTCTGCTGACATTCGTGCCTCCTAATCTGTATCTTCATATTCAAACGGATATTCTTAATCTGATCCACCGCATAAATCTTTATAAAACGGATATTTGCATTCCGTTCTGCAGTTCGGTTACATCTTTTTTACAGTATACAATCAGAACATTCGTTCGTCAAGTTGAAACTTTCGACAATTCATGTTACTGTCCACTCAGGCAAATCAGTCATTCACATTGAACCTCACAGCAGAAAATCTGCCATTACCCCATTACTCACATGAATTCCTTTTCTTGTAAGATATATCCTGCTCTCTTTTTTCTCCAGCATTCCGATAGACAGATGTTTTTTCAGCACATCCCCGTAAATACTTTCCATTTTTTTGCCGAAATATTCCTCAAATACATCCATTGACACGCCTTCCGTCATACGCAGCCCCAGGAACATGAACTCAGCCATCTCATCTGTCTCGCTAAGACGCTCCATATCACAGCGGATCTTCTCAGGCTGTCTGCTGTTTTTAATATATTCTTCCATATTATCTGTATTGGAAAAACGTATATGATCTATAAGTGAAGAAGCCCCAAGGCCCAGGCCCAGATAGTCTGTTCTCTGCCAATAGCCCTTATTATGCCGGCACTCCAAACCTTTTTTTGCATAATTGGAAATCTCATACTGATGAAATCCGTACTCCCCGAGGATCGCTGCCGTATCCTCATACATCCGGTATTCTGTATCCTCATCCGGAAGCTTCAGGTCCCGTTCCCAAAAAGGCGTTCCCTCCTCCACGATCAGGCTGTATGCAGAAATATGCTCCGGCCCAAGAGCTGCCACTGTGCAGAGATTTTTTTTCCAGTCTTCATATGTCTGATCCGGGATCGCGCTCATCAGGTCAATATTGATATTTGAAAAGCCAGCCTCCCTTGCCAGGGAAAAACTCTCCAGAAACTCTTCCCATGTATGGATCCGTCCTAGGATCTTTAGTTCCCGGTTCTGCGGTGACTGCAGACCCAGACTAAGCCGGTTAACTCCATGTTCCAGATAGTCTTCCAGCTTCTCTTTATACAAAGTCCCCGGATTTGCTTCGATAGTGATCTCAGCATCCGGGGCCATAAAAAACTTATTTCTGATCTGATCCAGAACCGCCCCGATCAGGCAGGGTCCGGCACGGAAGGCGTTCCTCCGCCAATAAAAACTGTAGTGATCTCTCTGTCCGGAAAATCCGGGACAGACGCCACTTCCCGCTGAAGGGCCTGGAAATATTCTGCCTGGCGTTCTTTTCCCGCAGGACCTGAGAGAAAATCACAGTAATCACATTTTTTCACGCAGAAAGGGACATGAATATAGAGTTCCAGAGGCTTTTTTGCCTTATTCTCCATCATAGTCTCCTTCCCCTGTATCATCATAGATGCTGTTGTCGCCGTTTTCATCGGAATATCCGGAATCACCGCTATTATCCGATCCATCGCCACTGTCAGAACCATCTGTACTATCTCCATCGGATGTATCTGCACCTGATGTATCCGATTCAGAATCACCGATGCTTCCATCTGAAGCCGCTGCTGCCGGAGTCGGTGTCACTGCTGCCGAACCCAGTGCTGCCCCTCCATTCTCTGCCAGATATTCATTTACCATAGTCAGATTTCCATTCATTGTCACTGCATCCGGATCCACAGTTTTCGGATCCGGTGTTGCTGTAGGTTCCGGAGCTGTGCTGATCTTGATCACACTGTCAACTGCATCTGTTTTTTTTCTGGAACCACATCCGGTAAGCAGAACGGCTGACATAGCCAGAAGTCCTGCCACCAGAAACAGTTTATTTGCATTTTTTTTCAAAAAGTCATCTCCTATTTATCGTCCAGCTTCAGCACACTCATAAAGGCCTTCTGCGGGATTTCCACGTTACCTACCTGACGCATACGCTTCTTACCTTCCTTCTGTTTCTCAAGAAGTTTCTTCTTACGGGAAATATCGCCGCCGTAACATTTGGCAAGAACGTCTTTACGCATGGCACGTACAGTCTCTCTGGCAATAACCTTGCTTCCGATCGCTGCCTGGATCGGAATCTCAAAAAGCTGTCTCGGGATCTCATCTTTCAGCTTCTCGCACATCTTTCTGCCGCGCTCATAAGCTGTATCTGCATGTACGATAAAGGAAAGTGCATCCACCTCTTCCTTATTAACAAGGATATCCAGCTTCACAAGCTCACTTCTCTCATATCCGTCCAGCTCATAATCCAGGGAGGCATATCCTCTGGAGCGTGATTTCAAGGCGTCAAAGAAATCGTAAATGATCTCGTTAAGCGGCAGTCTGTATTTCAGAAGAGCACGTGTTTCTTCCATATATTCCATGCCTTCATACTGACCACGTCTCTCCTGGCAGAGATCCATGATCGCACCGATAAACTCCGTTGTCACCATGATCTCAGCCTTGACCATCGGCTCCTCCATGTATTCGATCTCTGAAGGATCGGGAAGGTTGGTCGGATTGGTCAGTTCGATGATCTCACCGTTTGTCTTGTAAACTTTGTAAATAACACTCGGTGCGGTAGTTACAAGATCCAGATTGTATTCTCTCTCCAGACGTTCCTGGATGATCTCCAGATGAAGAAGTCCCAGGAAACCACAGCGGAAACCAAAGCCCAGGGCAACAGATGTCTCAGGCTCGTAATAAAGAGAAGCATCGTTAAGCTGCAGTTTTTCCAAAGCATCACGGAGATCTCCGTATTTGGCACCGTCAGCCGGATAAAGTCCGCAGTAAACCATAGGATTTACTTTCTTATATCCAGGCAGTGCCTCTGTACACGGATTATCTGCATCTGTGACAGTATCACCAACACGGGTGTCGCGGACATTCTTGATGCTGGCTGTGATATATCCAACCATACCAGCTGTCAGCTCATCACACGGAATAAACTGACCTGCGCCAAAATATCCTACTTCAACAACCTCTGTTGTAAATCCGGTAGCCATCATGTGGATCTTCGTACCCTTCTTCACACGGCCATCTTTAATTCGGCAGAATACGATAACACCTTTATATGGATCATAAACAGAGTCAAAGATCAGTGCTTTCAGCGGTGCATCCACATCACCATGCGGTGCCGGAACTTTGTTTACGATCTGTTCCAGAACCTGATCTACATTCAATCCTGTTTTCGCTGAGATCTGTGGTGCATCCTGCGCCTCAATTCCGATCACATCCTCGATCTCATTGATTACACGCTCAGGATCTGCACTTGGAAGATCGATCTTATTGATAACCGGTACTACATCCAGGTCATGATCCAGTGCCATGTATACATTGGCAAGTGTCTGAGCCTCAATTCCCTGAGCAGCGTCAACAACAAGAATCGCACCATCACAGGCTGCAAGGCTTCGGGAAACCTCATAGTTAAAGTCTACATGTCCCGGAGTATCGATCAGGTTAAAAATGTACTCATTTCCGTCTTTGGCCTTGTATACAATACGAACAGCCTGGGACTTAATGGTAATTCCACGCTCTCTCTCAAGTTCCATGTTATCCAGAACCTGTGCCTGCATTTCTCTTTCTGTGAGAAGTCCTGTCATCTCGATGATACGGTCTGCAAGTGTGGATTTTCCGTGGTCAATATGTGCAATGATACAAAAATTTCGAATTTTACTCTGGTCTATCATTCAGGAAGTCCTCCTTATGTTTCTTTCATGCAAAGCTCCTGCATTCATCATACAAAAGCATATTTTTCCATACTGCTCCTTATCATAGCACATTTTATCCTTCTTTGTCACTGCCTTTCAGCACTCTGTTTAAGATATCTGCAAAAGGTTCCATTGCATTTCGGACTTCCTCCACTGTATTAGTCTGCGCACCGGCTTCCAGAAGCAGCGCCCTTGGTCTTAAATGGAGGTTGTAACGAAGACCTGCCAGATAAATTCCTCTGTAAAACTGCGGATAGTACTGCGCTGCCTGGTATTCCAGCTGGAAAGAAAATGCCAGATTATCTTCTATGTAAGGGTTTGGAAGATAACTCACTGCCCCCTGATTGACCGTATAGCTCAGCCCGTTATAAAAAAGAATCTGAGCTGTTTGTTTCCATTGATCTCCGTTACCAGATGACGGTCATCCGGCACTCCGTCCCGGTGAAGATCAATAACTACCTCCACTGTGGGATTTTCCTCCAGAACTTTTTCTATGGAAGAACGCGCATAGTCATAAGCTTTGCTCCGATCCAGCTCCCCGCCCATGATATCAAAAGCATCCGTTACATGGATCACCTTGTAGCCGTAATTTTTTTCCAGAATATCTGTGAGATAATTTCCCACTCCCACTATGGTATCTTCCGTTTCACCTTCCCTTGAATCGGAAAAAGTCTCCTGGGAATGGGTGTGGTAGATCAGAATCTGGGGTACAGATGAATCCTGTTTAATGGACATATCTTCTTCCAGGAATCTTGTCCCGCTGATCTGCCCGGCATTGGTTTCCGTATTGGAATCCAGGATAAAAAAATGGTTCATCACATAATCAAAATCAGCCAGTTTCGCCTGAGATAAATCGATCTGAGGATGAGGCAGTGCCACGGTTTCCTGCTCTTCTTTCTCTTCTTTCTCTTTTTTCTCTTCCACGCCACTCTTGCTTTCATCCACAATTTTGTCCTTCTCGGCCTGCGTCTCTTCTTGCCTCTCATCCCGACTGTCTGCAGCATCTTTCTCCGCCTCTGCCATCAGAAGTTCCTCCTGCTCTCTCCGATTCTCGGCTGCTACTTCTTCCCCCAGATGCTCTGCATTTTTTTCCTGCAAAAGCATCTCTGTTTCCCGATCTCTGCCGTTTTCCTCCTGCAAAGCCTTCTTTTCCAGAAAGCAGTACAGCGGCAGAGACCTGTAAACCTCTCCATGCCTGAAAAAATCTCCCGGAAGCGCGGCCACTACACAAAGAAAGATCAGGCTCAAAACCACGCAGAATGCCCTCTGGATATTCGTCACCAACGATCACCTCTTATGGTATTTTATGACCTGTCCTCTCTGATTAGACTATCGGAAAATGCCAGGTTCAGTCCCTCCGAAATTGTAAAGCTCAAATACTTGACAGTCTCATCCACATCCTTTGGAGTCACAAACATAGTATAAAGCTTTGGCGAGATCATTTCTTCCAGAAATTCCTTCTGCTCCTCTTCCTCCAGCGCATCCAGAAGATCTGACATGGAATCATGGACAATGGTAGCTGCATCTACCACTGTAGGCACCCCGATCCCTATTACCCTTACGGACAGATTCTCTTCGTTTAAGCCTTCTCTGTGATTTCCCACACCGGATCCCGGACTGATCCCTGTATCTGTGATCTGGATAGTCCGGTTCAGCCTCGCCGTACTTCTGGCAGCCAGCGCATCAATCGCAATCACCACATCCGGTTTTGTCTCTGCTACAACCCCCTGGACAATCTCCAGTGTCTCCATTCCAGTCTGCGCCATCACACCTGGAACAATTCCGCTGATCTGGTGCATTTTCATATGAGAACAGGATTTCAGACCATACTCCCGGATCACATGCCTTGTCATATGAATATTTCCCACTGCCCGGGGACCAAGGGAATCTGCTGTGATGTCCTGATTTCCCAGTCCTACCACAAGTACAGACTGCTGCTGACTGAAATCAATCAGTTCTTTTAAGTGATGCGCTACCTCCTCTGAAATCTCCCTGTGATAATCCTCATCCGGCACGGAAAGATCCGGAGCCTCGATGGTAATATACGTTCCCTGGGGCTTTCCCATAGTCTTCGCACCATTTTCCGTTGTGATCCGAACAACCGTAGTCCGCACATCTTTCTCCTTGTCGTACTTTTCCCGAACCTCCACTCCATGAACTTCCACGTTTTCCTCTTTGAAACGCTCTGTTGCCTCAAGTGCCAGATCCGTCCTGATCCTGTTCCTTCCTGCCATAAGCTCTCCTCTTCTCCTGATAAATTTCAATCGTCCGCTATCTATCCGCGAACATTACTGTATTTCTGTCTTATTCTTCCCTCGTTTTCCCATAAATATGTATCATTTCTCATATCACCCACAGCATTTGGTGTTTTTTTGTCATATTTTTGAGATTTCCGTAAAAAACATCTTGACATTTCCGCACACGTATAATAATATATATAAGCATGTTTCATAGGAGCGCCCGTGTCTGTTCCTGTGAATGTAATTTTTTATATTATATTTTTAGGAATCGGAGGTGTACGAATTGGCTAACATTAAATCCGCAAAGAAGAGAATCTTAGTTAACAGAACTAAGGCTGCAAGAAACAAAGCAATCCGTTCTGCAGTTAAGACTTCCATTAAGAAAGTTGAGACAGCAGTTGAGAATAAGGATAAGGCAGCTGCAGAGGTTGCTCTTAAGGACGCAATCTCCACAATCAGCAAAGCTACATCCAAGGGCGTTTACCACAAAAATAACTGCGCCAGAAAAATTTCCCGTCTTTCCAAAGCTGTCAACAGCATTGCGTAATAGACAACGGAATATTTTAGTTATAAGCTTATAAGTAAAAGGAAAGACAGTCGAACCGTCAGCGACTGTCTTTTTTGTATATAGATTTCTGTTTTGTATATAGATTTCTGCATTGACCAAAAGGAGTTTTTTATGATATCCCATCCCTTTCCCTACCGCATTATCCGCAGCAGCCGGAAAACCCTGGCGATCCAGGTCAGCGTTTCCGGTCAGGTAACTGTCCGCGCTCCACACACAATGCCAGATTCCACCATCCATCGTTTTCTCTCACAGAAAGAAAGCTGGATCCTGGAGCATCTCTCACACGCTGCCACTGAGCCGGCACAGCCCCAGGCTGAAAACCCGCCTCTTTCGGAATTCCGCCGCAGTTATTATATGGAATCCGCCAGAAAAATATTCAAAAGAAAAACCGCAGCCTACGCCAGAAAAATGGGCGTAACCTACGGCCGTATCACGATCCGGGAACAAAAAACCCGCTGGGGAAGCTGCACCAGCGAAGGAAACCTGAACTTCAACTGGCGGCTGATCTTCGCCCCGGAAAAAGTCCTGGATTATGTTGTAGTACACGAACTTTCCCACAGAAAAGAAATGAATCATTCCCCTGCCTTTTATGCAGTGGTGGCATCTGTGATGCCGGAGTATAAAGCCTGCGAAAAATGGCTCAGGGACAACGGAGCGACCCTGTGGCAGAACCCGTCTCCGTAAAACTCAGGCTCTCACTGCTCTCGCCGAGCTGTACTTCACGATCAGAAGCTCCACGCTGAGCACATCTCCAAGTGTACCTGTCTTTACCGCCTCTTCCGCATCCACAAAATCCCGCACAGCATTCTCCAACTCTTCCACAGTGTAGGATCTGGCACAGGATGCCAGGTTCCGCACAACAAAAGAGGGTACTCCCAGTTTGGAAGCGATCTCGGTTTGAGAAAGACCCTCCTGTGACATTTTCTTGGTCAGGCAGATCTGACGAAACTGTTTCGCCAAAAGAAACAATATCCGCATCGGCGGTTCCCGAAGAGTCAGAAGGTCATAGTACAGATCCAGGGCCCGCTTCTGGTTCTTCTCCGTCACCGCACGCACCATATCAAAGATCTTATTGGTTGTCTGCGTGGTACAGACAGCCTGGATATCTGCAGCCGTCACAACATCTCTTCCGACCGTATAGGAGATCAGCTTTTCCAGCTCCATCCTTATATTTCCCATATCTGTTCCCGTCATGGTCAGCAGAAGCTCCACATCTCTCTGGGTGATCCTGCGGCCATTTTTTCCAAGGATTCCTGCTGCCCACCGCATAAGAGTCTTTTCATCCTGCTGTTTAAATTCCCCGATGCTGCCGCAGGCTTTTACCGCCTTGTACATACGGCTTCTCTTATCTACTTCAGACTCGCAGAACACCAGATACAGATAATCAGGCAGAGCTTTCATATAATCTGCCAGTTCCTCACATTTGTTCTTAAAGAATCCCGTATCCTCAAGAAGGACTACTCTTCGCTCTGCAAAAAAGGGCATGGTATCACAAAGACTCAAAAGCTCCCGGACATCGATCCCCTTCCCCTCATATCTGGTAAAATTCATGGTATCATCGTCCGGGTTCAGAGCCTTCACCAGATTTCTTTTATATTGCTGTTTCAGATAGGCTTCCTCACCGTAAAGGAGATATGCCTGCTTAAATTTTCCTGTTTTAATATCTTCCTGAATATTCTTCAATCTCTGTACCCCTGTCTGATTTTCTCTGTAATCCAGTTTATACGACAACTGCCGGAAATGCAACACCCAAGCAAAAATTTGACTTTCCACCGGATTCATGATACTGTAAACAGGTACATATTCCGGCAGATCCGTTCTGTCAGCGAAATATGCGGAAGGGAGTGTTCCATTATGGAAAAAAGAAGAAACAGCAGAACAAGCAACCTGAAGAGCGCAACCACCAAGGCCAAAGCTACCGTGAAATCAACTGTAGAAAAGATTGAAAAAACACCTGCAGCTGAAAAAACCGTTAAAGCAGTCAAAAAGGCAACAGAGACTGTAGCAGCCAAGGCACCAGAAGTAGTAGAAGAAGTCAAAAACACTGTAAAAAATCATAAGATCAGCGGCATCACACTTGAAATTTTTGAGACATCCATCACAGTTGCCGACCTTGAGGCAGCTGTTAAGAAAGATGCAGAAGCAAAGGGCCTGAAAGGCAAAGAGCTCCACATCTATGTAAATGCAGAAGAAAGAGCAGCTTACTACACTGCTGACGGAGAAGGTTCCGACGATTACAGGATCGATCTGGCCACTCTGTAAGCTCCGGCGGATCTGTTCCGCGATCGCTTACTATGCCGGTCTGTCTGTGACATTCCGGAAACGCAAAAAGCCATGCACAGGACATTTTCATCCGGTCCCGCTGCATGACTTTTCTTTTTTATCTTTTACCGGATCTTTTTGATCCAGTCTCTGGAGCAGCCTACTGCAGCTCTCCAGCCTTTTACCATGGCATTTCGCTTCTCGTCATCGATCTCCGTGCGGAAAATACGTTCCACATCACGGCTTTCCAGTACTGCCTCCTTGCTTTCCCAGAATCCCACAGCAAGACCTGCAAGATATGCGGCACCAAGAGCAGTTGTCTCAATACATTCCGGACGTTCTACAGCCACATTACTGATATTGGCCTGAATCTGCAGGAGAAGGTTGTTTGCACTTGCTCCGCCGTCCACACGAAGAACTGCAAGGTCACTTCCTGCATCTTCCTTCATAACCTCCAGCACATCATTGACCTGATATGCAAGTGATTCCAAAGTCGCACGCACAATATGATACTTATTTACACCACGGGTCAGCCCCACGATCGTGCCACGGGCATACTGATCCCAGTAAGGAGCTCCAAGTCCTGTAAATGCAGGTACGACGTAGCAGCCGTTTGCATCCGGTACCTTTCCCGCAAAATACTCGGTATCCGATGCGGAATCCACCAGATGAAGCTCATCACGAAGCCACTGGATCGCAGCACCAGCCACAAATACGGATCCCTCCAGAACATAAGTGATCTCTCCGTTAAGTCCCCATCCGATGGTTGTAACCAGCCCGTTATTGGAAAATACCGGTTTATCTCCTGCATTCATCAGAAGAAAGCCACCAGTTCCGTATGTATTCTTAGTCTCGCCTTTTTCAAAGCAGGCCTGTCCGAACAGTGCTGCCTGCTGGTCTCCGGCTGCACCGGCTACCGGGATTCTTCCACCCAGGAAAGACGGATCCGTTTCCCCGTAGATCTCACTGGATTCTTTCACCTGAGGAAGCATACATTTCGGGATATCAAGTTCTTCAAGGATCTCATCATCCCATTCCAGAGTATTGATATTGAACATCATGGTTCTGGACGCATTGGAATAATCTGTCACATGGACAGCTCCCTTGGTCAGCTTCCAGATCAGCCATGTCTCTACCGTGCCAAAAAGCAGCTCTCCGTTCTCTGCTCTTTCTCTTGCACCTTCTACATTATCCAGTATCCATTTTACCTTTGTTGCAGAAAAATAAGCATCAATAACAAGACCTGTTTTCTGACGGAATTTCTCCTCCAGACCTTTTGCTTTCAGGCTGTCACAGTACTCAGAAGTTCTTCTGCACTGCCATACGATTGCGTGATACACAGGCTGCCCCGTATTCTTATCCCACACAATGGTAGTTTCTCTCTGATTTGTAATACCAATCGCTGCGATATCTTCCGCCGTCGCCTCGATCTGATTCATTGCCTCTCTGGCAACAGAAAGCTGTGTGGACCAGATCTCACCTGCATCATGCTCCACCCATCCCGGTTTTGGAAAATGCTGGATAAACTCCTTCTGCGCCACACTGCGGATCCTTCCGTTTTCATCAAAAAGAATACAGCGATTACTGGTCGTTCCGGAATCCAGTGCCATAACATATTTTGCCATATAAAAATCCTCCAATACACTTCTTAGCTGCAGTTCAATACCTCTGCAGCCTCATAATTCCCATACCTTCTGATTTGTAGTGGAAACCGCTGCTGCCCCCGCACCCAGGGCCCCCATCACATCCTCCTTATCGGAGATCAAACCACCTGCGATCACAGGCACCTTGCTTGTTTTACATATCTGTTTAAGAATCTTCGGCATCAGTCCCGGCAGAACCTCCACCACATCCGGCAGCTGCTCATGCTGATTTCCCAGATTCTCAATATTCTTGATCGCCATGGAATCAATAAGAAAAAAACGCAGAACTGTATACATTCCAAGCTTCTTCGCCCTGTTGATCATGGATGCTTTTGTTGAAATGATTCCATCTGCATGGATATTTTTGCAAATATAATCCACAGAAACCTCTTTTGAGCTTAAACCTGTGATCAGGTCTATATGTGCCATCGCGATCTTCCCCGCCTGGTGGATCCGCTCCACAATTCCCCCAATAGAACGGATATCTCCATACAGGATAAAGATCACGGTAAGCTCCTCTCTGCCCAGACAGTTCTGAAGTCCCTGTTCATCCTTTACAGCCGCTATGATCGGGTTCGCCTCGATCGCGTCCAGAAATTCTTTGTTCATCTTCTTTCTTCCTCCGCAATGTTCACACAATATCATCATATCTCCGCGCATTGTTTGAAGATATTATTCTTATTGTATCAGTTTATTGCTTCAAAGACCAGACGCATTTGCCAAATATATCTGTTTTATTTCCGGCTGTATTACAATTCTCAGACAATCTTCTTCTCTGGTAAAAGAAAGGAAGCCCTTATGGACTTCCCTTCTGCAGATACATTATTTCTCAAACGGGAATTTGAACTGTGTAAGTCCGAATTCATCACGAAGTCCGATAAACTCTTTCTGAACTGCCTCTGTCACCGGAACTCCCTTATCCTTACGATACATCCATACATCATATTCCTTCTCGCCTGCTGTGTAGATACGTTCCTGTCCAGGAGCCTTCTCGGAGCCTCTCAGGTCTCTCAGGATATCACCGCATGTTTTCTTGAATGCCTCTGCACCCATAAATGCCTCTGTGTCGATAGCAATAAAGAAATGTCCAAGATGATATGGACGGATCTTTCCTTCCTCATCCTTACCATCCAGAGCTTTCAGGAAGAGACCGGACTGAAGAGCTGCGGAAAGGATCTCAACAACAGTAGAGTATCCGTATCCCTTATATCCTCCAGTTGTCTCACCAAATCCACCGAGAGGAGCAAGTGCTGCCTGCTGGCTTCTGATCTTCTTAAGGATCTCTGCACTGTCTGTAAGCTCCTCTCCTTCTCTGGAAATAACAAGACCTTTAGGAGTATCATGGTTGATACGTGCGTAGTATTCGATCTTGCCATTCTGGATAACAGATGTTGCACAGTCCAGTGTAAATGGGAACGGCTCATCTGTAGGCATACTAAATGTCAGTGGGTTGGTTCCAAGCATATTTTCAACACCAAATGTCGGTGCAACAGATGGTCTTGCGTTGGTACCGCTGATACCGATCATATTCTCCTTTGCTGCGAGACCTGTCCAGTAGCCTGCGATTCCATAATGGGAAGAGTTACGGACTGCAACCATACCCATGCCGTATTTATGTGCTTTTTCGATACACATGTCCATAGCCTTCTTGCTGGCAACCATTCCCATACCATCGTTGGCATCGAGAACTGCAGTTGTTGGTGTCTCTTTAAGGATATCGATCTTTGTTACTGGATTTAAGATTCCGGATTTGATACGGTCGATATAGATCGGTTTAAAACGGTTGCAGCCATGGCTCTCGATTCCACGTCTGTCACTTTCCAGAAGTACGTCAGCGCAAAGTCTTGCATCCTCCGTCGGAACTCCCATTTTCTCAAATACTGCAGTCATAAAATCGTCTGCAAGCTGCCAGGAAATAAAAGGTCTTGTTTCTTTCTCCATTGTAAAAATCCTCCATATACATTATTATAGTTTTTTATTTTACTTATATAGATCTGCAGCAGGACCCCCTCCTGCCGGAGATGTAAACACAACCTGCAGTAAAGCGGACATTCGCAATCCGCTTCGCTACTTGCTCATGAACGCAGTCGCTTCGCGATCTGCGTTCAAATTCAGCCAGCCTCCTGTATGTACCTCACAGAAAGCGTCTTTGCATCACAGTGTCAATCCTCGTCTGCCACTGCTCTGCCTCTGTCAGGATAATTGGTGATAATGGAGTTTACTCCCCATTTCTTCATCCTTCTCATATCCTCTTCCTCATTTACAGTCCAGACATTTACCCCAATGCCGTTCTGTGAACAGCTGCGTACATGCTCTTCTTCCAGATATTTCAGATTCGGATGATAATACTGAACATCACAATTTCTCGCATAAACGCCTGCATTGTCCACATATTTATCTACCAGAAAACCACCTGCAATGGTTTCATCGCTCTGTCTGCACAGTACGATGGAAGCATTATTAAAGGAAGAAAGAATTATCCGATCCTCCAGTCCGTATTCACAGATCATGTCGATCACTTTCTCTTCCATACCACCATAATAATAAACACTGTTCTTCAACTCAATGTTGGTGATCAGATCTTCCTCCTCAGCCATCCATTCCAAATACTCTCTCAGAGTCGGGATCTGAAGTCTGCCGAATTTTCCGGCAAATTTATCCGGATAGCTGCAATCCAGTTTACACAGTTCATCATATGTAAGATCATAGATATATCCGCTTCCATCTGTGGTACGGTCAACCTTCTCATCGTGCATGATCACCGGAACCAGATCCTTGGTCAGCTGTACATCAAGCTCAATTCCCTCGCATCCAGCCTCCACAGCTTTCTGAAACGCCAGCATTGTATTCTCCGGATATTCTCCGCTGAAACCACGATGTCCAAATACTTTCATTCTAATCATCCTCCATTCAATGCATTACATCGTTATGAGCATTTTTGCTAATTCATATTTCTGATTATATCATAGCATTTATTTATTTTCAACATTTTTTGTCTATTTTTTTATATTTTTTTGTTGCTTTTTAATTAATTATTCTTTTTCTTATTATTATTTTTTGTGCATTTTGTATATTTCATTTCATAGCAAACAAAGCGATAAAAAAGCCTTTTCAGGTTTATTTTATTCGCTTTGTCTGCCGGAGGGCTGACATATTATAAGCATACAGATCGCCATATATATCCTTTGCAGATCACTGTATGATCTGCTTCACATTTCCTGTAGCCACGATATCCACGCCTGTACCTGCTGCATTCTCCAGGATCACATCTCCGATCTGAACCGGTGCTTCCACACATACATCCCTCAGTGCATCCACACAGTTAAAAATCTTTCCTTTCGGAATATCCCGCGCTGTCTTTACTGACACCACCGGCATGCTTCCATTTTTCACACGTACGGTCGTTGTCACGATCCTGGTTGGATCTGTCACTTCCTTCACTGCATATTCCGCACCTTTTTTACAGGTATTTCCTGTGACGGAAACGATCTCTTTTCCATTCATTTCCACCAGAAGGGCGCATCCCATGGGGCATCCGATACAAGTAAGATTCCTTTTTTCCATTTTTATCACTCCTCCACCTGGATCACAAGTTCATGTTTATCCTGTTTCTGTTTTCCTTCCAGAATGGAAAGAAGCTGCTCTTTTTTCAGTTTGATCTGTTCCATCTCTCCGGCGCTGCCACCTGTTTCTTTCTGGAAAAGATCCGTTCTCCATCCAGATATGCCCGGATGTAACAATTTTTATACACATTTCCCACGCGGAAGCGGACCAGCTGTTCCTCCGCCATATGACAGATACGGATCTCAGATGGCACTGTGTAGCGGACTCCGTTTTGGGGAGAAAGTGTGATCTTTATCTCTTCCGGTATTCTGTCCTCTCCATTGTTGTTTATATAGAGAGCCGCATTTCTTCCTGCATTGCCTGCTTCCTCTGACACAAAATCTACCAGATCGTGAACATGAAGAACATTTCCGCAGGCAAAAATACCTTCTACATTTGTCTCCAGACTTTCGTTTACTACCGGTCCGGAAGTCACATTGCTCAGCTTCACACCTGCCTGTCCGGAAAGCTCATTCTCCGGGATCAGTCCAACAGAAAGAAGAAGCGTATCGCATTCAAAAAATTCCTCTGTACCAGGAATCGGACGTCTGTTTTCATCTACCTCTGCAAGAGTGATTCCTTCCACACGCTCTTTTCCTTTTATGTCAACCACTGTATGGCTAAGCTTCAACGGGATCCCGAAATCATCCAGGCACTGCACGATATTTCGCTTCAGGCCTCCGGAATATGGCATCAGCTCTGCCACAGCCTTAACCTCCGCACCTTCCAAAGTCATACGTCTGGCCATGATCAGCCCGATATCACCGGATCCCAGGATCACTACCTTTTTTCCCGGCATAAAGCTTCCATGTTTACAAGACGCTGTGCTGTTCCTGCAGAATAAATGCCTGCCGGGCGATATCCCGGAATGTTCAGTGCGCCTCGCGGTCTCTCTCTGCATCCCATTGCAAGGATCACAGCTTTTGCCTGGATCTGATACATTCCCTCCTGACGGCTCATTGCAGTGATCACCTTATCCTGACTGATATCCATGACCATGGTATTCAGCCGGTACTCGATCTGCTGTTCTTTTACCATCCGGATAAAGCGTGCCGCATATTCCGGTCCTGTCAGCTCCTCCTGAAATGTATGAAGGCCAAATCCATTATGGATACACTGATTCAGAATCCCACCCAGTTCCTTGTCACGTTCCAGGATCAGGATACTCTCTGCTCCCTCTTTCTTTGCAGCCAGGGCTGCTGCCAGTCCTGCAGGGCCTCCGCCTATGATCACGATATCTCTCTTCACCATAATCTTATCATTCATGGTTCTCGCCCTCCTCTGCAATTTTCTTGTTGGTTCCTTCGATCAGTCTGGAAGCTCCGCCTTTTTTTGTGATCTCCTCCATGGAAACGCCAAGCTCTCGGCTGAGGATCTCCATTGTTCTGGAAGAGCAAAAGCCTGACTGACATCTTCCCATTCCTGCTCTTGTACGACGTTTTACTCCATCCAGGGATTTCGCTCCAAGAGGTCTTCGGATCGCATCCAGGATCTCTCCCTCAGAGATCATTTCACACCTACAGATGATATTTCCATATTCCGGTGATCTTTTGATCAGCTCATTTCTTTCTTCCAGAGAAAGCTCTGACGGATCCAGTATCCCTTTTCTCACCGGATCAAAATCCGGATTTACTTCCGGATGTAATTTTTCTTTTATGATGTCAGCAACCATACAGCCGATGGCCGGCGAACTGGTAAGTCCCGGTGACGCGATCCCTGCACAATCAATAAATCCAGGTGCATCTTCCACCTCTCCTATCACAAAGTCCATGCAGTCCTCAATAGCCCGAAGCCCTGCAAAGCTTGTGATCACCTTCCGCATTGGAATATCCTTTACTGTTTTCCGGGATTTGGCACTTACTGCCTCCATCCCCTCTGAGGTAGTCGCTGTTTCCTCCCGATCCTCCAGATCCGTAGCTGTAGGACCGATCAGAAGATTTCCGTGAACCGTCTGTGTTACCAGAACTCCTTTTCCGCTCTTGCTCGGAAGCGCAAAGATCGTATGATTCACATGTGTTCCTGCACTTTTATCAAGAAGCATATACTCACCCTTACGAGGAGTGATATTCAGTTTTTTCTCACTTACCATATTATGAAAAACATCCGCATAGACACCGGCAGCATTGACAATACAGCCTGTCTCAAAATCACCCTTTGAAGTTTCCACAACAAAACTATTTTCCTGTTTTCGGATGTTCTTTACTTCTGTGTCAAATTTAAATTCCACACCATTGTTATATGCATTCTCTGCCATTGCAATGTTCAGCTCAAAGGGACAGACAATTCCGGCTGTCGGTGCATACAGCGCTGCAAGCACCTGATCAGACAGATTCGGTTCCATGGCAAGTGCCTCTTCTCTGTCAAGGATCCTCAGCCCCTCTACTCCGTTTTTCATTCCTCTTTCACGCAGCTTATGCAGCATGGCGATTCCATTCTCAGTCGTACAGACAGTCAGTGAACCAGTCTGTTTAAAAGGAAAATCCAGTTCCTTCGAAAGCTGTCCCATCATATTGCTGCCCTTCACATTCAGTTCCGCCATAAGGCTTCCCGGTTCTGCATCATAACCGGAATGAGCGATTCCGCTGTTTGCCTTGGAAGTTCCACAGCATACATCCTCTTCCCTCTCCAGAACGCAGATTTTCAGCTGATATCTTGAAAGCTCTCTCGCCGCTGCTGCTCCGGAAACTCCTGCTCCGATAATGATCACATCATACATAGATCTGTTTCTCCTTTCCTGTTTGCGGATTTTCTGAACTGTCCCCGGCTTTCTCTGCGACGGAAACAGCAGAATATCCGTTGCAACACAAGCATTGCCGTCCGCAGGTAAATATTCTGCGAGGAGTACTGCTTACGAACAGCAATCTTTCAAGTGAATATGCCATTTTTTTATGCTGTAACCCTCTGTAACCCTTGTAATCCTTTTGAAATATTAACATTTGTGCATAAAAATAGCCGGCATAAAAACACACTTATCCATGTGTCTTCATGCCGGTCTCTGTTCTCAATGGCATTCTCTGTATTCAGCAAGCTGAATCAGATTCCTTCTTCACTTTGTATTCATTGTATCAGACTATTCTTCATATTTCAAGTGCATTTTTCGTAAAATACATCGTTTTTTCTTTAACATGCTCTTAACTTTCTCAAAAACATGATAAGTTTCATTGTATTCCCGATTCCCGATCATATTTCCTCCACAGAAATAACTCCTTCCTGCTGTCTTACCTCACGAAATACAGTATGGCGTGCTTTCCATTTGGCAGCCTCCATTGTTGCCTGGATCACCACACTCTGTGTTTTGGATCTCTTTTTGATGATAACTACGTTGGAGATCATGATGTCCTCTTCCCGAAGCTTCTTTATGACCATACTCATCTTGTCTTCATTTTCAAACTCCATATATACGTCATAGGTATTGGAATGCTCTTCCACATAAACCTCTATATATTTCGCATATTTGAACACCAGAATAAGTCCCAGCGTAGTAAAGATCGCACCGCTGTAAAAGCCGATCCCCACAGCCAGTCCGATACATGCGGATGTCCAGAGGCTGGCCGCCGTCGTAAGACTGAAACATGTCTCTGCCCGGTCACGATAATCGTTCCCACTCCAAGAAAACCAATCCCGCTGACAACCTGTGCGCCAAGTCGTGCAGTATCTCCGATTCCTGCCCCATTAGAATATACATGGATAAAATCGCCCGTCATCATAACCAGAGTTGCCCCCATACAGACGATCATATGTGTTTTTACACCTGCCACACGCTTCTTCATTCCACGGTCAATACCGATCAGACATCCAAGAAACATCGCAAGGATCAGCCGAAACAGCGTCGATCCCATATTTAAAGTGTGCAAATAATCCGATATCGCATTACATGCTCCGAAAATTCCGCCCATAAATTTGCCCCTTTCCTGTTGTATCATTATTTTCTGCCGGTGATAACGTCAATAACACATCCTTCCATTTTTCCCTGCACGAACGCCGCAGGCCACACTCCCTCCACCCGAAAGCTGTCTAGTCAGCCGGACTCACTCCATCCGTCTCACTACACAGTTTTTCATATGATCCTGTGCCCCGGATATACATTATCTGTAGTCTCACAGCATGTAAAACAGCAGGGATACCGGCGCCCGGCGGCGGTATCCCTATCTGTTGTTCTATCTACTGATCAGAGGGCATTCTGATTATTTAATAGACTCGTTATAGTTCTCGATCGCTTTGTTTACAGAAGCTGCAAGCTGATCAACAGCATCCTGAGTTGTGAGCTTGCCATCATATACCTGCGGCATGATCTCATTGAATGTAAGACGGGCTTCTGTCTGTACGCCGGAGAGAACACCTGCTGTATTGCAGTTTACAGGAGAATCCTTCAGCTGGTTGATAGCTGTCTCGAAATTCGGGTTTTCTTTGAGATAAGCCTTCATATCATCTGTCTCATAGGCTTTCTCGTTGATTGCAAAGTATCCTGTACCCATGGACCATTTAGCCTGTACATCAGGAGTTGTGATATACTCGATGAATTTCCATCCTGCATCTTCGTTAGCTTCGTTGCCTGTATCTGTAAGCCACAGGGATCCACCACCGATGATAACGCCGCCTTCATCATTCTGCTCGATTCTCGGAAGATATCCTGTACCAACTTCGAACGGAGAAGAATCAACTGCGTTTTTCAGGATAGCAGTAGACTCGATGATCATACCAACCTGTCCGGAGAAGAACGCTGTCTGAGTATCTGCTGTTGTTGTTCCGTAATCTTCGAAGCATCCGGAATCATACAGTTTTTTCCACATATCGAATACTTTCAGACCGCCACCGTTGGAATCAAAATCAACAGCTGTAACTGCCTCTTTACGTCCATTGTCATTGTTTCCGTATGTTACACCAAGTCCTGCAAGCTGCTGCTCAAAGAACCATCCGTAAATAGCCTGTGAATAACCAACCGGAGCTGCTCCGCTGTCTACGATCTTCTTGGCATCCTCAAGAACCTCATCATAAGTTGTCGGAGGAGTTTCCGGATCAAGACCTGCTGCCTCAAATACATCTTTGTTGTAATACAGCATAGGTGTGGATACGTTAAATGGCATTGCATACTGCTTGCCGTCTACGGTATAGTAGCTGCTGATAACTTCCATAACAGAGCTCTTATCATAGCCTGTGCTCTCAAATTTATCTTCTACAGGAATGACGGCACCACTGTCATACATGAACTTTGTTCCTACGTCATACATCTGGCAGACATCCGGAAGTCCGGAATCACTCTGCATAGCAGCTTTCAGTTTTGTGATGGTATCATCATAGGTTCCCTGATACTCAGCTTTAACCTCGATCTCATCCTGGGATGCGTTGAAATCATCCACGATCTGCTGAAGCACCTCACCGTTTGTGCCGCCCATTGCATGCCAGAATGTAAGTGTTGTTTTCTCAGCTGCACTTACTGAGCACGGAGCTGCCAGAGATGCAGCCATGATTCCTCCTAAAAGAATCGCCATCCATTTTTTGTTTTTCATATAGAAACCCTCCTTTTATAATGGTCCGACTCGCCCCAATACAGGTCGGACAAATTAACATTTTTGCTACTTGCTCTTATGTGATCGGATCAACCCTTAACAGCACCTGCTGTCAGACCACTGATCATCTGCTTCTGACCAATGATAAATACAAGGATTGACGGGATCAGGATAACCATAGCGCCAGCCATGACCGGTCGGAAGTCTGTTGCCTCAGCACCCTGAAGCATACCAAGACCGATCTGAACAGTTCTCATATTTACACTGTCTGTTACAAGCAGTGGCCACAGATAGTAGTTCCAGCTCTGAAGGAATACATAGATGATCAGAGCACCCAGTGATGGTTTAATAAGTGGAACACCGATGATATATAAGAACTTGAAATTTGTACATCCGTCAATCTCTGCCGCCTCATGGATCTCCTTCGGCAGTGTCAGGAATGCCTGACGCATGTTGAATACTGCAAAAGCTGCTGCTGCATTAGGAAGGATCAGCGCTGCGTATGTATTACGGATACCCCAGTCAGCAATAGTCAGATAGTTTGCGATGATGATCGCCTGGCTCGGGATCATCATGGTTGCCAGCATAATGTAGAACAGGACTTTTTTGCCTTTGAACTCCATCATTGCAAAAGCATATGCTGCAAGAGCACCTGTGACAACCTGAGCAAATGTGATAACACCGGATACGATCAGTGAGTTCTTAATGAAGGTAAAGAACGGTGCCAGCTGGAATGCTCTTGTGTAGTTCTCGATGGTCAGATGGGACGGCCAGAACTTTCCGCCGTAGATTTCCTTCAGATCCATCATACTAACATTGAAACAGTATACAACAGGAACAATAATAATAATTGCAAAAATAATATTCAGCGCATACATCGCCACTTTTACATATGGTTTTTCTTTCATCAGTAGGTCACCTTCTTTTCCAGTCTAAACTGCAGTGCAGTCAGGATGATCAAAATAACAAACAGAATTACGGATTCTGAACAGGCCACACCGAAACGGCTGTTGATAAATGCCTCCTGGTAAATCTCATACACGATAACGTTGGTACTCTCTGCCGGTCCGCCCTGGGTCATCATCTTGAACTCTGCATACGCCTGTACGGAGTTGATAACATTGATGATAAGAAGGAAGAACAGTGTCGGAGAGATTGACGGAATCGTTACATGACGATGTTTCTGGAAGAAGTTCGCTCCATCCAGAGCAACGCTCTCATAAAGCTCAGCCGGTACACTCTGGATCGCTGCTGTAAGATAAATGAAGTTCATACCGATTGCCATCCATACACTAACGATCGTAACTGCGATCAGTGCATATTTCTTATCTGTCAGCCATCCGATATGAGTTCCCAGAGCCTTGTTCAGGATACCAAGAGAACTATGGAAAATGAACATGAACACTACTGACGCTGCTGCTGCTGAAATAGCCATAGGCAGTGCATACACAGTACGGAAAAATCCTTTCGCTTTGATCTTCTCTGTACTGATGATCGCAAGTACAAAACCGATTGCAATAGAAAGAATAACTCGCATAACAGAAAACTTCAGGGTTGCCACCAAGCTGTTAAGGAACGTTCCATCTGTGAAAATATTCGTATAGTTGTCAAGTCCTACATACTGTGCCACCTGACCAAGAGGTGTGGTTCTGGCAAAGCTTAACTGGATTGTCTTGACGAACGGCCAGAATACAAACAGTATAAAAAGGATCATTACAGGAACCAGATAGAGATAAGGCTCAACTGTCCTGAAAAAAGATTTTTTACTTTTCATTGTATATCACCTGCTTTTCATAAATTTACGTACTACCGATCAGCTGCATCATCACGATATCTCTGTCCCCCCTGACAGTGCTGATCATGTTGCTCATTACACATTTTGCTGAAAAACACTTCCGTTATATCTTCCAGCAATTACCCCAATACATTAAGCAAAACACTCATTTACGCTCTGCTGTCAAAAATGCCCTCTCACTACCCTCCTTTGTATTTGCACGTTTGTTATCTTTACCAACTTTTTACCAAATGATAACATATTTATTACATATAATCAACAGTTATTTTGTTATTTTTCGATATTTCTTTATTTATTTTAGACAATTATAATTTGATAATAATCGTTTTTTTATCTATTTTATACAATTTGTCGTACTCCAATAAGGCAATCCATAATTTGATAATAATCGTTTTTTTATCTATTTTATACAATTTGTCGTACTCCAATAAGGCAATCCATTTTGATCACCTTTTTCTAAAAAACAGATAAAAAAATCGGCAGAAAATAACACATCCTTCGATGTATATCTTCTGCCGTTCTCTCTTCTCAATGGCATCATCTGTTTTTATACAAAACAGACACGATCTCAACTTGTTAATCTAGATTATACAGTAAAATTCACTATAAATCAAGACTAAATAAGCATTTTTTATGCAAATTCTATAAACACTTTTTTCACAATCAGGCCATTTCGCTACACAGAAATTATCTTTATTTCGCATCTATTGTAGAACAATTATGCTTTTTTCTTCCTATACCAGGATATTAAATACAAAACTATACCAAAAATTATCAAAAATGGAGCAACTGCCACCAAAACAGTTGTTAAAAATATCACAATTAGCGCTGCAATGGCGATCACGATCGCCTTTCCATACCAGGTGCTCAGATCCAGTTTAAAGCTTCTGACCTTTCCGGTGCCATCCTCTGTCCCATTATCCGCATAATCATCTGCGCCATAGCTCTCTTCAGAATAACCGGACTCATCATAAACCTCTGCACTGTCGTCTGTATCGATCAAAGTCTTGGCGATCAGCCTGGGATCCCCCAGCTCTGCCAGGACATCCGATTCACTTCGTCCACTTCGGACCTGAGACTGGATATAATCTTCATAATACCGTACATGCGCCGCAGCCTTTCCCTGTGCCATCTGCCCGGACAACTGCCCTCTCAAAATCTCCAGAAATTCTCTTCTGCTCATATTTATCCGTTTAACCTCTCTTTACAAAGTATAATATCGTGATATACACAAATCAGGCCGTTATATACAGCTTCTTCAATCTTCATGTATATATATGATCATAATTTTTCCCCATTATACCATACTCTGCCATATCCATTCAGAAACAAACCATAAAATTTTGATTAAAAAATCGGAAGCATCCGTCAGAAAAAGCGGCCCTTCATGGATTGCCTGATGCAAATGCAAAAGCTATCATTCCATGTTCCGGCCGCCTTTTTAACGTAGAAATTTATCTATTATACCTGTTTATCTGTGTTCTGATCATCTGATATGTATCGATGCATTACCCAACCCATATGACATGTTTTATCTGATGATCCGTATTATCCGATATGTACAGCTCCTGTGCTGCGGATATTCATTGGATAAACATTCTCACGTCCAACATATTCAGCCATATAATCCACATAAGCGTCTGTGTCTTTGATCGGCAGTACGCACATGATAACACCGGCAAAACCGCCGCCGTGGACTCTGCAGATGCCTGCACCGATCTTATTCAGGAAAAGTTTTGTAAGTGCAAGGCTTAATGTGATCTTCTGCTCCTTGCAGTTCTGGAGAGAATAGCAGTTCTGCAGCCACTCCCAGGAAGAATTTCCAGATTCCTCGAGAAGACGTAAGAATCCCTCTCCATCTTTGTTCTCAACAGCTTTTACAGCATCTGCAACACGTCTGTTTTCTTCATAGAAGTGCATAGCACGGAGAACAGCACGGTCATTCGGGATATCCTTAACATGAGCAAGAAGATTCTCCATGGTGGACTCGCAGAGAAGGTCTACACCCATAGCATTTGCAGCTTCACGCATCTCCATAGGAATGGAAGAATATTCCTCGCTGAGGTCTGCATGACCTTTACCTGTATTTACGATCACAAGTCTGTAGCCCATATCCTCGAAGGAAAAAGCGATCTTCTCACAGCTGATATTCTCTTTGTCTGAGAAGTCAAGAAGGATCGGGCCGCCGGCTGCACATGCCATCTGATCCATCAGGCCGGAAGCTTTTTTCCAGTATACATTCTCTGCGTACTGTCCTGCTCTTGCGTACTCACCATACTCCAGTTTTCCCGCATTAAAGAAATGATTGGTGATAGCACAAACAAGCATCTCAAAAGATGCGGAAGAGCTGACGCCGGCTGCTGCAATAACCTTAGTGGAAACATAAGCATCAAAACCGCCTGTTGCATAACCTTTTTTCTGCATATATTCCATGATACCTGCAACAAGTGCATCTGTTCCCTTTGTGTATCTCTCTGTGCTGAGCTTGTCAAGTTCTACAACAACTTCCTGTTTGTATCCTTCACTTACCATATGGATCACATTGGTTCCGTTAGGGCATGCAGCACCAATAGTATCAAGGTCGATACTTGCAGCAATGATCTGTCCGCCGTTATGGTCAACATGGTTTCCGATGATCTCCGTACGTCCTGGTGCAGTGAAGAATTCTGCGTTGTCATGATGATACTTTTTTTCAAAGTTCTCTGCCAGGCTTGTAAAACGTGCACTGCTCTCTTCTGTTTCTCCGTAAATTTTTTTCAGCAGGTCCGCTGATGGAATTTTGATCGCTCCCATTTTAATTTCCTCCTGTTTTCGCAATATTCCGGGGTTCATCACTCCGGTGATCTCTTTGTCCGCGCCGCCGTACCGGCTGCTTTTTCCGTCACATCAGTGTATCTTTATTATAACAGCCTTACTATCTATGTCCATAAAGATTTTGCGTAAAAACAGTATTATTTTGTGGTCTGAACCATTTTTCCTGGCTCCAGTGCATATTCTTTTCCACCATAGATCAGAATTCCACCGGAAACGCTGCTCTCTACTGTCAGAGTCTTCTCATCCCACTGTACATGAACCAGGCCGCCTTTTACAGGGAAAGTGCAGTCCATGATCTCAAAAGTCTCTGTCTCAGGCTTTACAGTGAAGGTCTTATATGCGATATCTGTAAGCTGGATGCCTGCAAAATATCTACCAAGAAGATAAATCGGGCTTGCAGCCCATGCATGGCAGAAGCTCTTTCCAAAAGGATCTCCGTACATCTCATACTGTTCCTCCGGATTCTTCTCCGGATCAAACTCCTCCCAGAATGTAACAGCTCCCTGTGCGAGCATGCCGCCCCAGTAGTTCTCCATCATCTTCTTCACGTCATCAAAACGTCCCATTGCGCACATGGCCTCAAGCTCATAGAACTTGAAGTACGGAGTTGTGATCTGCGGGATCTCATCATTCTCGATCACATTTTTCATCAGAAGTTCTTTGCGCGCATCATCTGCAAAACCAAAGAGAATTGCAAAAATATTGGCATGGCGTGTCACATTGTTCTTTCCTGATGAAAAGCTGTCGATGTATGCGCCCTTTTCTTCATTCCAGTAAAACTTCTCAATCTGAGCTGTCAGTGTCTCATATTTCTCCTGCCACTGGGAACCGTCACCAAGAACAAGCTCGTCTGCCTGCGTCATAGTCTGATAGCACATAGCAAGAAGCATCTGCTCTGCACAGATTGCGCCTTCTTTGTCCATATCAGCCCAGTCAACAAAGATCCAGTCACCTTCGCGTCCTACGATAAAGCCATTCTCATCCAGCTGACCGCCCAAGAAATCCATCATTGCAGTCATTCTCGGATAGATTGCCTTTACAAACTCTTCGTCACCCGTCATGCGGTAATGATTCAGGATTCCAATGACCCAGTACATAGAATAATCCACGATGGTATTGATATGCTGGCGGATCGGGCTGTTTCCAACCAAAGCCCAGAGAGTTCTGCGGTTAATGTCCTCATCAAACATCAGATACTGGTTTACAAAATAGCTCTGGTAGGCATCTCCGGACCAGATCCAGCGGTCGCGTTTCACACCGTCAATAAAGAAGATCCCGCTGCAAAGCTGAAATGTCCACACTGCCACATCCCAGATCTTATTGATCAGTGCATCTGAAGAAGAGAAAGATGCGCGAACCGGGATGTCCACATACTGATGGATCGCCTTAATACTGATCTCATCTTTATGTACGCCCGGCACAAACACATAGCGAAACGCTCTCCGGATGATCTCATCTTCCGGCGCATGTAAAGTCTGGCTGTAGTAGCAGTTTACTGTATCTCTGGCTTCAGTCTCAGACTCACCGTAACACAGTGTCATCTCACGGAATCCTTTCGGAAACTCTGCCTTCAGAACAGCTGTAAGCTCTGTCTCAAATACAAACAGGACACCTCTTTCATCCTCACAGATCTCAGACGGCAGATATTCTTTTTCGTCGTATACCCATACGGACGGGTCCTGCTCCCTCGCTGTGTAGATCTCATTATACCCTACAGGTACCGGATTGCTGACAAAATCATCTGCAAACCATCCCCTGTCTGAGGTGATCGTTTCGCCTTCGATACGCACAGACGGAACTCCTGCCGGCATTCCTGCGTAGATCTCAAATTCCTGTTTTCCGGGACCGCATACTACCGGCTCCCCAAATCTCTTCTTTATGTCATTTATACGGTAATAACCGAGACAGTTTGCGTACACTGTAACGGTCTCCTCTTTTTTCAGATCATATTCTCTTGTAAAACGTACATGCTTTCTGCAGTCATCCAGGTGATAATATGCCGGCCAGATAAAGCCTCTCTCCTCCCTGCTGAAATTCTGCAGCATTCCATGATAAATTTCAAAATCTCCCGGATACCAGATCCAATGTGATTTATTCATATATTTTCTCCTTTATCATAACTGTTTATGTTGTTTTTTGTTGTTTTTTTCTTTACCGCAAATTATCTTATCCTATTTTACCACTTCTGTCCATGCACAAATTGTCACATGTCATGGGTTTATCGTTACTATTATCATTGTTCACAGGTAATATTCCGTAAAATGTTTTTTGTAAACAAAGTTCACAGAAAAACCTCTGATCCTGGTATGATACTTTCCTTCCGCATTTCTTTCTGTTAAAATAAAGTTCAGAAAAAGGGGGAACGTTTTTCATGCAGATCATCACCAACACAGCCGGAAAAGAACTGAAAAAGCACGGCGACAGTGCATTTCCGTGCTGGTAAGCTATGAATGTCTTTCCGGATATGAAACCGGATCTTTTCTGTGGCACTGGCATCCTGAGATAGAGCTCACTTATATAGAAAAAGGTGAAATGCTCTATAAAGTCAACCAGAACACCTTTCACCTGAAAGAAGGCCAGGCACTTTTCGGCAATGCCAATGCCCTGCATGCAGGATATATGTACCATGAGCAGGACTGCAGATATATTCCTGTTACTTTTGATCCGAAACTGATCTACGGTTTCTCGGGAAGTGCCTTATTCCAGAAATATACAGAGCCAATCCTTCGCAGTTTTTCCCTGTCTGCTGTACCTCTGGATTTTTCCAGCGAATGGCATAAAGGCGCAGTGAAAGATATCCGTGAAATCATCGCTCTGGACTGCAAACGTGAACCAATGTACGAATTTGACATGATTGCCAGACTGCAGCATTTCTGGAAAACTCTCTGCAAGAACATGCTTGATAAAGCAACAGCTCCTTCCGGTCAGGATGAGGAAAATTACCGCCGCATCCGAAGGATCATGTCCTATATTGCAGAGCATTATTCTGAAAAAATCCTCCTGGATGATATCGCAGGACTGATTCACTTAAGCCCCAGTGAATGCAGCCGTCTTTTCAAAAAGTGCATGAACATTACGCTGTTTGGATATATCCAGGAATACCGGATCGAACGCAGCCTGGAATATCTGGAGGATTCCTCCTGTTCTATTACAGAAGCTGGCTTACTATCCGGTTTTTCGGACTCTAATTATTACACAAAAGTATTTACGAAAATAAAAGGCTGTACGCCAAGGCAATACAGAAAAAATCAGGAGCTGTGATTTCTCACATGCTCCTGATTCGTTAAAACAGCTCTTTCATAGTCGGATACAGTTTGCGGAATTTCTGGTATTTCTCCTCATATTTGGCAACCAGTTCCGGATCCGGCTCTACGGTATCTACGACTTTAACCATTTTTTTGCAGATAGTCTCTACATCCGGGTATGCGCCGCAGCCTACTGCTGCCAGCATTGCGCCACCCATGGACGGACCTTCCTCATTCTCCGGCACATCAACTTTCAGGTTCATCACATTTGCGATGATCTTTTTCCAGAGAGGACTCTTAGCTCCGCCGCCGCAGATCTTTGTGCGCTCGATATTGATTCCAAGGCTTCTTGCAACCTCCAGGGAATCACGAAGTCCGAAAGCAACACCCTCCAGTACTGCCTGTGTCATATCTGCTCTTGTGGTATCCATGGACATTCCGAAAAATACACCTCTTGCATCCGGGTTGTTATGCGGAGATCTCTCTCCCATCAGATACGGAAGGAAGAACACCTGGTTCTCGCCAAGCTTCTGGATCGGCGCCTGCTCTGCCACGAAATCCTTTGTCTTAAGGATCTCCTCAGACCACCATTTGTTGCAGGATGCAGCACTTAACATACAGCCCATGAGGTGATAGCTTCCATCTGCATGGTCAAAAGAATGAAGTGCATTGTTTTCATCTACTCCGAAATCTTTGCTGGAAATAAAGATGGTACCGGATGTTCCAAGGGAAATGTTGCACTGGCCATCACCAACAGTTCCTGTTCCAACAGCTGCTGCAGCATTATCGCCTGCTCCTGCTACAACCTTCACATCTTCTGAGAAGCCAAGCTCTTTCGCTACTTCCGGTTTCAGAGTTCCAACTACCTGCCAGCTCTCATACAGCTTCGGAAGCTGTTCCTCCGTGATATGGCAGATTTCAAGCATCTCTTTTGACCAGCAGCGATTCTTCACATCAAGAAGGAGCATGCCGGAAGCATCGGAAACATCTGTGCAGAAAGATCCGCTTAAACGATATGCAAGATAATCTTTCGGAAGCATGATCTTTACTACTTTTTTGAAATTCTCTGGCTCATTTTTCTGCATCCAGAGGATCTTCGGTGCTGTAAATCCTGCAAATGCGATGTTTGCCGTGTACTGGGAAAGTTTGTCTTTTCCGATGACTGTGTTCAGATATTCTGTCTCCTCGCCTGTACGTCCGTCATTCCAGAGGATCGCCGGACGGATCACATTGTCATCTTTATCAAGTGTTACAAGGCCGTGCATCTGGCCGCCAAAACCGATTCCTGCTACTTCTTTGCGGTCGATTCCTTCTGTGAGTTCTTTGATCCCTTCCATGCTCTGGGTGAACCAGTCTTCCGGATTCTGCTCAGACCAGCCCGGATGAGGGAAGAACAACGGATATTCTTTTGATACGATGTTGCAGATCTTTCCGGATTCTTCCATAAGAAGAAGCTTTACAGCTGAAGTTCCAAGATCAACGCCAATATAATACATAATAATTTTTTCCTCCTGTAAATACAGAAACCGCGGCTCTCAGTTCGCAGCGTCTGCACGCCTGAGAGCTCGCGGTTTCTGAATCGTACTTGATTTAGCAGGATCAGTCCGCATCTGCGGATGATCTTATCTGCCTGTTTTAATTATCTCCAAGGATTTTCTGTCGGATATCTTACGCCTGCCGGCTGGTTGTAACCAATCTCCTCAACCGGTACACCGATGTATTTGAATACCTCGAAGAGAGCTTTTCCGTGATGTCCGAATGCTACAGCTCCGTGATGTGGGAAGCCTCCCTCGATCAGTACATGGCGGTAGAAACGTCCCATCTCCGGAATTGCGAATACACCGATAGCTCCGAAGGAACGTGTTGCAACCGGAAGAACTTCACCATGTGCAATGTATGCACGAAGCTTGTTGTCAGCTGTGCTCTGCAGACGGTAGAATGTGATATCTCCAGGTTTGATATCTCCCTCAAGAGTTCCGTTTGTAACTTCAACCGGAAGGGATCTTGCCATGATCATCTGGTATTTCATCTCACAGAAGGACAGCTTGCTGGATGCCGTGTTTCCACAGTGGAATCCCATAAATGTATCCTGAAGTGTATAGTTGAATTTGCCTTCAATGGACTCTTTATACATATCCTTCGGTACGGAGTTGTTGATATCAAGAAGTGTAACGATATCATCACTTACAACCTGTCCGATGAACTCACTTAATGTTCCGTAAATATCAACCTCACAGGATACAGGAATACCCTGTGCTGTCAGACGACTGTTTACATAACATGGAACGAATCCGAACTGTGTCTGGAATGCCGGCCAGCATTTACCTGTCAGTGTTACATATTTACGATATCCTTTGTGATCTCTTACCCAGTCTTTCAGAGTCAGCTCATACTGTGCAAGTTTCGGAAGGATCTCCGGTTTCTTGTTTCCTGCGCCAAGCTCTTCTTCCATCTCTTTAACGATTGCCGGGATTCTCTCATCCCCTGCATGATTGTTGAATGCCTCGAAAAGATCCAGCTCTGAGTTCTCCTCAATCTCTACGCCAAGATTGTAAAGCTGTTTGATCGGCGCGTTGCATGCAAGGAAGTTTGTAGGACGCGGTCCGAAGCTGATGATCTTCAGGTTGCTTAAGCCCTCGATTGCTTTTGCGATTGGAAGGAAGTCATGGATCATATCTGCACAGTCTTCTGCGTCACCTACCGGATACTCCGGAATATAAGCTTTTACGTTACGAAGCTGCAGGTTGTAGCTTGCGTTCAGCATACCGCAGTAAGCATCTCCACGTCCCTGGCAAAGATTGTCCTGTGTTTCTTCTGCTGCTGCGATGAACATCTTCGGTCCCTCGAAATGTTTTGCAAGAAGTGTCTCGGAAATCTCCGGTCCGAAGTTTCCAAGGTATACGCAAAGTGCATTACATCCCGCTTTTTTGATATCTTCAAGAGCCTGAACCATATGGATCTCGCTCTCTACGATACAGACCGGACACTCATAGATATCTTTTGCATCATATTTCTTTGTGTAAGCTTCTACAAGAGCTTTTCTTCTGTTTACGGAAAGGCTTTCCGGAAAGCAGTCTCTGCTGACTGCAACGATTCCAACTTTAACTTCTGGCATGTTGTTCATAATTCATTCTCCTTTTTTGAAAAATACCTCTCTGCACTTGAGACAGGCAGATCATTAATTACTTTTATTTCATCTCTGAATGGTTCTGAATATTTCTCATTCAAGTGTGATATTCTCACCTTTCAGGCCGTTGAATGCGCCTTCGATCTTCGCATCCTCATGGGCAATGAGCCATTTATTTTTGGCTGTCATAAGACCATCCTCACCATCTTTCGGCATCGGGAAATCGATGTCTGTGTTGGTTCCTCTTGGAAGAACGACTACACACTGGAATCCGCTCTCATTCACATGGCATGGTGCATAGTGAAGAGTTGTTGCATAAACCTCGATTCCTGTTCCTGCCGGCACAAGGAATGCCTCGATCTTAGCTGTGTCATATGTAAAATCCGGTTCAATATCCTGCTGATGTCCGATGAGCAGTACCAGATCTGTCACTGCTACGTTAATCTCGGAATTGCGGTGGTATTCTACAGCGTTCAGTTTCCTGTTGTGACCGTTGCAGTATCCAATCTCGATGGGTAATCCGCCGAAAGCTCTGTTTCTCAGGTCTTTCTCCACCTCAAGAGCTTCAAGCTCCTCTACAGATGGAACGTATACGACATCTTCCGGAACCGGTGTATGTTTCATCTCTTTCAGAAGTGCACTGAAGTTGTATCCTTCCAGAACTTTTCCGTATTTGCGGAAAGCCGGATCTGTTACTTTCTGAATTTTCACGGTTTTAGCCTCCTTATAGAGTTACTGTTTCACAGCTTCATTCGCTGTTTCGTTTTCAACTGAAAAAAGCATACCACATCATGGTATGCTTTTCGCCGTTTTTCTTGTCTCATTCATAGCACTTTTTTGACATTTTATTTTTTCTGGCGTTCCACCTTGCCCGGCAGGATGCCGTACCGTTTCACAAATTCCTTGGAAAAAGCCTGCTGCTTGCAAAACCGTTGTCAAGTGCGATAAAACTGATCGTATGATCGGTATTCAGAAGTTCTTTATAGGCATACGCCATGCGGATATCCTGCAAATATGTCTTAAAATTGACCTTCGCATACTTACGGAACATTCTCGAAAGATATGCGTCAGAATATCCGAACATGGCTGCAAGGCCGGAAAGCCTGAGATCTTCTTTGTAATGCTCTCTCATATAAGTGGTAATTTTTGACAAAGCATCCAGTCTACGGCTATTTTTCAGCTCACTTTCCTCCACCTCTGTGACCCTGTAGGTGGAAACCATGAGATAAAGGATCTCGTAAAAGACAGCCTGGCACGGAACTCGTAGCCTGTCTCTCTGGATACATACACCCGATATAATTCCCGGATCAGGAAAACCATGCGGCTGTCGTTTTCCGTTGAGCCTGCATTTATCTGTTCCGCTTCTGTTCCTTCAGATGTGAAACGTAAAGTCTTATTCTGCGAAGTGTTTCCACTGTGAAACCTGATAAACCTCTGCGCTGTAAAATAATCCGTAAACTGCTTCAGTGGGATCTGCAATACAATCGTCTCATTCCGCACCGGTGCCTGGATAGAATGTACTTCATTGGAATTAATGATCAGAAACTCTCCTGCTTTCAGCGGATATTCCACCTCATTGATATAGAAAGAAAGATTTCCTTCCATCACAGTAAAAATCTCGATAGATGTATGCCAGTGTTTTTCCCTGACATAATTTCCGTTTCTTCCTTCAAAGAGAAAAAGCTTGAAAGGAAGTCCCTCATCGGGAATGATCAGTCATGCTGAAACTCCATAGCCCGCCTCCTTTTCCCGCTGTTTCGTCTGTACCCGACGTACCATACTTCCATAAAATGCTGCAAGGATCTGCTGGAACAAAGTTCCGATCATAACCGGAAACAGTACTTCTGCCGGAAAATACGCTCCTGCAATTACAGCTCCTGCACTGATGTTTCTCATACCGGAACCATAGATCATGGAAACTGTAGACTGTTTATTCTGCTTCGTGAAAATCGCGATCAGCCAGCCGATAGCATAACCTCCAGCTGCCAGAACAAGGATCGTTGCTGCTACTTCCAGTCTTTCTCCATTGAGGTGTTTCATATACGGGGAAACCTTGGAGGAATTGGATGTCACCACGAATATCAGGCATATTTTTGAAAAAGGAGCCAGTTTGAATGGCCAGGTCTCCATTACTTTTCCATGGCTGAACTCATTCAGACACATGGCAAGAACTGCCGGAAGAGCGATCATAAATACCAGCTCTTTCATCATTCCCACGGTATCCATCTTCACACTGGATCCTACCAATATCTTCAGAGCTGCAGGAATCAGAAACGGGGCCAGGATCGTATCGATCACAACCAGGGAAAGAGAAAGCGGACTGTTTCCATTATAGATCGACACCCACATTAAGCTGACCACAGCTGTGGGAACTGAAAATTCCAGAACCATTCCTATAATATAATTTGCATTTCCAGGAAACAGAAAATGTCCCAGACCGCAGGCGATCACTGGTACAAGAACATGAAGCACAAGCAGCATCAAAATCAGCGGAAGCGGTCTCTTAAATACATCTGCCACATCCCTGAATCTGGACTTCAGTGCGCCGACAAACGTCATAAACGCAAAAGCATAAGTAACATACGGTACACCATGCTTCGCAATATCCGGAAAAAACACGCCCGTCAGAAGACAGACAGGCGTTACAAAAGCCATCCATTTCTCTATAAAACTGTTAAATTTTCCAAGCATTTTCCACCTCTTATTTGTTTGTCTTTTTTACAGTTTAACACAAAAAAACACCTGTGCAAGAAAAATATAATCTGTTTTATGGCCAATTGCTGTCAAATATGGTATGATAATACCCGTCAAAAAACGCAAAACCTGGCGGAATGCAAATCTCTGCCTGTATGATCATTTTTATGATCTGGAAAGCGAGGTAAAAAATGATTTCTCTGATTATTCCGTGCTTTAATGAAGAAGAATCCCTTCCTCTTTTTTACCCGGAAGCGTCTTCTGTCCTTTCAAAAATGGACTGTGACTATGAATTTATTTTTGTAAATGATGGTTCCAGAGACCGAACCCTTGAGATTTTAAAAGAACTTTCAGAAAAAGATCCCCATGTGATCTATCTTTCTTTTTCCAGAAACTTCGGAAAAGAAGCTGCCATGTATGCAGGCTTCTGTAATGCAAGAGGAGATTACGTAGCTGTTATGGACGCTGATCTCCAGGATCCTCCATCTCTTCTCCCTGAAATGATGGAAAAACTGGAATCAGGTGAATATGACAGTGTTGCGACAAGACGTGTCAGCCGTGACGGTGAGCCACCCATCCGGAGCTTTTTTGCCCGGAAATTCTATCAGATCATCAACAAGATCTCCGATGCAGATATTGTTGACGGTGCCAGAGATTTCCGTCTGATGAAACGCAGCATGGTGGATGCCATCATCTCAATGAGCGAATACAACCGTTTCTCCAAAGGAATCTTCGGATGGATCGGTTTCCGTACATATTGGCTCCCATATAAGAATGTCGAGCGTGTAGCCGGTGAAACAAAATGGAATTTCTGGAAGCTTTTTAAATATGCAGTCAGCGGCATCATTAATTTTTCCCAGGCTCCCCTGACTATTGCTTCCTGGTTTGGAACTGCCATGACCGGATTCTCTTTCCTTACACTTATTATTATTATTATAAGAAAACTGATCTTTGATGATCCTGTTCAGGGCTGGGCTTCCATTATCTGCGTGATCATCTTTATCGGCGGCCTGCAGCTTTTCTGTCTTGGAATTATGGGACAGTACATAGCCAAAACTTATATGGAGGTCAAGCACCGTCCCCATTATATTATATCAGAGTCCAATAAGAAGGACTTTACTCCCGTACACTGATCTTTCTATTCTGTCGGCAGCTCTACCACCTGATATTCGTGGCCGAGGGCCGGCAGAATTTTTTCTTTTACATCACTGGTTTTCATCAGAAGACTCGAAGTATTGATACACGGATGGCACCCGAAATATTCTTCTTCCAGCACTTCCTTATCAATCACCAGATGAACTCTTTTTTCCTTATCAAAGATCAGTCCCATCAAGCTAAGTGAACCTGGTGTGATGTTCAGATACTCTTCCATCTGCTCCCCGTCTGCAAAAGAAAGCCTTGCTGTTCCGATCTGTCTGGACAGAAACTTCGTCTTAAACGGTTTCTCTGCCGGGATCAGAAGCAGGTAGAAATCGGTTTTCTGACGATTGCAGAGAAACAGATTTTTACATATTTTTGCACCCAGAAGTTTGTCTACTTCCTCGCAGGCTTCCATTGTCATCAGTGCCTCATGATCTGCTCTTTTATATTCAATTCCCAGACTGTCCAGAAAATCATACACCTGGATTTCCTTCTCCAGACGTCCTGACGGATCTTCCGGTCTTCCTGTGTAGATGGTTTTATCAATTCTTGGTTCTTCCATGGTTTTCCTCCTGTTTTCGTTTTATCTTACAAGCAGCTGTCCTCCAAAAACAGCCAGAACTCCAAGCACCGCACTTAATATCACATAAAGAAGTGCAAGTCCTGTCTGTCCTTTTTCCATCATGGTTCCTGTCTCATAGGCAAAGGTTGAAAATGTTGTAAAGCCTCCGCAGATCCCTGCTTTCAGAAACAGCACAAGCTTTGGATTCAATGCAGTATTTTTTGCAGCTGCAGCTGCGATGATCCCGATCACAAATGCTCCTATCACATTGGTGATCAATGTTTTTACAGGAAATCCCTGACTGGTTTCTATGGGCAGAAGTCCCAGAAGATATCTGCACACAGATCCAATAAAGCCTCCCATTCCTACAAATAAACAGTTTATCATCTTTCTTCCCTCCCACTGCATTATAGCAATCCGCTAAACGATCTGCAACCCGGCAATGTTCGAAGAATAATACATCCGCAGCGGTTCGGTTCATGATATACTGAACTTATAAGCACGCAGGAAATGTCGTACTTCACATAGATTTCTCAACTCCTGTACACCCATTGCACCAGAAAGGAAATCAATATGAACAACCGAACTGCCGTTAATCACAAGATCCGCAAGCATTTCAATGAGCTGATCTACAATGTAGCCCGTTATACTGAGATTGTTCTGTCCATTGTGATCCTGATTGTGATCGCACTGTCTGGTCTTCGGCTGATCTATACAACAGCCGGTACTTCCATACTGAATATGGACACGGACTTTTTTACCACCTTCCTGTCACAGGCTTTGTCCCTTGTGGTAGGTGTTGAGTTTGTAAAAATGCTCTGCCGTCATTCAGCACAGACTGTTGTGGAAGTTCTGCTTTTTGCCACTGCAAGGCAAATGGTCGTGGAACATCTTGAGCCTACACAGACGCTGATCGGGATCATTGGAATTGGCATTCTTTTTGCCATCCGAAAGTATCTCATGACAGACAGTGACGACATGGTGACGCATCATCATATAAAAATCGCTGAAAATAACGATCATTAAATCTACCACAAACTTCGATGATCAGTGTCGAGAATCTTACTTTCTCATCCCAACGGCAGCATTCAGCTTAGTTACATCTGACACAGAAACAGCCTGTATCAATGCTATGAATGTAAAGCATTTGATACAGGCTGTTTCTATGATTTTATTTCTATTTTCTTATAAGGAATTAATTATGGTTCGGTTGGATTATGTAAATTTAATATTCAAATAATTCTTAAAAATATTTTCTCAGAAGATATGTCGGTGTGCAGCTCCATGCGTGGCAGTAACTGTTTACAATACTGGAACCATACGGTGACTCAGCAGGATTTTCCGGATTGTAAAGTTCCCAGAAAGTATCTGCTCCGTGTCCGATCATTCCGCCCCAGTAGTATTTCATATAATCCATAGCCTGCTCTTTTTTGCCGGTGAGCAGAAGAGCCTCTACAAAATGATGGTTCATATACGGGGAAACCATACCTTTCTCCGGTTTCAGTGCGATCACCCGATCAAGGATCTCTTCGCATGTTTTCACATCAGCAACCTCTGCAAGGATCATCCATACCTGATTTGCATAGTTGATCTGACGCTCTTTTCCGCTTACAAAAAGTCCTGCTTTCTCATCATAGAGATATTTCCAGGCAGCCTCTGTTTTCAGACGGATCTCCTCAGACATTTTCTCTGCCTCAGCTGCATCTCCAAGGATCTCTGCGATCTTCTGAACACGTTTTGCACAGTAGATGTAAACGCCCTGGACACCACACTGTTTGTCCAGTCCCTCTGTCCAGTCGATAAATCCCCAGAATCCTTCCTGATCTTTCAGGATATGCTTCTCATTGAACTGCTCTGCTGCAACTTCCATCTGACAGTATGCACATTTGCTCAGGTCTTTCAAAGTTTCCATATCACCGCATGCCTGATAATAATCATAAAGTGCCGCTCCAAAAAACATGGAGTAATCCAGAAGGAATGTATCATCTGCGATCACTTCCGGTTCTGTAAACAGGCAGGCGCTTACCTGACCATTGTCCTTTGTCTGTCCTGCAAAAAGATACAGGCAGCGTTTTACAAGGTCATAATTTTTGAATGTTTCATAGTTTGCCAGAGCCTGCAGTCTCAGGTCGCCAAGCCACAGACGGCGGTCTCTCTTAGGGCCATCCTCAAAAACATCCTGCATACAGTTCTGCAGTGTACGAAGGCTGACACGGTCCAGCTTTTTCGCCATTTCATCGTCCGTTTCAACCGGTTTCACATCGTCCAGGCTGACAGAAGAAACGCTGCGGCATACAACATCCTCTACTACCAGCTGCCATTTCATTGATGTATCAATTGTCTCGATCTCAAGATAGCGGAATGCATATCTTCTCGGAAGTACCAGTGTTGCAGGAAGTACGTCGATATGGAACCACTCCTCCTGGATCCATCCGCGGCTGATCCATCCGTCATACTCCTCTGATTTCTCAGTCATTTCTTTTGCGATCTCACCGAATTTCAGTTTAAAAAATGCCGGTGCATCCTGCGGGCTTCCAACAGAAGCAAGCTTCAGAGTCACATATCCAACCTGGTGATCTCCGAAATCCAGGCAAAGCTTATCACCTTTTTTCATATGATAATTCTTCATGTTATCCACAGAATCTCTGTGAAGAACTTCCGGATATACACCGTCAGTCTCACGGATATCCACAATCTCAACCGGATGTACCAGAGTTTCTTTTAACTGTGGTGCACAATCTCCTGCTTTTTTCAGGAAATCTTCGTTGGACACACGTACCATGTCTAAATCAATGCTTACTTCTGCCATGTTTTTCTCCTCTCAGATATGTAATATTCTTTTATGATCTTAAATGCTATGTGCTGTTGTAAAATCAGTTCCCGTTTCTTAAACAAAGTATCTGATACCGCAGCTATTCTCTATCTGCATTCATCACTCCGAAAGCTTTCTGCTCTACTCTATATCTTAGCGTTTCCGTTATATTATACAAGTGCGTTTTTTTCGGAAAAGAACTGATATTTTTTTCGTTCTTTCTGCGTTCTGCAATCTGTGATATACTGAAAAAAAACTGATTTTCACCAAATTACTTATCTGGAAAGGAACCTCCATGCAGATCTCCAAATCAGATTTTCATCAGTATCTCTCAGAATACACAGAAGATGAGATTTTTTACCGAAATATTTATCTTCAGAAAAAAGAACACCCGGAAACCTTCCAGGAATATCTTCACAGCCTGGATCCGGATTACATCCGTGACCAACGACTGTATGTCCCGGAGCTTCGTCAGGACCATGGTTCCTTATCTTGGCGAGAACGATATGTTCGCAAACATTCCAGAGAATATCATTATCAGCAAGCATTACCGCTATACTCCGGAGTTTACCCATAAACATGATTTTTTTGAGATCCTCTGTATTTATGACGGTGCTGTGAGCAATCAGATCCAGGGAATCCATCATACTCTGCATACAGGAGATATCTGCATCATACCGCCTAATACCCGGCACAGCCTGGGAGTTTTTGATGACAGCCTTGCCTTTAATATTATCGTGCGGGCATCTACTTTTCAGAGTACTTTCTTTCAGTCGCTTGCTGCTGACAGCGCACTTGCGAAATTTTTTTTTCCATGTGCTCTATCAGAAAACAGAGGGAAATTTCCTGATCTTTCATGCAGGAGAAGACGCGCAGATCCGTTCCACACTGGAGGATCTTTATATCGAATATATGCTCCACGCCAGATACCGCTCCGCTTTCCTTAACGCCCAGCTGATGATGCTGTGGGCCCAGCTTTTGCGCTATCATGAGAATGATATTGAATCCATTCTCACAAAATCTTCCGGCAACAGCAGTATTCCGGAGATTCTGAATTATCTCAGCCAGAATTACCGTACAGCCACACTCCATGACACTGCTGCACATTTCGGATACAGCACCTCCCATTTCAGCACACTTATCAGGGAAGGTACAGGCCGCACTTTTCTTACTATTATAAAAGAGCTGAAGCTCAGCCAGGCCAGCCGTGCATTGCGGGAAACCTCTCTAAGTATCAGCTCCATCTGTGAGCTTACCGGATATGAAAATCCGGAGCATTTTATGAGATTATTTAAAAAGACATATGGGATGACCCCCGGAGAATACAGGAAGGAGCACCGTGAAAATTAAATTTTATCCAGTTCCGCCTTTGCCGCCTGCACAGCTTTCTCACTGGTCTGGTAAATAGTATATTCACTTAAAGAAGGCAGTCCCATATTAACGCCGTTCTTCCGATATTCCATCCTGCTGTCCAGTTCTGTTTTTCCAGACATATGATATGCAGTTACTCCGCTGAGAGGATAAAGTTCTCTGATTGCTTCTGCGCAGATTTCTCCGCCTGCCTGAATCTGAATCCTTCCAGCTGCCTGCTCTTTTAGTTCTTTTAATAATACAGCTCCTTTTAACGCACTGTTCTGCTGCCCGGATGTAAGAATGGTATGAATACCCAGCTTTACTGCCTGCTCCAGTGTCGTTTTCGGATCTCTGCACACATCAAATGCCCTGTGAAGTGTAACAGACATCCCTTCTGTCGTTTCCATTAATTTTTCCATACGTTGGATATCCAGAGTTCCGTCCGGCAAAAGCATGCCGATCACCACACCTTCTGCTCCCAGTTCCCGGTACATTGCCGCTTCCGCACAAAGCATTTCAAACTCAAATTGTGTATAGCAGAAATCTCCGAACCGCGGTCTCAACAAAACATGAATCGGAATTTTGCTGTATTTCCGGATCGTTTCAAATAATTTGCAGCTGGGTGTCGTTCCTCCGATCACCAGATTCTGACAAAGTTCCAGGCGATCTGCTCCACCTCTTTCTGCTGCAAGTGCAGATTCCACAGAATCCACACAGACTTCCAGGATTTTTGGGTTCATTATCTCCATATAATATACCCCGCATAGATCAGATACAGGCACACCATGGAGATTCCCTCTTTTCGACTAATCTTTCGCTTTGTCGCAGCGTAGATCCACACGATCAGGGTAAATCCGATCAGGATTGCAATGTCAATAATATTCTCCCGGATCAGCGCTACCGGATTGATTGCTGAAGCAATTCCAAGAACCATCAGAATATTAAAAATATTAGAACCTACCGCATTTCCCACTGCCATATCCACTTCGTTCTTTCTGGCTGCGACAACAGAGGTCACAAGTTCCGGAAGGGATGTTCCAATAGAAACAATGGTCAGTCCCACCAGTGTCTGGCTCATTCCAAGATCAATGGCAATGCGGCTGGCAGCATCTACGGTAAGATCTCCGCCAAAAGCAATGGCAAGTGCACCTCCCACAATAAAGAGGATACTCTTCGGCCAGGAAAGGATGCCGATTTCTTCTTCCAGCTCTTCAATTCCTTCGATCTCCATATTTTTTCCTGCTGCTCTGGCCTTCATGGCACTTCGGATCATCGCAACAATATAACCTGCAAAAAATCCCAGCATAATTATTCCATCCAGATGGCCAAGTCTCATTCCGATCTTATCTCCCACCGCCAGGATTCCAAGTCCCAGAAGGAGGAACGCGCAGATCATTGAAAAAGGAATATCTCTCTTAATAGTTTCCTTCTGCACCAGGATCGGTGTCAGGATGGAACAGACTCCAACAACTACCATCAGATTAAAAATATTGGAACCTACTACATTGCTGACTGCGAGTTCGTTATTGTTGACCAGAGATGCAGTTACGCTGACTGCAGTTTCCGGTAACGATGTTCCCATTGCCACAATAGTAAGCCCGATGATGATCGGCGGAACTTTCAGTCTCTTTGCAATGCTGGAACTTCCCTCTACAAAGAAGTCCGCCCCCTTCATCAGAAAAGCAAAGCCGATCACAAGAAAAACTAACACAAGGATCAGGGGTGAGCTGTTTACCAGATTTTCCATTTTTCTTCTTCTCACTTTCTGTTTTCATTTTCCATGACCTGAGGATTCATTGCCCTGCCTGCAATCCTGAGCCAAATATCTTTTTATGACATTGGAACATTACAAAGTAATTTCCTGTGACATAAAAAAGACCCATGTATGCCTTGCTATAATAAAATATAGCAAAGCATACATGAGTCTCATTCTTTAAGATTTGCCAAGTTTTCAAAAAAACCGGGGCTGTTGACAAATCACACTTACGTGCGAACTACTCCCTCATGGAATTGAATTTTTCATTTTTTCAATTTAACAGAATTTTTTTGAAAAGTCAACCCCTGGCCGGTGACTTTTATTTACTCTTTTATTTACTGAAAGCACATATTATATATATCTTTATCATTTTCCGCTTTCAGAAACAATCCCTTTCAGAATCTGTAAAACCCCATCTTCACTGTACGACGGGCATACATTCCTGGCTGCTGCCTGCACTTCCTCTCTGGCATTGGCTACCGCATAGCTCATTCCTGCTTTCCGGAGCATTGCGATATCATTGAGGTTATCTCCGAATGTACAGGTTTCCTCCGGAGAAATCCCCTGGCACTGCTGGATAAACTCTACAGCTGTACTTTTTTCGCCTTCCGGCGGGGTACTGTCCATCCATTCTTTTCCGGCCGCAGCCAGTGTTACTTTATCCCTCCATGCCGGTGTAAAATACGGTGCACAAAGCTCCTCGCACCGTTCCTGATGATAAACAGAAAATTTCAGAACCTGTTTTCCCTGAAGAGAAGAAAGATCGTCCACTTTTCTCATATCATAGCCATAGGAATCCCTCAGCCACCGGAACATCCTCCCATTTTCATTCTCCGCATAGCAGCACTCCGGTGTGGCAATAAAGCAGTCACATTCCGGCATTTTTTCTTTTACCATACGGTGCATGCGTTTCCAGGTTTCATCCGGAAGTGTATGTACCTTCAGAATCTTGTCATTCTTCCGGATCACTGTACCGCCATCCGACACAAAATACACCAGATCCTGCACCGGCTCAAACAGCTTTCTCTCACTGTCATACTGCCGCCCTGAACACACCACAAAGGTGATCCCCAGCTCGGTCAGTTTCCGGATCACTGTCATATATTCCGGATTGATGGTCATTGTCCCGTCTTTTACCAGAGTTCCGTCTACGTCTGTTGCGATCAGTCTTATCATGTTGTTTTTACTCCTCTACATCGGACAGCTTCTTTTTTCCTCTTTATCCATATCTCCACGGACATACCTAGCATTAAACTCCATATTGATCTCACGGATCTCTTTCTTTCCATCAATATAATCCTGATACATATCCGCAAGTCTCGCCATACAGCCATCACAGTTTGCGGAAATATTTCCAAGAGATTCCTCTACGATCTGTTTACGTTCTTCTTTTGTTGTATCTTTGATCAGATATCCTGGCATTGTTTTTTCCTCCTGATAGATTCACCTGTATTTCAGGTGTTTTGTACTTTCATTATTGTTCACTTTTTCTGTGAAAAAAGCTGTTTGTATCAAACAAACAGCTTTACAAAAATTTTCCTTTTCTGTTTTTTTATTCTACTCTGACCTAATGTCAGTGTCAACACAATTTACTTACTTTCACCTGATATCAATCCGTATCTTCTTTCCAAATCTTCTTTATTTATAAGCAGATTCCAGGCAGTCTTGTAACAGTATGGATGATATTTGTCACTCAATGCTTTGATCGTCTGTTTTCAAAGTAAAAGCCTCTGGAACAATTCCAGAGGCTTCATACGTGCGTTAGAGGATTCGAACCCCCGACCTTTTGGTCCGTAGCCAAACGCTCTATCCAGCTGAGCTAAACGCACATCTTTGTTGCTTTTCCTTTGTGATATTTCGTATCACCGCTGCAACAATATGTATGATACTCTAAGACCTATAAAATGTCAAGGGTTTTTTGAAAGTTTTTTTAATTTTTTTCAAAATTATTTTTTATTGCTACTTTTGATGCAAAAGCAACAGTTCTTTAGTTTCTCCGCAGTGCCTCGATCGGGCTTAATTTAGCGGCCTTTCTTGCTGGATAGATTCCAAAGAACACTCCCACTGCGCAGGAGAATAACGTTGCTGCCAGAACAGTTCCCACACTGATTCCTGGTGTGATCGTCATTCCCATACTGCTGCTGATTACCGCACAGATCGCATAACCACCTGCAATACCAAGGAAAATACCGATCAGGCCACCCATAATGGTCAGAATCGCTGCCTCTGCCAGGAACTGCAGCATGATCGAAGAAGTTTTTGCACCAAGAGATTTTCGGATACCGATCTCCCTGGTACGCTCTGTCACAGAAACCAGCATAATGTTCATAACGCCAATACCGCCAACCAGAAGGGAAATTCCCGCAACAAAAGAAATAAACGCTGTCACCATGCCAAGCATCTGGTTCATGGATTTCATGATATCCTGAAAGCTCTGTACCTGAAAATAATCATCACCCGCACTCTGATGGCGACGTTCAAGAAGATTCACGATCTTGTCTGCAACCATCTGGGAATCCAGAGTCTTATCTGCCTGCACTATGATCTGATAAAATTCCCCGCTGCTTCCTGTAAAATCATCCATAGACGTATACGGCACATAGATGGTCACAGGCATTCCCTCATAGCTGTAGCTTACAAACGTTCCGTTCTCTTTCTGCGTGGTAACACCGCAGATACGGAAAGTCTTGGTCAGGTCATAGCAGGTGACATCCAGTGTCATTCCTACAACATCATCTGTTCCGAAAAGTCTCTTCGCATCTGCATCTGTGATCACGCAGACATTCTTGCCTTCCTCGACCTCTTTTGCCCCAAAATAGCTTCCGTATTTCATTGTCGCATTATCCACAAACTTGGCATCCTGAGCTTCACCAGTTACAGACAGGGAAAAATCTCCCTTTCCTGTCACAGTTTCGCCGGAATAAGAGTCAGACACATTGACCCCTTCCACCTCATCCAGCTCCCGTACAGCATCAATATCTCCCGGCTCTATCCAAACATCTGCTGTAGTGGCCTCATCACTGCAATAAACAGCAATCTGTCCGCCGCCGATATCATCGATCTCACTGTTCATCTGGTTCTTCGTACCTTCACCGATGGACACAATGGCGATCACCGATGCGATACCGATAATGATACCAAGCATAGTGAGAAAAGATCTTCCCTTATTGGCCATGATATTATGGATCGCCATTTTGATATATTCATAAATATTACTCATTGGCAGTCTCCTCAGCATCTGCTGCACCAGTGTCGTCGTCTGCCGGTACAGCCTCAGCAGCCATTCCCTCTTCCAGTGAACCAAGATCCTCAAGCACCTCGTCACCGACTTTGATCCCATCTGTAACCTCTACAACATCCTCAGAGCTGATTCCTGTTGTGATATCCTGTCTTGTGATCACACCGTCTTTGAGAACATAGCAGAAAGATCCGGCTTTGCCGATATTTACAACGCCAGCCGGAAGTGTTACTACATCCTCTGCCTTCTCAGCATATATCTTCACCTTGGCATCAACACCAAGAAAAATATCTTCATCCGGCTGATCAATGCTGACAGTTGCCGAGATCAGTGTTGAACCCTTCTCGTTGGTTGTTGCAAGATGGCTGATCTTGGTTACTTTTCCGGTATACTTTTTATCACCGATCGCAATATCCGCAGTCTGACCTTCTTTTACCTTGGCATAATCATACTTGGAAACATTGATATCAACGCTTACTTTATCTGTGCTCTGCAGGGTAAAAAGCTCCATTCCCTGTGTCACAGTCGCCCCCTGCTGTACAGCTGCCTTGGAAATAACACCGTTGAAGTCAGCTTCGATCCCTTTTTTACCTTCTTCTACAAGCTCTTTTGCCGACTTTGCATCCAGTTCTGTCAGGTTATTGGTAACACGCATCTTCTCTTTTTCTTCTTTAGTAAGACTTGTGGAATCTGCCTCCGCAATGGACTTCTGCGTTGCAAGATCGGACTGGAGGTCAGCAAGATCGGAACTTGCCTGTTCTATAGCATTCTCAATACCGGAAGTATCAACGGAAGTGCTTACAGTCTCTGCTGAGCCACTTCCCTGATCTGCTGCACCCTGACCGGAACCTTCTGTTCCATCTGTAAACAGATCACTCTGACTGCTGTTCTGACTGTTACTGTAATCTGCATATTCCGGCATTTTCGGCTGGTTCACCTTTTTGTCCTCATACGCTTCTTTTGCCTGCTGGCTGTTGATCTCAGCCTGGCTTCTTGCTGCCTCAGCATCATCCAGAGCCTGTGCATTCTCATCAGAAGGATCTGCCTGCCACTGTGCAAAAGCCATCTGATAAGCAGTATCTGTCTGATTATATACGCCCTGTGCCTTGATATAAGCAGTATTCAGCTCTCCAAGCTCTTTCTGGTACGCAGGAAGTGTCTTGGTCTGATATGTATTCAGAGCCTCTGCATAGGCTCTCTGATTCTCTGCCTCCGCCTGAGCCTGTGCGTCTGCTTTCGCCTGTGCCTCAGCGGCAGCCTGTGCAGCCTGAGCCTGAGCTGCTGCCTGTGCGTCGGCCGCTGCCTGAGACTGAACAGCTGACAACTGTGATTTCAGTGATGCAAGATAATTCTGCTTGTCTTTTACCTGCTGTTCCAGAGTAGCAACCTTGGATTTCGCATCTTTCTGCTTCTGGTCTGCCTGATTCGATTTATTAATGGAATTCTTATAATCATATTCGCCAGACTTTACATTCAGCTCTGCTTTCTGATTATCCCGCTCCAGATCCTTCAGTTCAAACTCCACAAGCTTCGTTCCTTTGGAAACAGAATCTCCGTCTGCAAAAGACACCTTTTTCACCTGTGCATTTACCGGTGAATAAAAAGTCTTCTGCTCATCACTGACTACAGTACCTGTGGCATCTACGATCTCCTCCACATCTCCTGTCGCAGCTTTTGTAACGGAAACCTGCGGAAGCTGTGCCGCTCCTCTGCTGCCTCCTGTTACGGAATAAACACCACCGGCCACTACAACCGCTGCAACAATACCGATCGCGATCTTTTTACCCTTTTTCATCTTTCACTATGCCTCCTCGACAAATTCTTCATTGATCATATCTGACTCGATCTTTCCATCCATGATGCGGACCACTCTTTTGGCCTGAGCTGCAATTCCGTTGTCATGAGTGATCAGGATCAGCGTCTCTCCTGACCTGTGCATACTTTTAAGGATTTCCATGATCTCCCTGCTGGAGGCAGAATCCAGATTTCCTGTTGGCTCATCCGCCAGGATTACCGGCGGTTTGGCTGCAATGGCTCTTGCAATGGCAACTCTCTGCTGCTGACCACCTGACATCTCGCCTGGCTTATGATCCATACGTTTCTCAAGCCCTACTTTTGTCAGAGATTCCACTGCAAGCTTTCTTCTTGTTCTCCGGTCGATCCCACGGTAGATCAGCGGAAGCTCCACGTTCTCAATGGCTGTAAGGTTCTCGATCAGGTTAAAGCCCTGAAATATAAAACCGATTTCCTTATTACGCACCACAGAAAGGTCATTATCTTTCATCGTGGACACGTCCGTTCCATTCAGATAATACTTACCGGAAGTGGGCACATCCAGACATCCCAGCATGTTCATAAATGTGGATTTTCCAGAACCGGACTGTCCGATGATCGCCACAAACTCGCCTTTTCGTATCTCAAGGTTCACATGATCCAGTGCACGTACCTCGTTTTCTCCGGGATTATATATCTTGCACAGATCCACCACCCGTACCAATGTTTCTTCCATGTCTCCTCCTCTTAGCTGTAAAGCGGATATCTGCCATCCGCTTTCGCTGTTTACATATCAAACGGATATCCGCAATCCGCATTCGTCACGTAGCTCTCACCGAATAACCTCTTCGCAGTTTATTTGGTTAAAAATACAGAGCAGCATCTGCAGGGGAACAGGCTGCTCTGTTTTATTACCGGGGAAAAATCCCTCTCATTTATTCATAACGAAAAACATATCTGAATGGATTCAGATCCTGAACAGAAATTTTTATGCTTCAAGAAGAAATGCCTTGTATGCTTTATATGCCTCGTATACATCTGCCTTGCTTGTAACTTCCCACGGAGAATGCATGCTCAGCACAGCCACACCGCTGTCAATAACTTCCATTCCATAAAGTGCGGCAATGTAAGCGATGGTTCCGCCGCCACCAAAATCAACTTTCCCAAGCTCTGCTGTCTGAAAAGCAACATCGTGATCATCAAAGATCTTGCGTACTCTTGCAACATACTCTGCATTGGCATCGTTGGAACCGGATTTACCTCTTGCTCCGGTGAACTTATTGAGAACGATACCTCTTCCAAGATACGCTGCGTTCTTTTTCTCAAAAGCCTCACTGTACGCCGGATCATAGCCTGCACTTACGTCTGAAGAAAGCATGCTGGAATTGCGAAGTGCACGTCTCACTGCCAGCTCGGAATAACATCCCATTCCATCCAGAAGCTCTGCCACACTGTTCTCAAAAAACCTTGACTGCATACCGGTTGCTCCAACGCTTCCGATCTCTTCTTTATCTACCAGCAGGCAGCATCCTGTACGCTTCGGTGTCTCATTCATCTCAAGCATTGCTGCAAGGGAGGTGTAAGCACAAACCCGGTCATCCTGTCCGTAAGCTGCGATCATGCTTCTGTCAAGTCCGCATTCTCTCGCCTTGCCGGCCGGAACGATCTCAAGCTCTGCTGAAAGGAAATCTTCCTCCTCAATACCATATTTCTCATTTAAGATCTTCAGAACATTCTGTTTCACAGCTTCTTTCTTCTTGTCATCCGGAAGATCAGCAAGCGGTCTGCTGCCAATGAGAATATCGAGGCTCTCACCCTCGATCACCTCTGCAGCCTTCTTCTGAAGCTGCTTACCTGCAAGGTGGATCAGAAGATCTGTGATATAAAGAACCGGATCGTCCTCATCTTCGCCAATACTTATGTCAACTACACTTCCGTCTTTCTTTACAACAACGCCATGCATAGCCAGCGGCAATGTTACCCACTGGTATTTCTTCACACCGCCATAGTAATGGGTATCCAGATAAGCCAGATCTGTGTCCTCATAAAGCGGATTCTGCTTAATATCAAGACGCGGGGAGTCAATATGCGCACAAAGAATGCTCATGCCTTTGGAAAGCTCCTCTGTTCCCACATGAAACAAAGCTACGATCTTCTTCATACCAACTGCATAAACCTTATCGCCAGCCTGGATCTTGTCTCCTCTGGAGATCTTCGCCTCAAGTGCCTCGTAGCCTGCTGCCTCTGCCTGCTTCACGATCTCTGTAACGCACTCGCGCTCTGTTTTACCTTTATTGAGAAACTCTCTGTAAGCCCTGTTAAGCTTCTCCATCTCATTTTCATCTGCTTCCTTATAGGAAAGCCATGCGTTTCTTCTTTCCATCTGATGGTCCACCTTTCTTCTATAAGATTGCGGATCCTGCCTGCAAAAAAATCTGACAGTTTCCGTTTCTCATCATATTATCTGCAATCTGTCTACTATTATAGGTCAAACAATTTTAAATTTCCACCGCAATTCCCATTCTTTACAAAATCTTTATGATTCGCTATAGTAATTCTTAAGAAATTCAGGAGGAAAAAAACATGCAATCATCCGATCAGCTTCAGACGCTGCTTCATTCTGTTAACCGAAAAAGCTATCCGGCATACAAATCTCTTCGTGGTGCTTACCAGTTTGACAGATATATTTTGTCCATTGACCATGTACAGGGAGATCCCTTTGCTTCTCCTTCTCATATCAGTGTGAAACTTACTCACCGGGATACCGGATTTCCTGCGGAGTATTACAAAGATACCCTTACCCGCATCACACTTGGCGATTTTCTTAACCGCCAGTTTGAGCAGCAGATCAGCCGCTACACCTTCCGGGCAAAAGGCTCCGGAAAAAGCGGTCTGATCTCTATCAGTCACTGTGGTCAGGAAGTCCTTGCACGCACAGCCTGTGAAGTGAACGAAAAAGGCATTACAGCCCGTTTCTTCATCGGATTTCCGGCTAATGGCCGCACCATCAACTCTCCCGAGCTTGAAAAAATCTTCTTTGATTTTCTCCCGGTATGTATCCACAAAGCATTTTTTTACCGGAATCTGGATGCCGGCCGGCTGAAACAGGCTATCGAACTTGCTGAAGACCAGGAATACATCCGTCAGGAACTACACCGACGTTCCCTGGCAGCCTTCATAAATGACGGTGCAATACTTCCCCGAGAGAGCGGTATTTCCTCCCGTCCGATGAAAGATTCCGTTCCTTTTGTTTCCCCGGAGCACTTACGTATTTCTCTTGATCTGCCCCATAAAGGAACCATCACAGGCATGGGGATTCCCTGCGGCATTACATTGATCGTAGGCGGCGGATACCACGGCAAATCTACTCTTCTCAATGCTCTGGAACTTGGTGTTTACAACCATATCTCCGGAGATGGGCGGGAATATGTGATCACGGATGATTCTGCCCTGAAGCTGCGCTCAGAGGACGGACGTTTTATTAAAAACGTGGATATCTCACTTTTTATCAACGATCTTCCAAATAAAAAAGACACCCGCTGTTTTTCTACAGAGGATGCCAGTGGCAGCACCTCTCAGGCTGCCGGTATTATCGAAGGTATTGAAGCTGGAAGCAAAGTTTTTCTTCTTGATGAAGATACTTCTGCTACGAATTTTATGGTGCGGGATTCTTTCATGCAGCGTGTGATCTGCCGGGAAAAAGAGCCCATCACGCCATTTCTGGAACGTGCCCGGGATCTTTATGAAAAGGCTGGTATCTCTACAGTTCTGGTTGCCGGAAGCTCCGGAGCTTTTTTCCACATTGCAGATACTGTGATCCAGATGGATAACTACCGCCCTGTTGACATCACTGCTGCCACACATAAGCTTTGCAGCGAATATCCGCTTTCTGCCGCCGAACCCCCAGCGTTCCATATGCCTGACAGCCATCGTATCATGACAAAAGCCAAAGCCGCACCGTCCCGTCACGGCCGCTCCGGCCAGCCGGAACGCCTGAAAACAAAAGTTCATGGAAAAGACGGCTTCTCCATCGGAAAAACAGAAGTGGATCTCCGCTATATCGAGCAGCTCACAGATTCCGAACAGACCGCTTCCCTGGCACTGCTTCTGAAATATGCCGTCGAGCACCTCATTGACGGAAAACATACTTTGCCGGATATCGTTGCTTATCTGGATACACAGCTCCATAAACAAGGCCTGGCATTCTTCTCCGAAGGAAATTATATTCCCTGCGGTTATGCCATACCACGTATTCAGGAAATATATTCCTGCTTTAACCGTTACAGACGGCCTTGATCCAATAATTACTCACTTTTATCCGTAACTCAAAACCACCGTCCTGTCGGCTCTGTCTTGCCAAACTGAACGGTGGTTTATCTTCATACATATTTTAGGGAAAGGAAAGAGTTTTTCTTAAGAGCTTCTGTTCTCTTAAGATGACTATATCATACAAGATAAATGTGAGAGAAATTTGTACAATTTCTAATAAATTTATAAAATTTATTAACGAATTGTAATCATTTCCAAAAATAATCCTTTCATTCGGTACTTCGGACTGTTTCTCACAAATATCAATCGTGTCTCTGTTCCTGATTATCATACGTCTCACAGAACCTGGCTGCAAAGGCCGGCGGTTCCTGGTGTGCATAGAGATGTGAGATATCTCCGAAAGAACTCATACGGAAAGACGCGATACCTTTACGGCGTTCTTCTGTTGTCAGCGTACTTACCGATGACGGTGCCGCGCAGAAATTCTGAAGCATTACGATCGGAGAGATACTGAGAAGATAACTGATCAGCACGCAGCTTACTCCAAAATGGCAGAAAAAAACCAGCGTATCTTCGTTCGCTTTCTCAGCTCTGTAATAATGTCCTTCGCGGACATATCCGTGCTCAGCCAGCACTTTATCAAAACTCTGTGTTACCCAGTCATATTCTTCTTTCATATGGCCTTCCCGCAGGATATCATTATCCCACCAGCGGTCAAAACTGTAAAAGTTCTCAATTTTTGTCCAGTCCTGTGGAAGCCAGTCCCATGGAATGATCTTATCGCCGTTTCTGTCCGGTCTTCTGATCTGAACATCAAACTCTCTCAGCCATTCACACTCCGTCGCTGTCCTGCCTGTTTTCTTCAGTGTGCAGGATGCCGTATCTTTCGCCCTTCCAAGTGGTGAGACATAAAAATCCCTGACATCAAGCGCAGCAATCTTTTCAGAGAGAAATTCCGCCTCTTTCCAGCCCTTTTCTGTCAGGGAATCTATTGTATAATCCGGGTCGCCATGTCGTATAAAAAGTAATTTCATCTTTTATGTGTCCTCCATTTTATAACCTGGATTTCCATTATATTCTTATTTTTTCTATTGTCAATTCCTGTTTTCTTTTTTATTCAGTACTGATTTTCAGATTGCAGCCTCCTTATAACCGGCAGTACGACCAGTCCTTGTCTATTCTGTCTTCTCTGCTTTCAGCTCCTGAACTGCTTTCTTCAAAGCCTGAAAAGTCTCCTCACTGATAATATGCTCAATTCGGCAGGCATCATGAAGAGCTGTTTTCTCCTGTACTCCCAGCATCATCAGCCAGCTGGAGATCAGCTGATGGCGTTCATATACTTTATCTGCGATCTTATGGCCGTCCTCTGTCAGACGAATATCTCCATTATCTGCAACTGTGATCAGATTCTTCTGACGGAGATTCTTCATTGCCACACTGACGCTCGGCTTCTTAAAACCCATTTCTGCTGCAATGTCTACTGCTCGTACAAGTGAGCTTCTTTTTCCCATGATCAATATGGTCTCCAGATAATCTTCTGATGATTCATTTGATCTCATGCTATTTACACCTCCCTCGGTTTGTTAAAACTAACCAAGTTAATCATAGCATACTTTTGGCGATTGGGCAATGCTTTTCACCGAAAAAAAAAGCCTGACAGCAAAAAGCTGTCAGGTATTTGCTACTGCATCCGGGCTGTCTCCTCTTCGATAACCTGATATCCACAATCTGAACATATCTTCAGCATTTTAGACAGTTTCAAAAATTTTTCATGGGAATAATCCTTATTCAGAAGTTGTGTATACCCCTGAAGTTTCATTTCTGCCAGAACATGTACAAGATCACTGTCTGCTTCTTTTCCATAATTTTTCAAAAAGTTTTCCTGCAAAAGCTGTTCCATTTTTTTGCAGGTATCTTCCCAGAAGTTCTCATATCGGGTACCTTCTGCTCCATTTATAAGAATCCTGGCAATGTCCCGATTTTCCCAGATAAAATTAATAACGATCCGGTCATACTCCTCCGGCTGTATTATTTTCTCTTTCTGAGGATCTGCAAGGCTGCCTGCGATCTGTTCCAAACTGCCTACGGTTTCCTCCACGATCTTTTCAAAAAGAGATGCCTTGCTTTCAAAAAAGAAATACAACGCTCCCGTGGTCACATCGGCTTTTCTGCAAATCGAACGAAGAGATGCTTTCAGGAACCCTTTATCCCTGAACTCTTCCTTTCCAGCCTCCAGAAGTCTGCTCCGCACAGCACTTTCTGTTTTTTCCATATTGTACGCACTCCATTATTTTTTCCTGTGTTCTCCGCATACAGGAAAATTCCTCTTGTTTCAGTTTTCGGCCAGAATTTTCGTCTTATTCCGGTCATGTGAATATTTTAACCCATATCTTCCCAAAAGAAAAGTATAAATGCTTTATTTCATGGGTGAATCCCCTCGATCTGTGACAATTTCATATCCCACAGACTCTGCACGTCTTGAAAGGCACCCTCTGCATTCCGCTGCTTCCTCTCCTGTACATATCTTATTGTCATAAAGCTCATACTGTTTCCTGTTCTTCACTGGTGAAAGATTAGGCATTATCACATTTGCACCTGCCTGAAAGCCTTTTTCACGGCCTTTGGGGTCCAGAGTTCCCAGTGCTGTTGTAGCCGGAAGAAGCACCTTCGGCAGCATGATCCGGATCACAGACAGAAGAAAAAGCGTCAGCTCCACACTTCCTGGCTCTTCCTTCGCGAATTTCGTATCATGATGAGGAATAAACGGCCCGATCCCTGCCATATGCGGATTCAGTTTCTTCAGAAAAACAAGATCCTCTGCCAAGTTTTCCATGGTTTGTCCCGGTGCCCCTACCATAAATCCAGCTCCGATCTGATATCCCAGTTCTTTCAGATCATAAAGACATTGTATTCTATTGGAAAGGCTCAGATTCTCCGGATGCAGATAGCGATAATGTGCTTCATCAGCTGTCTCGTGGCGAAGAAGATAGCGATCTGCACCTGCTTCCCGGAATTTTCGGTAGCTTTCTTTCGATTTTTCTCCAATGGACAAAGTAATAGCACAGTCTGGATAGTTCTGTTTTATAGACTTTATGATATCAATCATCCGCTCATCATTAAACCAGGGATCTTCCCCTCCCTGGAGTACAAAAGTCCGAAATCCCAGTTCATGTCCATTCTCGCAGCATTGAAGGATTTCCTCCTTGGTCAGACGATAGCGTTCCGCATTAGTATTAGAATGGCGGATTCCGCAGTAATAACAGTCATTTCTGCAGTAATTGGTAAACTCAACCAGACCTCTTGTATAAATCTTGTTTCCAAAATATTTCTTCTGGATACGAACAGCTTCCTGCCTGATCACGCCTACAGTCTCCGGATCTTTGTATAAATTCAGAAGTTCCGGATACTCCTCCTGTTCAAGCTGTCCCTGTTTAATAAATTTCTCTGCAATCCCCATAATTTATATACCCTTCTTTTTTATTTTTGAAATCAGTTATAGCATTCTCAAAACAGTTATAGATATATTTTATCATAAGTAATCTGACTATTCTATAAAAAGACTCTTTCCACACTTCTGACATAATAAAACGGACACCCTGCAGTAACTGCACAGAATCCGTTTCCATAAAATTATATAGATTAATTTCCAATTATCTGATCAGATCTTTCACAACCTCACCAGCAATGATCAGACCTACCACTGACGGCACAAAAGCATTACTTCCTGGCACCTGGCGACGCTGGGTGCATTTTCTGGCAGTTCCCGGAGGACAGATGCAATGTGATTTGCAGCTTATGGCCATATCATCTATCGGTGTCACTGGCTTCTCCTGTGAATAAACAACTTTCAGTTTTTTGATCCCGCGTTTCTTCAATTCACGACGCATAACTTTTGCCAGCGGGCAAACCGATGTCTTATAAATATCCGTCACCATAAAACCGGTAGGATCCATCTTGTTTCCGGCTCCCATAGAGCTGATGATCGGCGTTCCGCTGTCCTGTGCCTGTTCAACCAGCATCAGCTTACCTGTTACTGTATCAATCGCGTCAACCACATAATCATACTGAGAAAAATCAAAAAAATCTGCTGTCTCCGGCACATAAAAAGTCTTATGGATGTTTACCACTGCGTCCGGATTGATCTCAAGGATACGTTCTCTGGCTACATCCACCTTATATTTGCCAACTGTTTTTCTTGTTGCATAAATCTGACGGTTAATGTTGGTCAGACATACTTTATCGTCATCAATAAGATCCATTGTTCCGACACCGCTTCGCACCAGCGCTTCTACTGTATATCCGCCAACTCCGCCGATTCCGAATACTGCAACTCTGGAATTTTTCAGTTTCTCCATTCCTTCTTTTCCAATTAGTAATTCTGTTCTTGAAAACTGGTTCAGCATTTTCTGATTTCTCCTTGTATTCTGTGCTTGTTCTGCTATATTTACATTTCGCTTTTCTGTTTTTATGACTGCCAGGATTCTATCATTTATATATAGTCTTGTCAATATCCCTACTGATACGCTAGGAATATATGGTACAAAAAAAGACTCCATTTAAGGAATCTTGTTAATACTGCGGGTAGCCGGACTTGAACCGGCACGGAGTTGCCCCCGAGAGATTTTAAGTCTCTTGTGTCTGCCTATTCCACCATACCCGCATATTCAATTAAAATGTTCAAAAATGGGGCCTATAGGGCTCGAACCTATGACCCTCTGCTTGTAAGGCAGATGCTCTCCCAGCTGAGCTAAGACCCCAAATATGAACGACCCAGAAGAGACTCGAACTCTCGACCTCCGCCGTGACAGGGCGGCGCTCTAACCAACTGAGCCACTGGGCCATACAAATATAAAACTTATTAAATGGACCTTCGGGGACTCGAACCCAGGACCGACCGGTTATGAGCCGGTTGCTCTAACCAACTGAGCTAAAGGTCCAAAAAGCCGATGATCGGACTCGAACCGATAACCTGCTGATTACAAATCAGCTGCTCTGCCAATTGAGCCACATCGGCGTAATAACACCTAATGTTGAATCGAGTCAAATGAAAATCCAGTTTAGTTTTAAGTGACTCCAAGGGGATTTGAACCCCTGTTACCGCCGTGAAAGGGCGGTGTCTTAACCGCTTGACCATGGAGCCATATTTCTTATTTGTTTTTCGCTGTTTTGTTTTTCCCTCAGCGACGAGTTAAATAATACCATACCTTTTTTATAATTGCAAGCATTTTTTTAAAAAATTTCAATTTTTTTTACAAACCTGCAAAACAGGCCTATAACCCTTATAAAATAAGGCTTTTCAGGGCTCCTCTTCTCTCTCAGAAATGCTTTCTTAAAAATTTTTTCTGTTTTTTCGAACATTGACATTATTTTTTCCCTGTATATAATTGAAAGTATAGCAGCATTCGAATCCGACAGCCGCTATAAAAATATATGAAAGGATGACTACAATGAAAGTTTTATTACTGAACGGCAGCCCGCGCAAAGAAGGCTGCACCTATACAGCACTTACTGAAGTTGCAGAAACATTAAAAAAGAATGGTGTGGAGACTGAGATCTTCCAGGCCGGCGATCCTTCCAGGGAAAATGTTGCTGCAGCCGCAGCTATCATGAAAGAAGCAGATGCTCTTATTGTTGGCTCTCCTGTTTACTGGGCTTCCCCATCCGGACAGATCATCGAGTTTATGGATAAATTCGCTTCCATGGCCGGAAAAGACATGATCCATAAACCTGCCGCTGCTGTTGCTTCTGCAAGACGTGCTGGTACAACTGCTACACTTGACGTACTGATCAAATATTTTACATATCATCAGATGCCAGTTGTATCTGGTAACTACTGGACTATGGTACACGGTAATACACCAGATGATGTTCGCAAAGACGAAGAAGGCCTGCAGATCATGCGTACTCTTGGCAACAACATGGCATGGCTTCTGAAATGCATCGAAGCAGGTAAAAATGTCGGAATCGCCGCTCCTGAAACAGAGGAGAAAATCATGACTAATTTTATCCGATAAGTCAGACAGATATTCGTTTAAATTATTTCTCTATATATAGATATAGCCAGCAAGGAAAAGTACCTCTTCTGCTGGCTATATTTATACACCAGACCCCCAGGTTCTGCCTCACCTTCATTCTTTACTATCTATATTCAATATCCGGCAAACATTTATAATCCTTATTCACTATTAAAACGTATAATATTATATCACAACTCTTCTATCAATGATTTCATAACCTCATCTCGCAATGGAATTGATGCGGCAGCTCCCGGCCTTGATACAGCGATAGAAGAGGCTTTTGAAGCCATTTTAAGACCTTCTGCCGGCTTCATTCCCTCAAGCACAGATGCTATAAAATATCCGGTAAAAGTATCTCCGGCAGCTGTGGTATCCACTGCTTTTACCTTGAAAATATCCTGTTTGTAGATTCCTGTTTTATCCTGATACATGGAACCGTCTCCGCCAAGTGTCAGGACTACAGATGCCTTGGGATACATCTCTTTAAATTTTTCCAGGATCTTATGTGGCTCCTTCTCTCCTGTGATCTGTCCGCCCTCGATTTCATTTACCAGGAACATCGCAACTTTATTCAGGTCACAGGTTTTCAGGTTCTCATTGTATGGCGAAGGATTAAGAATGATCTGCATCTCTTTATGGCTGGCTTTCCCAATAATGTAATCCAGCTCATTGATCTCATTCTGCAAAAGTAAAATATCTCCTTTTTCGAAATGCACTGATACTTCATCTACAAATTCTTTTGTAATACTTCTGTTAGCTCCACCATAGAGAAGAATGCAGTTCTGCCCGTTTCTGTCTACCTGGATCACAGTATGTCCGCATGGACCGGAGATCTGTCGTATGAATTCTGTATTTACATGATTTTCTCTGCAGGTTTCCAGAAGAATTTCTCCTCCGTCCCCGATCATTCCAGCATGGTAAACCGGAACTCCCGCTTTTGCAAGTGCTATAGACTGATTTAATCCTTTCCCTCCACAAAAAATCTTCCTGCCTGTGGACGCCTGTGTTTCTCCTGGAATTAAAATACTGTCCACCTGGTATACATAATCCAGGTTCAATGATCCAAAATTCAATACCTTCATAAAAACCCTCCATCTGTATTGTCTTATGTACTCTATATTTTATTATATACAAAAAAATCCTGCAAACATAAAGTTCACAGGAAATAAAAAACTCCCCCTGTTGGACTCGAACCAACGACACTGCGGTTAACAGCCGCATGCTCTACCGACTGAGCTAAGGAGGAATACTTAAATATTTAATTTAAGGTTTGTACCTTAAA
>NZ_QRNF01000050.1 GCF_003474435.1 Ruminococcus sp. AF46-10NS
ATTTTCAATCTCCATGACAATAACGTTCATCCCAATATCAATTGATTTTATAATTTATCAATTTTATCAAAAATCTCTTCACTTTCCAAAATGATAGGCTCAACATCAACGTCTCTGAGAAATACATATGGCTTATCATAATGATGATACTGATCTCTTGCTACATTATCACAATTCCCATCTTCCATAATTCTAATTGTATCCTCAATAAGATCAAATCCAACGTGAGCCATAACACCCGCATATGCCATATGACGGATATTAATCTCAGTTACCTTCATTTCTCCGTTTTTGTCCTCTTTTAAATCAAAGGATAAAATCCCATGTGCCGGTACACCCAGTTTTTTTTCTAAATATTTAATACACTCATCACAGAACTTATTAATTCTGTCTTCATTAAGAAAACGTGCAAAATGTGTATTTCCCGTTACATGAGACGGAGCTGTATTTGCCATAACATATTCAACACATTCTAATGCAGCACCTTTTACATATTCGCCATTATAGTAGAGCATCTCATTTGCTAAATGTCTTCCTGTAAGAAATTCACTTACTGTAAATTCAGGGATTTTTGCGTTTATAAATAACCAGCTTTTATAACTGCTAATATCATCTAAACGTAAAGATCCTAAACCGCCTGTCCCTTCTGTTGCACGAATCCAACAAGGAAATCCTATTTCATTTTCAACATCCTCAAATCTCGGATTTTCCTGGGTAACTTTTATTGTTTTTGGAATAAAATCTGTTCCCTCAAGTAGATCTGCCATTATAGATTTATCTCTCAATGATTCTGACAACAGTTTGCATCCCATAAATACTGGGCATGGAAATTTTCCATTCTTTTCGTAATATGCTCCCCACTCTACAATCTCACTTTCTGGCTGAACGAAAGCATAATCAATATGTTTTTCTTCCACCAGCTTTTCAATCCACGGAAAATACTCTGGTTCAGTACAACGCGGACAAATATAATACTCATCCAAGAGTCCTTTCATAAAAAAGCCAATCGCTTTTTTTTCAATATCACAGCCTATAATTTTATAATCTGGATGATTTTCTCTGATAATTCCTGTAATAGAACGCGGTGTAAGTCCACCAATGCCTGTAACTAATATTGTTTTTCCCATATCTTTTTTCCTTTCAATATCTATATCAATTACTATTCAAAACATTTTTTAATCACATCAATGATCCTGTCCTGCTGCTCTACAGTCATTTTATTATCGCTTGGCAGACACAATCCTCTTTCAAAAATATCCATTCCCACATCAACTGCTCCCCCAGCAACATAAGCATTAGATCTGGCGCGACCATTTCCATCTCTGCAAATGAACGGATTTAATCGATAAATCGGCTGCATATGTATTGGTTTCCAAATTGGTCGGCCTCTGCATTAATAGAGGCAATTGCTTCCAGAATCTCTGTCGGACAAGTTTTACCTGTTTCTTTCACATAACAAACATCCTGTTCACCACGTACCTGTTTACACATAGCATCTTTATCAATGATCAGACATGACAACCAATAGTTTGGTGTTGAACTCTCCAAATCCATTGGATTCATAGATACTGGCAATCCTTTAAATCCATCTTTGTATCGTTCATAAATTGCTTTTTTCTGAGCGATGTGTTCATTTAAATAAGCAAACTGACCGCGAACAACACCTGCAACTACATTACTCATACGATAGTTATAACCAATCTCTTCATGCTGATACCATGCAGCATCTTCTCTTGCCTGAGTAGACCACTTACGTACTTTATTTGCAGCTTCTTCATCATCTGTCAGGAAACATCCTCCTGAACTTCCTGTTATAATCTTATTTCCGTTAAAAGAAATTGTATTATATTTTCCAAATGTACCTGTTTGAACCCCTTTATAGGTAGCTCCCATAGATTCAGCAGCGTCTTCAACCAAAATTGCCCCATGCTTTTTAATAATTGAATATAACTCATCAATCTTTCCCGGGGTACCATAAAGATGAGCTATAACTACAACTTTAGTATCTGGATAAATCTTAAAAGCCTTTTCTAAAGCTACTGGATCCATATTCCAAGTGTCATATTCTGTGTCAATAAATACTGGTTCTCCACCCTCATACACAATAGGATTAATTGTCGCAGCAAAAGTCATATCAGAACAGAACACTTTTTTTCCCTCTAAAGCCCCATGACCTACCTTCGGCATTCCGTATGCTTCAATACCAGCTAATTTCATTGATAAATGTAAAGATGCTGTTCCAGCTGACAATGCAACCGCATGTTTACATCCAATATATTCACAAGCAAGTCTCTCAACTTCATTGATATTTTTTCCAACTGTTGACATCCAGTTTGTATCATATGCCTCTTTCACATACTCAATTTCCGGACCGTGCATAGTTGGACTGCTCAACCAAACTTTAGATTCAAATTTTTTCAAGTTATTATTCTCTTTAAACATAAATAATTACCTCTTTTATACGGTTCTGTACTATAGTTACTTTTACGCAATTTCTTTATTTACTTCTTCTGGCGTTTTAAATGTTGGCACAACTCTTCGAAGTGCTTCTTTTGCAATCAAATCATCTCCTGTGTCGCAAGCTTGTTTAAGTATTTCTATTTTTTTATAAATTTCTTCTTTATTTAAAGCAGTATCCCTTTCAATAAAAATCATACTATTATCTGTTTTATCCAGCTCCTCTGTCTTAACTAATAATTCCTCATATAATTTTTCACCTGGTCTTAATCCTGTTTCAACAATTTCAATTCCCTGCACACCAGATAATCGAATCATATTCTCAGCTAAATCCATAATCTTAACTGGCTGTCCCATATCCAAAACAAATAATTCTCCATTATTCGCAATCGCACCACTCTGAAGAACAAGCTGTGACGCTTCTGGTATTGTCATAAAATATCTAATTATTCTCTTATCAGTAACTGTAACTGGACCACCATTAGCAATCTGACGTTTGAACAAAGGAATAACTGAACCAGCACTGCCAAGTACATTTCCAAATCGAGTAGCACTGTATTTTACATTTCCATGCGTACTTGCGCTCTGCACGATCATTTCACACATTCTCTTTGTAGCACCCATGACATTTGTTGGATTGACTGCTTTATCTGTCGAAACCATCATAAATCTCTCTGCACCATATTCTTCGCAAAGCTCTACAAGATTCTGTGTACCAAACACATTATTATAAATAGCTTCTACACAGTTGTGTTCCATCAATGGAACATGCTTATGTGCCGCTGCATTAATAATAATCTGTGGGTGATACTTTTCAAATACTCTTTCGAGTGCACTTCTATGCGTAATAGAACAAATCTCTATCTGTAAATCCAAGCTAGCACCATATGCTATCTTTAATTCCTGCTGAACATCATACGCACCATTTTCATAAATATCCAAAATAATAATTTTCTTTGGCTGCATCTTTGCAAGCTGTCTGCACAGTTCTGATCCAATAGAGCCGCCGCCGCCAGTAATCAACACAACTTTATCTTTGTAATATGCATTTGTCCGTTCATCAGAAACTGTTCGCGGTTTCCTAAATAAAAGTTCTTCTATATCAAACTCTCTAAGATGTCTCTTTCCGCCTGCTGAATATACCGTCGGATAATCATATACTTTCAATTTATATCCTGCATTTTTGTAGTAATCATAAAGTTTTTTCTTTTTCTTAGCATCCATTGATGGAATCGCAAAAATAATTTCTTGTACTTCGAACTCTGCTAAACGCTTAAATGTCGCTTCATTTTCTGACCAAACAGGAATGCCATGTATATCTCGTCCAACTTTTTCTTTCTTAGTATCAATAAAACATCGTGGTATATATGCAGCCTCTGCATTATTCAAAAGTTCTTCTGCTAAACTCACACCAACTCGTCCAGCACCTATAATTGCAACTTTAATTTTCTGAACTTCTTTTTCATTTCCAACTTCAATTCCAGAAAACATATGCAACAAAACCGAAAGAAGCTTTCCTCTTGTTGTTTCATGATTTCCACATTTATATGCATAACGGTACATCATACGAAGTGCTAATGCACCTAACAAGTTTAAGCTAACCAATGAAAGTAATCTTGCAAATGTAATTTTGGGAACTGGAAGCAGGAGTTCCAAACACAAATACACCACAAATGCTATAGCATCAGTACAGAGTAAACGAATATATCCCTGAATTCCTCCATATCGCCATACCTGTTTATAAACTTTTCCTAAAAACCGTGCTGTGAAAATACAAAGAACAGAAAGACCTACTTGCTGAAGAACTCCATCAAGAGATAACTTATCCATTCCTCCATATAGCACCAAAAGAATTATCGCCACTATTACATATACAATTAAGTCATATACAACAAGCATCCAACGTATATTCGGCGTGTCTTCTTTCTTTTTCCGCTTAATATTTATATTTCTTTCATTTGTATTATTACTCATTATGTACCCTCCCCCACATAAAAATCCGGGTGGCTTCATCCTTCCATAAATATTTTTCTTATATCTCACTGATTAGGAAGTTGCTCTAAAACGACAAATAGCCTATGAATGTTCTTTTAAGAGCATCCACAGGCCTAGTCAAAGCTCCTTATCACAATTTTTCTACTTAGTATAAGCCAAAATAAGCATCATGAAAGCTTTTCAAGCATCCTGCTTCTGTTACTTACTTGACACAACCGTAAAGAAAAATCATCATACCTTATTTTAACTAAGCCTGCATCTTGCAAACTCAAGATTTTTCTTGGTTGTCCCTATTATAACACTATTACTCGGTAATCTTTAATTATTTTTCGGGACATCTACCATTTCCCATATCATCTCAACGTTATTCTTATCATACGTTGTTCTTATTTTCTATATCTGCGAAAATAACCTTTTTGATTATTTCACTACAACAGTAAGTACTGCTCCATTAGAACTATTTCCATTACTGTCAACTACATAATAAGTAAGCTCATAGGTTCCTGCTGCACCTGTATTTACATCACCTGTGATCTGGATCTTTTTAAAAAGAGCACTGGTAGTATCAACATCATCCTGAATGTCTTTTACATAGCTTAACTTGTCCAGTACAGTTCCTACTGGTACTTCTACATAATAAGTATTAAGATACATTTTCGGAGCCTGCGGGGAAAGCTGGGCAATCTTATCTTCCTGAGTCTTCTGAGCCTGTGCTTCAAGACTTTCCTCGCCATTCTGTGTATCAGCTGATGCAGCATCTGCACTGTCAGCATCAACTACATCCTGGGAATCTGTGCTGTCAGCCTCTGTACTATCAGTTGATGCAGCATTCTCATCTATTGCATCTGGATCGATAAGTCCAATATCCGGATTCTCTGCATTCCCATCTGCTGCTTCCATTGTGAATTCTTTCTTTGTGACATTGTTGCTCTTATCCTTGGCAACAAAAATGATTACCATTTCTTTTCCATCATTCTTTGGATACATTGTCTCTACTGTAAGAGAATCTGTAACATCGCCGTCTTTTTCATCGTATGCTTTTACTTTCTGTAAAAGTTCATCTTTTGTCGTATTAGAACTATATTTAGTATCTTTGCCTTCTTCAAATGTGATCTTCGGGCCTTCATTGTCATCGGAACCTTTTAAGAATACTACACCAGCTCCCAAGCCGATGCAGACGATCACTAATAAAACAACTAAAAATTTCTTCATATCCTGCTACTCCCGGACCTTTCCCAACATCTATCTCAGCTGTTGTATTTTTTATGCGTGACGTTTCTTTTTCTTCTTGGATTTCTTTCCTAACTTAGATACATATGGAATTGTTCCAAGTACGCTCAAGCCAAGATACTTCTCCACGTCTTCCGGAGTCTTTACAGTGTCATTCATCAAATATACAATTACTACAATTGCAAGTGACAAAAGAATTCCAAGTGCCGCACCAATCACACCACTCTTCAGAAGACTTGGACTGGATGGTTCATCCGGAATGTTCGCTGTCTCTACTACATTTACTGCCTTAATATCCATAACCTGCTGGATATGCTTGGAAGCAACATCGCGAACTGCATTTGCAATCTCTGCTGCAGTATATGGGTCTGTATCCTTAATTGTAATAGATACTACTCGTGTATCTGTTGGAGTATCCACAGAAAGCTTCTTAAGAAGCTGCTCATGTGTCATATCAAGGCCAAGCTGTGCGATAACACCTTCTGTAACTGTACGACTCTTAATAAGCTCTACATAATCCTTGGTTAAGGATGTACTGATCTGCATATCCTGATTTGTCAATGTATTGCTATCCTGCTTTGACAAAACCACGATCTTAGTTGTTGACTCATACTTCGGTGTTACCAGAAGCATAGTCCCCATAACCGTTGCCAGGCAGAAAACAACACCAGACAAAATAATAATCCATAATTTACTTAATAACAGGTGAACAATTTCACCAAGGTCAATTTCTCTTTCCTCATCATTATTAACAGTCTGATTTTCCATTTCTTCTCTCCATTACCCTGTAATTTTCTGGGGATTTCTGATAAAGATCTTCTTTACATATTCGCTCCCCATTGTTTTTTCCATTTTAGCGACACATTTACCAATCTCTGGAATTCGTTCTGTCTGACGATGTCCATCTGAACCAACAAAATCCAAAAGTCCTGATTTCATTACTTTTTTTGCAAAAGTCTTAGCTCCCAAACCATCCAGGCCACTGATCGTATCTGCATTTACCTGGATATAAGCTCCCATATCCTTCAGTTCTCTCAGAAATCCGATATCATTTCTAGTCGCCTTGTAACGCTCAACATGTGCAATAACAGGAATAAAACCATTCATAAGAAGACTTCTGACACGTTCTTCAATATAACTTTTCTCGTCTCCATTACTGAATTCCACAAGCACAAATCTTGATCCGGCCAGAGTAAGCCGTCGTCCTTTTTTCAGACATTCTACCATATCCATGCTGGAATGAAGCTCGCATCCCAGATAAAGCCGCATGCCGTCTTCTCCAATATTCATGGCCGCTCTTCTCAGCTGCATAAACTGTCTTGTTACGATGTTCATATGCGGCTCAAACATATCATACCGGAAATGCGGTGTCAGAATCACATGGCGAACTCCCTCATTGTACTCCTTATTGAGCATCCAGAGCGATTCTTCCATGTTTCTTGAACCATCATCTACCCCGGGGAGAATATGACAGTGAATATCATAAAGTCCCTTCATTAAAATAATCCACTCATTTCTATTATCAAAGTCATCTTACTCCTTACTGCTACTGCTCTCACCATAATCTCCGTATGAACCATACTTACCGTATTTACCGTATTTACCGTATTTACCATATTTACCATAATGACCATAGCTGCCAGACTTACTGTAATCTACCTTGTTCAGAATTGTTCCAAGGATCGGGCAGTTGCTCTTAGCCAGCTGATCTTTAACCTCCTGCACAAAACGATAACTGATAGTTCCGGATTCAATTACGATTACAGATCCGTCACAGGAGTCTGCTATAATTGCACTATCAATGATGAGACCAAGCGGAGGTGTATCTACGATAACGTAATCATAAACATCTCTTACCACACGGATCATATCCTTAAAAAGTCTGTTTCCCAGAAGCTCAGCCGGATTCGGCGGTACGATACCTGAGAAAATAATGTGGAATTTCGGAAGTGTTGTCGCACAGATTACATCGGAAAGTTTAGCCTGCTTGGAAAGATAATGTGCAAGACCCATAACCTCCTGATCCACAGATACACGACCCATCATAACAGATTTACGAAGATCGGCATCAATAAGCAGTACAGACTTGCCACTCTCTGCAAGAGAAGCAGCAAGATTAAATGTCACACTGCTCTTTCCCTCATTAGGAGTACAACTGGTAAATGCAATTACTTTCTTATCTGCTCCGCAGAACTGGATATTTGTTCTCAGAGCTTTATATGCCTCATCCATCTGATGATCAGGCTTCCAGTTGCTCAGTTTAACTTTAATCATAATTCCTTTTCACCTTTACCTTTATGTTCTATCTGATGACAGTCTCGCCCCTTGGGCATGTCTACTCCTTATTATACAATCCAGTTTCCTTTTACGCAAGCTCTTTATTCGCCATAAAGTACGCTAAATATGTACAATCTGACTAATTTTTTTGCTATTTTATTCCAAATGGGCCAAAACAGGATAGATTATTCCACTTTCCTGTGTTAAAATAAATCCACGGCAATGAGTGCAGCAGTTACCGGAGGAGCTGATAGCATTTCGAACGCGGAATGCTATATATTTTTGCCAACCGTGATTGGCTGCCATAAGGAGGATATAAAACATGACGAAACAGGATTTTCAGAAGCTGGCAGAGAACCATATCCTGCTACTGGATGGTGCCACAGGTTCCAACCTGATGAAAGCAGGAATGCCAAGAGGTGTCTGCACTGAGAGCTGGGTTATTGAGCACAAAAATGTGATCCAGGCTCTCCAGAAGGGCTACATTGAAGCCGGAAGCAATATTATCTATGCGCCGACTTTCGGCGGAAACCGTATCAGCCTTTCTTTACATGGTCTGGAGGATCAGATTGAAGAGATCAACCATACTCTGGCCGGCTATTCCAAAGAGATCGCTCCTGCAGGTGTTTACGTTGCAGGTGATATTACCACAACAGGTAAGATGATGGCTCCTGCAGGTGATATGACTTATGAGAAAGCTTTCGAAACTTATCAGGAACAGATCGGTTATCTCCGTGATGCAGGAGTTGATCTTATTGTCGCTGAAACCATGATCAATATTGAGGAAACACTGTCTGCTGTAGATGCCTGCCAGAGTGTCTGCGACCTTCCGATCATCTGTACGGTAACTGTAGAAGCTGACGGAAGTATTTTCAGCGGCGGCAATGCAGTAGAAGCTGCCATGTCTCTTGAGGCTGCCGGTGCTGATGCTGTCGGTATCAACTGCTCTGTCGGACCGGACCAGCTGGTATCTGTTGTACGCAATATTAAAGAAAATGTTTCCATTCCGGTTATCGCCAAACCGAATGCCGGAATGCCGCAGATCGATGATCAGGGCAATGCTGTTTACAGTATGACACCTGCTGATTTTGCAGGTTATATGAGAGTACTTGTGGATAACGGTGCTTCTGTTATTGGCGGATGCTGCGGTACTACTCCTGAGTTTATCGCAGAGACTGCGCATGTACTTGGACTGAAATAAAGAGCAGCGTAATAACTTAACGCCTTTTCAGTTATCATTTACGGAATAATTGCAAAATTTCTTATTATAAGAACAAAAAATCCTGAGATTATCTATAACATACAAATAGATTTCTCAGGATTTTTTATTTTATTTATCTTCACCACTTTCTTCCGGCCGGTTCTTCTCGTCCGCATACGCCGCACGAATTGCCTTTCTTACCGGAAGAACACATGCCGGCACAACGGAAAGTCCGTCTACTCCCATCTGGATAAATTCTTCTGTCAGGTTGGAATCTGCTGCCAGTTCTCCGCATATGTACACATTACAGCCGGATCTGTGTCCTGCCTCTGTTACCATACGGATCATTTTTACCAAAGCAGGGTGATGGTCGTTATATTTATGTTTCAGAAGAAGATTTTGTCTGTCCATGGCCAGTGTGTACTGAGTCAGGTCATTGGTTCCAAGGCTGAGGAAATCCACACGTTTTCCAAGATCCTCGCTGATCATTACAGCTGCCGGTGTCTCGATCATGATACCTGTGCGGATATCTTTGTACGGAATATTCTTTTCATCAAGGCCTTTCTTCACTTCCCGGATCAGTTCTTCGATTTCATCCAGTTCTTCTTCCGATGTGATCATAGGGTACATCAGACTGATATTTCCGTAAGCACTTGCGCGGTAAATAGCACGAAGCTGTGCTTTGAACATTTTTTTCCGGTCAAGGCAGAGACGGATTCCGCGATTTCCCATCATAGGATTTACTTCATCCGGAATAGCCATATAGTCTGCCTGGCGGTCTGCTCCCAGATCTACGGTACGGATCACTGCCGGACGGCCTTCCATATCTTCTGCAACTTTCTTGTAGGCGCGGAAAAGCTCATTCTCTCTTGGATAATTCTCTCTTCCAAGATACTGAAACTCACTGCGGAAAAGTCCGATCCCTGCCGCCCCGTAATAGAGCACTGTGTTCAGATCATCCAGATTTCCGATATTGGCCAGAAGCCTGATCTCTTTTCCATCTGCTGTGACATCTTTCTGATTTCGAAGTCTCAGCAATTCTTCCCGCTCTTCTGTATCTGCCTGATGACGGATCTCATATTCTTTCAGAAGTTCCGGCTCCGGATCAATATACAAAGTTCCTGTATAACCATCCACAATAGCCAGATGTCCGTCCCAGTCCTTCTGGATCTCCACTTCCACCAGCGTAGGGATTGCCATGGATTTTGCATGATGGAAACATGGGAAATAATGGAGCCCTGATGCATGGCCACTGCCAGGAGCCTTGACTTGTTCATCTCCAGAAGTTCATTTGGTGAAAGCTGCTCTGCTGCAAGGATCACCGGCTCATCTCCCAGGTTGATCCGTGCATGTGAACCGCCCATTGCACCGATCAGAAGTTCAGATACCTCACGGATGTTCTCAATCTGTTCCTTAACTGCCTCATCTTCCAGATTACGGAATACATTTGCAAGCTCATCCCTTGTAGTCTGGACAGCATAGGCTGCACTGACTTTCTCTGTTGTGATCATGCTCTCCACTGCCCGCTGAAAACTGCCTCCTCCAAGGAGCTTGAGCTGACGTTTCAGTGTCAGCTCCTGCTCCTTGGGAAGCGGGCAGCCATTCTTGTACATGTGCTGTATCTGTTCTCTGACTGATGTTCTCGCACGGTCCAGACGATCCAGCTCTTTTTTTACATTGTCTACCATGGACTGGCGGATCTGATATTCGCCTCTGTGATAATACAGTATTTTTCCGATAGCAATTCCGGCAAAAGCGGATGTTCCCTTGAAAATTTCCATCTCAAAAAGCCCCCTTACTGCTCTTTCTGCTTTAATCGCAGGCAGCTTTAAATTCTGTCCAGATCTTGTTGTATTCCTGCTCTGCTTCCTGACTTACATTCTCAATGCTTTCACCTTTTGTCACATCATCCGGAACAACCAGGTTCTCATCTACAAGATCATCTGCCGCCTTATTTGTATTATAATATCCAACAGAATTGATGCACTTGGCTGTTACTTCCGGCTGAAGAAGATAGTTGATAAACTCATTGGCTGCCTCAGCATTCGGCGCCTCGCTTGGGATAAAGGTTCCAAGGATTCCGAATCCAAGTCCCTCTTCCGGATAAACCACTTTCAGATCCGGGTTGTCTTTCAGTGCCTGTGTTACCTGTGAAGTATAGAGGAATGCCACACTTGCCTCTCCGTTGAGCAGTGCATTCTGTGTATTGTCATCCTGGATCAGGCGGATATTCGGTGCCAGCTCCTGAAGCTTCTCTCCTGTCCTGGAGATCACGTCAACATCATCTTCATTCATACTCTCACCCATGGAGAGCTGTGTAATTCCACAAATAACACGATAAGCTCCAATAATGGCAACACTGTCCTCAAGAGATGGATCCCAGAGATCCTTGTATCCCTTGATATCAATATCTACCTGGTCCGGATCATAAACGATCAGCGGGATTCCTGCACCGTACGGTACTGTATACTCATCGTCCGGATCATAAAACTGTCCCTGGAAAAGCGGATTAATGTTTCCCCAGTTGGTAATTGCATCTTTGTCAAGCTTCTGAACAAGGCCTTCTTTCACTGCGCTTTCGATAATGTAGTCATCCGCAATTACCACATCATAATCACCACCCTTTGCCTGGGAAAGTTTCTCAAGCATAGTCTCATCTGTATCAAAGTTAGAGTAAACAACCTTAGTGCCTGTTTCTTTTTCGAAGTCATCCAGCACTTCCTGCGGAACCATTCCATCCCAGGTATAAAGTACCAGTTCATCTTTATCTTTCGCACTGACGCTGACGCCTGTTACCATAGCTGCCGTAAGTGCTGCACATAACATAACTGCTGCTGCTTTTTTCGCTCTCATAGAACCTCCTTAATTCTGTCACACTGACGTTGTCTTATTTTGCTTTTACCTTCGTCCAAAGCTCTGCAAATTTCTGCTTGATCTTTGGCTTCTGGTATCCGAAGATCTCATTCTTCGGATTGTCGATCTTCGGAATATAGGAATCGATTCCCTCGTAAGTTCCGTTCTTCATCTCCTCGAATGCACTCTTCACAGTAGAAGTATATCCTACTTCTTCAGTATTTGAAAGTGCATTTTCGTCATCCAGCATAAAATTAATAAACTCATGTGCCAAATCTACCTCGCTGCAGTCCTTTGTGATGACCATTGCATCATACCAGGTGTTGGTTCCCTGCTGCGGAGTATAATAACCAAGATCCGAATTTTCACTGATAATATAAGAAGCATCTCCGGAATACACAACTGCCATCGCCTTGTTTCCTGAGATCATATTATCGATCACATCATCTCCTGCATAGATCGGATCCATGGTATCTCTCTGATCGATCAGCCAGTCATAAGCTTCCTGGATTTCATCCAGATCCTTGGTATTCATGGAGTATCCCAGAGCTTTCAGAGCAATCATAAAGGAATCCCTCTCAGAATCATACATGTAAAGATTTCCTTTGTATTTCTCATCTTTAAGAATATTCCATCCTTCCTTATCCAGGTCTTCCTGAGATACTACATTCTTATTATAAAGAATTCCTACAGTTCCCCAGAAATACGGGCAGGAATAACGGTTCCCCGGATCATAGTCCTTGTTCTTTACTTCCGAAAGAAGATTTTTCTTATTTGGGATCTTTTTCCAGTCAATAGCCTGCAGATATTCTTCTTTGATCAGACGCTCGATCATATAATCGGACGGAACCAGAACATCATAAGTTTCACCGCTGGCAAGCTTGGTGTACATCATCTCGTTGGATTCGAAGGTTTCATACACAACAGTGCAGTTATATTCTTTTTCAAACTTATCCAGCAGGCTCAGGTCCATATATTCACCGGCATTGTATACTCGCAGTATATGGCTTCCCTGGCTTACGATCGTCCATTTTCCCATAACGATCACAAGAATCACTGCTATCACTGCTGCCACGCACCTTCTTGTACGTGGCTTCATCTTTTTTGCAGCGGAAGCCTGGAGCTTTGGAAGCACCAGATTTCCCAAAAGCAGCACCACCACAATGACTACGATAACGATGGTAGACAGAGCATTGATGGTCGGATTGATACGCTTCGTCATATTATATACAACAATGGAGATATTTTTTACTCCGTTTCCTGAAACAAAGTAGGAAATTACGAAATCGTCAAAGGACATGGTAAATGCCAGCAGCGCCCCCGCAAAAATCCCCTCTTTGATCATTGGCACGATAACTTTCGTCAGAGCCTGATATGGAGTTGCTCCAAGATCCATTGCAGCGTTGGCAAGATTCGGGTCCAGGCTTCGCACTTTCGGATATACACTCGTGATAACATACGGCGTACAGAACGCGATATGCGCCAGAAGCATGGTCAGATAACCTTTCGTCATTCCCAGAGAGGAGAACAGAAGCATCAGACCGATAGCTGTTACTATCTCGGGATTCAGGATTGGAAAATTATTAATTGTAAGAAGCAGCTCCTTGAGCACTTTTCTGGATTTCGAAAGGCCGATAGCTGTGATGGTTCCCAGTACTGTGGAAATGATCGTTGCCAGGATCGCAATAGACACGGAAACATATACTGCCTTGCTGATTTCCATATTATTTATCAGCTCACCATACCAGCGCAGGGAAAATCCTGTAAATCTTGTCAGTGACTTGGATGAGTTAAAGGAAAAGATCATCGTCACAAGGATAGGCAGATAAAAAAACGCCAGGCACAGCACTACGTATAATTTGGAAAATATGGTATTTTTTCTTTTCATCTCCTGCCTCCTTTAATCGTCCTGTTTGTCCATCTTCTTCATCAGGCTCATAAAGATCAGGATGATCACCGCCAGGATCAGAGAGATGGCACTTCCGAAGTTCCAGTCACCGACAGAGATAAACTGCGACTCGATCAGGTTACCGATGAGCATGTACTGACCGCCACCAAGAAGTTTCGGAATTACGAAAGTTGAGATAGACAAAAGAAATACCATCATAACACCATTGACAACACCCGGCATGGAAAGCTTCCAGGTTACTTTCCAGAAAGTCTGGAACGGATTTGCCCCAAGGTCATTCGCCGCCTCGATCAGTGACTTGTCCATTTTACTTAAAGATGTATGGATCGGAATGATCATAAACGGCATAAAGTTGCAGACAAGACCCACGATAACGGAAAAATCTGTATACATCATGGTGATCGGTGATATTCCCAGCATTTTCAGAAAGTTATTCACCAGACCATTATCCGAAAGAATGTTCATCCATGCATAAGTACGCAGAAGCATGTTGATCCACATGGGGATCGTAACCATCAGTATGAGAAAGCTCTGCACCTTCTCGGAATATTTTGAAATAATGTATGCCAGTGGATATCCGCATACAAGACAGATCAATGTTGTCAGGATACCCAGGCGAAAAGATTTCAGGATCACACTTAAATAGGTAGTTTCCAGAAATTTTCCAAAATTCGCCCATGTGAAATGCAGGGTAAGTACCTCGTTTCCATTAGAGGTAAAGGCATAAAGCACGATCAGTATCAGCGGTACAACGATCAGAATCGCTGCCCAGATGATGTACGGCTTAATGAGATGCTTAAACTGTTTCATTAGTATCCTCCCATTCTGCACATAACATGGATGTCCTCAGGACCGAATTTCAGTCCTACCTCACGTCCTACTGCTGCGTAATCCGTAGTGTGTACCATGTATGTGCGAAGCTCCGTCTCGATCAGTATCTCATAATGAACTCCCTTGAACGTAATGTTCCGTACAGTGCCTCTGATCTTGGCTTGATCCGGCTCCACGATATCCAGATCCTCCGGACGAAGGACCACCTCAATAGCTTCATTGTCCTCGAATCCTTTATCCACACATTCAAACCGGAAGCCATCAAATTCCACCAGGAAATCTTTGATCATAGTTCCTTCTATAATATTGGACTCTCCGATAAAGCCTGCCACAAAACGGTTCTCCGGCTCATTGTAGATATCTGTCGGACTGCCGATCTGCTGAATTTCACCATTGTTCATGACAACTACGGTATCAGACATGGAAAGTGCCTCTTCCTGGTCATGGGTTACATAGATAAATGTGATTCCTACTTCTCTCTGGATCTTTTTCAGCTCAATCTGCATCTGCTTACGGATTTTTGCATCCAGAGCACCAAGCGGCTCATCCAGAAGAAGGACTTTCGGCTCATTGACAAGTGCTCTCGCAATGGCAACTCGCTGCTGCTGGCCGCCGGAAAGAAGGGTGACATCTCTTTTTTCGAAGCCCTCCAGACCTACCATCTTCAGCATTCTTTTTACTTTCTGCTCGATCACGGATTTATCCACTTTTTTCAGGTTCAGGCCGAAACCGATGTTGTCCATAACATTGAGATGCGGAAACAGTGCGTATTTCTGGAATACAGTGTTGATCTCTCTCTTATACGGAGGAAGCTTGGATATCTCAATACCGTTAAAAAGCACCTCTCCGCCGCTTGGCTCCTCAAAGCCTGCGATAATTCTTAAAGTTGTTGTTTTTCCACAGCCGCTGGGTCCCAGAAGCGTAAGGAATTCGTTTTCGTGGATGTCCAGGTTGATACCACGAAGCACCTGCTGGTCATCAAAGTTTTTTGTGAGATTCTTTAACTCGATCAGTTTATTGCTCATCTCTTATTCCCCTTCCCGCGTTTTCCAAGGATCAGATACACAACCAGCACAAAAAGGATCACTCCCAGCATGATCGTGCAAAGTGCATTAATCTCCGGCGTAACGCCTGTTTTCATCTGTGTGTAAACTTTTATCGGCAGCGTGGATACACGCGGACCTGTAACAAAAATGCTGATCACCACATCATCCATGGACATGGCAAAGGCCAGCAGAGAGCCGGATATGACAGCCGGCATGATCAGCGGCAGGGTAATGTCCCCAAATGCCCTGAAGGAACCTGCGCCAAGATCTCTGGCTGCCTCCTCAAGAGATGGATCCATTCCCACAAGCCTTGCTTTTACTTCCATTAATATATAGGGTACACAGAAAACCGTGTGTCCGATGAGAAGTGTCAGCATTCCAAATGGCAGATGCAGCATGTAAAAAAACGCCATCAGCACCATTCCAAGGATTATCTCAGGGATCATCAGCGGCAGGATGGAAATATATTCCAGCATTCCTTTTGTTTTCCAGTGAATCCTGGAAATCCCTACAGCCCCCAATGTTCCGATCACTGCTGATACCGCACAGCTGGATACCGCAAGGATCAGGCTGTTTTTCAATGCCTGGAGCATGTCTCTGTCCTGAAAAAGTTCCTGATACCATTTCATTGAAAATCCGGTGAACCGAACCGGAAGTCTTGCTTCATTAAAAGAAAATACAACTACCACTCCAATAGGCAGATACATGAGAAAAAACAGGATTCCCAGATACAAACCCGAAAGCTTTGAATTCTTTTTCATCCGATTCCCTCCAGTTCCTTTACATTGGTGATCTTACGATACACCACGATCATAAGTGTGGTAAGTACCATCAATACAACAGCAAGTGCCGCTGCAAACGGCCAGTTGTTTCCTCTTGTCATCTGCTCCTGTATCAGACTTCCAACCAGTACGATCTTGTTTCCACCAAGGATATCTGCAATAAAGAACAGGCCCATGGATGGGATAAACGTGAGGATCACTCCGGAAAGAAGGCCTGGCAGTGTCAGCTTAAAGGTAACACTCCAGAATGCCTGCCATCTGCCGGCTCCAAGATCTCTGGCTGCTTCGATCAATGACCAGTCCAGCTTCTCCGCACTGGAATATACTGATAAAGCCATAAATGGCAGCAAAACATAGACCATGCCGATAACAATAGCAGGATAACTGTACAAAATCTTCAGTGGTTCCTGTATCAGCCCCAGTTTCATTAAAATATAGTTCAGAAGACCTTTTTTCTGGAGAATGATGATCCAGCCATAAAGCCGGATCAGGGAGTTCACCCAGAAAGGCAGCATCAGAAACAGCATGGCAAGCTTCTTTTTTCCCTCGGAAAGTTTCGCCATAAAATAGCCGAAAGGGTAACCGATCAGACAGATGATCAGTGTACTGGTGATGGCAAGGCGAAAAGATCCTGTAAAAGTCTGCAGGTATACAGGCTCCAGGATCTGTTTGTAATTATCCAGAGTAAATTGCCAGTTTACGCCGTATCCGCCGTCTGCTGTGGAAAAGCTTAAGGCGATCACATACAGGAGTGGCAGGGCTACGAAGATCAGGGTAAAAATGTACAATGGCAGGATCATCCATACGGAGCCTGCGCCACGCTTACGCATGGGTGCCTCCTGTTGTGCTTTGGTTATCTCTCTGCGCTTTCTGCTTGTTAGATTCCTGCGTGTTTGTTTCTGCGTTTGCTTCGGGTCTGTCTACAAGAACCGCATCGGAAGGATTAAAACAGCAGCGTACTGTTTCACCTACATTTACGTTTGTGTCGATACCGTAGCGGCTTGCTATGATCTCCTGGCCTTCGGTTGTTTTCAATACTACACGAAGCTGACCGCCTGCGAACGTTTTTTCTGTTACTATGGCGGTGAGACCATAAATATTACCAGTTGAGTTTGTATTATCCATGTGCTTCTGTGTGCCTTCATGTGCATTTTTCTCTGCACATTCGTTTTCTTTTTCCTGTAGATTACCCTGTATGTTTTTTACGTTTTCTTCAAAGCGGATATTTTCACTTCGTACCGCGATCGTGACGGTTTCACCTGGCTGCGACATCTTTTCTTCTGATGCTGAAAAAACCTGCACTTCTCCACTTCCTGTTGTTATTGTGATCTGATGGTTGTTATTATCTGCTGGCTCTTTTACAACACCCTTCAGAATATTTGCATTGCCTACGAAAGTCGCAACATAGCTGGTTTTCGGATGATTATATATTTCATCCGGTGTTCCGATCTGCTCAAAGCGTCCGTGGTTCATCACTGCGATCGTGTCCGACATATTGATGGCTTCTTCCTGATCGTGGGTAATGTAAATAAATGTAATTCCAAGCTTCTTCTGCAGATGCTTCAGCTCATGCTGCATGGCTCGCCTCAGCTGTAGATCCAGTGCACCCAGCGGCTCGTCCAGAAGAAGGACTTCCGGGTTATTCACCAATGCCCTGGCAATCGCTACTCGCTGCCGCTGGCCGCCGGAAAGTTCCGATGGCTTTCTTTTCTCAAATCCTGTAAGCTGCACAAGTTCCAGCATTTCCTTTACTCTGCGGCTGATCTCGGCTTTTGGCGTTTTCTTTAATTTCAACCCATAACCGATATTGTCCACCACATTCATATGTGGAAAAAGTGCGTAATTCTGGAACACTGTGTTCACATTTCTGCGGTTAGGTTCCAGTCCTGTCACATCTTTCCCATTCAGAAAAACCTGCCCAGAATCCGGCTGTTCCAGCCCTGCGATAATGCGCAATGTAGTGGTTTTACCACAGCCGGAAGATCCCAGCAGTGTAACAAATTCGCCTTTTTTTGCCGTAAGGCAGATGCCATCCAGGACGTCCTCCCCTTCCTGGAAGCTCTTTTTTATTTTTTTGAGTTCTAATGAAATTTCGGACATTTAATTCTCCTTTTCTTTTTTTAAACGAACTTATGATAGCCTTCATGACTTACGAATATCCGCTTAACTACTCATTCTCAGAAAAATTATCCCGTATATACCGGCAATAGCTTTCTTTATTAAATACAGGTTTAAATTCCCGACAGATTTTCTTTGCTTCTTTTGCCTGATCACGGAGAAGGTGATATATTGTCAGAGCCAGAAGCTTAGCTGTTTTAATATATGCCAGTTCTTCATCTGTGATCCGGAAATCTGCTCCGTGAAGTTTTCCCTCAAAACCTCCGAACGTAAAATTCAGTACAGGGAATAGATGAGTCAGGTCTCCTACATCTGTGCAGGCATTGTTGAAATCCGAAGGCCTGGAGCATCGGTATGTAGCATCCAGAAGTTCCACAGATTCTTTCATAACCTCATCTGCACCCCTGTGAATGACCGGCATATATCCCTGCAAAGGCTCTCTTTTAATCTTACCGCCGAAAGCGTAGGCTGCACCATCATAAGCCCGGTCTATTTTTTCCTGAGTGGCGCGGATCGCTTCCAGGGATGCTGCACGGACTTTTGTCTCGATCACAGCCTCGTCCGGAACTGAATTGATCACATCACCGGCTTTGCGTATCACATTATGAAGACGCACATGATCTTCCTCCCGGAAAGTTTCACGCATCAGCCCCATCATCTGAATCGCACTTGAAGTAATGCTTAATGCATTGACTCCATCCCAGGGATCAATGGCTGCATGCGCTGCTTTTCCTCTTACTGTAACGCGCTCTGCTGAGAATCCATTACAGGCTGCATTTCCCAGATAAAAATCTTCTTCCACAGGCATCATATGCACATGTGTTGTCATAATAATGTCTGAATGATCAAATTCTCCCAGACGGATCAGCTCGCTTTTTCCAGATGCCGGAAAGCCGATTCCTTCTTTTCGAAGGCGTACACGTTTGTCTGCATCTATATATTCTTCCGCCGGAACGGCAAAAAAAGATACGGACCCAGACAGAGAGGCTTGAACCTCCTCATTGGTCAGTGCCAATGCTGCGCCGATCATGGCTGCAATCTGTGCGTGGTGTCCGCATGCATGTGCTGTCCCGTTTACGGGATCAGCCATCGGATGCGACTTGCATCCAATGGCATCAAGTTCTCCGATAATAGTAATGTTTGGTCCGTCCTGTTCCATCCACTCTGCACGAACCCCTGTGCGTGCAAGTCCTCCATGTACGCGAAGTCCCAGATCACGCAAAAAAGCCGCTACGTGTGCGGCTGTGCTCTCTTCATAAAACCCCGGCTCCGGATGACTCTGGATATCCCTGGCAAAGGCTGTGATCTCGTCTCTGTGTTCATCTATAGTCTGAATAATTTTTTCTTCAATATGATTCATGTCTTATAACCGTTACTGAAAACTTATAAAAAGTTATAAACTTCTATGTTTCATTCCTACTTCAACGAGTATGCTTTTGATGATATAAATATCTATCTACTCACAAGTTCTTGTACTC
>NZ_QRNF01000051.1 GCF_003474435.1 Ruminococcus sp. AF46-10NS
AATATAGAAAATATTAATATATTCTGAAAAAATATTCTATTTTATTATTTTTATTTAACATGTTATACTTTTAATAAGTTAAAGAAAGAAAGGAAGGTAGCAACATGTACAGTATCGACTTAAACAGTGACATGGGTGAGAGCTTTGGCGCATATAAGCTTGGTGGAGATGAAGAGATCATCAAATATGTCACAACAGCAAATGTAGCATGTGGCTGGCATGCAGGCGATCCGATGGTAATGGATAAGGTAGTCCGCATGGCAAAGGAACGTGGCGTTATGGTTGGAGCCCATCCTGGATATCCTGATCTTCTTGGCTTTGGACGTAGAAAGATGGTTCTCTCTCATGATGAAGTTAAGAATTACGTCAGATATCAGATAGGAGCTCTGGCTGCTTTCACTAAGAGCTACGGAATGAAGCTTCAGCATGTCGCTCCTCATGGAGCAATGGGAAATGCCTGCCAGTATGACGAGGACATTTCCACAGCGATCTGCGAGGCAATCTGTGAGTATGACAAAGATCTGATCGTTTACTACTGTGCAGGAGCAGTTCTTGGTGATATTGCTGAGAGCAAGGGACTTCGTACAGCATCTGAGATTTTTGCAGATCGTGCATACATGGATGATCTTTCTCTTGTACCGAGAAAGATGGAGGGATCCATGATCACAGATGAGAACGTTGCCATCGAAAGATGCGTGAAGATGATCAAAGAAGGTAAAGTCACATCCATCAACGGAAAAGAGCTTGACATCAAAGGTGACACACTCTGTGTACACGGAGACGGACCGAAGGCACTTGCTTTTGTACAGAAGATCCGTGAAAAATTCACAGAAGAGGGTATTGAGATCAAACACTTATAAAAACTAAATAAAGTACATTCATATGAGAGATAGAATGCCGGATAAATCAAAGGAGATTTAAAACAAGGGATTACTGCGATGATTTGTCCGGCTCTTTTTATATGAAAATTTGTACTTTTTTAGGATAAGAAAGGAAAGGGTGGAAACTATGGCAAAAGAGAAAAAACAGAACAACATAGTAAGAAACATGATGATCGCTCTGGTCGGCGGTCTGGTCGTAGGACTTGGATTTATGCTTCTGAAGCAGCAGATGTCTGAGGGAACATGGAACGTGATCAATGCACTTCTGTTCCAGGATATTACAGCAGATCAGGGCTTTCATTCCATCGGTCTCTTCTACATTATCGGACAGCTGTTCATGAGAGGATTACAGATGGCAATCGTACCGCTGGTACTTGTATCCTTAAGTCTTGCAATGTGCAGTATCTCCAGCTCTTCCAAGCTGGGAAGAATTGCAGGACGTACACTTCTTGGATTCTTCTGCTTCTATGTAGTAGGCGCATGCATCGCAGGTATCGTTGCATTTGCAATGAAATCCGCAGGCTTCTTCAATGTTAAGCTTCCGGCAGAGGCAGTTACAGAGGCTGCAACACTGGATCAGTTTAACCCGCTTGCAACAATCGTAACAGCAGTTCCGTCCAACATCGGAACCGCATTCAGCAGCAACAACAGCATTCTTGCAGTTGTAGTAGTAGCAATCGTTCTGGGACTTTGCATGAACGCACTTGGCGACAAGGTAGATCCTCTGAAAAAAGTTCTTGAAAATTTCAGCGACATCATTAACCTGTATCTTACATTCCTGATCAACAAGGTTGGTCCTGTTGCAATCTTCTGTCTGATTTCCCGTACATTTGCTATCTACGGAGCAGAGTATCTGGCACCTGCAGCAGCTTACATTGTAGGCGCAATGCTGACATTGTTTGTACTTGTTGTTACTATTTACCCGATCGGTATCGGCCTTACAACAGGCTTAAGCCCGATGAAATTCCTTAAAAAGATCGCGAAGGTCGGTGTGTTCGGATTCTCTACAAACTCTTCCGCAGCATGCCTTCCGCTGAACACCAGAACATGCCTTGATGAGCTTGGATGCTCTCAGGAGATCACAAGTTTTGTACTTCCTACAGGTATGACTATCAACATGAACGGAACAACAGTTATGCATATGTTTGCAGTAACCTTTATTGCAACAGCATCCGGAATCGACATCACACCGGCAAACTTGATCACAGTTGCATTCCTTTCCATCTGTGCAGCAATGGGTTGCCCGGCTATCCCGATCGCCGGAACAACACTGATCGTAACAATCCTTTCCGGTATGGGCTGGACATCTGACCTCTGCATGATCGCATATGCACTGGTTGTAGCTATCAACGTCCGGTTGAGATGGCACTTCTTCCGCTTAATGTAATCGGTGATGCAACAGTCAACGTTATCGTTAACAAGAAAGAGAATGAGCTTGACGTAAACAAATATAACGCGTAAGTAAATATAAAAAGTCTTAATATTATACATACAAATTATTAAATTGACTTAATATTACTACGATGATACCATTTAAGCGTATAGTTGAAACATCAGCTATACGCTTAAATGCTAAATGGACATGAATGCGCAGCTGTGCAGGCGATTAGCCATCTGCACAGCTGCAGTCCGGAATTTTCAGAGTAAAAAAGCGGGACATCCGCAGAAAAATAAAAGGGTTCAGGAGGAAATGAATATGGAGTACAAGACAGCGAAAAGAATGGAATGCCTTCCGTTTTCCGGTATCCGTGCAGTAATGGAAAAAGCAAACAAAATGCAGCAGGCAGGAGAAAAGATCATTCACCTGGAGATCGGCCGTCCGGATTTTGATACACCGGAGAAGATCAAAAAGGCAGCAAATGAGAGCCTTGCAGCAGGACATGTATTTTACACATCCAATTACGGTATCCCGAAACTGAGAGAGGCCATTGCAAAATGGGAGAACGAGAACCATGGTACAGATTATGAAGCATCTGAAGTTCTTGTAACAGTAGGTGTTGGTGAGGCAACTTTCGCATCCATGGACGCTTTCCTGGATCCTGGCGATGAAATCCTTGTTCCTAACCCGGTATGGCTGAACTACATCCATGTTCCGTCAGCGCTTGGAGCAGTACCTGTAACATACAGCCTGAAGGAAGAGAACGATTATCAGATCGACTTTGAGGAGATGGAGTCCAAGATTACAGACAAGACTAAGATGATTGTTGTTGTAAACCCAAGCAACCCGACAGGTGGTGTTTTTTCCAGAGAGACACTTGAGAAATTAAGCGAGATCGCTATCAGACATGATCTTCTTGTGATCGCAGATGAGATCTACAGCCAGCTTGTATACGATGGAACAGAGCATGTAAGCATTGCATCTCTTCCGGGAATGAAAGAGCGTACCATCACATTAGGAGGATTCTCAAAAGCTTACTCCATGACAGGATGGAGACTTGGATATCTGTGTGCACCAGTTGGAATCATCCAGGCCTGCGTACGTGTTCATCAGTATACAGTTACCTGTGCATCTTCCTTTGTACAGGAAGCAGCAATCACAGCTTTAACTGATTGTGCAGATGATGTTGAGGCAATGAGACAAGAGTATCAGAGAAGAAAAGATTATGTGGTAAAAGCTCTGAACGAGATCGATGGAATCAGCTGCAACAACCCACATGGCGCTTTTTATATCTTCGTAAATATCAAGAGCCTTGGAATGACTTCAATGGAGGTTGCCGAGTATCTTCTTGATAATGCAAAGATCGCCCTGGTACCTGGATCTGCATTTGGTTCCGAGGGAGAAGGATATTTAAGAATCTCTTATGCATGCAGCTATGAGGAGCTTCAGGAAGCATGCGCAAGAATCAAAAAAGCAGTGGAAGAGCTGAAAAACAAATAATCAGATAAAAAATATCCACCGCTTTTTGTGGCGAAAAGCGGTGGATGAATCATCCTGGTATATAATATAAGAAGAAACGGTAAAGCAGAGAATGTTCCTGTGACAGGCTTGTGCTTGCCGTTTTTTTATTTCTGACGTTCCCATACCTGACCGATGGGGAAAGAAGGAGTGGATTCTGCGAGGAAGTCTTCCAGCGCATTTTCGAAGATTCCACAGCTCGCTTACTGGTGGATTTTGGATATTTATGTTTGATTTTATAGCAGACACGGTTTGGCGGTGTGTTTTTTAGCTCACTGATAAAAAGAGGCCGGTAATGGGAAAGCTCCAGGATCACAGACTGTGGTGCGACCATCCAGTTTCCTGTTTTTTTCCAGAGACGGTCCAAAAGCGTGATGGTATCTGCCGCAATGTGAGGCCTGGAAGCGGAGGAAAGCCAGCGGTCATGCCAGATCTGATAATTGTCATCCCAGCTTAAAAACAGCTCCAGGGATGGATCCAGCTCATCGGTATGTATTGCCGGAGCAGAAATGGCTGGCTGATCTGATTGTATCAGATAAAGCTTTTCTTCAAAGATTTTCTCTGTTATGATATTCTTGTAATGCAATTTATGGTAGACAAATCCGATATCAATGCTGTGTTCTCCAAGAAGTCCGTAGAGTTCTGATGAGTGGTGGGATTCAATGTTCAGATCCAGTTTGGTCTGCTCATTTAAGATCCTGTCATACAGAGGTGCGAAGACAGCAACATTTAGACTATCTGTACAGCCGATGGTAAGCAGCAGGGAATCCTGGTTGCGCTGCAGTTCCATGGTTTCTTTCCAGAGGGACATCCATCGTTCCGCAAGAATGATGAAATCTGTTCCCTTGGCAGTCAGTTCCACCTGCTTGTGCCCCTTCTGGCGGATCACAAGGGGAAAGCCGAGTTCATTCTCCAGAGAAGTGAGTCTGTGGCTGACCGTAGGCTGGGAAAGAAAAAGAAGATCCGCTGTACGGGTGATGCTTTTTGTGTTTACGATGGTGAGAAAGGTTTCAATTTCAGCAAGATTCATATGATCAGCTCCTTTTCTTTGGTACAATCTATCAGGAATAAAGTAAGTTTCAAAATAATATAAAAATTATTTATATTATACAGAGAAATTATTCGTTATTCAATGGTAAACTTGTGTGATATGATAAATGCAGATAAAACAAGACACTGTTACCAAGTGATCAGTAATCAGAAGAAGAGAGGTTTTCATATGGCATTAGGATGTAGAATCAGACGAAACTTTGAAAGACCGTCAAAAGAATTAGTAGAAGCTTTCCGTGGGATTCCGGTTGCAAATATTGATGATAACTGTGGAAGGATCGCTGCTGTAGATTCCAGCATTTTCCCTCTGAACCCGAAGGCAAGACTTCTGGGAACTGCATTTACGGTAAATGCACCGGCAGGAGATAACCTTCTGTTCCATAAAGCACTGGATATGGCTCAGCCGGGAGATGTTATCGTTCTTGCAAACAAAGGAAGCCTGAGCAGAGCACTTTGCGGTGAGATCATGAGCAATTATGCGAAATCCAGAGGAATCGCAGGAATCATTATTGATGGCTGTGTTCGTGACAGCTATACATTAAGCCAGATGGATTTCCCTGTATATGCAAAAGGTATCACACCAAACGGACCATACAAAAACGGTCCGGGAGAGATGAACTTCCCGGTATCTTTTGCAGGAATCGTTATCAATCCTGGTGATATCATTGTAGGAGACTCAGACGGACTTTTGGCGATCAGACCGGATGAGCATACAGCAGAGCTTGCAGAGATCGCAAGAAACTATCATGCAGGCGAGGAAAAACAGCTTGAGGGAATCCTGACACGCGGTGAGTGGCCACGTCCATGGGTTGACGAAGCTCTTAAAAAAGTCGGATTTGAATTTGTAGACTAACCGAATAAAAGATACATACAGGAAGGTCTGTCACCACGTATGACGGGCCTTTTTGTCAAATTAAGAACGGAGGTAAGCTTAAATGGATGTGAAGTTCCTGATCGCAGGAGACAGAGCAGTTTCCGTTGAATTCGGCAGCGTGATCAGTCTTGAGGTCAATGCAAAAGTCCGTGCGCTGGACGAAAAATTAAAAGAATCTCCTGTTGAAGGTATGGTGGAAACAGTTCCTACCTACTGTGCACTGATCGTGCATTACCGCCCGGAGGTGATCCGTTACGGAAAACTTGTAGAGGAACTGCAGAAGAGAATTGCAGACATGCACGAAGTTTCCACAACAACTGAGAAAGTCGTAAAAGAGATCCCGGTTTATTACGGCGGTGAGACAGGGCCGGATCTTGAGTACTGTGCAGAACTTGAGAATACCACTACGGAGGAGATCATCCGCAAGCATTCCCAGCATGAGTACTATGTATATATGCTTGGTTTTGCACCGGGACATCCGTATATGGCAAGATTTGAGGAGCCTTTCAGCTTTAAGAGAAGAACTTCTCCGAGAGTTAAGATTCCTGCAAGATCCATTGTAGTTCAGCTGGCACTGTCAGATTTTATTCCGTTTGAGCAGCCATGCGGATGGAATATCATCGGAAGTACACCGCTTGATATCTGTAATTTTGCAAAGGACGATCCGTTCCTTGTGCGTGCGGGTGACTGGGTAAAACATGTTCCCGTCACAAAAGCAGAATATGACCAGATCCGTAGAGATGTGGAAAATGGTACTTACAAAGTAAAAACCTACACACTGCAGGATAATGGCTGAGAACGGAGGGACATGATATGGGAATAACAGTTGAAAACGGGGGAATCCTGACAACCGTTCAGGATGAAGGAAGATTCGGAAACCAGGCATTTGGCGTATCTACCTCCGGAGCTATGGATCCTCATTCCTTCCATATTGCTAATCTGCTGGTTGGAAATGAGATGACAGAAGGTGCGCTGGAGATGACTTTCATCGGACCAACCCTTACTTTTACCAGTGATAATATTATTGCGGTGACAGGCGGTGACCTGACACCGATGCTGGACGGACAGCCTTTTCCGATGTACAGGGCAGTTCTTGTAAAAAAAGGCCAGAAGCTGATGTTTGCAGGTGCCAGAAACGGCAGTCGCGGATATATTGCTTTTGCAGGCGGACTGGATATTCCGCTTGTGATGGGAAGCAAGTCCACATTGCTTCGTAACCATATTGGCGGTGTTGAGGGAAGAAAGCTGGAAAAGGGTGACAGTATCGAATTTACAGCACCGAAGACAGAGCTTCCGAATATGGAGCTTCGCCATGTTCCGGCAGAGATCTTTCCGGATGATGAGGTTGTTCTCCGGGTTGTTCTTGGACCGCAGGAAAATGAGTTTACAGAAGAGGGTGTCCGTAAATTCTTCTGGTACAGCGGCAAGATCACAAATGAATTTGACCGTATGGGATGCCGTATTGAGAGAGAGCCGGTTGAGCATGCTGGTGATGGTAATATCAATACAGACGGTATTTCCATGGGATCAGTTCAGATTCCGTTAAACGGACAGCCGATCATCATGCTGGCTGACCGCCAGAGTACAGGTGGCTACCCGAAGATCGGTACTGTGATCACAGTTGATTTTACAAAGATCGCACAGGCACGTCCTGGACAGAAGATCCGCTTTATCGAGGTAAGCCTTGATCTTGCACAGGATCTGTATATCCGCGAGCTTAATGATATGAAGGCGCTGGATGAAAAGTTAAATTCAGATTGCTGATCAATCTGAATTAAATAAATCATACATACCACAAAAATTTTTTTAAGAAAGGTGAGTACGAATATGAAGATTGTTGTATTGGATGGCTACACAGAGAACCCTGGAGATTTAAGCTGGGACGCATTAAAAGAGCTTGGAGATGTTACTGTTTATGACAGAACTTCCTACGAGGAGTCCCCACTGATCGCTGAGCGTATCGGTGATGCTGAGATCGTTATCATCAACAAGACTCCGATCTCCAAAGAGACAATTGACAAATGCCCGAATATGAAACTGATCGCCGTTCTGGCTACTGGCTACAATGTTGTTGACTATACTTATGCGAAAGAGAAAAATATCCCGGTTGTGAATGTTCCTACTTATGGTACACAGATCGTTGGTCAGTATGCTCTTGGACTTCTTCTTGAGATCTGCTCTCACTATGGTCATCATGATGAGACGGTTAAAGCTGGCAAATGGGAGAACAACGATGACTGGTGCTACTGGGATTATCCGATGATCGAGCTCTATGGAAAAACTGCCGGTATCATTGGCCTTGGAAGAATCGGACAGGCTACAGCCAAGCTTCTGAATGCTCTTGATATGAAGGTTCTTGCTTATGATGCTTACCAGAGTGAAGCTGGTGCAAAGCTTGCTGAGTATGTTTCCCTTGATGAGCTGTTTGCACAGTCTGATGTGATCTTCCTTCACTGCCCGCTTTTCCCGGAGACAGAGGGTATGATCAACAAAGAGAATATTGCAAAAATGAAAGATGGCGTTATCCTTATCAACAACAGCCGTGGACAGCTGGTAGTAGAGCAGGATCTTGCAGATGCGCTTAACAGCGGCAAAGTTTATGCAGCAGGACTTGATGTTGTATCCACAGAGCCTATCAAAGGAGACAACCCACTCCTCAAAGCCAAGAACTGTATCATCACCCCGCATATCTCCTGGGCTGCTCAGGCTTCCAGACAGAGAATCATGGATATCACAGTTGATAATATCAAGGCATTCCTGGCTGGTAATACAGTTAACAGAGTTAATAAATAATAGATTTTCTTCCTATATATGATGTGTGTGAAAAGAGTGGCTGCTTCTTCGGAGGCGGCCGCTTGCGTCCTGTCCTGAGAAGGGTAGTGTGTGGGAGGGAATCGGCTTTGCGTCCCCTTTGCGGTTTTCCTTTTTTGAGCAAAAAATAACTCTCACATTTTTGCAAGATGTAAGAGTTAAAATCTGATGGATGGAGAAGGATTCGAACCTTCGAAGGCGGTGCCAACAGATTTACAGTCTGCCCCCTTTGGCCACTCGGGAATCCATCCGTGAACAATAAATGTATTATATATAACATTTGATAAAATTGCAAGCTTTTTCTCAAAAAAAATAATAATTCCCACAGCATCAGCATTTTTGGTAAAACACTGGACTTACCAAAGGAAATCTGCTATTATGAGTACGGTTGGATATAAAGGACACGGTTTTTCCGTATCCTAATACAGGTTAGGAGGATTTTATCATGTTAGTAAACGCAACAGAAATGCTGAAAAAAGCAAAAGCAGGCCATTATGCAGTTGGTCAGTTCAACATCAACAACCTTGAGTGGACAAAAGCTATCCTTCAGACAGCTCAGGAGCTCAACTCTCCTGTAATCCTTGGTGTTTCCGAGGGTGCCGGTAAATATATGACAGGTTATAAGACTGTTGTAGGTATGGTTAACGGTATGATGGAAGAGCTGAACATCACTGTTCCGGTTGCTCTTCATCTTGACCACGGTAGCTATGATGGATGCCTGAAATGTGTTGAGGCTGGTTTCTCTTCCATTATGTTCGACGGATCTCATTATCCGATCGATGAGAACGTAGCTAAGACTAAAGAGCTGGTTAAGATCGTTGCTGAGCACAACATGTCCCTTGAGGCAGAGGTTGGTTCCATCGGTGGCGAGGAAGACGGTGTTGTTGGTATGGGTGAGTGCGCTGATCCTGAGGAGTGCAAGAGAGTTGCAGATCTCGGAATCAACTTCCTTGCAGCTGGTATCGGTAACATTCACGGAAAATATCCGGCTAACTGGCAGGGCTTAAGCTTTGAGACTCTGGATGCTATTCAGAAACTGACAGGAGATATGCCGCTTGTTCTTCACGGTGGTACAGGTATCCCGGCAGACATGATCAAGAAAGCAATCAGCCTTGGCGTTTCCAAGATCAATGTAAATACAGAGTGCCAGCTTGCATTTGCTGAAGCTACACGTAAATACATTGAAGAGGGTAAAGATCAGCAGGGTAAAGGATATGACCCGCGTAAGCTTCTTGCACCTGGAGCAGAGGCGATCAAAGCTACTGTTAAAGAGAAAATGGAGCTTTTCGGATCTGTCAATAAAGCATGATGAATCGAAAATAATATATAAAGGAAATCGGAACAGGAGCGATCCTCTTCCGGTTTCTTTTTTTACTTTATAGGAAATTACTCCGTAATGTTCCAATAAAGTAAAAAACGCTCCGCGAGGATGCGACCAGATGCATGCGGAATATGTCTGCTAAAGCAGACTGCATCTGGCGCGCAAAGCGTAACAAGTCCCTCAAAGATTGAGGGATTCAGGGAGTTTGAAGCGGACTTGTCCGCTTTGTTCTGATAAAATATCAATATTTCCACTATATAAAAAAATGAACATGTTTCTTGATTTTTTTATATAGTGAAAATGACCTCCCCGATTTACAATAACATCAAGTTAATCGAGAAGCAAATTTAAAGCTTATCGGTCAGGGATATGCAAATGGGGCGTTATAAGCATATCCGGGGAACGAACTGAATATCATTTAAGGTAAAGGAGAGGTAACGATTATGAGAATGAAAAAAGCAACAGCATTTGGTCTTGCAGCATTAATGGCAGCTACCATGATCCCGGCAGTTCCGGCCATGGCAAAAGGAGATGACAGTGAGGGTTCTGTTTACTATCTGAACTTTAAACCGGAGCAGGCAGATCAGTGGTCAGATCTGGCAAAAAAATACACCGATGAGACTGGTGTACCTGTTACTGTTGTTACAGCAGCTTCCGGAACTTATGAGTCTACTCTGAAATCAGAGATGGCCAAAGATGAGGTTCCGACATTATTCCAGGTTAACGGACCGGTTGGACTTGCATCCTGGAAGGATTATTGCTATGACCTGAAAGACAGTGATGTTTATAAAAATGTGGAGAGCGACGATTTCGTACTGAAGGATGACAGCGGTGCAGTTGACGGTATCGCCTATGTAATTGAAACATATGGACTTATTTACAATAAAGCACTTCTTAAGAAATACTGTGAGATGGATGGAGCTGTGATCAAGTCTGCAGATGAGATCAACAATTTTGAGACATTAAAGAAGGTTGCAGATGATATCCAGGCTAAGAAAGATGACCTTGGAGTTGACGGTGCATTTACTTCCGCAGGCTTTGATTCTTCCAGTGACTGGCGTTTCAAGACACATCTTGCAAACCTTCCAATCTATTATGAGTACAAAGAAGATGGAATCACATCCACAGATGCGATCAAAGGAACCTATCTTGATAACTTCAAGAACCTGTTTGACCTTTATATCACAGATTCTACCTGTGAGCCAAGCCTTCTTTCCAGCAAGACTATCGATGATGCAAATGCTGAATTTGGTCTTGGAGAGGCTGTGTTCTATCAGAATGGAACATGGCTTATGATAGCATCAAAGATAACGAAGTAGCAGACGAGGATATGGGAATGCTTCCAATCTACATTGGTGTAGATGGTGAAGAGGATCAGGGACTTTGCACAGGCAGTGAGAACTACTGGTGCGTAAATAAAAAAGCAGATGAGAAGGATATCCAGGCAACTCTTGATTTCCTCAGCTGGGTTATCACAAGTGATGAAGGAAGAGAATCTATAAGCCAGGAAATGGGATTTACAACACCATTCAAGACCTTTGATGAGAATTATGAGTCTACAAATCCGCTTGTAAAAGCAGCCAATGAATATGTAAAAGCTGGTAAAACTCCGGTTTCATGGAACTTCACAACCATGCCTTCTGAAGAGTGGAAAAACCAGGTCGGCAGTGCAATGCTTGAGTATGCACAGGGTACCGGTGAGTGGGATGCTGTGAAAACTGCATTTGTTGACGGATGGGCAAAAGAGTACAAAGCAGCAAATGAAGGCTGATAAGGTATAACTGAAACGTGATCACGAAGAGGTGGGCGGTTTCCGCCTGCCTCTTTTAATGAAGAGAGGATGCGTAAAGTAGGGAAGGATGCATCCTCAGGAGAAAGGAAGAGAAAACATGCAGAATAAGATGATGAAAAAGTATTTTCCGGTTTTTGTCCTGCCTACCTGCTGGCATTTACCATTGGATTTATCGTTCCCTTTATCATGGGTGTATATCTTTCCTTCTGTAAGTTTACCACAGTAACGGATGCAAAATTCGTGGGATTACAGAACTATGTGAAGATTTTTACTGAGGATGGAACCTTTGGACATGCATTATGGTACACCACCGCATTTACGGTTGTATCAGTAGTTCTGATCAATGTGATCGGTTTTGCAGTTGCGTTGCTTCTGACCAAGAAGATCAAAGGAACCAATATATTCCGTACCGTATTTTTCATGCCAAACCTGATCGGTGGTATCATCCTTGGTTATGTATGGCAGCTTCTGTTAAACGGTCTGCTTCTTCAGATCAATAAAACACTTACATATTCATCTGTTTACGGATTCTGGGGCCTTGTGATCCTGATGTGCTGGCAGCAGATCGGATATATGATGATCATTTACATCGCAGGTATCCAGAATATCCCGGGTGAACTGATCGAGGCTGCACAGATCGATGGTGCGAACAAAGGACAGCTTCTGAAGCATGTGATCATTCCTATGGTCATGCCGTCCATCACCATCTGTACTTTCCTGACACTTACCAACTCCTTCAAACTTTTTGACCAGAACCTTGCTCTTACAAATGGTGAGCCTTCCAATATGTCAGAAATGCTTGCGCTGAATATTTTCAATACCTTCTATGGACGTACCGGATGGGAAGGTGTAGGACAGGCGAAGGCCGTGATCTTCTTTATTCTGGTTGGAGCAATTGCCATGATCCAGAATCGTCTCACAAGAAGTAAGGAGGTACAGCAGTAATGAATAAAAAAGTAAAATTCAGCGGTCTGTGGACTGCGATCCTGAGTGTGGTATCTGTTGCTTATATTTTCCCAATCCTTCTGGTTTTGATCAATTCTTTTAAGAAAAAAGCGTACATCAGCCGTTATCCTTTTGCAATCCCAACGGATAAAATGTTCGTAGGTCTGGAAAACTATGTAAATGGTCTGGAAAAAACAGGATTTTTCCAGGCGTTTGGCTGGACATTATTTATCACAGTATTTTCTGTTGCAGTAATTCTGCTCTGCACTTCCATGTGTGCCTGGTACATCAACCGTGTTACCAACACGCTGACAAAAACCATGTACATGTTGTGCCTGTTTTCGATGGTCGTACCGTTCCAGATGGTAATGTTTACCCTTTCCAAGATCGCAAACATTCTGAAACTGAATACTCCGTGGGGACTGATCATCATTTATCTTGGATACGGAGCAGGACTTGCGGTATTTATGTTCAGCGGATTTGTAAAATCCATTCCGATCGAGATCGAGGAAGCTGCTATGATCGATGGCTGTACTCCGATCCAGACATTTTTTAAAGTAGTTCTTCCGGTTATGAAACCGACCTGTGTAACAGTAGCAATCCTGGAAACCATGTGGATCTGGAACGATTACCTTCTTCCATATCTGGTACTTGATATCAAGAAGTACAAAACAATCTCCATTGCGATCCAGTATCTGAAGGGTGGCTATGGTACGATTGATATGGGAGCTATGATGGGAGTTCTTGTCCTTTCTATTATTCCTATCATCGCATTCTATCTTGCATGCCAGAAATATATTATCGAAGGTGTGGTTGCAGGAGCTGTTAAGGGCTGACAAATCAACTGAATAATGGTAAAATGAAAGAAAAACGGCCTGATCTGCGTGACTTTACGTGGATCAGGCCATATTTGGCGAGGTGGGGAATGTACAGAGTTTTGGTGGTAGATGATGAAAAACTGGAACGAGAGGGAATCAGATTTCTGCTGTCTATGGAAGAAGGTGAGTGGGAAATTTATGAGGCTGCCAATGGAAAGCTGGCGTTAAATGAGCTGCGCAGCCATAAGATCGATCTGATGCTGACAGATATCAAAATGCCGCATATGGATGGTCTGGAGCTTTCCAAAAAAGCAAGAGAAGAGTATCCGGGGCTGGAGATCATCATTTTCAGTGGCTATGGAGATTTTTCTTTTGCACAGGAAGCGATACGTTATGGTGTGACAGATTATGTACTTAAGCCTGTTGATCCGGATCGTTTTCACGAGACGATTCAGAAAATACAGGCAGCGATTACATCCCGGAAGGACAAAGAACAGCAGTCGATGAAAGAAAAAAGTTTTCTGCAGCAATATTTTCTTCTGAGCTTTATCTATTCAGGAGACCAGGAACGGCTGAAGGATGCAGAGGGGATCGTGGATCTGGCAATGTGGAAGGAATGGCACTGTGCGATCCTTATTGAATCAGATGAAGCTTTTTTTGAGTCTGCGAATGATGAGGTTCCGGAGGAAATCATGGAAGAGCTGCGCAGATCGTTTTTTTACCTGAATCTGAACGGACGCCAGTCATTGCTTCTTTTCAAAGATGTATACTGCGATTATGTACTTGTGGCAAAAAATGTCTACACTCTTCTGAAAAGACTGCATCCTGTGAGGTTTCACCTGGCAGTAAGCAGACGTTTTGACGGATATCAGGAGCTTCCGGATATTATGGAGCAGCTGGAACAGCAGATGGAAGAGAAATTCTATCATCCGGATATCCATGTTTACACCAGTGAAGAAGATGAGGAAAAAAATACCCGGGAAGAAGAGCAGGATTCCAGACTCATGGAAAAAATCTCAGAAGATATTTCCAGAAAAGATGTGAAGCAGCTGTGGAGCCACTTCCGCAGTCTGGCATCCAAATATCAGTCCAATACCCAGTTTTCTGCCATGTATGTGAAATTTGTTTTTTCCAATGTGATAAGGGAGTTGTTCCAGGAGAATCGTTTTGCGGGAGAGCACAGGCTGGATCTGGAAGTGGATCATCTGTATAGCTGTTCTACCATTCAGGAGATCATTGAGGTTACGGAGAAAAATATCCACCAGTACGAAGAGTTCCTGGATCGTTCCATGAGCGAATCCAGAGATGAGGTGGCAGCAGTTAAGAACTATATTTACAACCATTATGCAGAGGATCTGAACCTTGAAACACTGGCAGAAAAAGTCTATCTTTCTTCCGGTTATTTAAGCTTTATTTTTAAGAAGGAGACAGGAATGAACCTGAACCGTTTTATCCGTGTATTCCGCATGAAAAAAGCAAAAGAGCTTCTGTGTACAACGAACATGAAAGTAGCTATGGTCAGCGAAAAGGTAGGTTTTGCCAATTCGTCATACTTCTGCCGCAGTTTCCGGGAATATTACGGAAGCAGCCCGGAGTCCTACAGAAAGGGAAACAGTGAGGATGAAGAAGCTTCTGATGAAGTATAAAAATATGAAATACCGGTACAAACTAACGCTTCTTCTTGTTGTGGCCAGCCTTGTTCCGATGACAGTTCTGGCTTTGTACAGCCACAGCCGTATGAGCAGTCTTGTGCGGGAAAATGAGATGGAAGATATGTATTCTATCCTGGAGCAGACAAGGGAGAATATTGACGGCCAGATGGAGATTTATGTGAGCCTTCTTAATTATCTCACCTATTCTCCGGAGATTCTGGAAGTGATCGAGAATAAGGATATGGACCGGTATACCGCTTATGAACAATATACAGAGGTAGTAGATCCACTTCTTACTGTGCCGAAATCCTATCATGATGCTATTCTTGGAATACAGCTTTTTGCAGAGAGCATTCCGGTACGCCATGAATATACGCTGGTTCCGCTGGATGAGATGTGCGGGGAATGGTGGAGCAGCAAACTGGACGGAAGTGTGATGGCGCAGTGGATCGTAGACCGTGACAATCGGCAGATCGCAGCTGTGCGTGAGATTTATAACGGAAAAAAACGTGACGCCGTTCTTTGCATTACCCTTGATTATGAAAAAGTTTTCCGGCCTCTTGCCAATATTATTGAGAGAAATTCCGGCGGCATAGTGGTAGATAAGCAGAAAAATGTGGTTTATCACGGGGAAAATCTGGCTGCCAGCGATATTTCCGCGCAGAAAAGTACCGAAAAAATGCTGGACAGGCTCAGGGAGGAATATACTTATGTCAGCACCAGCGGCCACGAAACGAGATGGACTTATTATTTTTATAAGCCGCCTGCAGTGATTGAGAGCTCTGTCTCAAAACTTCTGATCAGTGAAATCCCGCTGATCGGCTTCTGTGTTGTGATCATTATTGTTCTGGGAATGACTTTTTCCAAATTGTTTACCAGAAATATTGAACTGCTTACCAGAAATATGGAACAGGTCAACCAGGGAAGCCGAGAGGTTACGGTTTACAGCGATTCACAGGACGAGGTGGGACAGCTGATACGGAGCTTCCATCATATGATGGATGAGATCAACCGGCTGATCGAAGAAGTTTATGAGAATAAGATCGCGCTCAAGGAATTTGAACTGAAAGCTCTGACTGCACAGATCAATCCTCATTTTTTGTATAATTCTCTTTCTATTATAAACTGGATGGCTATTAAAAGCAGGCAGAAGGAGATCAGCCGTGTAACGTTGGCTCTTTCTACTTTTTATCGGACTGCTCTGAGTAAAGGTGCTGATATGGTGACTGTGGAGAACTGCATCCGGAATATTGAGGCTTATCTGGAAATCCAGTTGATCATGCATGATAATGACTTTAAAGTGGAATGGAAGATCGATCAGGAGGTGCAGCAGGAACTGGTACCTAAGCTTATTTTGCAGCCGGTGGTTGAAAATGCGCTGGAACATGGTCTTGATGTAAAGGAAGAAGGGGAAAAAATCCTTCGGCTTTCGTTTTTTGCGGATGGCAGTGACGTGGTGATCCGGGTAGATGATAATGGAATGGGAATGGAGCAGGAGCAGGCCAAGAAACTGATCACCTACCAGGCTAAAGGTTATGGATTAAAGAATGTCAATGACCGTATGTGTATTTTATATGGAGAGGAATATGCCATTAGGATCTTAAGCCAGGTTGGGAAAGGAACCAGAGTTGAGATGAGAATTCCGGGAAAGGAGAAAAAAGATGAGAAGGCTTAAGCTGAAAACCGGAATGCTTCTGATACTAAGTGCAGTGCTTTTTCTTACAGGATGTACTTCCGGCGAGAAAAAAAGCCAGGATACAGACACGAGAACTAAGACGGCACAGAGGCAGAAAGCATGGAAGAAAGCTGAAACTTCTCCATGGGGAAAATATCCTGAGACAGTGACATACACCCTGGGTCAGATGAAGGGCACCGGCAATTCCAATCTACCGGAGGGGGAGACATATGAGAATAATGCCTATACCCGGTATCTGAAAAAAATACTCAATGTACAGAATAAGAATATTTTCATGGAAAGTGAAGAGGGGTATGATGAGGCTTTGAATATTCTGGTAAAAGACCGGAATCTGCCGGATATTTTTCTGGTGTCTGACAGGGAAATGCTGGAGGAACTGGTTGAAAATGATCTGATCGAAGATCTGACAGATGTATACAAAAGCTGTGCATCAGACAGGATCAGGGAGATGTATGAAAGCTATGGAGATGAACTTCTGGAATCCGGGACTTTTGATGGGAAGCTTCTTGCACTTCCGGAAACTGCCATTGATCATGGTCCGCAGCTTCTGTGGCTCCGTCGTGACTGGATAGAACAGCTGGGACTTACAGAGCCGGAAACACTGGAGGATGCTTTTTCTGTGATCCAGGCTTTTCAGGAGAACCGGATGGGCGCAGAGGGAGATGAGGAACCGGTAGGTCTGGTGTGTGATCCGGATCTTGTGGGAACTGTCAGTACCAGTTATTCCATGGATGCCATATTCGAAAATTTTGAGGCTTATCCTGAACAGTGGATCCGTAATTCTGAGGGGGAGATCGTGTATGGATCGCTGACTGAAGAGACGAAGAATGCGCTGTCCTGTTTGCATGATCTTTATAGCAGAGGGATTCTGGATCCGGATTTTGCACTGCGTGCACAGAATAATATCCGTGATCTTGTTGTGAAGGGAAAATGCGGGGCTTTTTTCGGGCTCTGGTGGACGCCTAACAATCCTTTGATGGATGAATACCGCCAGAATAAAGACGCGGACTGGCAGCCTTATTACCTGACTTCTGGTGCCAGGCGGCGAGTTGAAGTATATTCTACATTCCGGGATAATAAATATGTAGTTGTACGCAAAGGATACGAGCATCCAGAGATCGTGATGAAGGTTTTGAGCGTTCTGTTTGATTATTCCAGGTATGAGGCTGATGATACAGAGGAAATGAATGCTTATTTTGCCCTGAATGTAGATCCTACGGCCAGACCGCTGATGATCAATGTGGATTATAATGAAGCTACTTATATGGTGACAAGGCATATCAGGGAGGCTCTTTACGGTTCCAGGATGCGGGAGGAGCTTAGTGCTATCGAGGCTTCGTATTTTGATGCATGCAAAAAATATCTCGGCACAGATTCTCCGTCTGTGGAGGAGTGGGCTGCCTATAAATCCAGGATCACGGCTGTGGGACTTCTTGTAGATGCCTCTTATCATCCGCCGGAGAGAAAATATATGGGTGATGGGGACAGTGAGATCCCGCAGATTTTGCAGCAACTGGAGAAGAAGGCTTTTATCCAGATTATTATGGGGAAAAAGCCTGTGAGCTATTTTGATACGTTTGTTAAGGAGTGGTATCGCAAAGGCGGCGAGGCTCTGACTGAGAGTGTACGCAGTGGAAAAATGTCCGGGACAGACTGAGATGGTATGTCCTGGGCTTTTTTTGCTTTTCCGGAAAAAATGTTTGGGTGTGAGAAAAACTTGACAAGAAAGTTAGAGGCCTTTAAAATAATAAATGAAATGAACTTTGCATAATGGGGGGGAGTAGTATGAAGCAGTGTATGGATGCGGATAACCTTCACAGAAGACTGAAGAAGATTGTTGGACAGGTACAGGCTATTGATCGGATGGTAGATGAGGATATTCCGTGTGAGGATATTCTTTCTCAGATAAATGCGGCAAAGTCGGCCTTGCATAAGGTGGGACAGGTTGTTTTGGAGGGCCATATCCATCATTGTATACGGGATGGAATCACCCATGGAGATCCGGATAAGACGATAGAGAGTTTTACTAAGGCTGTGGAGAGATTCGCTAATATGAAGTGAGCGAGTGTGAATAGTGAAGATTAGCAGGAGCAGTGCGGAGCTACCTGCTTTTTTTGTGGTTATTAACGAACGTACGCCGTGGAGCTGGGGTCTGTCCGGGCAGGGCTTCGTCGGGGGAAACTACTAGGACTCCGTGGATCGGCTAAAACCATTTCCCAAAATCCTGAACTCGCTGCGCTCAAACAGCAGGATTTTTGAAAATAACGCCGATCCCCGCAGCCCAAGTAGTTTCGACCCTCCTGCAGAGTTGCCCGGACAGACCCCAGCTCCACGGCTGGTAATCAATTCGGTGAAGGACGGATGCGGACGCGATTCGCGCCCTGTCCTGCGTTGTGGGAAGTAGTGTGGGGGTGAGACGGTATTGGTATAACGATACGGTCAGAATAGTGTGACGTGAGGAACATCTTCGGCATAACGTTCCATATTGAATACCGAAGCATACAGACAAAAGTCAATAGTGTTACACATCGAAGATGTAACACGAGTTCCGTGCCCAACGGGGTGGGAGCGCGAGGGAGGGCGTTCGGGCTTCGGAACTCTGAGATCGCCTTCCCTCGCACTGTTCACATTGGAAATGTGATGTGCGTAGCCAGTGGCACCTCCATGCCAATGGAAATTAACACATTTAGCCCAACAAACAAAATAATCCAAAAAATTTGAATTTTATGGTTGACAAGCATAACTTCCAGTGGTATTATAACTGAGCTGTTGCAAATAATTGTTTTTGAAAAACAAACAATTAAAAAGAATTTTAGAAAAATGAAATTTACAGTTGACAA
>NZ_QRNF01000052.1 GCF_003474435.1 Ruminococcus sp. AF46-10NS
AATGTAGACAAGAGAAAGAAAAGACAAAAATAATCTAAAAATTCAGACAGGAAACGAATCGATTCAAATTCACAGAAAAGTAAAAAGCTATAGTTATTAGAAGAAAGAAGTCAGTTTGTAAAAGGTGACCTGTATTTTGTGCACCCTAAAATAAAATGGAAAGGTAAGGAAAGAGATATGTTAGAATTTGCAAAAACACCACCAAAAGGATGGAACAGCTGGGATGTATATGGAGCGTCTGTTACAGAAGAAGAAGTAAAAAGAAATGCAGATATTATGGCAGAAAAGCTTAAGAAATATGGATGGAACTATGTGGTTGTAGATATTCAGTGGTACGAGCCAGGAGCTGAGTCAGCAGCATATCGCAAGTTTGCGGATTTGAAGATAGATGAATATAGTCGTGTGCTTCCGGCTGAAAATCGTTTTCCAAGTTCAGCAGATGGAGTTGGGTTTGCACCACTTGCTGAATATGTACACCAATTAGGGTTGAAATTCGGTATTCACATTTTAAGGGGAATACCAAGACAGGCTGTTCATGGAAGAATGCATATCAAAGGAACGGATAAGACAGCAGATCAGATTGCAATAAACAGTATCTGTCCATGGAATTCAGATATGTATGGAGTGGATATGTCAATTCCAGAAGGACAGTTATATTATGATTCGCTTATGGAATTGTATGCTTCTTGGGGAGTTGATTTCATTAAAGTTGATGATATCGCATATTCAACGATTTACAGAGATTCACATAGAAAGGAAATTGAAGGGATTCGAAAGGCTATCGACAAAACGGGACGGGACATTGTACTTTCCCTTTCGCCGGGACCGGCAAGACTGCAGGATGGAAGTTTTCTTCAAAAAACTGCAAATATGTGGAGATTGACAGATGATTTCTGGGATGAGTGGGAATTGCTGTATGATATGTTTGACCGCTGTAATTATTGGTCACCATTTATTCGTAAAGGAAACTGGCCTGATTGTGACATGCTTCCATTGGGGCATATTGGAATCCGCTCAGGTGAACGTGGAAAGGCAGACCGTATGACCTGCTTTACAAAGCCAGAACAAAAGACAATGATCACATTGTGGTCTATCTTTCAGTCACCATTGATGTATGGCGGAGAACTAGCTGATTTGGATGAGTGGACGCTCTCATTGTTAACAAATACAGAGGTAAACGAGATGCATCGTACACTGGATGGACAGAGACAAGAGTACAGAGACGATGAATGGATTGTCTGGTCAGGAGAAAACGAAGAGAATACATATATTGCAATATTTAATGTATCGGATAAAAAGAAAGAAATTCCTGATAAATTAGCAGAAATATATATCAAAGAGGATGCAAAAGAAATCTGGTCCGGCAAAAAAGCAACTGAAGCAGCAGAAGAAGTAGATAGTCATGGTTGTGTGTTGTATCAGATGAAAAGAATGTGATGAATGTCGGATAGGAGGAATGAAGTGATGGATACAATAGGAAAGAAACTTGCTCTAAAAGAAAAGATGGCTTATGGCTGCGGTGATGCGGCAAGCAATATTATCTGGGCATCTATGGGAACATTCCTGATGTTCTATTATACAGACAGATTGCAAGTCTCCTTGTTACAGCAGGAACACTCCCATTGGTAAACTTTATGACAGAGTATGTGGGGGAAAAGAAAGCGTGGAGTATCGTATATGGAATATTTGGAGTTATTGCAGCAATTCTGTTCTTTTTATGTTTTGCAGGGTGTAAAGAGAGAATTCATGAAAATGAAGAAGAGAAGACAGAAAAGATTCGTGTTATTGACGGAGTAAAAGCAGTGCTGAAAAATAAATACTGGCATATGCTGATGGTGATATCTATTTGTATTAATATATTCTTCCAAGCTATTAGTACGGTAAATACATATTATAGTAAGGCGGTTCTTCATAATAGCAGTATGATTAGTGTATTGAATACGGCTTATATAGTTCCTGCAATTGTAACCTTTTTCTTTGTACATCTGGTTGTGAAGAAGTATGGAAAAGGAAAGACTACGATGTTTGGCTGGATTATTATCTGTGTCAGCTATGTGATATTGTTACCATTTACAGAAAATACAACGGTACTGATTATTACAGCTGCTATGAGGGGAATAGGATATTGCTTCTTGCTTGCAGTGTCTTCTGCGATGGTAAGTGATGCAGTTGAATATGGGGAATGGAAAACGAAAATTCGTGTTGAAGGTCTGACATTTAGTATGCAGGGATTTGTAGGAACAATCGCAGCAGGTATTGTTACGGCGGTCATTGGATGGGTACTCAATTTCAGCAAATATGATGGAACACTGTCATTTGCAGATACACAGGCAGGATCCGCAGTACTTGCAATTAAACTGCTGTTTATTGCGGTTCCGTTTGTTGTTGGAGTATTGAATATTATATTGTTAAGATTTTACAAACTTGATAAAATGTATCCGCAGATTATTGAGGATTTAAATAAGCGGAATGGAAAATAAGTGGGGAATGCATATGAAGACAAGCATATCAGAAAAAATAGCTTATGGTATGGGAGATGTTGCATGTAATGTAGTATATGCACTTACATCTGGTCTTATCGTATATTTTTATACAAATGTAATCGGAGTATGGGGCTGTCGCTTTAACGAATGAATTCATATCTTTTCTCCCAGTTCTTTCATACGTTCTCCATCTATCGTCCCTTCATAATGTCTGATTCTTGACTTATCAAGTTTTATTTTAACCGAATCAAGTAAGTCCCCTGCTTCAATTGCGAGGAGCAATAAGCAGTGGGTGGGACTTACTTGTATCAGGAGGGGTACAAGCCCCTCCTGATAAACTGCGGAGCAGTTATTCGGTTATGAGCAAGTAGCGAAAGCGGATTGCGAATATCCGATTGACCCAATTGATCATTTTCCGACAGACTGCTTTGTTCTTTTTTATAATCACTGCTTTTTAAACGTACGATAAATTTAATATCTTTATCCATCATATGTATAAACGCAGGTGTAGAAGGATATCCTCGGTCCATGATAATGATAAATGGAATATTTCCTATTGTTTCCGGTATTCGCTCTAATTGCTTTTCTGCCAGGCGCATTTCATCAAATTTTACTTTGTTACAATCACTTTCTAGTATCATGCGATTCATTACATCATAGATACAGCCTAATCCTATTTGAGCCTGGGGTTTTGTATTTTTTCGGCTTGCAGAACCATACAGTTCCAGCGTTTCAGCAGTGGTAGGAATATTAATGTCTGAGCCGTCTGCCGACAAAATGCCTTAAATTCATTAGAACTCATTTTTTCTATGTCCATGAATGTACGTTTTTGAGAATGTTTCATCAGCATCACATCCTTTTCTGCGGCAGGTTCATGGTTTTTTTTACAATATAAGCATATCAAAAAAAGCAGAAGACATCTAATTTTTTTAGAATAAATATCGTCTGCTTTAAGTTAATGACATTGCATAAAATCAAGGCTTCACAAATTCTTCACAAAATAATTAGCACTCGAGTCTTGACAGTGCTAATAATACGTGTTATAGTACATACAGAACAAAGGGAGAGAGAAAAAGAAGTCTTCCGGAGAAAGTTCTTACAGAATTTTCAGATGTTTTCTGAAACAGTAAATTAAAAATGGCTGCACAGCACGCAGCGAATATAGATCAGGAGGAATGAGTTATGTTAATGCCAAGTATTTTCGGAGAAGATTTATTTGATGATTTTATGGGATATCCAACAGGCCGTCAGGCAGTTTCCAATGCTTATCCTCAGGTAAAGGATATGATGAAGACAGATATCCGTGACGTAGATGGTAATTATGAATTGGAGATCGATCTTCCGGGCTTTAAGAAGGAGGATGTGAAGATCCAGCTGAAGAATGGTTATCTGAACATTCAGGCCACCAGAGAAGAGAAGAAGGACGAGAAGGATGATAAAGGTAAATATGTTCGCAGAGAACGTTATACAGGAACCTGCAACAGAAGCTTTTATGTAGGCTCGAGCATTAAGCATGAAGATATCCATGCGAAATATGAGAACGGAATCCTTTATGTAACCTTCCCGAAGGAAGAGACTAAGAAAGAAGCAGAAGAGAAGAAATTTGTTTCTATTGATTGATCGGCATTTACTTTGAAGCCAATATCCGGAACAACCCAAACGGATATTGCAGAGATAACCAGATAATGGCTGGTTGACCGAATGCGGATAATTTTATCCGCCTGACTTAAAACTCCAAATTGCACATTGCATTTGTTTATATAAATGAATATAACCCCCTTTTTTTCCACCCCTCTGTCAATACCCGGCAGAGGGGTTCTTTATGTTTCAGCCTGAAGTACAGAGGTGAATTCTGATTAACTTTACACTACATCCTCACTCTGTTATACTTGGAACAGATAAACAGCGGAAATTCGGCAATACTATAAAATTGGGGAAAGAGTTTTTACAGAGGTGAATATATGGGAGAGAGAATCAAGGTTATCATGGACTGTGATCCGGGAATCGATGATGGTATTGCGCTGGCATATGCGGCAGCGCATCAGGACGAGCTGGAGCTTCTTGCAGTGACAACATTTGCAGGAAATAATACCATTGATAAAGTGACAAAGAATGCACTGGAGCTGGTAGATTTTTACGGACTGAATGTTCCGGTGGCAAGAGGCCAGGAAGGTCCTCTTGTGAAAGAGGTACTTCATGCGGAAGAATTTCACGGAGAGACAGGGCTTGGCCATTGTGTGCTGCCGGAAGCAAAATCAGAGGCTGTATCAGACAATGCAGTGCTTTTTATCCGTGAGCTTCTGAACAGACTTCCGGAAGGTAAGCAGGTAGTAATGATTGAAACTGCGCCAATGACTAATCTTGCACTTCTGTTGAAGGTTTTTCCTGAAATAAAGAATAAGATTGGAAAAATTGTATTTATGGGCGGCGCAGCAAAAGGCGGAAACATCACACCGGCAGCAGAATTCAACATTTATGCAGATCCGGAAGCTGCGAAGATCGTATTCGATTCCGGTATCCCACTGGTGATGTGCGGACTGGATGCTACCCTGAAATGCAATCTTACCAGAAACCAGATCATGAAATTATGCCAGTCCGGTGATCCGACAGCCAGAGCCTGTGGAGATATGGCTGGCTATGTACTTGAAAATTCTTCCAAATATCGCTGCGTGGCAAGTATTCACGATGCAGTACCGTTTATGTATCTCCTTCATCCGGAGTTCTTTAAGACAGAAAAAGTGCTCCTGGATGTGGATTGCTCCGATGGTGCCGGACGGGGTGCCACATTATGCGATTTCCGCTGGTGGCTTCACGATGAAGAAAAAATAAAAGATATGATTCTGACAGACGCAGATACAGAGCGCTTTCAGCAGGAGTTGTTCGAAGCGATTTATTCTGTTTCCGAGTGCAGAACCGGGAAATAACCGGGATCAGACCATGAAGCAGCTGCGTTCATAAGATATAGAGGAGCAGAACACAGTGCCTGCTCTTCATAAAGATATCTGTACACACTGTCAGATAAGAGGACAGAAAACCCATGAACTATATTGTATTTGACCTGGAATGGAACCAGAATCCGGACGGAAGAAGACATCCGGACAGCCGGCTTCCTTTTGAGATCATTGAGATCGGGGCAGTAAAATTAAATGAAAAAAGAGAGATCATCGACACCTTCCAGTGCCTGATCAAGCCCAAAGTGTACCACTGGATCCACGACAGCATCCATGAGGTGATCCATGTGGATTATCATGAGCTTGAGAATGGAATCCCGTTTCCAAGAGCTATCCGAAATTTTCTGGAATGGTGCGGAGAGGAGTACCGTTTTTTTACCTGGGGAAATCAGGATGTTATGGAACTTCAGCGGAATATGAAATATTATAATCTTCTGAAACTGATGCCCGGACCGGTACATTATTATGATGTGCAGAAGCTTTTCAGTGTGAAATTCGAAGATGGGATTGCCAGACGTTCTCTGGAATATGCCATTGACTATCTTAATCTTCCAAAGAACCGGGATTTTCACCGTGCACTGGCAGATGCCAGCTATACGGCAAGGATTCTTCTGGAGATTGACGAAGCCTGCATGATCCGTCATCCATCCTTGGATGTATACCAGAATCCGAAGTCAAAAGAGAAAGAAATCTATATTTTCTATACAGATCACGACAAGTTTGTGTCCAGGGAATTTGTATCAAAAGAGCGATTAATGAAAGACCGGAATATGATCAGTACGATATGTCCTGTTTGTAAATGTCCGGCAAAGCGAAAGATCCGCTGGTTCAGTACCAATAATTCCAAGGTATATTATTGTCTTGCGCTTTGCCATGAGCATGGCCCTGTTGCAGGAAAGATCCGTATCCGTAAAACAGACGAGGGAAAATATTTCGGAGTAAAAACCCTGAAAGTGAATGATACAGAAGCAGCGGATGAGATCCGTGAAAAGCATGAATCTCTCCGCCGCAAGAAACTTTTAAGAAGAGGTCTGGAGAAGCAGGTCTGATACGACATTCCGTTCGTACTGCATTCCCCAGCCAACCAGATGTTTATTATAGTAGTATTTGCTTTTCAGACGCAGCGGGCCGGCAGCATTCGAGAGAACGGCCTGGCGTTTGTTAAGTTTTGATTTCTTGATGCCTTTTGGCAAAGTTACATAAACTTTAGTCTTGTAATAAAACGGATAAGTATTTCCGTTATCTTTAAGGATATATTTGTCACATGGGAGTACCTTAAATGGGACTGGATTCATGGAAACTTTCATATCCACTTTTTCAAAATTTTCAAAACCATAATTAAAAAGTGAAGCAGTGTCGCTGTAGGCATTTGCAGCAGAAGTAGAATTCAGGATCACTGCAACCAGAGTCATGTTTCCGCGCTTGCAGTAGGTGACAAGAGTATTGCCGGAAGCATCTGTGTATCCTGTTTTTCCGCCAAGGACACCCTCGTAGTAGTATTCGCCGTTTTTGATCATCTTGTGGTGATTGAGAAGCTGGCGTGCTTCTGCGAATTTATTGGTGGCTGGGATTTCATAATATCGCCTGGTACAGAATTTACGGTAAAGCGGATTCAGCCAGGCGGATTTTGCAATTCTGGCCATGTCAGAAGCTGTGGTGTAATGGTTCTCATCCGGAAGGCCATTCGGATTGTTGAAGTGAGTGTTTTTACACCCAAAAAGCTTTGCACGCCAGTTCATAAGTTCTGTGAATTTTTTTACAGAGCCGGAAACCTGTTCTGCTACTGCTACAGACATCTCGTTTGCAGACTGGAGCATAACAGCCATCAGTGCCTGATTTCGTGTAAATTCTTCACCAGGAGCTGCATAAATACTGGAATCGCCGGCAGTTACACTGGTTGAAGCGTTCTCGGAAACAACGATGTTATCCTTGGAACTTAAATTCTCACATGCCAGAAGTGTTGTCATGATCTTGGTAATGCTTGCGGGATAAAGCCTAGTGTCAGCATTCTTGGAGTAAAGAACTGCTTCTGTATTTACATCCATAAGAACTGCCGCCTGTGCTTCGATATTTGGGCCGGTTGGCCAGCCGTCAATGGAGTCGGTATCAGCTGCCTGGTTGTAGTAACTGGAATGGGCAGGTGTGACCTGTGCAGCCTGTCCGCTCTGGCTGTCAGGAACTGGTGTTGCGGTGACAATAGGATCACCGTACTCATCATATCCATAAGCAGCAGCTGCACATGGCTGTGCGCCTGTAACCAGGATTCCCATGCAGAGGATTCCGGCAAAGATCCGGCGCAGAGATCGTTTTTTCGTAATACTCATTTTAATAGACCTTTCAATAATAGTTGTATTTTACCCGTGAGATTCTGTAGTAGTATACCACTTTCCTTCTGGAAAAACTACTTTCAGTCTGTGAAAATTCCATTAAGATAGAATGAACATACATATAATAAGAGGAAAACCGCTGAAATCCGGCAAAAACACTTGACATATGGAATTTCCCCAACCTATAATATACAGCGTATATGAAAAAGCGAAGACGGAGACAGTAAGTCATATGGAAAGCTTTCAGCGAACCGGGGAGGGTGAGAGCCCGGGGCGAGTAAGTATGATGGAATATCACTCCTGAGCTTCAGTTCTGAAGTTGTCCGGCGCAGCCGGGAAGAGTATCTGAGATACAGATAATGATCAAGTAAGAACTGACGGATTTCCTCCGTTACAGGGAACATATATCGGCAGATACAGTAATGTCCGCCATGGAAAGACATGACACAGGAGCCTGCAGCAGAATCAATAAGAAACTGTAAAGAAAGACGCAGGAATCCGGACACAGGCCCGTATAATGTAACAGGTGGTACAGCGAATCAGACTTCGTCCTTTTACAGGATGGGGTCTTTTTTTATAAGTGCCCGAGGCATTGGCACGAACAGGTATCTGTGAAGAAGTAATCCGCTGTGGCCTCATAGATGAGACAGCAGCCAGTAATCAGACACAGGAGGTAAATATTGTGTATCGTAAAGTTGACACGAATCTGAATTTTGTTGACCGTGAAAAAGAAGTTGAGAAATTCTGGAAAGACAATAAGATTTTCGAAAAGAGTATGGACAGCCGTAAAGAGGGCGAGACATACACATTTTATGACGGACCGCCTACCGCAAATGGTAAGCCACATATCGGACACGTTCTGACACGAGTTATCAAGGATATGATTCCGAGATACCGTACAATGAAGGGCTACATGGTTCCGCGAAAAGCAGGCTGGGATACTCACGGACTTCCGGTTGAGCTTGAGGTCGAGAAGAAGCTTGGCCTTGACGGCAAGGAGCAGATCGAGGAGTACGGAATGGAGCCGTTCATCCAGCAGTGTAAAGAGAGCGTATGGAAATACAAGGGAATGTGGGAGGATTTCTCATCTACAGTTGGTTTCTGGGCTGACATGGAGCATCCTTATGTAACATACGACAATAACTTTATCGAGTCCGAGTGGTGGGCACTGAAAGAGATCTGGGAAAAAGGTCTTCTTTACAAAGGCTTCAAGATCGTTCCTTACTGCCCGCGTTGTGGAACTCCGCTTTCCGCACAGGAGGTTTCCCAGGGATACAAGACTGTTAAAGAGCGTTCTGCAATCGTCCGTTTTAAAGTTGTTGGTGAGGACGCATACTTCCTGGCATGGACAACAACACCGTGGACACTTCCATCCAACGTTGCACTTTGTGTAAACCCGGATGAGATCTACTGCAAGGTAAAAGCAGCGGACGGCTATACCTATTACATGGCAGAAGCACTTCTGGATAAGGTTCTCGGCAAGCTTGCAAAGGATGATGAGCCTGCATATGAGATCCTTGAGAAATATAAAGGAACAGATCTTGAGCGTAAGGAATATGAGCCGCTTTTTGCATGCACAGGCGAGGCAGCAGCAAAACAGCGCAAAAAAGCTCATTTTGTAACCTGTGATAACTACGTTACCATGAGTGATGGTACCGGTATCGTTCATATCGCACCTGCATTTGGTGAGGATGACAGCCGTGTGGGACGTGAGTATGACCTTCCGTTCGTACAGTTCGTAGACGGACAGGGTAACATGACCAAGGAGACACCGTATGCCGGTGTATTCGTAAAGAAAGCTGACCCGATGGTTCTCACAGACCTTGACAAAGAGGGCAAGCTTTTTGATGCGCCGAAATTCGAGCATGATTATCCGCATTGCTGGAGATGTGACACACCGCTTATCTACTATGCACGTGAGTCCTGGTTCATCAAGATGACAGCAGTAAAGGATGATCTGATCCGTAACAATAATACAATTAACTGGATTCCGGAGAGCATCGGTAAGGGACGTTTCGGTGACTGGCTTGAGAACGTCAGGACTGGGGTATTTCCAGAAACCGTTACTGGGGAACACCACTGAATATCTGGCAGTGTGAGTGCGGACATATGGAATCCGTAGGAAGCCGCCAGGATCTCTATGAGAAGAGTGGTGACGAGCGTGCGAAGACTATCGAGCTTCACCGCCCATACATTGATGATATCACCATGAAGTGCCCGGATTGCGGAAAGACCATGCACCGTGTACCGGAGGTAATTGACTGCTGGTTTGATTCAGGAGCAATGCCTTTTGCACAGCATCATTATCCGTTTGAGAACAAAGATCTGTTCGAGCAGCAGTTCCCGGCAGATTTCATCTCCGAGGCTGTTGACCAGACAAGAGGATGGTTCTACTCCCTTCTTGCTGAGTCCACACTGCTTTTCAACAAGGCTCCGTATAAGAATGTAATCGTTCTGGGACATGTACAGGATGAGAACGGACAGAAGATGAGCAAGTCCAAGGGAAATGCAGTAGATCCGTTTGATGCACTGAACAAATACGGCGCAGATGCTATCCGCTGGTATTTCTACATCAACAGTGCTCCGTGGCTTCCGAACCGTTTCCACGGCAAGGCAGTTGTGGAAGGACAGAGAAAATTCATGAGCACTCTGTGGAACACCTATGCATTTTTTGTACTGTATGCTAACATTGACAATTTTGATGCAACTAAATATACTTTAAATTACGATAAGCTTCCGGTTATGGATAAATGGCTGCTCAGCAAGCTGAATACCATGGTAAAGACTGTCGATGAGGATCTTGGTTCCTACAAGATTCCGGAGGCTGCAAGAGCACTCCAGGAATTTGTTGACGATATGAGTAACTGGTATGTAAGAAGAAGCCGTGAGCGTTTCTGGGCAAAGGGCATGGAGCAGGATAAGATCAATGCTTACATGACACTTTACACAGCACTGGTAACTGTTGCCAAGGCTGCAGCTCCGATGATCCCGTTCATGACTGAGGATATCTACCAGAACCTTGTAAGAAGCATTGACGCAGACGCTCCGGAGAGTATCCATCTCTGCGATTACCCGGAGGTAAATGAGGCATGGATCGACAAGGATCTTGAGGCAAACATGGAAGAGCTTCTTGAGATCGTTGTTCTTGGTCGTGCATGCAGAAATACTGCAAACATCAAGAACCGTCAGCCGATCGGAACCATGTATGTAAAGGCTGAGAAAGCTATGGATAAATTCTACACAGATATCATCGCAGATGAACTCAATGTAAAAGAAGTGAAATTCGCAGATGATGTAGAGTCCTTCATTTCCTACAGCTTCAAGCCGCAGCTCCGTACAGTAGGACCGAAATACGGTAAGCTTCTGAACGGCATCCGTACCGCACTCTCTGAGATCGACGGAACCGCAGCAATGAAAGAGCTGAGAGACAATGGCGTTCTCGTTCTTGACATTGACGGAAATAAGGTCGAGCTTGCAGAGGAAGACTTATTGATCGAAACAGCCCAGAGCGAGGGTTATGTTACAGAGACAGACGGTGAGACATCCGTTGTCCTTGATACAAACCTTACACCTGAACTGATCCAGGAGGGCTTTGTCCGCGAGATCATCAGTAAGGTGCAGACCATGCGTAAAGAGGCTGGTTTCGAAGTCATGGACAAGATCATTGTCTATGCAAAAGATAACGATAAGATCATGGATATCATGAAAGCAAACCAGGATGAGATCAAATGTGAAGTACTGGCAGAAAACATTGTTCTGGGAGATGCAGAGGGTTACACCAAAGAATGGAACATCAACAAAGAGGCTGTAACACTGGGAGTATCCAAAGTACAGGAGGAGAACTAATGATCGACAAGCAGTTTGAGAAAGAGGAATTCAAAAAAAGCGTAAAAGAAAACGTAAAATTCCTTTATCGAAAAACACTGGAAGAGGCTACACAGGAGCAGATTTTCCAGGCTGTAAGCTACACAGTAAAAGATGTAATCATTGATAACTGGCTCAAGAGCCAGAAGGCGTATGAAAAACAGGACCCGAAGATTGTATATTATATGTCCATGGAGTTCCTTATGGGTCGTGCCCTTGGAAACAACCTGATCAACCTTGGAGCATACGGCGAGGTTAAGGAAGCCCTTGAGGAGCTTGGACTTGACATTAACTGCATCGAAGACCAGGAGCCGGACCCGGCTCTTGGAAACGGTGGACTTGGAAGACTGGCAGCATGCTTCCTGGATTCTCTTGCAACTCTGAACTACTGTGCATACGGATGCGGAATCCGTTACCGTTATGGTATGTTTAAGCAGGAGATCCGTGACGGTTATCAGGTAGAGGCACCGGATAACTGGCTGAAGAACGGCTATCCTTTCGAGCTCCGTCGGCCAGAGTATGCAAAAGAGGTTCATTTCGGCGGATATGTACGCGTTGAGTGGGATCCGGTGAAGAACGAGAATAAATTCATCCATGAAGGATATCAGGCAGTTAAGGCTGTTCCTTACGATATGCCGATCACAGGTTATAACAACGATGTTGTAAACACACTTCGTATCTGGGATGCAGAGCCGATCGTAGACTTCAACCTTGACTCTTTTGACAAGGGTGATTATCACAACGCAGTAGAGCAGGAGAACCTTGCACGTACTATCGTAGAGGTGCTTTATCCGAATGATAACCATATGGCAGGTAAAGAGCTTCGTCTGAAACAGCAGTACTTCTTCGTATCTGCCAGCCTTCAGGCAGCGATTGCCAAATACAAAAAAACACACGACGACATTACCAAGCTTCATGAGAAGGTTGTATTCCAGATGAATGATACTCATCCGACAGTTGCAGTTGCAGAGTTGATGCGTATTCTTATCGATGAGGAAGGTCTTGGCTGGGATCAGGCATGGGATATCACAACAAAATGCTGTGCTTACACCAACCACACCATCATGTCCGAGGCACTTGAGAAATGGCCGATCGAGCTGTTCTCCAGACTGCTTCCGCGTGTATACCAGATCATCGAGGAGATCAACCGTCGTTTCATTCTTGAGATCCAGCAGAAATATCCTGGAAACTTCGAGAAGGTTAAGAAGATGGCGATCATCTATGACGGACAGGTTAAGATGGCTCACCTTGCGATCGTTGCAGGCTACTCTGTAAACGGTGTTGCACGCCTTCATACCGAGATCCTCAAGAATCAGGAGCTGAAGGATTTCTATGAGATGATGCCTGAGAAGTTCAACAACAAAACAAACGGTATCACACAGAGACGTTTCCTTGCTCATGGAAACCCGCTTCTGGCTGACTGGGTAACAGACAAGATCGGACCGGACTGGATCACAGATCTTTCCCAGCTTTCCAAGCTTAAGGTTTACGCAGACGATGAGAAGGCTCTTCAGGAGTTCATGACCATCAAGTTCAAGAACAAAGAGCGTCTTGCAAAATATATCCTGGAGCACAATGGTGTTGAGGTTGACCCGCACTCTATCTTCGATATCCAGGTTAAGAGACTTCATGAGTACAAACGTCAGCTTCTTAACATCCTGCATGTGATCTATCTGTACAACCAGATCAAGGCACATCCGGAGATGGATTTCTATCCAAGAACATTTATCTTTGGTGCAAAAGCTTCCGCAGCTTACGCACGTGCAAAGAAGATCATCAAGCTGATCAACTGTGTGGCAGATGTTGTAAACAATGATGCTTCCATCAACGGCAAGCTGAAGGTTGTATTCATCGAGAACTACCGTGTATCCAACGCTGAGATCATTTTTGCGGCAGCAGATGTTTCCGAGCAGATCTCCACAGCAAGTAAAGAGGCTTCCGGTACAGGTAACATGAAATTCATGCTGAACGGTGCTCCGACACTTGGAACCATGGATGGTGCTAACGTTGAGATCGTACAGGAGGTTGGCGAGGAGAATGCATTTATCTTCGGTATGAGCTCCGACCAGATCATCAACTATGAGAACAACGGCGGTTATGATCCGGACTTCATCTACAACACAGATCCGGAGATCCGTCAGGTACTGATGCAGCTGATCAACGGAACCTTCTCCAGCGATACAGAGATGTTCCGTGACATCTACAATTCACTTCTCGACAAACGCAACATGCCGAGACCTGACCAGTACTTCATCCTTGGCGACTTCCGTTCCTATGCAGAGGCACAGAAGCGTGTTGAGGAAGCATATAAGGATGAGAAACGCTGGGCTAAGATGGCACTTCTCAATACAGCATGCAGCGGTAAGTTCACATCCGACAGAACTATCCAGGAGTATGTAGATGATATCTGGCATCTGGATAAGGTTGTTGTGAAAGAGAACTAAGATATAGAAAGTAATCTGCAAAGTATTACCATAAAATAAATTTCCACACAAAAACAGGGCTCGTCAGAAGTGGTGACGGCCCTGTTTTTTGTGTGGAAATTATGCCGGATTGATGACGATCCGGTTGCGTCTGGCCAGTGCAATGGCGATATGGCAGCCTTCCGCAATAGCGCAGGCCTTATCGGCAAAGCTGATGATCCAGGCTTCCTTGTTGCGTGGAAGAGGTCCCAGAGGGAACATATGTGAGAGTATCGCATCCAGTTCTCTGTCCGTGACATCAAAGTGTGCGGCACTGTTGTCTGCGGCAGCCTTCGGGTGATAAAACGCCTGATGCTCACCGGTTGGTGTCTCCGCCCTGAAGTCATAGGGACAGAAATCGTGGAGAAGCCCTGCCCTTGCGGCGGCTTTCTCGTCACATCCCAGCTTCCTGGCAATGAACCAGGAGAGGTAAGAAACATTGATACTGTGCATGAGCCGTGTGGTCCACTGGTGGTGGGTGTACAGGCTCAGCTTCAGGAACTCTCTGTTACAGAGGATGTTCTTCACAAGCTCATGATATTCCTGTGAGACCTCATCCGACACCGTAATATCCATCGGCAATCACCTTCTTTCTTTTGTTTATAATTTCATTATGACTATTATGGAGAAAAATGCAATAAAGTTTATATTTTTTTTATAAATTAGTTGAGACAAATTTTTTCAGAATGGAATCTTCTGTTTTTCATCTGTTTTCCATGACCGGAGATATGGTATAGTAATGAACAGAATTGGTGTCAGTGAAAATATTATGAAAAGACGGAGGAGAGAGAACGAATATGAAACCAGAAAAACTGATTGAAGTACTTTCTGTTGCAGAACGATTAAAAGATGCAGTGCGTCATTGCTATACATCCGGAGGCAGGCGGGAGAGTGTTGCGGAGCATTCCTGGAGAATTTCTCTGATGGCATATTTTGTCAGCGACGAGTTTCCGGAGGCAGATCTTCTGAAGATCATGAAAATGTGTCTGATCCATGATATGGGAGAAGCTTTTACCGGGGATATCCCAGCTTTTGAAAAAACAGTAAAAGATTCAGAAAAAGAAGCCGATGTGCTGGGTGAATGGGTGAAAACTCTGCCGGAACCATTTGATAAAGAGATGGCAGAACTGTATCAGGAAATGGAAGCACAGCAGACTCTGGAATCCAGAATCTACAAAGCTTTGGACAAACTGGAAGCGCTGATCCAGCACAATGAATCCGACATCAAAACCTGGATCCCACTGGAATATAACCTGCAGATGACCTACGGAAATGAACAGGTGAAATTCTCAGATTATCTAACGGAGCTTCGGGAGCAGGTAAGAGCAGATAGTGTGCGGAAGATTGAAAAATCTGTACACTAATTTGCACATCTCCATCAGAAACATTAAAAAAGAGGGAACCATTTTACGTGGTTCCCTCTTGTAAAAATTCCGATTTTATGCGGATTTCTTATTTACCAAAGTATCTCTTAAGCAGTCCAGCGAATGCTTTGCCGTGTCTTGCTTCGTCTTTAGCCATCTCATGTACTGTGTCATGGATTGCGTCAAGGTTAGCTGCTTTCGCACGTTTTGCAAGGTCGAATTTACCTGCTGTAGCGCCGTTTTCAGCCTCTACACGCATCTGAAGGTTCTTTTCTGTGCTGTCTGTTACAACCTCACCAAGGAGCTCTGCGAATTTAGCTGCATGCTCTGCTTCCTCGTAAGCTGCTTTCTCATAGTACATTCCAACTTCCGGATATCCCTCTCTGTGAGCTACTCTAGCCATTGCAAGATACATACCAACCTCAGAGCACTCGCCCTCGAAGTTAGCTCTCAGATCTGCAAGGATGTCCTCGCTGACGCCTTTAGCTACACCTACAACATGCTCAGCTGCCCATGAGAGCTCGCCTTCCTGTTTCTGGAATTTAGAAGCTGGTGCTTTACATACTGGACAGGCTTCCGGTGCCTGCTCGCCTTCATAAACATATCCACATACTGTACATACCCATTTAGCCATAGTAATGATCTCCTTTTCTTTTTTGAAATATATTGTTTATTTTTGTTTCTTTTGAATTAATAATAGTAATTATTACTGTTTCATAATACCATGTGATCTTTATTTTGTCAAGCTTGTTTTTCTTCTTTTTTCAGGCATTCCTTGCAGATCCCATAGAAGCTTGCGTCTACGTCAAAGACTTTTCCGTGGATAAATTCTGCAGCTGCCTGTTCAAGAATTCCGTTAAGGCTGTCTGACTGCATATCGATCACCCGGTTGCATCTGGTACACATGAAATGTGAGTGTGGTGCGACCCTTCCATCGTAGCGATCCGCGCTTCCGAAATTGGTCAGCTTCCGGATCTCACCGATGTCACTGAGAAGAGAAAGATTACGGTAGACAGTTCCGAGACTGATGTTCGGGTAGATCTGTCGAAGATTCTCGTATACTGTATCTGCCGTTGGATGATCTGTTCTGGATCTCAGAAATTCCTTGATGGATTCTCGCTGACGGCTGTATTTAAGTGCTGCCATAATGTCCTCTCCTTTCAGTAATAATAATTATTACTGATATTATAATACATGACAGAGGGAGGTTTGTCAAGAGATTTTGATCTGATTATCCTGAAATATTTTCATTTTATGAGCTGGATGTAAATAAGTATTTTTACGCTGCAGGTGTAGTGGATATTTGCAACCATGCAGGGGATTTACCTGATTCGGTTAAATGGTGAGAACGGGCAGTCGGATGTCTGACAGAGTGTTTGTTATAAGGAATATTGTGCCCTTAATGATAGGATTTTATCAGTAAAAGTCCGCAAGGAAAATTTTTTAAAAATAAGTTGACAAAGACTAACTTTGGCAGTATATTTACAATAGTTAGAAAAATCTAACTAAAACGTAAAGGAGAATGTAAATGACTTGTGCAAAATTTGAATCTGTCATGGGTTATCATTGTTCCCCTGTATTAATGGGAATGAAACCGGCGAATCTTGTTTCCTTTTCCAAGGAAAAAATGCCGGAGCTGCCGGAGATCATTTCGGATTATGAGGAGAGTCTTGAACGGGAAGGTATCCGTATGGAGATCATCTGTGGATGCAGGAAGCATTATCTTCTTCTGGTGTACCGGCCGGATATGCTGCAGGAATATCTTAAGCAGGATGAAGCCAGGAAACTTTTGCTTCAGGATGGGTATAATATAGATAGTTCTTTGGATGAGATGATCGCCCGTTTGAAGGAGAGATTTTTTCATAAGACGGAGTTTCCTCATGAGATCGGACTTTTCCTGGGTTATCCCATTGAAGATGTGAAGGGCTTCCGGAAGTTCGGAGGCAGTGGCTGCAAGATGTGTGGTTACTGGAAGGTTTATGATGATGTGGAGCAGGCTCGCAGGATTTTTGACAGCTACGATAAGTGCCGGGAGTTTACTGCGGCGCAGATCCGTGCGGGGTATTCGATTTTGCAGGTTGTTGGTATGAAGCATCTCTGTACATCTCAGATGTGCGTATAATATAAAGTTTAAAAACAGGAGGTTTTTAAGATGAGCAAGGTAGGAATTATTTACTGGTCTTCCACAGGTAACACAGAGGCAATGGCACAGGCTGTTGAGGAAGGCGCAAAAGCAGCTGGTGCGGATGTTGAGATCATGGAAGTTGCAGATGCAGATGTAGATAAAGCTCTCTCTTATGATGTTCTGGCACTTGGTTGTCCGGCAATGGGAGATGAGGAGCTTGAGGATGGTGAGTTCGAGCCATTCTTCTCTGATCTGGAAGGCAAACTTTCCGGTAAAAAAGTTGCGCTTTTCGGTTCCTATGACTGGGGCGACGGAGAGTGGATGAGAACATGGTGCGGCAGAGCAAAAGACGCAGGCGCAGAGCTTGTTGAGGATGAAGGACTCATTGTAAATAACACACCTGATGATGAAGGACTTGCAGCTTGCCGTGAACTTGGTGGAAAACTTGCATAAGATCTATTAGATTTCAAATAAATAAAAACTGAGCAGAGCATTGGAGTTTCAAACACAAACACCATCCGGACAGAAGGGATAGATATCTTTTTTGTCCGGGTGGTGTTTTATTTTGAGCGAAAATATCTGCTTATTACTTTGAGAAAATATAGAAGAAATGAATATTAAGACAAAAAATCCTTGTTGATTTTAATATTTACGTGTCCTAAAATAGATAAAGATGAAATAAAGCAGGAAAGTGAGGGATGCCGGATGACGCGGGAGGAAGCGGAACAGTATTTATATTATGCGATGACAATTGGTGAACAGCTTCTTTGCTGCGGAGCAGAGGTTGGACGTGTGGAAGATACCATACGGCGGATCTGCCTGGCATATGGAGCCACCCGGGCGGATGTCTTTTCTATCACATCCAGTATTGTGACGACTATTTATGGAGAGGATTTTGGAATATGCACCCAGACGCGGCGTGTGCCGGGAATGTCCAATGATCTGGGACGGCTGGATGACCTGAACCAGCTTTCCAGATATATCTGTGAGTATCGGCCGAAGCCGGAGGAGATCCAGAAGGGGCTGGAAAAGATTCGGGATAAACAAGGATATTCTTTTAAAACGCAGATTTTGATCTATGCTGTAATTTCAGGTTCTTTTTCCGTGTTTTTCGGAGGAGATGTCAACGATATGATCGCTTCTGCGCTGATTGGTATCGCTCTGAAGCTGTTTGAGGCTTTTGTAAAAAAGGGCGCATTAAACTCGCTGCTGACAGTGCTTCTTTGCTGCGGAGCCGGCGGAGTACTTTCCAATCTTACAGTTCTGATCGGGCTTGGACATCATGCGGATCTGATCAGTATCGGAAATATCATGCTTCTGATACCGGGAATTGCATTTACCAATTCATTGCGCGATATGTTTTCAGGAGATACCATTACAGGTTTGATCCGATGTATGGAGGCGCTTTTGCTGGCACTGGTCGTGGGCCTTGGTTTCACGGTGGCGAATCTGTTGTTTTAACCGAATCAGGAAAGTTCTCTTGAAGGTTGCGAAAAGCAATAAGTAATGAATGAGGAGTTTAGATACTGTATCAATTGCGGAGTAGCGAAATGCAGCAGATAATGGGAGTATTTGAGAGTAGTTATGATTTATTCAGGAGGTTATTAACAGTTAAATATAAATTATAAAATCATATAAGTACATGTTGAGTTTTATAAGATATTTGAGTAGAATATTATTGAGGAGTTGATGCTTTGAGTAAATATTATTCTATACATTAATTTTCAAAAATTATAGGCATATCCGCCCAGACATTACGAAATTAGGATGCCAATGGAAAACTTCATCCGCATCATACTACAGTAAGTGGCTATAGATATTATTGTGACGAGCAACTCAACCAGGTAATAAATGTAAAGCCTAAAAATCGCATTACAATTGGATATTGTCGCGTTTCCAGCCATAAACAGAAAGATGATCTGGAACGACAGATT
>NZ_QRNF01000053.1 GCF_003474435.1 Ruminococcus sp. AF46-10NS
TGAATGAGAATATCAACTCTATTTATGCAATGATTGATTCTCTGAGTGATGAAGAATTATTTAAACCACATATGAGAAAATGGGCTGACGAAGCAACTAAAACAGCTGTCTGGGAAGTATACAAATTCATACATGTTAATACAGTTGCTCCGTTCGGAACCTTTAGAACCAAGATTAGAAAATGGAAAAAGATTGCACTATAACTTCCAGTTTGTAGAATTCAAAAATTTAATATGAAATGTGAGATAGAGCGTATGGAAATAATCTATACGTTCTATTTTTTTGCCTTTTTTGAAAAAGTGATTAAAAAACTATTGACATTTTTGTTACTGGTAGAAGCAGATGGTTATAAAAAGCTTTTGGTAACTATGAGTGCAAAAACAGATAGCTGAGAAAATTTATTATGAGCTAATAGCAAAATTTGATATTTTGTGATATTGAGGGTATGGGGAATCGTAATCTCCATTAAGTTCGTCAGAGAATCATAATCTAGAAATGGGATTTTGAGTTACTCTAGGCGATACTTGCTTTAGAAAATGATTTGCCATAATGAGTTAGAATATGGGAGGAGGAAGCGTTAAAAAAAGAGAGAGCCATAAGCAACTCTCTCTGTGATAAAATCAAAAAGTTATAGTATCAGTGATTCGGTAAGATTACAAAAATCCTTAACAGGAATATTTTCTTTAAGTGGTAAAGCTGTCTCTAAAAAGGTTTCGTCTGCAAATCTTTCGAGTTCAGAATCAAAATATATAATTGAAGCATTTGTATTTAATTGGTATGGTGGAATTGTAACAAAATAATCATAATCTTCGTAAGAAGGAGTGGCGCAAGAAACTTTGATTTTTCCGCCCAATTTCAATTTTGCAAATTCTCCATAAATGGCAGTTAAGGCTTTTTTTCTTTCTTCATCAGAAGTAATTCTATCTACATATCTAATATACCAATAATCTATATTTCCCTCTTTTAATTCAATTAAATAATCGTATGATCTGGGTGTTCCGGATTTTATTGTCCATTCAACTTTATGCAGACTTGTCATCATGGAAAGTCCACGCATTAAGGTAGAAAAAAATTTTTCATGCACCTGAACAGTAGAGAGATCCAGAGAAAATCCATTGTCTGCAATTATCTTTTTCCGTTCCCGTATTTTCTTAGAAGAATATCCCGTTGCATCATATAATTCTTGGATAAGTTCTGGATCATCAATGGCTTTTGCAATTTTATCAATAGTGCTTTTATATGGTCTTCCAGATCGGGCACCGTTGAGCATTCGTGAAATGGTTGCATTATTTAAGCCTGTTTGTTCAGATAATTCTTTTTGTGTTTTTTTCTGTAAAATGATTTGAAGTATATTGATGAATCTTTCCTGATCGTAAACGCTGTCAGGATTTATTAGTGTGCCTGAATTTGATATAAATTCGTTCATTCAAATCTCCTCTTGACTTCTTTGACTTTGTATAAATTGACTTCTTGTATTTTATCTTATCAATTATATCCCTAAAAATCAATTTAAAACATAAAGAAATCAAAAAATGCTTTATTGATATTCCTTTAAAAGTCAAAGAAGTCAAAAACGTAATTGACATTTTGACATCTTTGTGTATAATGTAAATCAAGAAGTCAAAGAAGTCAAACAAATCGAAAAGAAAGGAAGGAGGGCTGTGGATTGAAATATAGGGTTGTTTCGGTTTTGAAAGATAATAGACCACGTTTTTTGATTATTTCTGATATTGAAGAAATTGAAATCCTTCCATCAAAGTATTTGAAGCATCTGGATCAGATTAATGCTTCTCCGAATACTGTAAAATCCGCAGCCTTCGCACTTTCATATTATTACAATTATCTGCAGGAGCAAACGATAGGATTGGATGAGATTACATTGCTATCCTATTCAGAGCAGAATAAACATTTTATTGATTTCTTGTATTGGGTTAAAAGTGGAAAGCATACTGAGCATAATACACAGACGAGCAATAAGACCTGCAATATGTATCTTGGTGCAGTCTTCAGATACTACCAGTTTTTGGCACTGGAAGATGTTTTGCCAATGCTTAAAGTCTTACGAGTAAAAAAAGTATCATATTTTGACAGTATGGGAGTAAATCATCAAAATGCAGTGAATTCGTTTAAAGGTTTCTTCAAAGAAGAAGAACCTAATCTGGAAGAAATAACATCCGAAGAAATACAGGAGCTGATAAATGCCTGTACGAATGATAGAGATCGATTGCTGATAGCAATGATGGCAGAAACCGGTCTTAGATTAGGGGAAATTCTAGGAATCCATTATACCGAAGATATTGATTTTGAAAGAAGGACGGTTTGGGTAAGGTATCGTGAATCCAATACCAACTTGGCAAGAGCAAAAAATGCAGAATATAGAATGGCTTTGTTAAGTAATACAACTTTTGAGTTCTTGGTTAAGTACATTTCTGATAACCGAAAAAGTCTGATGAACTCGGAGTATCTATTTACAAAATTAACCGGAAAAAACAAAGGAGAGCCATTAGATGCGGATTCTGTGTATAGCATGTTGAAAAGGCTATCCAAAAAAACGGATATCAATTCCCATCCGCATCAACTCCGACACTATTTTGCGGAGGAAAGAAGAAAAGAAGGATGGGATTTGAATGACATTCGTTTTGCCCTGGGGCATAAGAAAGTTGAAACTACCATTAAATACTTGGGTGAAAATAATGAACGATTGCTAGAAGCGACAGATCAATACTACTCAAATAATGAAGATTTATACCAAATTGCAGATTTTCTGTAAAAGGAAGGAGGGATTACCTTGGCAGTATTAAAAATTGTTCCGAAGTTATATCAGGAAAAAATATCTGAGAAATTAAAGGAAGAAATATCTTTAGTTACGACTGGAGAAGCAAAATACTATAACCGGTTATACAAATTTTTTCAGTATACAGATATACAGTGTACTGCAGATATTAACTATGAAACGAGAAAAATGTATATGGATTCTCTTGAAAAAGAGGATATTTCAGAAAAATATAAAGCGGAATTACTGAGCTTATTTGATCGTTTAAAAATAGAAAATATGCCGGATGTCTATTCACAAGGAAAGCCCTTCTCTGTAGAACAGGAGTTTTTTAAGCAAGACAAATTGTTTTTGCTGTATGTCCCCAATAAGAAGAAAGCACAATCTTTCCGTCAGGTGGTTGATAAGAATGATTTGTTATGGGACTTAACGAGGATACATTCATCACAGTTGGTGCGACAGACAAAAATATTGCTGTGTGAAATTCTGAATATGGATAAGGTACAAAGACATCGAAGATATTTTTTAGAACCATTAAAAGCACTTATACGGTTTTGCGATAAGTACGGAATAGATGATATTGAAGAAATGGAACAGGCAGACGAAAACAGATTTTATCTGTATTTAAACAAGGAGTCGGAAATTATAAAAAAACAGGCTTCTAAGATTGTTGAGTTTGCGAGAAGAACGTTATTTCTAACAGATTCAGAGACAAATTGGCGAGCGTGTATCTGGTATATGGATAGGTTTCAGTTTGATAAATCGAGAATCAATGCCAGTTCACTTGTTAAAAGCCTTTCATTTATTAATATTTACGAAAAAGAAAATCGTTGGTATTTACAATTATACGCAAAATATTTGGTCGGAATATCTGATCTGTCTTTATCAAATATCCGAAATACAATAAGTTTTATTTCACAATTTTTAAAATATCTGGATGGACAGAGTAAGAAAGTAACTGAACTGGAGATGCAAGATATAGCGGATTATGTGTCTGTTTTGGATGAGTCCGATATTAAGTATTCCACTTTTAACCGATATATCACACATATGCATACATTTCTACAGTTTTTGAAAATGAAAAATATTGAAGTGTTGAAGTTTTATCCGGAACGATTTTTAAAAAAAGGTTTTTCGGAACACAATGAAAGAAGTGTTCCAGAAAAAACAATTGCTCATCTAATTAAGGAGCTGCCGGCATTTCCAGAGCATTTACAGTTGATGTATTTGATTTTGTTTTGCACAGGAATTAGGAAAAGCGAGGTTTGTACAATAAAATCGGGAGCCTTTTATTCACAAGGCAATGAGAATTGGATGCGCATATATCAAAGCAAAATGCGGAGAGAAAAAGTCATTCCTGTTCCCAGCTTATTGGTTGGACTGGTGAACGATTATGAAAAAAAGTACGGAATAAAAAATGGGGAGTATTTATTCAAAAATAAAAAGGGTGGTGCATTTAATGGACAGACATTTTCAAATCAGATGATTCGGGAGTGTAAGGCTCGTGGGATTGCCTGCGGAGATTATATCTTTAGAGCACACGATTACAGACATAACCTTGCAACTTCAATGTACGGAAATGGGGTTTCTATACAAGGGGTACGAGATTATCTAGGACATTCAAGTGAGAATATGACAAAACAGTACATTGATTTCATGCCGGAACGTATTGTATCGGCTGAAGATAAATATTTCTCTAAAAATCAGTCATTTAAATTGAAAGGAGCAGAAGATGATGAAAGGTAATATTAATTTGATTTCGTATGACTGTTATCAACAAGCTACAGAAAAACAGTTGGCAGGACTGAAATGGAAGGAAAACAGGGTGTACTACATATCAGAGATTCATAATGAAAAGATGCAGGATGAGATTTATGGGTATATCGATGATAGATGTAGACGTTTGTCATTATCAACAGTAGTAAATGATATTTACAGATTTGATCTGTTGAAAGAATTTCTGAATGAGAAGTGTATAAGTTGTAGCAGCATCACTGATAAAAAATGGGAAGAACTGGAGAGAAGTTATAAAGCATTTTTATATAAAAAAGGATTGGCGCTGTATGTTAGAAGAAATAGACCGGATAGGCGGAATGTTGAGCAACAAAGTAGCGCTCAGATTTCTTTTCTGAAAATGTATTATGAGTATGTTGTGAAGTGTAAAACAGCAGATATTCCAGAAAATGAAAAAGATGTATGGGATATGAGAAAGTTGGATATTGTGCCAAGGAGTAATCCGATTCGTGGAAGATATAGATTAGATTTTCGTGAGATCAGGCAGAAAGAATTTAAAGAGATAATAAAGAAAATATTGTATAGCCACTGCCAGACAAAAGCAATGGGTAGTATAAAAGGTGAATTGCGTGGATTCCGTCGGTTTGCTAGTTTCATGTATGATCGATTCCCAGAAGTAAAGCACTTTACAGAAATTAGCAGGGATATGATAGAAGATTATCTGGTTTATATAAAAACGGATACCGGTCTTACATCAGTCAGTTACACGACAGAGCTGTCGGTTTTGGATAATCTGTTGGATGAAATAGGGCGTGAACTGGAAATAGAAAATATATGCAACCTTTTTCTGTCCAGTGATTGCAGAGCATATGACAACGCTTTACCAGAAGCGTATTCAGATGCAGAAATCAGAAGATTTAATTGTGCATTAACAAAATTAAAGCCCCAGTTAGGCAGATGTTTAATAATACATCAGATGCTCGGTACAAGAATAGAGGATACGTTGACTTTGCGAAGGGATTGCTTATCTGAGAAATCTGGACATTATTTTATAACTATTATCCAGCAGAAAACAAGGAAATACAAAAGACCAGTTAGCGATCAGCTGGCAGAATTGATTAGAAAAGCAATAGAAGTTTCAGAAAAGGAGCATCCAGATTCAGAATATATTTTTCTGCAAGATAATGGAAAATTGTATACAGATTCAATGCTGAAATATCATGTAAATATCATGATTTATGAAAATGATATCAGGGATGATAATGGAAATTATTTTGAGTTTCGTACACATCGTTTTAGACATACTTTTGGAGTAAAACTTACAGAAATGAAATTAGATGATGATAGCATTGCAAGGCTATTGGGGCATAAGGATACACGAACCATACCACATTATCGGCGGTTAAGAAACGAAGCATTAGCGGAGGATACAAAGGCTGTACGAGATGAAATGAATGAATTATTAGCACAATACAGGAGGGAAAAGGAAAATGCAGAAACACGATAAAATGGTAGCACTGGCAAAAGAAAAAAGTGCGGAAATGACGGAAACAGCAATAACAGCTATTGAAACAATGTATAGAAAAAATATAAAAATTTCAGTTGCTGAACTTACAAAACTAACAGGACTTTCCAGAGGTTTTTTCTATAATAATCCGAATGTGAAACAGGTTATGATGGAATTGAAGGAAAAACAACAGGGAATGATATTGCGAAATCCTAAAAGTGATGCTATTGCAAAAGCACAGGAAGCACGGATTAAGAGTTTAGAACAGAAATTATCCGATAGTGTTCCGAAAAACGAATATGAAAGTCTTCAGAAAAAATATGAAGAATTACAGGTGAAATATAGTCAAATGAAAAAGGGAACACTGTTGAAGATGTACGACCAATTATAGGAAGAAAAGGAGAATATTTTATGCAGAACGAAATTTATGATGAGAAAAATGGACTTACTTATATGTTATGTGGTGATTATTATTTGCCAGAATTGGCACTTACAGATATCGAACCAACTTATGGGAAATATGGGATGCTTCGTAAAAGCTATTTACAGGAACACAGAAAGGCAAAATATCAAATATTGTTGTTACAAGGAAAACTTGTCGAGCATTTGAATCAGATTGATGCAGAAGCAAGGGATAGAGAAGAACAATTAGTAAAACAGATGATGGAGAAACAAGGAATTACAGAGAAATTAAAAAGGCAGGACAACATGGAATGGACAAGGAGGATGAATACCATTTGTCATGATGCAGAAGAGATGATTTTGACGGAAATAATATACACGAAAGGATAATGAACTGTATTGGATAGCAAGAATTTTGCAGCCCGGATAGCAAAAAAGTGGAAGTCCGGATGGCAAGATTCTTGCTGTCCGGAAAGATAAAAAAGGGAGGGATTAAAAATGTTGATTAAGTACATAATAAAAGTGTTTTTATATTTAATTCTTGCAGTAATGACATTTCGCTGGTTATTAAAAATTCCGATGATGTTGGGAAATATTTTGCTTTACTTTTTATCAATTATATTTATTCTGACAGGTGTTTTGAGTTATGGATTTGCATTGGAATCTGCAAGAGAATGTGGCCGAATGATAATAATTGGGATGGCATTTGGTGCAATACCAGACTTTGTCCCATTTTGGGGAAAAAGTTTAGAGACATTGGTTGCCAAACTGTTGAGTATGACAAATGAATGTGAAAGTCGATATGAAAGAGGGCTGTGAAAGGCGCTCTTTTCTTTTTTGCAACTGTGGAATGGCAAGATAATAACGTTATATACAGTGTATATTAAGTACAGATATTGTATTTCTGCATGATGGGAACATAGGTAGTCCATATAAAGAGTTTAAATACAGGTCATGATGGCAGTCTTTCCACACTTCATGCTAACAGCAGCCGGGATATGCTTTCCAGGATAGAGACCATGACATTGATGGGAATCGATCTTCCACTGGAAGCAATTCGGAGGCAGATCGCATCAGGGGTGGATATTCTGGTACACCTTGGAAGAATGCGTGATAAAAGCAGAAAACTTCTGGAGATCACAGAGGTATGCGGATTTGAGAATGGAGAGATCCAGACACATCCATTGTATCAATGGAAAGAAAAGAATGGACTTGTAAAAGCAGGGGAGCTTTTGCATTGTGAAAAATTGGAACGGGCGGGAATGAAGTTATGAAAGAGCGGAAAGGAAAGAATCAGGAATGGGAATTTATGAGGAAAGATTACAGGACATATCATTTTACGGCGAAGGAGACTGGAAAGTATCTTCTGGAGGGAACTGCCGTATGCGCTGCAGCCGATTATCTGTTTTATCAGAACATTCTGGCACTGCTGTTTATGATCCCGGTACCAGTCCTGTACCTGAAAATGCAAAAGAAAAAATGTATTGCCAGGCAGAAGCGGGAGTTAAATTACCAGTTCCGGGATGCACTGACATCCATGAATGTAGCAGTTCAGGCAGGGTATTCTGCGGAAAATGCAGTGCGGGCAGCTGTAAAGGATCTGGGAAGACTCCACGAAAACAGGAGTGATATCCTGGATGAATTCAGGTATATTGAGAGCCAGATCCGCTTAAGCGTTCCGGTGGAAGAGCTGTTTATAGACCTGGGAAAACGAAGCGGTGTGGAGGATATTGAGAATTTTGCAGCAGTATTCTATGCAGCGAAACGGACCGGTGGAGACATGACCAAAGTAATTCAGAAAGTTGCCAGAATGCTTGGCGATAAGATAGAGGTAAAAAAAGAGATTGAGGCAACGCTGGCTGCGAAAAAATCGGAGCAGATGATTATGAGTATAATGCCGGCTGGTATTATCTGTTATCTGAAACTGACTTCTCCGGGATTTATGGATGTATTGTATGGGAATTTTTTTGGAATTTGTGCAATGACAGTTTGTATGGCAATTTATGGATTTTCGTACTGGCTTGGTGTAAAAATCGTAGATATAGAAGTGTAGGTGTTGATAATGTGGGTACATATTGTGATATTTATGGTGATTCTCGGAGCTTTTCTTGCGGGAAAGCTGGGAAGACTGCCTCCGTGGGCAGATAATGCAGAGGGACAGAAGCTTTTTGTACTGGTGGCACTTGCTGGAAATATCATAGGAATGCTTCTGACATTTCAGAGCGGTGGTGGTACGGTGTATTCATCCGGATACCGTATGGAAAAAGAGGAGACAGGTGTTTATGAAGAGAAATTCATGGTATCTGTAGACGGAAAAGAAGCCGGTACACTGTATGTGCAGATACCGGAAAAAGAGACGGAAGAATCGGGCGAAGAGCCGGAAACAAATAAAGAACTGAGTGAGGAGCAGCAGCGAGAGAAAGAACTGCAGGATATGATCGTACAGTACAACCAGAAAAAGAATGATCCCAGATATTACTATCTTCCGGATGAATGGAAAGGCAAACATCTGGAATGGCAGCAGCCAAAAGATACTACGGGAAGTCTGATTTCAGGGCTGGGCCTGATCGCGGCAGCAGCACTGGTGATTGCAAAAAAAGGGAAGAACAGACTGTTCAGATAAAACGAAGAGAGCAGATGCTGATGGATTATCCGGGGCTGATCATGAAATTTACCCTTCTGGTTCAGGCGGGTTTAACTGCGAGAAAAGCATTTCAGAAAATTGCCTTAGATTATGGAAAGAGAGAAGATGGAAGTAAACGTGCAGCTTACGAAGAGATCCGGACAGCATGTTATGAGATGGACAGTGGGATTTCCGAAGCAGAGGCCTACCGGAGATTCGGAGAACGGTGCGGACAGGTAAAATACAAAACTTTGTCAACGCTTCTGATCCAGAACCTTCAGAAAGGAAGCAGGTATCTGTCTGATCTGCTGGAAAAAGAGGCTGTAGAAGCCTGGGAGGAAAGAAAAAGAAAAGCAAGAGTACTGGGGGAGGCAGCAGCGACGAAACTGCTTCTGCCAATGATCCTGATGCTTCTTGTGGTAATGGCTGTAATTATGCTTCCAGCCGGTCTTTCCTTCTACAGTGGAGCGTAATTGTTCATAAGAATAGAAAAGTGAGGTGACAAATGAAAAATCTGTGGAAATATATGAAAGAGTTTGCAGTGGAAGAGGATGCAGTAGGAGTTGTGGAGATTATCCTGATTCTGGTGGTTCTGATCAGTCTGGTCGTCATCTTTAAGGAACAGCTCACATCTCTCGTAAAAAAGATCCTCTCAAAAATCACAAAACAGAGCAACGCGATCTGATGAAAATAAAAAACGGTGAGTTCTGATCAGCCGTTTTGGAAAGGAGAAGTGCCCCTTGGCAAAAATACTTAAAAAAGGCAGCATTACCATTTTTCTGGCTCTGATCTTGAGCCTCATACTTTCTCTTGTATGTGCCAGCATTGAATCTGTGCGGATGGCAGCTGCCAGAACCCAGATACTTAACAGCATGGATATTGGACTTTATTCTCTGTTTGGCCAGTATGACCGAATCCTTCTGAAAGATTATGACCTGTTTGCCCTGTATGCAGGCGGAAAAGAGGAACTGGATATGGCATCAGTGTACGATAATTTTCAATCCTATATGAAACCTGTATTAAAGCAGAACAGTCAGAAGCTTAATCTTCTTCAGGGCGGGCTCAATGGATATCAGCTTCTGACAGATGGAAACGGTGAAGTTTTTTATCAGCAGGCTGTGAAGAATATGAGAGAGACTCTGGGAAGTCAGGGGGTACAGATCCTTCTTGGAAAATTAAGGGATCAGCAGAAAAAAACAGATGAAGCGGAAAAAAAAGGTCAGCAGGCAGAGAACGGCGGATCATTAAAATCTTATGACTCTGAAATTGCTGATGCTGCGAAAAAAAGTGAGGAGGCAGAAAAGGAGCAGCAGAATCAGATAGATTCCGGAGAATTTGGAGATGGAGGAAGCGTAGATGATTTTACAGGCGGTGTGAATACGGAAGTAGAGAATCCAATTCCGGTTATTCGTAAAGTACGAAAAATGGGACTTCTGGATATTGTTATTCCAACAGAAAAAGGAATTTCAGATGCTTTTGTTAATAAAAAAGAGTTGGCTTCCGGAAGAAAACTGCAGACAGGTATGGAAATGAATACAAATCTACAGTACGATAATTCGTATACTTCTGGAATCCTTTTTGGACAGTATCTGCTCAGTAAGCTGGGAAATTATACTCGGCCGGCTTCATCAGGGTTAAGATATCAGGTTGAATATATCTTGGAGGAAAAAACAGTGACCGGGAAAATCTGAAATCTGTGGCAACGAAGCTTCTTTTGATCAGACAGGGAGTAAATATGGCCTATCTTGTTTCAGACGGTGGAAAACGTATTCAGATAGAGGCGCTTTCTCTTGCTGTTGCATCCAGTTTTCTGATTCCGCCGGCAGCGGTTGTGATTGAAGCAGCATTAATGTTTTGTTGGGCGTTTGCGGAAAGTATTCTGGATGTGAGAGAACTTTTTGCAGGAGGACATGTACCGCTTGTAAAGACTGCAGCTGGATGGCAGCTTTCTCTGAAGAATTTGTCAGGTATTCTGAACAGTCTGGATTCAGAAAGAAAAGATTCAAGGGGTGGGATGTCTTATGAGGATTATCTTCAGGTGATGCTCATGGCAAAAGGAAAGCAGCAGAAAGTAACAAGAGGAATGGACATGATCGAATGTACGATCCGGGATAAAGGAAACAGACCGAAGTTTCGTATGGATCACTGTATCGTTGCACTTGAAGCATCGGCAGATGTAAAAGCGAATAAGAAGAAAACATTTACAGTTATAAGACAGTATGCTTATGAGTAGTGGAAAGAGAGGTGCGCAGGGATGCTTTTTCAGAAAGAAAAGAATGATAGTAATCAGATAGACAGACTGGATCAAAAAAGAGAAAGGCGCTCTCCGAGAAGAAGATATTTCCTGTTTCCCCCGATAATCAGGAATTTACTTTCTGGAAAAGTATCCCTGTGTACCTTTCGGGCGAAAATACAAAGGGCAAGTCTCACAGTTGAGACTGCCCTTGTACTGCCACTCTTCTTTTTCGGAGTGATCACCATGCTGTCTTTTATGGATATCTATAAGATTCAGACGGAACATTTGACAAAGCTTTGCCAGAATGCCAAAGAAGCCGGGATGTATGCATATGGGACAGGGGAATCAACAACGGAGAATATTGTATTACCGGATGTATATGGATATCAGCCTGTAGGAGGTTTGATTCCGCTTCCAAAGATCTGGTTTCATAATACAGTAAAAGTTCATGCCTGGACAGGAGTTCAGTATGAAGAAAGTAAGAATGGAACAGAAAATCAGCCTATGGTATACGTGACAGAATCAGGAACTGTTTATCACCGGAAACTTGGCTGCAGTTATCTGAATCTTTCTGTACAGCAGATTTCAGGTTCATCTGTGAAAACGATAAAAAACACTTATGGAGAGAAATATCAGGCCTGCGAATTGTGCAGCCGGGGGCAGGAACCGGCAGGGGTGGTGTATATAACGAAAAAAAGCAACCGGTTTCATAACAGAGAAAGCTGTAGCGGATTAAAAAGATCTGTACGTATGGTAAAGGAATCAGAAGTTTTCGGAGAAATGAGTGCCTGTGGGCGGTGTGGCTGAGAGGAGATACAGAGAATATGAGTAGCGGTGAAATGTGTATGGCGGTGTTTTTAGGAATCAATACATGGACAGACATACGAAAACGAGAGATCTGTTTTCCGGTATTATGCCTGTTTCTGGCAGGAGGGATTTTGTGGAGAATAAAAGATAAAAGTGTATATCCAGATGGTCTGCTTTCTATGGGGGTCGGAGGTGTGGTTGCAGTAATGTCTGTACTGAGCAGAGGGAAAATGGGGATGGGAGATGGCCTGCTGATTCTTGCTATGGGTTCTGTCTTAAGCGTGGGAGAATTGCTAGGAATTCTTTGTCTGGCACTTCTTTTATGCGGAATTTATGCGGGACTTCAGCTATGTATGTTTAAAAAGAAACGAGATGAGGAAATACCTTTTGCGCCTTTTCTGCTGGCTGGTTATCTGGGAGGGATGTTTTTATGAAGAAAGTAAAACGAGGGAGTTTTACAATAGAAGCAGCACTTTTGATGCCTGTGATTTTTCTGGTACTGATGGGAGTTTTGTATCTGAATTTTTTTGTACATAACAGAGCGTGGCTGACTGCTGCTGCCTATGAAGCCGCAGTCAGCGGAAGCATGGAAGGATACAGTAAAAATGGGAAAGTTTATGAAAAAGCAGATATTCAGGGCAGGATGCTGGGAAGTACAGGATTGCCAGTCGGTGAGAATTTCAGCATGCAGACAAGCGCAGGGAAGAGTGTGCAGGTGACATACAGAATGGAGATACCAGTGGGATTTCTGGGATTGAAATGGAAAGTGAAGGCAGTTGGGAAGGCAGTACCTTTGCGGCCGGTTGGATGGATACGGAAAGTGAAAAGTGTCAGGAATGCGGTGGAAGAGGTGACGCAGTAAAATGAAATCGGAATATAAAAGAGATATGAACCATAATTATCTGATTCTGACAGGGGAAGATGCAATTGACACAGATTCTTATCAGGTGCGAATGATCGTAGCAAATGCAGTTCCAGATCTTCTTCAGTGCAGGATACAGGGAATGGATGGGAAATTTATGGTGTATTATGATGTGACTTCCAGACACTCGCTCACCGCACTTTTTGAAGACAAAAAACTTGGGATAGAGGAGCTTCAGGTGATCCTTGGAGGATTTATACAGGTGATGGAAGAAATGTCAGAGTACCTTTTAAATCCCTGTCAGCTGATTTTGGAGCCGGAATATATTTATATGGATGCAGAAAAGAAAAATGTCCGTTTCTGTTATCTTCCGGGATTTCATGGAGAGGTGCAGAAACAGTTTCAGAATCTTGCAGAATATTTTCTGCCTAAACTGGATCATGAGGACGGAAAGGCAGTTATGCTGGGATATGGTGTATATCGCCGGGCGTTGGAGGACAGTTTTCATCTGGAGCATATCAAAAAAGAATTATATAAAGTGCGGGAAGGCAAAGAGTCTGATTTTATGGACTATGAAAAGAAAACGATAAAGGAACCGGAGAAGATTGATGTGGCAAAAGAAGACCAGCAGAAAGATTTATGGGAAAGCGGAAGCTGGGACAGAGAAAGCAATGAAAATACAGAAAAGAAAACAGGAAAAAGAGATAAAAAGAAAGATAAAACTAAGAAAACAAAAACTGATAAAATATGGAAATCTGTGGCTGGATTTACGGGAGCACTTCTGATTTTACTTGGCATTACCATAGGAATGGCTGGAGGATATCTTCCACGAATGAATACAGAAGTTTTTCTTGGGGTAGTTTTGCTGTTGATGGTAGTGGGAATGTCAGGGCATATTTTATATAAAAAATTCTTCGAAAAAAAACAGAAAGACGTTGGTGCAGAAGAAAAAATCCAAAGTACGGATATACGATATGATGGACAGAAGGAAACTGTGCAGCAGGCTTATGAAGTGAATGAAATGAAAAAAGGGATGGAAAAAGTAATTGCCGGGAGAACAGATGTAACGGAAAAAAGAAGCCAGGGTAATATGAAAAGTGAAAAGCTGACAGAGACTATAGAGAAGAGAAAGAAAGCAGAAGATGTTTCAGAGGGATTTGGTGAAACTGTGGTCCTTTCTTCTGGTGTGGTAAAAGGCCCGGCTACACTGGTGAGCAGAGAGCCAGGAGAACTTGCAACGATTTATCTGGAGCAGGATATTACTGTAATCGGAAAATTAGAGACAGCGGCAGATGTGGTTATCAGTATTCCTACAGTGAGCCGGATCCATGCCAAAATACGAAAGAGGGATGGAGAATATTATCTGACAGATCTGAATTCCAGAAATGGAACATCTGTAAATGGTCAGATGCTGAAAACAGGGGAAGATTACCTGTTAAAAGATGAAGATGAAGTGGATTTCTCGCAGGCTCGCTATATTTTTTTGAAATAACAGAGAGAAAATGAGAGCTTTTTGTCGTATTATATAGAAGGGCGCAGGTTGTACAGATATCAAAAATCTGTTAAAATATCCAGAAATCTGTTAATTCATCAAAAGTGGAAAAGAGGTTATAAGTGGAAGAAATAAAAAAAGAGCCTGTGACTGCCTTATTGATTCTGTTAAATATACTGATCTTTCTGATAGCGGAATTCACTGGAGGCTCAGAAAATGGACAGCATATGCTGGAATGTGGAGCTTGTTATGCTCCGCTGATTCTGGAACAGGGAGAGTGGTATCGTGTTTTTTTTAGTATGTTTCTGCATTTTGGCGCGCCCCACCTTATTAATAATATACTTGTGTTGTTTGTACTTGGGCAGCGTCTGGAACCAGCTGTGGGCAAACTGAAATTTTTGCTGATTTACATTGCAGGCGGTCTGGGTGGCAATCTTATCTCGCTGTTCTGGGATATGCATACAGGGGATTATTCGGTGTCAGCAGGGGCTTCAGGAGCTGTTTTTGCACTTATGGGAGGTATGATCTATGTGATTATGCGACACAGAGGAAGAGTCGCAGATCTTACTATACGCCAGATGCTTATCATGGCAGCATTTTCTCTTTATTTTGGATTCGCAAGTGAAGGTGTGGATAATGCGGCTCATGCAGGCGGCTTGGTATGCGGTTTTCTGACAGCAGTGATAGTTTATCATCCCAGAAAAATATGGAAAATAGTCCCGTGATCCGGAGAGCTTTCTAAGGAGATAGATCCATTGTGTGCTTCTGCAATCTGTTTTACAATGGGAAGGCCAAGGCCGGTTCCGGATTCTTTTGTTGTAAAGAATGGCTGGAAAATAGTTGCCTGTTGTTCCGGGGAGATTCCACACCCATTATCCTGAATATTAATAGAAATACCGGGATTTTGCGGACAGGCAGATACAGTTATTTTTCCACCGGGGACTGGAACCGCTTCCCAGGCATTTTTCAGAAGATTAAGAAGCATCTGACGGATCTTGATCTGATCCAGCATCATAACAGGAAGAGAATCCGGGATATCTGTCACCAGTGTGATGTCGAGGTAATCCAGGGTTGGTTTGACAGAGGAAAGGATTGTTTTCAGATAAGAACAGACATCAGTACTTTTAGGCGTGATACGGTTTGCATTGTTGAAAGCAGAGAGTTCATCAAGAAGATCCTTGACGTAATCAAGATTATCCATGATATCGTCCCAATGTTTATATTCCTGAACTTCAGGATGGGCAGATGCGATCATCTGAAGACCGCTGTTAATAAGTGTTATAGGGTTTCGGATCTCGTGAGAAAATTTTGAAAGATATAATGAAATTCATTTTTTAGTTTGTCAACTGTATTGTCGTTGCACATATTATCACCTCGGAAAAATATTAACATCAGAAATTTCAAATATCAACAAGAACAGTATTGAAAAAATCGAGAAAATACGACAAAATAAGAATAATTAGAAATTTATTTTCAGAAGAGGAGGATACAAAAATGGGAGACTGTATATTTTGTAAAATAGCGAACGGAGAGATTCCATCAGCAACACTTTATGAGGATGAGGAATTTCGTGTAATTCTGGATCTTGGACCTGCAAGCAAAGGTCATTCTCTGATTCTGCCAAAGAAACATGCAGCAAATATTTATGAGCTGCCAGATGAAACTGCGGGAAAAGCAATGATCCTGCAAAAAAAATGGCAGGGAAACTGACAGATGCACTGAACTGTGATGGCTTCAATATTGTTCAGAATAATGGAGAAATTGCGGGACAGACAGTATTTCATTTCCACATGCATCTGATTCCAAGATATGAAGGAGACGGTGTAGGATTAAACTGGACTCCAGGAAATCTCAGTGATGAGGATAAGGAAGAAATTCTGCATAAAGTGAAAGAGTAACTGCAATTTACTAAAGAGAAAAAATGAACAAAATTGATTATGAAGATTTTTATTTGAAATATCGTAAAGTAGCTAAATCATATGCATATGGAATTCTGAATGACTGGTATATGGCAGATGATATCAGTCAGGAAGTACTTTATAAAATGTACACCATGAGAAATGAGCTGAATTTCGAAAATGAAAAGATGTTGTATGCGCTGATACGGAGAGCTGCTGTAAACAAAGCAATGGATTATAAAAAGAAATCCAGTACAAAACATGAATTCTCCTGTCATGATGAGACCGCATCAATCCTGGATCGGAGAATTCATGTAAATGCAGAAGATCAGATATTGCGACAGGAAGAAAATAAATTTATGCATATGATACTGGAAAGATTCCGTGCAGAGCAGCCATTGAATTATGAAATACTGATTCAGGTAAAGTTTATGGATGTTTCTGTTGAAGCAGTAGCGGAGGAGTTCGGACTGACGAAGAGCGGTGTGAATAACAGGATTTATAAAGCGAAACGATGGTTAAAAGAAGAGTATGAAAAAGCCTACAAATAAAAGAAAACTCTGCCAGTCCTGAAAAAGGAGATGGCAGAGCCTTTCATTCAGAAATATTATTGTCAGGAGCGAGCACATTCTTCGATAAGATCTGTGATCTTACGGATGGAGTCTACGTGACCGTTACCTGCCATTGCATCAATATATTTCTGGCGGTTTGTATAAAGTTGGCGAATGGTATCCAGAAGTTTGGCTTCTGTGATTTCTTCCTCCTCTAGGACCATACTGAATCCCTGACGTTCGAAAGAACGTGCATTGAGAATCTGGTCACCTCGGCTGGCCTTAGCTGAGAGAGGAATCAGAAGGTTTGGTTTATGCAGTTCACTGATTTCACAGATTGCATTAGCTCCTGCGCGGGAGATTACAATGTCAGCAAGAGAGAACAGATCTGGCAGTTCGTCTTTAATGTATTCATACTGAACATATCCTGTAGTTCCTTTTAGGCTTTCGTCAGTTTTTCCTTTTCCACAGAGGTGCACAACCTGGAATTCTTTCAGAAGTTCCGGAAGAATCTTGCGGACATTATCATTAACAGAAGCTGCTCCGAGACTGCCGCCGATAACCATAAGAACAGGCTTATCAGCATTAAATCCGCAGAATTTACGTCCGGCTTCTGCATTTCCGGACAGAAGTTCCTGACGGATTGGGGTTCCGGTAAGAACGGCCTTGTCTGCTGGAAGATTAGATGCTGTTTCCGGGAAATTGCAGCATATTTTTGTTGCGGAAGAAAGACAGAGCTTATTGGCAAGTCCGGGAGTCATGTCAGACTCATGAATAAGTGCCGGGATTTTCAAACGGCTGGCTGCGATTACTACAGGAACTGTAACGAAGCCTCCTTTTGAAAAAACAACATCCGGTTTCAGCTGTTTCAGAATTTTTCTGGCCTGGCTGAAGCCTTTCAGTACACGGAATGGATCAGAAAAATTCTTGAGATCAAAGTAACGTCTCAGTTTCCTGATGAAATTCCATAATAGGGGATACCAAGCTCTTCGATCAGCTTTTTTTCGATTCCTTCATAGGAACCGATATAGGAAATTTTGTAACCAAGCTCCTGGAGTCTTGGAATCAAAGCAATATTAGGGGTTACATGGCCGGCAGTACCGCCGCCGGTAAGTACGATGTGTTTCATTTGGATTCCTCCTGAATAGTCATATATTATCATTAAATATGAACTCTAACGGAGAAATTGTCAAGGAAAGATAGATTTACAGGTGAAAAAATAATGGGAAATTTCAGCGATGAAGAACTGAAAAAATGGTTGGCTGAGGAATATAACAAAGAAATTGACGAAATGGAAAAAATCATGTTTCCAGATGGTAATATTCCTGATGATGGCGAAACTGAAGAAGAAGCCCGGGCTGCGTATGCAAGACTTGTGGAGAGACTGAAAGCAGACGGCATCTATGAAGAAGAAAATGACAGCGAGAATGCTGATGATCATAAAGAAAACAACGAAAAGACAGAAGAAGCAGAGAAAGTGAAAATTGTTTATCTGCCTGCAAAGCCTAAAAAGAGAAATAGGATTGCACGTGTAGCAGCTGCGGTATTGGTATGCGCTGCAGGTGTGTTTGCAGCTAGTATGACTAGTCAGGCTAATAGGAGTTATTTTATTGATACAGTTAAACTTTGGACAGGGAATGATACGAATATTGCGATTGAAAACGATGAAAATAACGAAAAGGCTAGTAAAGATGAAGATGAGGCGATATTTGAAATTGAACAAAAATTAGGAATTATTGTTCCTAAATTCATGTATAGGCCAAGCAAACTGAAATTTCAAGATTATATGATAAGTAGTGACTATGGATATGCATTAATTGAATATGAATATAAAGAAAAAATTTTGTCAGT
>NZ_QRNF01000054.1 GCF_003474435.1 Ruminococcus sp. AF46-10NS
GCATTATCAATAGCACTTTCCATTGATTGATCTAATATCATCATTCTTATTATCATATTCTCGTAAGCAAAATTTCTGCATGGTTAATCAATAGCACTTTCCATTGATTGATCTAATATCATCATTCTTATTATCATATTCTCGTAAGCAAAATTTCTGCATGGTTAATAGAAATATCGTTTATTAACCGAAACATCTGTACGGATTTAAATGTTGAAATTGCAAAGATTCTTAATTTTTTAATCTTTTGGTTTTTCAAAGTTATCTGAAACGCATCATTTAAGTCCGTAATCTTAAATCCTTCGACTTTTTTCTGGTTGTTTGTCCGGATAGAATTTATCCACTTTTCCAGCTTAATTTTTGCGCTGTTTTTCTTTCCTACATCTCCCCATGTGATTCCCTCGAGATCACTCGCAAGTTTTGGTCTGCCCTCGCATAGAAAAATAGTATTAACCTTTGACAGTTTTCCTGAAAACAATCCATATTCCAACAGTACATTATCACGTACTGTCATTGTGCCTTCCCCTCTGAACCAAATTTTATCATCTTCTCCAAATATAAATACTGCTGCATCTACATTCTTACTCAAGTCTATAAGAGCATCCCATGTATAAACACCCAGAGGAAAAACCTCCGGTTCATTCCACAATACTGGCTCTACATTCATACTTTCCAGCCAACTTCCAACCTCAATTGCCGTATTTAAGCGTTCTCCGGAACTTGCAATAAATATCCTCATATGCGCCCTTCTTCCTGATATAAATCAAAAAAACTTCATTACACCTGCCTCGGTATATCCACATGTCAAGAAACAGGCAATTCAATTATTTACCACGACCACCCTACTAAAGCAGGATCATTCGTTCTATAATAAGTCATCCACTTTCCATTCACCTAATTCGTCTGCAATATCGGTATATGAAATATTTTACATTATATTCCAAATTCCGCCTTTAACTCATCTATAACATCATATGGAAAACACTCTGCACAACCTTCATCTTCCATCAAAACATTGATGATCTTTTTTGTCAGTTCTATTCCTTTGGTGCTATGAAGACGTTCTTCAATTCTTACCGCATTTTTTAGATCTCGTGCCACCCACACCTGATCATATATTTCAAGTTGTGAGATAATCTTGCCTACTTCGCAAGAAAACTCCATTTCATTCATATCATTCGGACTACCCATAACTCGATAAATCTGTTGCAGTCTGCTCAATATCTGGTCGGCATTTAAATCCAGTGGTATGTAAATACGGACATTATCATCAGCTAGAATGCCTCCATTAGCGTGAATTTTACCAGTGATTGCCTTTTGATGTTGTTTTTTCGTCTCGTAACCAAAAGCAGTATCTGCAATTGAAAGATCATTGATATAAAGAACTTTCTCCGGAATTGGGTGAATATCTAAATCGTGATGCATAATGAATTCCTCCATAATTTGAGTACTTTACTGATTTTTTTTATGGGGTCTAACCCCAATGTTCAAATTCCTGACATTAATTACAATCTATTACACCGCCACTGTATTCTTGTTCCAGTTCATCTGCCAAATACGCATCACTCATACAATGCATATCCGATACACCATCTCGAATCAGTTGATAAACCTCAGAATGATAAAAAAAGTTCAACGCTTCATCTAGAGAAAGGCCCTGTTGCTTTGCAAAGAATTCAATGATACGACAGTATTTCTTTTGAAGCAAAATCGGATTTGCTGTCATAATTTTTCACTCCCCTCAAAATGCAGAAAAGATAACGCTTTTTCCGTACGAAAACAAATTTGCAAATTTGGCTTTTCATAGCGCAGGCGATTGATGGCTTCTTTTTTATCAATTAATCCATCGAAAAACAATTCTACTGTATTGAATACTTTATCGTTGGCAACGCCTCCTGCAACAAGATCGTAATTTGTCAAATCCTTTCCACTACGGCAATTCAAGATAAAACCAAGCCATTCTTCAGAATAGGATTCAAATTTTAAAGTTTTCAGCTCGACTTCTCGACTCTCATCAAATTCATACCTGGAAATAATGCCATTTTTTCCTCTGCGTTTAAACTTTCCACACCACTTTGCTGCCTGCTCATATAGTGGTGTAACATAAAAGCCACGTCCAAAATCTACATTGGGCCGGGAATGTATCAAATCTGGCTGTACAATCTCTAAAAAAGAGCCATGATAAAGAATCATACTTCTACCCCTCTTTCTTTCATTACCTCAAGGAGATCATTTACGATATATTCCCGACTCTGTGTATGCAGAATCTCATATTCCGGAACTATATAGCTATTCAGAATATCGCTTTTTTCTGTAAATGCCTGATAGACACGTTCTGCATTTACATTTAATTTTGCCGCTATATTTTCAATGCAAAATACAGCAAATTCTAGTTCATTAGAATTTTTGATTTTTTCACCTGCCAGCATAAACAATTCCTCCTCATATAATCAAGTGTTTTTTATTGAAAATTCAAGGTTTTTCAACCTTTCATATTTCAGTGAATAAGCCACAGCTATGAGCATTTCAATGTATCAAGTACTGAAATAGTGGTTAAAGGGTATACGAAATAAAACGTCATTGATTTCCGCTTTACTGGCCTTGTGTGTACCTATCCCTCTATGGCAGCTAACCTTCCTGATATATTCTTTATGGAGTCTGACCCCAATGTTTTCCTTTCGCCAGTCTTAAAATAGCATTCATTGTCATAAATTCCTATTCCAACTATAGCAGTCCTCTTAATTAGTGCAAATACCACATGCACGAAACCACCCTCTGCAATCATTTGTGCTTACAGCTTCTAAGGCCGCTTTTACAGCTTCATGTAGTTCAGATACAATACGGATTTTTCTCTTTCTGAGAATGGATTTCATTTTTGACCACATTTTTTCAATTGGGTTTAAATCCGGACTGTATGGCGGTAAATACATATAGGAAATACCGGCTTTATCCAAAAGTTCTGTCACTATTTTGGCATGATGAGAACGCATATTATCCATGATTACAACATCGTCTTTTTCAAGGCTCGGTATCAATTGTTCTTTCATATATTCACGAAATCTCTGTGCAGTTGTTCCACCTTAATATGTAGTATATACCAGACTGCCATTCAGACGAATAGATGACAAAACGGTTGTTCCGGCAGGTGTATTTATTGGGGTAGCGTCAATGGCACGTTTCCCATGTACTGCATGTGCATAGTGTCTTGTGAGATTTGTATTAATACCGCTTTCATCCAGATAGATTTGATGTTCTGGTTTTACACCAACTATATTTTCTATCCATGTTTTGCGTTTTATTTGCACATCGGGGACGCTCCTGTTCTTTTGCATGCAAAGACTTTTTCTTATAAGTATAACCTTGTTTTATTAAAAAACGCCTGACGGCTTCGTTGCCTACTGGTAAATGAAGGATTTCGATAATCTCATTCATTGTGATATCCGGTTGTTTTTGTACAAGTTCCAGAATATCCTGGTGTTGCTTTTCTGTAAGAATTGGTTTCCGTCCTCTCAGATACGTTCTGGTTTCATAACTTCCAATGCGTGTGCGTTCTTCTACAAGGCGGTATATGGTACTTTCATTTACCGAAAAATACTTTGCAATCTCCTTGGCATTGTGAGTTTTATCCCAGGCTTCCAATACCAGTTTTCTAGCTTCATTGTGTAGCATACTATCATCTCCTACACTATATTTTATCACCCCTGTAAAGAGATTGCATTATTTAAGAGGACTGCTATAATCAAACATTTCATCTTCACATCTTAGCCGTCCATATAGACGTTGCCTGCTACTCACCACGGAGAGGTGTATGAAGATTTGAGCAGCGTAGGGAGCTTCCGCTCCCCTTGTTTTGTTTATAATTTCTTTAGAAATGTTTATTTTTTCTTTATGGGGTCTGACCCCGGAGTACTAAAGTAAAGAAATGAGGTCAGGTTCAATCTGGTCGATGTATGCTTGTGGATAGCCTGTAATGATCCAACCTCCTGCAGATGCAGTAACGATGTCCGGGCAAACGTAGACGGTGTGTACAGGATTCGGGAGGAGGTCACAGACGAGGATTGTGGGTTGAACAATTCTTGGTCCATATTACGTCTCCTCACCCTTTCTCTTCTATAGATTCCTAAATATCGTAGCCCTATCTGCGTCAATTAAAAATTTCTGCGTATTCGACATCCGCCAGTCGAATAGCAATCATACTTTTGTTGTCTCCTTTATGGCTTTCTAATTCCGTGTTGTCACTCTTGTTAAGTTTGACAAAACCAGTTAGTACAATCCATGAATCATCGCCTTTTTCTTCAATATTTCTATGATGACCCGCCACATAATAATCTTCCTCACGAATATACAACTTTAGATTTGAGCCATTACGCAAATCCAACACATCTCTCCAGATATTATCGTTCGGCGTTTTATGGAACAGTTTCACCATTACTTGTGAAAACCATTTGGCACAAAAAATCCAAGAAACAAATAATGCCAATAATGTTCCAAGTATTATGGAAATTCCAGACTTTCCCCACACTGAATTCTTAGTGAATCCGAGAAAAGAAATATTGGCTAATAAATCCGCAATTGACAAAAGGACATAGCTCACAACACACGATAATATAGTTTGTGACTCTGCCCGTATCTCTTTTGAGCAAAAATATTTAAACACAGTTATGGCCCACAGACCAGGAATATAATATTGTAGTAATACTGGTATATTTTCAAGCATTTGCGAAATTGTTTCCAACTCAATTACCTTCCTGCTCAGTTGTCACTTTGTTAGTAGTGTCAGCAGCCTTTTCCTCTGAAGGCTTTCCCAGCATCCGATTCATATCGAGCGGCTTTGTCGCGTTTGACTGTAAGGAAAAGTCCATTGTTTTAGGCTTTTCATTGCTCGGATTCTTAAAAGTATCTTTTTCAGAGCTCATATGTATTCTCCTTCTTTAGTTATAAAAATATCGACTTGAGTTTAATCATTCATGACTATGCACATATTTATTTTATGGTTCCGTTTAAAACACCTTTTTCTATAAAATTTTGAAATTCACATAATTCCTCGGCTTTGATATAGTACCCCAGATTTGTCATTATGCTCGTATTTGATTCAACAACTTGCTTCGACGTAGGTATTGTCTTAACGACAATTTCACCTCTTGCATCATATTGTGGACCCGCATAAAGTATTCCAAGTAGCAATATTCTAGATGTTCCAAAATAAGAATTACCACGCTTATCTCTATATCCGCCTTCATTTAAAATGAAAATTGGTGATCCCGACGATCCCGGAAAACACGCCATATCCACAAGGCCAATTCCATCATCATTAAAATCCACAGCCGGATGTGCAGAAGTATACCCTTTTCTGAATATCGGATAATTGTTTCTAGTGTCTGATAGACCAATTGGATATCCAACCATAACAAGTTCTTCGAGAGCCGACAACTCTTGGAGTTTTTCTCTTGTTGCCATGATACTTGCATCATTTGCAATAAAGAAAACATCTTTTCCGTATGCTTTTTTTACACCTTCAAATACTGGATTTACGAATGTAAAACATAAATCTTTTGTCGAGTGAAAATACCAATGCGCGTTCATTTTAATACCAATACTAGTATTTGATTCACCATTTTCTTCCCTTAAATGAAGGTGAAACTTAACATTCTCATCCTGTTTATGATTAACCACATGCTTATTTGTGATAATGGTAGGGTATATATTTTCACCAACCTTGAAGTTATAAAAGAAGCCTGTTCCCATTCCTGATTCTGTTTCTAAGCGAACTGTATTAAACATCAGTTGTTCTGAAATAGATTCTGGTTTCACTTTCACAACCTCCAAATATTATTTTCCTTCACATCCCAGCCAGTCATAAGACCGTTGCCTGCTGCTCACCACGGAGAGGTATGTGAAGATTTGAGCAGCTACCGTGTGATTAATCACACGGCCTAAATTTTCATTCCAAGGTTCTATATTTAGATGACCTTCTTATTTCTCTCTCAATTCCATCTGTTTCTTCAATTTCTTATCTAACCGTCTTTTTTCGTGCTCATATGTGCCAATTGACATAATATCGTCAATTGGTTTGTTTGCAGATTCGCTAAAATATCTTATCATCATTCCATAATAAGGTTTTTTCATAATGCTTTGTTCAAGAATGTCTATGCTTTCAGCTATTTTTTGACAAGACTCACTTATCACCCAACTCGTAAACGGTATTTCTTCCTGTTCCATTTGCTTGTCCATGATTTCACTTTGCCTTCTGAACATTTCTTCGTCCTCCGGCTCAGAAAAATCAACATCATCATAATCTATATCTTCTGGCTCTACCTCTACCTTTGCTTCTGCCTTGTCCAGTTCATCTTTGTAAGCATCAATTCCCTCTTGCGATATTTCGTAATTTTCCATATACTGTGAAAGCAGTGTAAAATCCGAAAGAATTGCCTCTACATATCGCTCACAGGCTTTTTGGCTTTCCGCGCTAGACAGGGATTTTCTTATCCATGTAGGCATGTTTTTCAGAACATCATTCGGATATATTGATGCCAAATAATTCTCATCTGGATGGTTAAGCGCATCATAATACATTGGAGACATCATAATTCGTCTGTAAATAAAAGACTGTATCTGTTTATATTCTGAAATAACACTTTGCAGTTCATCAATTTCTATATCACTCAGAAATTGTTTTTTGTCATTGAATGTCTGCTTAAAGATAGGCATCATTTTTGGCAGACGTTCCCATGTTATCTGAATAATATCCTTCGGTTGGTCATATTCATCGATTTCTTCTATGCCACCTGCAGCAACAAATTCTTCATGTGCCTTCTTCTCGGCACGCCGGTGCGGAGTCAATTTCATCATGATTTGTTTATGGCTTTCATAATCCATAACAGTCGAATAATACTCTTTTAATTCATACCATGCCAGTTTGTTATGTCTATAATTATTGCTTAGTTCAACAACGAACGATACGAAAAAGGACGCAACCGCACCAGTAGTCAAAGCAAATACAATATTGTAAAATCCTGATCCTTCTGGCGTTAGTGCCATCGCTACACCGAGTATTGTAACAACGATCACCGAAAATATCACACATGCAACTAACGTTGTTTTTGGATAAAACGCAAACGATAAAAAACGCAACGTTTCATTAAATCTGTTCTTAAATCTCATATCTGCTTTCTACCTATTACGATCGACCACTCATTTCCTTGACAGGTCAGAGCATCCTTTAAATATTAACCTCTTTCACATCTCAGCCAGTCATAAGACCGTTGCCTGCTGCTCACCACGGAGAGGTGTGTGAAGATTTGAGCAGCTACCGTGTGAGATTACTCACACGGCCTTTTATTCAATTATACTACCGACTCACACATTTCTCCAGTTATTTATCACCTTTTTCTTTTGCCGACTTTTCCAAACTTTTCATGTATTTTTTAGCATCCTTCATAAAGCTGACAGTAATCATCACAATAACCGCACCGATTGGAAATGCAGCAACGATACTTACAGACTGAAGATTATTCATAGAACTTTCCGCAAACAGCAATGCAATCGGCAGCAGAATCAGAAGAACGCACCACATAAGCTGAATTCCTTTATTCGGTTGTTCACCATCTTCCAACTTGTGATAACTATAGCAAGACGCAGTCAGTGCGATTGAATCAAAAGATGTCGCATAGAAGGCAATCATCGTCAAAAGCACAACCACCATAATGACCGGTGCGCACGGCATTGTTTTTATGATGCTTACAATCATTCCGTAAAGGTCACCATCAGCCATATACTGTGCAATAAAGTCTGCTTTTCCTGTAACCTGCATACCCATTGAGTAGTTTCCAAGCACAACAAAGCTCGTCAGAGTTGAGCCAACACCAAATACATAACCACCAAGAATCGTCTGACGCACTGTTCTGCCACGAGATATATTTCCGATAAAGAACGGAGCTGCCACGCACCATACCATCCAATATGCCCAGTAATAGATTGTCCAGTTCTGTGGGAAGTTAGAAGTTCTAAGCGGATCAGTAAAGGTCGACAAATCAATGAAATTCTGGATCATCTTACCCAAAGATGCAAATCCAGTCTCAACAATATAGCGTGTTTCTCCACCGAATAAAAGGACAAAGGCAATCAGACCAAAGAACATATAAATACAAATGTTAGCCAACTTGCTAATTCCCTTAAATCCATGCAGCAAGGAATAAGTATATACAGCACAAGTAATCAGAAGAATAATAATATTAATCACAGTACGGCTAATTGCAACATGGAACAGTTCACCAATAATTGTCGCCATCAACGGAGTTGCAACACTGAATGTAGTCGCAGTACCAGCAAGAAGTGCAAATACAGCCAAAAGGTCAATAATTCGGCCAGCCCATCCATCTGTATGCTTTCCCAAAATCGGGCGGCAAGCTTCTGAATACTTCTGACGATTTCTTTTTCTTACATGAAGCATAAAGCCAAATGCAACAGCCAGCACAAGATAGAAACCCCAAGGAATAAAACTCCAATGGAAAAGCGGATATACACCTGCCCAATCCTGAATGCTCCCCATTTCCGCAATATGCGGATCAGTTGCGTACAACACCCATTCAGAGAAAGAATAAAATAAAATGTCTGCTGCAAGACCGCAGGTGAACATCATAGAGCCCCATGCAAAAAAGGAGTACTTCGGTTTCTCATCCGGCTCGCCGAGAACAATGTTTCCGTACTTCGATCCGGCAATATAAAGTGAAATTCTTTATGGGGTCTGACCCCGGTACCTTCCTTTTTACATTTACTTGCTTTTTTGTTCTTCTTGCTTTAACATTCATCTTGAATACCTCTTGTGTTTTTAGATTTTACCAACTGGCAGGTCAGTAATAATCTAAATTTACTTGAGGTATTCTTTTTGGTCAATTCCCTTTACTCTTTAAAGTATACAGGAAGCTCCTATCCAGAGTTGCATCTTCACATCTCAGCCAGTCATAAGACCGTTGCCTGCTGCTCACCACGGAGAGGTGTTGATTCATTCGAGCAGCGTAGGGAGCTACCGCTCCCCTTGTTTTGTTTATAATTTCTTTAGAAATGTTTATTTTTTCTTTATGGGGTCTGACCCCAATGTTCTGCAATTCCTCAATGCTCATGGTGGGATAATGATTTTCCGCCGCGCCCTGTACTTTTTTAGCTGAGTAGCGCCACGGCGGGTCAGCGTAAATGATGGGGTACTTTTCGATAGCTATTCTCCTTTCCCGCCCTCGGCCACGGCCAGCCGCGCCTGCTCGATGCGCTGGGCGGCGATGGTATAGATGGATGGGGCATTTTCAAAGCAGATGAAACGGCGGCCTGTGTTCATGGCGGCAACGGCAGTCGTGCCGCTGCCCGCGCAGATGTCCGCCACCACAGCTCCACGGGCTTTTGCGTGGGATGGATGCCGCCCGTCACCGTCGGCACGAACAGCACATTTCCCGGATAACGCCGCCCATCGCTGGACTCTGAGCCTGTCCGTTCAAACTTGCCGTAGTTTGTACTGCATCCGCTGCGGGGATTGGTCTTGCGGTACGGCTCCCCATAGGTGAATTGCGGATGGTACACCGGGGACTTCTGATAGAACACCAGAATGTTCTCGGACTTTTTCAGCGGCGCATTCTTTATGGGGTCTGACCCACTGTGTGTGGTGTGGTGTGTGGAAACCGGCCGCTGCGCGGGACTCATCCCATCGTCCTCTTTGACTGGCAGCCTTCCCGTCATTCTGACCATCCGCGGGAATTCCTGAAGACATTCTCCGGAACTGTGATCACGGATGGATATCAGGTCTACCATAAGCTTGCAAAAGAACGCCGTGATCTTAAAGTAGCAGGCTGCTGGATCCACGCCACGCAAGAATATTCAGTTAACAGCCTACTATTCTTCCAAAATATCTACAGCATCCACCTTTTAATCTTCGTCTACCCTTTTATATTTTTGTTTTGCATTTTTTAAAGATTCCTCATAGCACTCTAATATTCCATTCGCCCCTTCAATGATAGATAAACCAATTGCAAATCCTATAACATATCTTTCTGACCAGGATTTATTAAAAAAACTAATCAAATTCACAGCCGCTGAATAAAAATAAAACATCCCTTTAAATCCATAAACTGTTGCTAATTTAGAATGATCCTCTCTTCTTTTTCCCATAATCAAGCTCACAGCAAGAATTATCGGAATAACTAAATATGTCAAAACAAATTCTATATCCATGATTATCTCCTCTAACCCAATCGATAAAACAGTTGAAGATAACTACTCATTTTCCAAACTTACTTGAAATTCAGTTTCCCCCATACTTATCATTGAGTCTTTAGTTAATTTAATAGGCGTCTGTGCTGGTATCTCTTTTCCATCCACATAAGTATGATTTGTACTATTGCAGTCTGTAATAAATACATTTCTATTCTTACAAAATATATTTGCATGATACCGGGAAACTCGTCTATCTTCAATATACACATCTGACAGTTCGTTTCGACCAACAGTTATCAGTTGTTGGTCTTTGAAATTTTCAGTCTTATCGGTTTCTTTTCCGGAAATTTTCAAAAACTTTACCTGTATTTTTTCCCTACCAATGTATGCCCCACCCAAATCAATCATCGCTTCAGTACGCATATTTCTTTCAAAATCTATATCAGATTCGTTTTCCTCTTCCTTTTTCAAATGCGCCAATTTTCTAATTTGGTAAAAAGTACATATAAGAACAACAAGCCAAAATATTCCCGAAAAAGCAATTGCACCGTCATTTACATTCTTCAGCATAATAGCCTCCAACAAATTGTGAAATACCAGTTAATATAAAACTTCCACCGCCAAAAGAATATATTAAAAATTTGCACGAAGCCAGTTCTTCATCAGTTAGTACTTCACCTCTAAAATCCTTTATGTATACATACCCATAAAATATACAAAAAAACACAAATACAAATGCCATTGTATATTTTTCAACTTTAACTAATGCGTTTTCATGTATTTCTATTCCTACCTGATGTTCAAATAAAACAGGTGTTGCTATTCCGAAAAAAAGGCTGCAATCTCTGTAAGCCCTCCTCCTGATTTCTGAACACCAAACATTACACATAACATAATATATAACAATAAGGGAAATCCTGACAAAAAAACGGTAAATATAAACCATTTTCCTAAATTTTTGAAACCATTTCGAAATGCTTTATATTGTGTCTTTAATTTCTCGCTCATTAATGTGCCTTCTTTAACTTTTTCTCGCAAAACATGAAATATGAAAAAATGCCTTCTTTAACTTTTTCTCGCAAAACATGAAATATGAAAAAATACCTCAATTATCTGCTGCTTAAATTTCTTATATTTGCTCTTTAAAATTAACAATTATTTTTATTATTGTACTACTTTTTATCTACAATTTCACTTCTCTTTTATCGACAAAGTTCGACATGCCAAATACCATTTTTCTCAAATTAACTTTCTAAAGTGCTGTGCTATTTTTTTACTGGCATCTTTCGATGCCAGTTTATAAAAAACGCCCGAGTCAAACTTTATGGAGTAGCCCCATGCTACGCATAATCTATGCTTCATTACCTTATCGCATACTCCAGTTCTTTTCGCTTTTCCAATTTCAACAAACTCTTCCCCTCCCCCTGTTTCTTATATATCCTATCACTCAGCAGAATATCAATAAATCCTTCCGAATAAGATGCAGCTTCATATACATCAAAATAGATATGGACTCCTTCCGGATCCACAAACCATTTCTGTTATGGTAATATTCCAAAGTAAAATCTTCCATTATATAGGGTCTTCTATTCGTATTTTTGCATATAGCCTGTTCTTCTTTCAACCTTCTCGCCGCAAGTTCAAGTATCCTATCCTCTGGTAGATTCATCACGTCCTTCAACCCCAATTGTCGTCCTGTAGACAGATCAAATGTCATAATATTCCATATTGGAAGTCCATGACAGCCGCCTGTATACCGGTATCGGGAAAAACGAATACAGAGAATTGATGCCTGATTTAATAATATTTCAAATCCTATGCCGTCAAAATATGGTTCTTTCTCACCGTCTATCATTTTTTCCAGCTCTTGTTTCCGACCAATCCATTCTTCTTTTACATCTTCATAATAATTACGAATGCAACTGTTGATATACTTCAAAGCACAGGGTTCTTCATCCAGACCAACTGCTTTCACCACAGGTAAGGTCCAGACTGTATTTATCATTACCCGATCGTTATCATAAATTTCCCACTCTTTTTCCTGGACAACGATTTCTACTTCCTCCAATCCGCTTTTCTCAGAAAATTCTATAATATTCTGGCGCACTTCTTCCGCATCATGATAAAATAGTATTTTTTGCCCTGTATTTTCCTCAAAAAAATTGTAAAGCCACTTTTTATTCTCATTACCATGAAAAATCTTATCCTTTGTCACGAAAATATAATCTGCAGGATGCTCTTTCGCATAATCAATCAACGAAAACCAAATTACTGCATCCTTAAATTCTTTATCCGCTTTTCCTTTTACCCCTTCGAATGGAGGCAACTTTTTTATAGAAGTTTCAAGTATATTTTGGAACTGAGCATCCTTACAGACTGGTAATATCTCAATCTTTTCCTCTGCAAGATACTGATCTGCCTGTCTGCGCAACTCAATTTCATATTCATCCGGAGTATACCGAAAATCAAATGAAAAAGATCTTTTAACTGCATCGCATATTGTTCTACGGTATCATATACCTTTCGATATGCTTCTATCTCATGCTGCAACAATTCGCGGTATACCAATTCTGGAAGCAACACCTCACATTTATCAATACATTTCTTATTTCTTGAGAGATCATACATCTCATAAAAATCTGAATTCAGTTCAAATTTTTCCAGATTCTTATATTTTGAAATATTTAAAAAATTTGTATCCAGTGAAATATAAATCATTTCTTATCCTCTATAACCTCATAGTAATACATATGTACTACCATCAGAAACTTGTGTATTCTATGGCCATTATGATTTTGTTTCAAAAACGTAAGCACCTGCACAGCATTCCGGAAACATTTTATGGATAACAACTGTGCCGAACAGGTAATCCGACCTTTTACCATTGGTCGAAAAAACTTTGTAATGACCGAAGCCTCCAACGGTGCAAAGGCAAGCGCAATATTGATGACCTGATAACTGTTATTTTTGTTTCTCTAATTTTTCTTTTTTGCGTTTGTACAAATACAGGCGTACCCCTATGTATTCATCTGCTATATTGTCACCTTTCAGCTGTGACTCTAACTTTTCAATTTTCTCCTGCAAATAATCCACTGTCAAAAAGCCTTTTTTGCTCCATCTGTCAAATTGTGAATGAACACTGTCACAGATGCATCTTCTGCCTGCTACTAATTTGGATCTTGTATCCCATTCTATTTTTCCGTTAGAATCTTTTTCACCATTTAGATGTAATACATCATCAATATCCGCCTGCATAGCATTTTGCAATTCACTGCCTAAACCGACATTCGGCCGCACATATATCTCACCGTTTTTATAGTACCCAATTGCCTGCATTTGACGTTGGTTCCATGGACTAATCGTTAATTCTTTGTCTCCTCTTGAAGCGTCACAACATAGACATTGTTTATTCTGTTCTGGAGAATCATGTTCCCCGCCATAACAAACACCAAGATAATTTTGATAGTCTAACGCTCTCTCCTTATCCATTGATAAAGCTTTATAATGCTCTATTTTTGTATCATTCTGCTGTCCAGTTATTCTTCTCATACAATAAGCACATAAACCATGCTGTTCTTTAATCAATTCTGAACGTATTGTAGCTTTGGGCATTTGTTCGAACAAAAACCTCAGCTGAGTTGAATCCTTAGGCAGTTCTAATTTTTCATATCCACTTGCAGGATCTTTCTTTATGGCAGTTGCTTTTTCAACTATTATATTCGGAGTTTTCCTCTTTCGAATATAAATCATTCCTATTCCTCCGCTTCAATCTCGTATTCAGATTTCAATGCAATTGATTGTGGATGCTTTTCTCCTAGTATCACGATCAGCTGATCTAAAGCCTTTTTCGCATCATCATATTCTTCCAGGTCCATCCTTTTCTCAAATTCCTCAATAAGATTTTCAACTTTTGCCGGGCGCATATGATAGCCCAACATATCCCGTAATATATCATTCACAGAAAATGCATAACTGTCAGTTATATATCTGACATTCCCGTTTTCGTCAAGATTGATTATATTGGCATCTTTGCAGGAAGATACGATAATGGGCGAATGTGTTGCTGCAATAAACTGAATATTAGGAAAACTCTCTGTTAAAGCATCTACAACACGCCACTGCCATTTGGGATGTAAATTGGAATCTATCTCATCTATGAAAACAATCCCTTCAACTTTAGATATATTTTCCCCTTCATCAGGATTTAAAATTGCCATACGGTATGCTAAATCAAGTATTAAATTTAAAAGGGATTGATATCCTGCACTTAAGTCATCGATATCTTTAAATTCCCCATTTTCACTGTAAAGGATCTTTCCTTCATTTGGCTGATAAACCACCTTACTTATTAAACCGTCATTCATAATACTCATAAACTTTGAAACAATTTTTCCAAACTGTTCGTAATTTTCAGAAATACTATTCATTCTGACACTACTCCACTCCATTTGTTCGCACCAATTATTGACAACATTTAAATTGGCAGTTCTGTCTAAGCAGCCCAGATACCCACACCGTCGATTATGAAGCTGTTTTCGCTTCTTTTCATTAGCATCCTTTCTCGCTGAAATCCAATGTCTGGAAGCGCTTTGGTAGCTAATCAGAGGTAGTATCTTACGTTCTGTACTGTTTATAAGATCTCGTGACACTTTTAAAATATCTTTTGGACTAATCATGGTACGAGAACTAATTTTAGTTCTATCCCATGTATAATCAGTTCCTGCATACGAAATTGTACTTTCTATTTCTACAGGATAGCAATATGATCTATCAAAAGTTCCATTATTATTCACTAAGATATTATAATGTATATCATCTTTATAGATATTGCGTGTAGGAATATCTTCCATCCCTGTTAGAAAACCAGATACCGCAACGGTTGCCGCTTCGAGTACCGATGTTTTTCCCACGCCATTATCTCCCAATATAAGGTTAAATCCCGGCTTAAATTGCAAATTCAAATCCTCAAACATTTTAAAATTTATTATATGCAAATTTTTTAACAGCATCTCGTACTCTCCTTTTACAACTCTTTGCCTTCTAATTATTTCCATATATTTGTATATTAACACAATGTATAAAGTACCACAACAAATACCTTTTTTCAAAAATTATTTTCAAAATAAAATTTAAAATTCCTACGAATTTTACACCATGTTTCCCTTGTCTTTCTTTTCCAGTCTTTTATCCATAGTCATTTTTGCCTTTCTTCCATTTGAAACGAAAGCTGATACAGTTGCATTGGAAATGACTGTGATGCCACTATTTGCGAAGTAATCATCGACCACAGTTTATAAAAAATTTATAGGGTCTGAACCTTATGCTACCCCCATTTTCGAAACCGCTCCTTTCTGGACAATGGTCGGCATCGGAATAAATTCCAGCCTTTATCAGGAACTGAAATAATGGTTTGTTTTTTATCCTTCCTTGGACTTTCAAATTTTAAACCTCATATGACTGTAGTCACGTGCTTCATTCCATCTCCACTTCCCGCCCATATTTCCGGCTATATTCCGCTGTTATTAATGCCCCGCTTCCTTTTTCAGCCTGAATTACGAATAATTTGTCGGACCAGCTGCTGATCAGACGGTTTCTGCGTGGAAATCTATACCTATCAGGATGAGTTCCCGGTGGATATTCTGATATGAGCAGCCCTTTTTCTTCTATGCACTTCATTAGTTTATTATGTTCTGCTGGATAACAGATATCTAGTCCATTTCCCAGTATTGCTACTGTATAACCTCCAGTATTCAGGCATACAGTATGTGCATAGCTGTCAATCCCCTTTGCCATCCCACTGACGACAGTTATCTTTTTCTGGGCACATTCCGATGCAAGAAATACAGTTTTTTGTTTCGATTTCTGACTGCACCTTCTGGCTCCTATTATCCCAATCGTCTGATCCATTTCTCTAAAATTACCTTTATAATACAATACCACAGGTGCATCAGTCGGTTTTTTTGCACGTGCAGGATATCGGTCATCATCCCAGCATAAAACGAAAATATTTTTATTTTGACATTCTTCAAAGATTCTTTTCGCCTTTTCTAATGAATGATTCCTGATGATGCTTTCTCTTTGTCTCACAGACAGATCAGATATTTCAGCCAATTGCTCTGATCCAGCCTGATAAATTTTCTCTGCATCTCCCAATTTTTCAATCAATCGTCTGGCTGTAACAGAACCAATAAAAGGTAACTGTGTAAGCCATATCCAGTGTATTATCATCTCACCACCACCATTTTACTGTTACTCTTGTCCAAATCCCTACATGTCAGAACTTTTTCTATATCCTTCCGACGGATCTTTTCTTCTCCATCCAGATCAGCACTGGTTCTGGCAAGCCTTAAAAGTTTATGAATCACCCGGGCACTATATCCATATTTTTCACTGGTCTCCCGCAATATTTTCAACGAGTCCGCCTCAAGAACACAATATTTTTGAATTAATTCTGTTGTCATCTGTGCATTGCAATTAATACCTCTTTCCTGCGCATATCTCTCCTGCTGTATCTCTCTGGCCCTTTCTACTTTTGTACGCAGTTCTTCTGAAGAAACTCCTGCTTTCTGGTCTGCTATTGCAAAAAAATCTACTGGATGAACCTCTTTCTGTATATCTATCCGATCCATGATAGGACCTGAAATCTTTCCTCTGTATTTAATGATCTCATAATCTGTGCACTTACACTTTGCTCCCGGGTAATAGCCACATGGACAAGGATTCGTTGCGACTACGAAAATGATACAATTAAACGATGCACCCCCTGTGAACACCCCTACACAAAAAAAGAACGCCAGAATCTTATCCAACGTTCTCTTCATTTTCACTTTCTCAAGTCACATGATGCTATCACATACATGTATAAATAAATTGTACCTCTGCATTTAACCGAAACAATCTCTGATCTTATTTGAAATATCAGAATCAACAAAGCCTTTCTGTGCCATATCATCAAGTATCCCACACGCTTTGTCATGTGACAAACCCTTCTTATAAGGTCTGTCTTCAGTAAGTGCCTGATAAATATCAATGCAAGCCATAATACGCTCTGGTTTATTTAATTCATCAGCAGTTTTTCCAAAAGGATATCCTTTTCCATTTAACTTTTCATGATGAAGAGCCGCCCAGTCTCGTATTTCCTCGAAATCATCTATCCCTGACAAAATATAATAGGTATATACTGCATGATGTTTCATTGTTTTAAATTCTTCATCGGTTAATTTTTCTGGTTTTTCCAGAATCTCATTCCCGATTGCGACCTTTCCTATGTCATGTAAAGCTCCGGCAATATACATTTTCTGACAGATATCCTCATCAAATCCCATGAACCTTGATATTTTTTCCGCAACACCCATTGAGTGGTTACTTGTAAAGGGTGATTTATAGTCCACAATATGGGCAAAAAGATCTGCAATAGCTTTAATCTGTGCAAAATTAAGTTCCAGCTTTATTCTGGGTACTTTCTTCCACAACATCGTATCCAGGTTTTCATTATCAATCATATGAATTTTTTCATCTGAAAAAGCATTAAAAAAACTTCCACGCAGAAGGAATCAAACAATTTATCTTTTGACTTTATTACAAATTCTTCTGTTCTTTTCCACTCATCCGAATCTGATTTCATAGATCGGCAAAATATATCTATCGTATCACACATATGGATAATCCTTGCAAAAAACGGTACTTCATTCCATTGTTTTCCAAAAGGTTCACTTCCATCAGCGTTTTCATGGGGGGTACAGTATGACATTAGATACATCATTATGAAACGGTATATTTTTCAGAATTTTTTCTCCTATGGTACAATGCCTTCCCAGCTTCGTCACCCCGTTACGTAAAGCGTCATTTTGAAGCTCTTCCTGAATATATTGTGCCACTGCATTGTCGTGCAGCAATGCACACTCTGCCAGATCCTGCAGGCTTTGACCCTGTATACCCATTTTTTTCAGCAGTACAAACCGCCATATATGCCACACGTTTAGAATGATTGTTTGTTACTTTAATCAGCTCTGCCTCTACACAGTCCAATGCATATGAGCAGGCTGCTAATAACCCCAGCACATCAAATTTCATTTTTGATCTTGTCTCCTCCTTTGTTCTGTTTTCTGAGAAATCTGGAATATGCTTACCATGACAGATTTCTCAACCTCGGATCAATAAAAGCATATGTTTTGTCTTTTCTTTAATTTTTCCATGACCGTTGGATTATTTTTTATAATCTGTGTGAGGTAAGGCCTGGGCAGCTACCATCTGTTCCAGAAAATCATCCACTTCCGCAAATTGTATATAAG
>NZ_QRNF01000055.1 GCF_003474435.1 Ruminococcus sp. AF46-10NS
TTATATTATTTTCATCACAATATATATTTCGTCCTGTTCCCAAAGCAACAAGAACAGACTCTATTATTTCTTCTTCATTATCATTAAAAGATATCAATAATATTTTTCCGATGTTTTCACTTCCTTCCAACAAATACTTGCATTATGTTCCTATCTAATTCTAAAATCACCAACACCATAATCTGGTTCCCCATTCATTTCTATCACTTTACATAGTTTGCGATTAAAATATTTTTCTAAAACTGGCATGAAGTTATCAATTTTTCTTTCTTCCCCATACAGTTCTACCATCATTTCGTTAGTCGGTTCATATTGAACGCAACCTAACATATGATATTTCTGGCAAAGCAAGTACATTTCAATTTTTCCAACAGCTTCGCTGTAATACATTCTGTATCGTTTTAACATTCGCTTTACTTCTCCGCCCCATTTGCTTTTTCTCAGTTCACCGCCTGATTCCACTCTGCACCATTTATATCAGTCCATGTATCCACACCATCAAATATAAATATTCTTTCTATACGATCCATGTATCTTCCATCAGCCAACTTATAAACAGTCGTTGTTTCCCCCGTCAGATTTACAATTTCAACTACATCCTCTCCTGGATAATCTTCATTCTCTGAACTGGATTCTGAATTCTCTTCTTCAGTTTTCTCCAAATAATCCACCTGAATTTCATCATCCATGATACCAGAGCGAATCAGTTTTCCACTCTTGATGATTGCAACCTTGTCGCAGAGTTTTTCCGCCACCTCTAACACATGGGTGGAAAAGAAAATCGCACCGCCGGCATCACAGACCTCTCGCATCATCCCTTTTGCGTTTTGTTTTGGGGTCAGAACCTATTAAACAGAACACAATGACTATGCAGAGTAGAGACGCAATCATATTCCGTAAAAATTTCCTAACCGGATGTTTCTTTTTCTGCCTTCTCCTCATAAGCATCCATCCTTTTCCAGCCTTCTGACAATCCAATCTGCCAGTTCCCATACAATACCAACGCCAAAAAACAGCAGACAGAACAGAACCATAAACACATACAATGCTACAATCATTCCTATTTTCTTGCCACGCCGAATCAGTGTGCCGCAAATGCAACTCTTATTTTTCATATGCCGCTCTCACATTCTTAAACTACTGTATAGAAATTCTGCAGCACAGCAGCTTTTTTTCCTGCTGTGCCGCTGTTTTATCTGCAGTTCCAATTACAAGTCATTAATCGTATCCGTGATTGCCATGTCCCTCATACGTTTCGTGGGTTCATGAACCGCAATAATGCACGAAAAAACGACTAGCAAAAGTACAATTCCAATGGTAGTAAATGGGATATTCCAAAAGCCACCAAAATGACTAATGACAATCTTCACATAAATCAAATAGTGAAGTATCAACCCAAGGGCAGTTCCGGCAATTGTACCGTAAACAGCGTATGTTACTGCCTCTGCCGTTATCATCTTTGTAACCTGCCTGCTCTCCATCCCAACAGCACGCATCGCACCGTATTGCTTCACCCTTGCAGAAACACTCATTGAAATACTGTTCATAATATTCAACATGGTTATCAGAGAAATGATTGCCAGGAAACCGTATGCCGCAATTCGGAATACCCAGTAGGAGCCAAAAACATCGTTCTTTTCTTCCCTGTCATCGGAAAATTGATATCCATCAAACAAATCACGAATCTGCTCTACTTCCGATTCGGAAATATCACTTTTTGTTATTATACTCACTGTAGCATAATCCTGCTCCCCTGTTAGATTCCGATAGGTTTCTTCTGAGCACACCACAACGGTTGCGCCGCTGACGCTCCCAACTCCTTCGGATGCAACACATGCTACTTCAACCTCGTGATTTCCAATCTTTATTTTATCCCCCACATTCAGATGTCCGGCATCATTATAGACCGCCATCACGTAATCAGAAGCACCATAAACACTTGATAAATCTCCACTTATCATTGACTCTTTGAAGCTGTCCAGCATAAAATCCCCATAAGAAAACAGGTCAATCTTCCCTGCGTTGCCGTTAATTTCAACAGGATAATCTATAGCAAACATCATGCCAAAAGCAGACTCTACACCTGATATTTCTGAAATATCTTCTAACAAACTTCTATCTATGGAATTTGATTCGTTTTCGCTCGCAATCGTAATATCCGGCGTGAAATCACTCACCGATGGAAGCAATTTGTGCACAACATCAAGGCAAGCGGAAAAAGCCAAGAACAATACGATTGTAAGGGCAAAGGAGCCTGTCATCAGAAACAGGTTTTTCTTAGACGCTGTCGCATGGTGGATTCCAAGGGAAGTTTCTACTTTAAAAAGCTTCGTATTTGCCGCATAGACCACTTTTTTCGATGATTCTGAATTTCCAGATACAGCTGCTACTGGAGAAACTTTTGCTGCATGTTTTGCAGGAGCCTGCGCCGCAATAAATACCGTAACTACGCCCACAACAGCTCCGCAAAGAATGCCGCTTATGCTTACCGAAAAAAGAGGCATATCCACCCATTCTCCTTTTACAACGAACCGCAATACCGCACATGCTATCCAACAAATCACCGTCCCTAAAGCACATCCAATCGGGATAGCGGTTTTGCACCAGTTCAATGCCTCAAGCCGTACAAGCCGTACAATCTGCTGTTTGCTTGCCCCAACACACCGCATCATTCCAAAAAACTTTGTCCGCTGCGCCACATTACTGTTCATGCAACCTGAGATCATTAAAACACCGGCAAGCAATATGATTACAAAACATGTAATTGCCAGAGGGTAAAGATCACTTACCCTTTCATCGGTGCTGGCTCCCAACAGACTTAAAACTGCCGTGTTCTCCTCAACATTTTCATCCATAAGGTTATATTGCTCTTTCATTTCAGCAATCGTTTTCTTCAAGCCCTTCTCTTTCTCGAACCGGATATAAAACTGAGACGATGCTTCCACGCCATTCAAACTGCGTACTTCATCAAATGCCTCTCTGTTCATGTACACGCAGCTACCTTCAATGATATCGTTAAACTCTGTATCATCCTCATAAAATCCAGAAACGGTGTATTCAAGAACACCCGCAGGCGTATTTAAGGTAATCTTGTCCCCCACCCTAATTCCAAAAAGCTCTTTTGCATCAGCACTGAGCGCAACTTCTTTTCCACTCTGAGGATAAGCACCTTCCGTTGGATAATTCATAATGTCTGCAACGTATGCTTCCTCAGTACCATATAAAACCGCATTTTTTCCATTTATATAATAGCCCTGGTCAGCATCAATATTAATCACATCATACCATGAGGAAACCCCAACATTAGCATTTTCGCAAATCTGTTCCGCTTTATCTTCCGGCACATTCTGCAGGGCAATGTGCCAGTTCCCATGATTATGGCGCATTGCAGTTGTCTGCCCTTCCATCCACATTTCCAACATGGAAAAAATTGCAGTTACGAGGAAGACAGCAAGAATAATGCAAATTCGTGTCATCCGGCTCTGCCGTCTGTGTACTTTTGCCGAAATCGGGATAAGGCTTAAATAGCTCTTCATTCACTGCACCTCCCCATGTCGGTCAGCACGCCGTCCGATACCTGCAGTACCCGGTCTGCCGTCTGCGCAATGCTCCGGTTATGGGTAATCATGATGATCGTCTGGGCGTACCGCTTGGATGCATTTTTCAGCAGGGCAATCACCTCGCTGCTGTTCTGGGTGTCCAGGTTGCCAGTCGGCTCGTCAGCGAGAATCAGGGAGGGACGTGTAATCAGCGCACGCCCGATTGCTACCCTCTGCTGCTGGCCGCCGGATAACTGGCTTGGCAGATAGTTCCGGCGTTCCTTCAGATTCAGTACCGCAAGCAACTCCTCTAGATACTTCTTATCCGGTTTCTGATAATCCAGCAGTACCGGAAAGATGATATTCTGTTCCACGGTCAACTCCGGAATCAGATTAAACGCCTGAAAAATAAATCCAATATTCCGTCTACGAAAAATAGTCAGCTTGCTCTCCTTCATCGCAAAGATATCCTTGCCGTCAATCAGCACCTTTCCCGATGTGGGGTTATCCAACGCGCCGATCATGTTAAGCAATGTGCTTTTTCCGGATCCAGACTCTCCTACGATAGCAACATACTCTCCTTTTGGAACCGAAAAACTAACTTTTTTTAATGCATGTACAGCCGTTTCACCACTGCCGTAAGTTTTGGAAATTGATTTTACTTCTAATAAATCCATATGTTATGCACCTCTTTCATTTATCTGTTTTGTCCAGACATAAAAACAGATGCCTCCCGCAAAAGCTATTAGGCTCTGCTCTCTTCCTGAACTTCTGTGAGCATACCACTCAAATCCTACAGTAACATGACTGTCAGCCTACAATTTTGTAGGATTTAAAAAAGCTGCACCGTCATCATAGCGGGCAGCTCCCGAATAAGAGGCTGCCGTACAAAAAAAGATCTCCCACTGGCAGTATCCCTTCATAATTTATAGAAACAAAGCAATCAACCTTACTGCAATCGTAATCCCCGCCGCAATACCAACCACCAAGGCGTGGAACTTCCATGTCATTTTCAGATACCCGGCAAACTCCCGGAGCAGGGCGTTCAGCGTAAAATACCATTTCGTCTTTGCCCCATAGCCAACGCATTTCATTCCCTGCCTTCTGGCAAGGAGCAGCGCCCGGAACACATGATAGGCTGTGGTGACAAGAATAACTTTCGATCTCTCTTTCTCCATCACCCGTCTTGAAAACAGCAGGTTTTCTTCTGTAGACACGGATTTCGACTCAATCCGAATCCTTTTCTTATCCACACCTTTCTCCACGGCATAAGCCGCCATTGCTTCTCCCTCCGGGATGTCCTCGCCCGGCCCTTGACCACCGGAGAGAATCATCACTGCATCCTGATTGCAGGTCAGTAGCTCGATCCCTTTATCAATCCGTGCCGCCAGAAGAGGGGGCACCCGTGTACCAAGAATCCCGTAACCGAGTACCACGATATAATCCGCACCTCGGTTCTTCTTCAAGTGAAATAGGTTCAGGAGGGCGGAAAACGTGTACATGGACATCAGTATCAGCACATAAACCGCCGCAAAACTGACAATAGCATAAAGCACAGTTCCGAATGTATGCTCTGCTAAATCCCTGATCCTGGGCCAGACAACCAGATACCCATACAATAGAACCGCAAAAAGCAAGGATAACAGGTTAGACAGTTTCATGCCTTCACGCCGGATGACCTTGATGCCTTCCACACAAAACATCAAAACCATAAATCCCGGCAGAGCTAGGACGCAGAGTACCACGGCAATAAATAAGGCTACTAGAATGCCAATAATCCAGCCACTGGATGCCAGTTGAGCTGAGTATTCGGATACTGTAAAGAACAAAAGCAGCACCAGACACGCCAACATACCCCAAAAGGAAACGCCGCTCCACAGTGTCCTAAGATCATGTACCATAATTCCCACATAGATTAAAACCACAATCACAAACACAATAAATGAAATGCCACACAGCATTCCTTCCACCTCCCCGGTCATTCCTTTTACAAATGTCTTTTTTTCTAGATAAGGATACACCCTTTACCTTGCAGGCAGATGAATCTTTCCCTACAATTTTGTAGGAATCAGAAAACTGATTATAAACATAGTTCCTTTTCCAAGCTCACTATTTACTTCTATCGTTCCATTGTGTGCTTCAATAATCATTTTCGCAAGAGGGAGTCCAAGCCCGATGCCCTGCTGGTCTTTCGAGAAACGACTCCGATAAAACCGTTTGAAAATGTGATGAAGATCTTCCGGATGGATGCCGCTCCCGTTATCCTTTATCTGAATCTGTACAATGGAAGCAGACTTTCTCCACTTGATTTCTATGGTATCCCCGCTCTTCGTATGATCCATAGCATTTTTCACAATATTATCCACTGCCTCCAGAATCCAGTCACGGTCACAAGATAGAAAAATATCTTCCTCCCCGAATAAAACTAGTTTCTTCTGTTCCTGTTCTGCCCGGTACGAAAAGCGCAGCTCCACATTGTTCATCATCTCCGCCACATCTTCCGGCTTTTTCTCCAATACGATAGAACCGGCATCCAGTTTCGTGATCTTCAAAAGATTCTGCACCAACGTATTGATCCGATCAAGTTCTTTTTCTGATAGCGAGGTAAATTCCTGAATTTCTGGCACATCCACTGCTTCCCCCTGCAGAAGTCCATTGTAGATATTTAATGCAGCCAACGGCGTCTTTAACTGATGGGAAATATCCGATATGGTATTCTTCAAAAACTGCTTTGACCTGCGTTCCTGCTCCACATGGGCGTTCAAAATGGTAACCAGAGAATTCACCTCATGGAAAAGCCGGTACACTTCCCCCTCCTCGTCGCAGTCAATGCGGGCCTCATGGTTCCCGGAAATATATTCCTTAATCTGTGACACCGCTGTTTCCATGACCTCATTCTGTTCCTTAAAATAGCCGTAGCCAAAAATAAGAATAACCGCTCCCATTCCAACCATGCACAGGATAATAACTAGAGTCACAGATTCCGCCTCGAAAGAAGTGAGCAATACCGCCGCCAGGATAAAAATCACAGTACAGACCGTTATTTTACCAAACAGCTCCTTGATTTTTTTGTTTGCCAATATCTTCACTTACACTTCACCCCTCACTTTTCCGCATTCCATTTGTATCCCATACGGCGCACCGTCACAATCCGCTCCGGTTTTCCTGGATCATCTTCTATCTTAGTGCGAAGCCTGCGGATGTAAACCGACAGCGTATTGCCATCCACATAGTCTCCATTGCAGTCCCAAAGTTTTCCCAGAATCTGCTCCGGAGAAAGCACCTGGCCGGGGTTTTCCATCAATAGATGTAGAAGCTTATATTCGTTCGCTGTCAACTCAATCTTCTCGTTGTCCTTATATACCTCACTCTTCAAAAGCTGGATGGAAATGCCACCGGAACTGAGTTCCGTATCCGTCTGATTGAAGTTATCGCTCCTGCGGAGCAAGGCATTGATTCTCGACATGAACACCGCAAGCTTAAACGGCTTCGTGATGTAATCATCTCCACCAATGTCCAATCCCATGATAATGTCCGTTTCTTCATCCATAGCGGTCAGAAACATAATTGGCATTTTCGATGTCTGCCGGATGTTTCTGCAAATATCGAAACCAGATCCGTCCGGAAGTGATACATCCAAAATTACCAAATCATATTTTCCATCCTCCCACTTTTCATCTGCTTCACTTTTGGTATGCGCAATGTTCAGTCCATATCCTGCTTTTTTTACAGCAAAAGATAGTCCGCTTATTAAGCTCAGATCATCCTCGACCAATAAAATCTGTTTCATTCCGTTTCTATCTCCTTCATGTAAATGACTTATTCCCATTATTCTGGAAATGAACCCTGTGTTTCTAAACTCTTATCCTGTTCATCAGGACACCACCTATTTTACCTCTAAACCGATATTATCTCAACTTCATCTTGCCAATGCCAAGTGTTCCAACAAAAAAGAGGAAAAAAATTCTTCTACCTGATAGTGGCAGAGATTTCTCCCTGCTGTTTCATCGGTCTATTGCTTTTATATTTTATCATAAGATTTTTTATACTCTGCAAGTGATTGCTCCCTTTCCCATTTCTGATCCTCCATCAGTTCCTTCTCATAATCTTCATACTCCGCTGCCCTGGCTGTTTTGTTCTCGTATACAATAAGTAAATTTACAACAAAACAATAAATTCAAATAATCTTTTATTTCCCATTCGCGCTTTTCTCAATTTATCGGCTTTTATTTATAAAGGACTTATTCTTTTTCAAAGCAAGTTTCGCAATGTCAGACAAAAACCCCTCCGGGATTTTTTTCTGCCTTGCAACTTGATGGGGATTTCGTTTCCCCATACCCTCGACCGCAATCAAAGATATGCGTATTGGTTCCCATTGCCATGGTCACAGCGTGATGATTCTTCATCACTTACTTTCACAGCAAGCTGTAATTTTTTTCTTTCCTGTGTGGAACCTATGTGCAGAAAGGAGTATCCAATGACAAGACCACAAAAAGAATCTGATATGAAACGGGAACACCGGGTAACAATCCGACTGACTGATACAGGATTTTCTATTATAGAACAGTCATTCATAACTACTGCTCCATCTTCACTGAGAATCACATAGGCGGCTCTTGTCCCATACTCTTCATGTTCCATCAGGAACCATTTCTTCTCATTCATCAAAATATAATCCTGGGCAAGCCATGTTCCTTTCTTTCCTTCGATTTCATATCCGGTTGTATCAATGGAAAGTCTGGTATCAGAGGAACTTTTGATTGTGAGAAATTCTGGAACGATAATGAAGCCATCTTTATTAATATAATAGGCTGTGGTTTTTCCCTCATCCGTGATTACCAGAACATCGCTACATCCGATGGAATGACCTTTGAAGTTCTTCGGTCGCTGTTTCTGCAGGCGTATTTTTATATCCGCCGGAGTTTCCCCCGGCTGGATTCTTCCAATGTACACCTGCTGATAGTTCTCAATGCTGACGCTCTTTCCTTCGCTTCTCAGCTTTTCATAAGAACGGAAACGAACATCACGATACTCTGGTGTTTCTTTTACCTGATATACTGCACACTGACTTGTTCTCATTCCTCGTCCTCCTCTTCCAATTCCGTTTTATAATCTTTCAGATCCATAAGAAAAATCTCATAGCCTTCATCGCTCATGCAGAACAGCTTTCTTATGGTATTGCAGACCAGCCCGATCATATCCACATCCCCTTTCAGAAATGGAATAATATTGTCGATGTCTTCCATCGTATCATTTCGGTTGCCTTTATCAAACATTGCGGTCACTAAACATTCGTCTGTATCAAAGTTCATTGCCAGATCCATCATAATTCTACATCCCCATTCTTATGTTCTTTTGATTTTTCAGTTGCCATTTCTTTCTGCTCCTGTGCTTTTACTCTTGCCTGGAACTCTTTTAACGACTGCAGCACAGATTTTTTCAGTTCCCCTTTTTCGCCCTTTACAGGCTCTTTCTTTTGCGTCTGGTTCGGTTCTACTGATACGGATTCTTTCTTGACTGGTGTTTCTGAAACTTCCTGTTTCACTTCCACGGTCTGTTCTGTTTCCTGCACTTTTCCATATTTCTCATTCAGATACTTTTCCATGTCATTGATTGCTTTCTGTACCAATGGACTCTCCTTATAATGCGGAATCATATCAATCAAATCCCTTTCTATCCTGTCTCCACTCATAAGTCCGTATTCCCCGGAATAATCCTCATTCCCGTCCTGCAGATCAAAACCAATCCCTTTGATTCCATGCAGGCGTTCTGCCGGAATACTTTCATAGATTTTGATTGCTTCTTCCAGAGTAAGATTATTATGATACTCACCCATGACCGGGAACTCCATGCACTCTGCTACATAGAAACTGATCGTAGCTTCTGGCTGTTCCTGCTCAGGCTGTCTGGTAAAGATAGAAAGGGTTTCTGCATTTTCCAGACGGGAAAGTAATGACCGGGCAGTTATCACATCACTGTCTATATCAGATTCTTCCGATACTTCAACGAGCCAGTCCTTTAAACACTCTGTTTTCTTATTCAAAATGTCCTCTGTGATTTTCTCCACCTGTTCTTCCCTGTTCTCAACGGTATCTTTATATTCGTAAGTGTCATATTCATAGCTGAAATTATCTAAATCAGCCGCCAGCTTTTTGATCTCCTGCTGATCAAGGTAAGCATCTGCTTCCTTCATATATTCTGCCAAAGTGATTCTTTCTTCGGCAATAGGATTGATGTCCACCTCAATACCTGCCATTGCTATACCATGAGCATTTAATTCATTGAAGAAACTGTCCTCCCGGATATTGCCACGATAAGAAAGCACCACATCAAGGTCAGAATCATCTCTGTAAAGTTCCTCTCTGCTTCTGGAACCATGCACCCTTGCTGCAAGTAGCTCTACTTCATTTTCTAATCCCATTTCTTCCAGAATACCCTGTGCATGATACAAGACACCCTGTTCCACTTCTGCCCTGCTAAGACCATTTAATGCTACTTCATCTCTTCCAATCTCAGAAGTCGCACGAAGCTCACCTGCCTGTAGTAAATCCTTTGAATGTTGGATGGTCATTGCCTCAAATTCTTTATAGTCCACTTTAACACATTCCATATCATCCATTCTTTCACTTTTCAGGATTTCATAAGTAGCTTTCTGAACAGATGCTTTGGGATTATCATAATCATTGGAATGGATTTCGTGCAGGTCAGAATCATAAAAAATATAAAAATAGCCTTCTTCCGTTGCCTGTACGGTCAGATACCCTTTGCTCTTGGTAAACTGCATTGCAATTCCCTCACAGGTATCCACTGCTCTTTCCCGATCATAGTCCTCAAAAATACTTGGAGGACAATTCTTTAATAACTGTGCCAGCTGCATCTGTCGTTCGCCTGCTTCTTCCACTTCTGCCATCAAGTCCTCATAATCAACGGGAATTGCATTTTCCAGGGACATATCTTCATCTTCCAGAATATCTTCCATTGCCTGCTGCATAGAAATATCCGGATTGTCATAGGCACCGCCGTCGATCTCATCGTAATCCAAAGCATAAAAGGTATAATCATAGCCTTCCTCTGTTCTCTGGATTGCAAAATACCTATCGTCAATCTTATATGCCAGTTCATCCGGTTCCAGTTCCGGCATAAGTCCTTCCACAGAAATCCCTTTCTCCTGCAGATATTCTGAAATAGCTTCCAATGCTCCTGCATCATACCCATTCCAGAGATCTTCTGCGACAAGCTGACCATGTTCCGATACGATAATCCCTGCCACATCTGAACCATACTCATCATGTTCCATGAAGAAGAACTTCTCCCCTGCATACTCTCTTTCATCTACTGTATGCCAGGTTCCTGCATGTCCATCTGCTTCAAATCCTCTGGTATCTGCTGTAATGGTGACTTCCGCTTCATCTAATGCCTGTTCAATCTTCTGCATACGGATCTCTGCCCTTGCCATATCAATAAATCCATCTAACACCGCTGGGTGGCTTTCTATCACATAATCCTGATTCAGATTCTTCCCCTGATTGATATTTTCCGGGATTTCGATATGTTCTGCCCAGTCTTTGTTCTGTTTGGAAAATCTGCCGTCATAAGAAAGTTCCCGAAGCGTATTTGCCATAACAAACGTCATACGTTCTTCTCCAAACTGTTCCAGCACTTGTTTTGCGGCATCTTCCTTTAAATGCAGCCCGTCAAAATTTAATGCGATTGCTTCCTCGATTGCTTTCTTACAATCAATATTTAACTTTCTGGAATCCAGATAAGCATCTACATCCCGTTCTTCCATTGCCTGAGCAAGTGTTCCTTTATAAACTGGCGGATAGGCTCTGGTATGATTATTTTCCAGCATCTCCATTCTCTGCTGTACAAAGTCCGGAAGTTCCTCAAAGCCGAAAGAATCCACATAATAAGCCTTTGTCTCCGCCGTCCGGTTTATAACTATGACATCGCTTACCGATAAGGAATGTCCATGAAAATCGTTCAGGCGGTTGATACCCTTCCCTCTATGGCAGCTAACCTCCTATATCCACCAGGATCATCTCTGTCTCCAGAGGTCCTAACTTCCTTCGTCCTGCCTGTCCATAACCAGGGTGTCAGCTATGCTCCTATACGGGGTCTCGCCCCATGGAAAATATTCCTGCCGACTACTGGCTCATTCTTTGTATTATTGATTACTGACTCGCTTCCTGTTCCAGCACTGTGATCAGTGGACGTTATCTGTTACATTCTGCTTAATTCAGTGGCTATCCACTTGACAGTCTCCATTACAGTTACTTGTCTTTCTTACGCAGCCTGTAGATAAACTGCCGGTCTCTTGATGTCACTGACCATCTTTTTCGGATCATAATCCACACCTTTTGTCAGCATGGCATAAAAGACACGTATCAACTTGGCTGCAATCGCCATAAGTGACTGCATTTTCTTCAACGGATTCAGCCTTCTGGTTGTGTAATAATTATGGAGTTCCCTGAACTCCTGGTTCTTCGACACAAGTGACATTGCAACCTCAAAGAGCAGATATCTGAGTCTCTTTCGACCTCGTCTGCTTATTGTTGTCTCGCCCTTGTGCTTTCCCGAACTATTTTCAACCAATGCCAATCCTGCAAGCTTCTGCAGTTCCTTCGGATTGTTGAAGCGGCTGATATCACCTACTTCTGCAAGGAACCCTGACACTGTCCTGATTCCCACACCTTTGATCTCTAACAGCTTTTCAGCCATCGGAATCTTTCTTACCAGTTCTTCAATTAGAACCATAACTTCCTGTAGACGCGTATTTCTGGATTCATAGTCCTCCAGAAGCATTCGGATTTCCATTCTTGCAGACACCGCACCTTCTTTGCTTCCAACGCTGTGCTCTGCAGCTTCTATCAGGGTCTTCGCCCTCGCCTTTCCAACTGCTCTTAACTTCGCATCACGCCAGATTTGGTTCACTCCATCGATACCTAACGTCAGGATATCTTCAGGGAGTGGTGCTGCTTTAAGAATTAGCATTCCGCTCTTGGCATCCGGCTTTCCGTATACCGTCTTATATTCAGGAAAATATATATTGAACCAACGACTGATCCTGTTTTGAATTCTTGTAAGTTCCGCCTGTAACTGGAATCTTATGTTTGGTGCTGTTCTAAGATCAGCATAAACACCATCCGGCAGATATGGGATCATGTAACGTCCCTCTCTAACTAATCCTGCTATAACTTTCGGATCCTTACGGTCATTTTTAGTAGGATTATTGTCGTCGAGTTCTTTTGTTTTTTTCACATGGTGAGGATTTACAAGAACTGGTTTCATTTCATTATCCTGTAGAAACTTTCCAAGATTGAACCAGTAATGCCCGGTCGTTCCATACCCGGAACCACCTTATCCTTCTCATGCCTTTCTTTGAGCTCCAGGATCCATTCCTTAAATGTTGCAAATCCGGCCTCTGTGTTACTAAACTTAAATGGCTTCTTCGAATACTCGATTCCTCTGTAATCAAAAGCTCTAGCATAGTGCGTTTCACTTCCGACATCAATTCCGAGTACCAAAGTTTTTTCTGTAATAGCTTCAATTTTTGCGTTCTGTGTGTTAGACTTCATTATAGATACCTCTCTGCATAATAAGATTTTTACTAACCTGCCAGTCAGTAGTCTTATTGTACTCTGAGGTATTTTCAATTTTCAACGTCTACGCTTTTTATTATACAGGAAGCTCCTATCAATAAAAAAACAGCCCACTCTTTTTTAGAATTGGCTGCATAAAATGTACTTTACTTTTCGGAGAGAAAATGCTATATTCTAATTGAAAAGAGTAACCGCCCACAAGGTGGATGCTCCTGGATTAGGTTTTAATTTATTTTGCTCTCAAAGAGAGCTGCCTATCCTGTTGGCAGACAGGGTAGGCTATTTTTTTCGCTTGTTGTCCCTATTATCCAAATAGGCAAGCAAAGCAATCAGAAACGTACCGCCTAAGAACAATAAGCTCAAGACTTCGTATGTATCCATTCGCTCCACCTCCCTTCTTCTGTATCCCTTAACGAGATCTGAAAATCCAGGAGGTTTTTACCAACCCTGTACACGGTTACTCCAGTAATATTCTAACAGGTAACTCTCCGCAAAGCAATTCCTTTTTACTTCATACGGTTTTATATTCTGTTTTTTGTTTATCCCCTGGCCAATGCAGTTTCCATTCCAGATATTCCTCTTCTGTAATCTTTCCATTGTCCAATTTCTGCTTTTTCTCCATCCATTCCTGCAGATAACAGATTGTCTTTTTATCACTAATTGTGATTCCAACTGTTTCACTTTCTGGATCATTTACTAAAAACAAATGAAAAAGTTCTCGATTTTCTTCATCCATCCAGAATAAAGTTTCCATTAATTCTTGTTGCAATTCCAGGATTTAAAAAATTCCGCACATCAACCTCTAATATTTCTGCTATCCGAATAAGCGTTTCCTGTTTTGGCGTGCGCTGTCCACTTTCATATTGGGCAATTCTCACATCTGCACTATTTTCTCCGTATCCTAACCTGTGTCCCAGTTCTTTTTGAGTTATATTGCGAAACATACGGATTTTTCTTATTCTTGCTCCTAGCTTCACTTGTTTCTCCTTTAAAAACAAATCTACATGGTAAATATATCTCTACAAATTGCAAATAAAATTCCAAATAAAAATGCAAAAATATACATTAATGAATATATATCCTTGCATTTTTCAACTATAATTGAATCCAATAATAGCTCACAAAATTTTTATATTTTTCCATCTTGTTCAAGTTTTTCTTTCAATTGGTCTATAAACGGTCTCATCCTACGATATGCTCTTTTGCTTAAATCCAACTCATAGCTAATACCTTTTCTTTGTTCTGCGATAATGTGAATGCCATTTCGATACGAATAGATTTCGATTAATTCAGAGGGTAAATCTATTTCAATTTGCTTGTCGTTGACAAATTTATGAATAAGCCCTAAACATTCTGCCGTTCTACATTTATCATCAAATCTAACTTGAGATTTTTGTTTTTCTTTTTTGCAATAATAAAAAGGGACAATTTCTTTTCCATCATGCGATAACGCATCTTGCAATTTATTCATTTTATCTTGAGGGATGGATATTCTAACAGGAACTGTATGATGCATTAAAGACTCAAATTCAGCTGTATCAGAATAGTATGTAGTTAAAACATTTTCTATCACGGCTTCGTAAATCGATGCATATGCAAGTATCTGATTTCGTACTTCAAACATTAAATTAGCATCAGTTGCTCCTATCCCTTCATATAATTTGTATGCAAATCTTATAGCCTTAAATTCCGTAATAATACGATGTCGTAGTTCTATATCCTGAATAAAAGAAAATTCATTTTCATACCATGAATCATCTGCTAAATGGTTATTACAATAATCCTCAATTTCTTTTTTGATTCTTTCAGAAAAAGCCATATTTTTTTACCTCCTAGTTTCGCTCCATCTATTCATTATAATATCATAAAATAGCGTTGGTGCATAAAACTTTATCCACAATCCCTGGGGCTGTATTACAGCCCCAGGACCTTATTCTATTATTATTTACGTTTTCTTCTGATTGCCACTACACCTCCCAGGCATCCTGCTGATACCGCAAGTGCCAGAACAAAAATAGCAATATTTGTATTATCTCCTGTTTTTGGTGAATTGGATACAGAAGTCGCATCAGAACTATGGGAAACAGGAGTACTGCCATCCTGATTATCTGATGTTTCTGGAGTATCTTTTTCCGGAGCTTTCTCATTTGTCAGATCCAGAGTATATTCAATCACAGGAGTACGGTCATTGACATATTCAAACTGAATCTTATGCTCGGTTTCATCAAGCTGATAGCCATCCAGTGTTTTTGTTTCTTTCAGGATATATGTGGTGCTAGAATATAAATAGTACAAGCCAAAATGAGAAATTCCAAATACACATAAGCATGATACAATAGAGGCAGGCTGAAGGAGGATCTCATATGGCAAAGCAACATGACAAACAATTTAAACTTGATGCAGTCCAGTACTATCAGGATCACAAAGATCTCGGAGTACGTGGATGTGCAAAAAATCTTGGCATCGGATACAGCACATTAACAAAATGGCTGAAAGACTTCCGGGAATCAGGTGATATTCCTGTTCGTGGTTCTGGTAATTATGCATCTGATGAGCAGAAGGAAATTGCCCGTCTCAGACGTGAATTACGTGATGCCCAAGATGCACTTGATGTGTTAAAAAAAGCAATCAACATTCTGGGAAAATGACGGAAGCCATTTATCTTGAAGTGTCTGAGAAGACGGAAGCTGCCAAAAAGCTGGACGCCGGGTTTCCGTCTCCGGAATGTTGAAATTTTTAGGTGTCTCTCGCTCAGGATATCTTGCATGGCTCCACCACGTACCTTGCCTTTCAGTTGAATCATTTGTTTTATCCTGGTCAAAAATCTACCGGCACTCTTACTTCCACGTCTTCCAGATATCCGGCTGATATCCAAGAGTGGATTGTTTTCCATTACGAACCACCGGTGTCTTAATTACCTGCGGGTTTTCCAGTACCTTCTCAAGTTTATCTTCCTCTGCAATGTACTTAATGAGCGCAAGCAGATCCTTATCCTTGCCCTCCCAGTTGATCATATTTTCCAGTCCACCATTTGCCTGAGCAACTGAATTAAATTCGCCCTTACTCATGCCCTTTTCTTTCATATCAATAAACTGAAACTTGATCCCACGTTCCTTAAAGAAACGTTCTGCTTTCTTTGTATCATTGCACTTCTTTGTCCCAAAAATCTGTATATTCAAATCAGTTCTCCTTATCCATCGCCATATGTATCATTTTCTCGAAGGATTCTCTGAAATGCTCATCATCCTCCGATGTTCGTTTTCTTGGGCCTTTTAAGTGATTCTTTCCGGATGCCCTTCGTGCTTTCTTATTTAAGTGACGCTCCATAAGCATCTGGTCAATATTCTCATTGGTATACCATTTCCCGGATTGATGAATCGCATATGCGCCCTTTCCAAGTGCCATTGCCGCAACTCCATAATCCTGTGATACAACAATATCGCCTTTATGGCAAATGCTGATCAGTTTATAATCCACTGCATCTGCTCCGGCTCCAACTACGATCACTTCACTGTAATCAGATGCTAACACATGATTGGTATCACACAACAACGTTACCGGGACACTATGCTCTTTTGCAACTTTTTCTACAATACCAACTACCGGACAGGCATCTGCATCAACAAAAATCTGCATATTTTCTCCTTTAATTGTAACTAAATGGCGTACGAACCTCAATAAGATTACCACTGGGATCATAGAGTCTTACAAGCATCTGCCCACCTGCAAGTTCTGTCAGTTCTGTGGCATATCGAACGAAATACTTACCAGATTCATATTTCGCAAGCAATCCATCTATATCAAAGTCCTCGAAATACAGTTCCATCATGTTATTGAATGGCGTAGAAGTTTCATTCAATGTTTTCCCCCATACGTCGGCATCCTGCAAAACAAGTCCCTCCGATAAGATCACATTACCTTCATTCTTAAGAATCACTTGCAGTCCAAATAAGTCCTTATAAAACTCTATGGATTTTTCTATATCATCCACCACGATCAGTACGTTTTTCAGCATATCCGTCACCTCACAATCCGCTTTGAGTCAAGCGAATATTCGCAATCCGCATGCGGTTAAATAATCTTTCCAGACAAATGATCAATTTCATGCTGGCAAATCTGTGCTGTCCATCCTGACAATTTCTGGCGCTGTTTTTTCCAGTTGAAGTCATAATATTCTACTTCAATTTCCTGGTATCTGGTCGTCTTACGAACACCATCCAGAGACAGACAGCCTTCTTCTGTCTCATACATATCACGCTTTGAAACAATCACCGGATTGAACATCACAACATCCATGAATCCCATATTCACAATGATGATATTCTTCTTTACACCAATCATATTGGCAGCCATACCAACGCATCGCTCCCGGTTCGCCTGCAGTGTGTCCTGCAGATCCTTCCCAACCTGAATATCTGCTTTCGTGGCTGGTTCAGATGGCTGGCCTAAAAAGAAAATGTCTCTTACAATTTGCTTTACCATTTTTTCTCCCTGTAGCTTTCATTCTACTTTTTCCAATTTATTATTTACATCGAGACAAACTTTGTCTCCTTCATTGATATTACGCTCATAGAGCCTGGCGTCCTCCGCTTTTACTGTCACTTCTTTTCCTGAAGAATCCACAAGAGTCACTATTGCCATGACTGGTGCATCATCCGGTCGTTCTTCACAACCAAAATTCAGGTCTTCATCGATTCGTTTTACTGTGTACATCATAACTCAATTCCTCTGGAGATAATATTAAGAATCAGTTTTCTACATACCTTCTCCGATAATATTCCATCGTACGATACTCAATAATATCTTTCTTCCATTTGCTTCTGTGTCAACCAGACTGTTTCCTGTTCAGGGTTTATTTGAACTTCAATATTAATATCACCATCCGTAAATAATATTATTTCATTTTTCATCTATAAGACCTCACATATTCTATCCTATTACACTCGCCCCAAATGGCATAAAAGAGAGTCTTGCCATCTTGAAAAACTGCTTTCCAAATGGAATTCCAACTATCGTAATGC
>NZ_QRNF01000056.1 GCF_003474435.1 Ruminococcus sp. AF46-10NS
CTTCTTTACGAAAATTGTTATCAGAGAAAAAATATGTTAAACAAATAATTCACTTTGGAACAGAACAGGTTTTTAAAGGAAGAAGTACGTATACGTGCTTATTGTTTATTGAAAAAAATGAGAGGAAAACATTTGAGATTGGTTTTGTTAAAGATATTAATCGGTTTTATGCAACAGAATCAGCTGAAATGAAAGAATATCCTATCGAATATCTTAGCGCAGCACCATGGACTTTTTTGTCCAATGAAATAGTGCAAACTTTGGAAAAGAAGAGAGACAAATGCCAGCCGTTGGATTCCTTAGCTGATATTTTTGTAGGTTTGCAAACAAGTGCAGATCCAATATATATTATTGAATCGAAATCAGAGAAAAACGGTTTTATAAAATTTATTGATTGTAACGGAATAGAACAGGAAATAGAAGCTGCAATTACTAAACCGTGCATTTATGATATGCAATTAAGAAAATATGCAAAATCGAGGAAATAGAAGAATTATTTTCCATATTATCAAGAGGGAAAGAAACAGGTATTATATTCGATAGATGAAATGAAACAATTGTTCCCTAAGACTTTGAAATATTTTGAATCCTTTAAAGAAGAGTTGTGTAAACGTAGTATCAATAATATGTCAGGGAATAATTGGTATCAATTTGGCCGGAGCCAAAGTCTAAAGAGATTTGTAAAAGGAGAACATTTAGTTTGGTCAGTTTTGGCAACTCAAGGAAATTATGTATATGATACTAAAACAATTTGTTTTACCGGTGGAGGAAATGGACCATTTTATGGATTGGAAAAGAAAGATGATACGAAAGAATCACTATTTTACATCCAAGCAGTATTAAATTATTGGATGATAGAGATGATTGTAAAGAGCAAAGCAAGTAAATTCCGAGGAGATTATTATTCGCATGGAAAACAATTTGTTGCGCAGCTACCAATCTATAGAATTAACTTTGATGATTCAAATGAAGTGAAAATTCATGATGAAATTGTTGATACAGTTAAGAATCTTATGAAATTAAAAAATAAGAGAGATGAACAGCAGACAAAACCTCAAAAAGAAACATATGAGAGATTGATTCAAATAGAAGATAACAAATTGGATGGATTAATTTCAAAATTGTATGGAGCCGAGAATTGTAGACGAGAGGATTTAGATGAAGAGTAAAAAAAGTTTTGATAAGCTTCGTGGGGGATATTACACCCCACAAGCTATCACAGAATTTATTTGTAAGTGGATAATAAATAAGAATACAAAAAATATATTAGAACCAAGTTGTGGAGATGGAAATTTTTTAAAAGCTATAGTAGAAAGGCAAGAAAAGCTAAATTTAAATTTAGATATTACAGGAGTAGAATTGTGCCTTGATGAAGCAAAGAAAGCAATGAGATATGGTACGAATGTTGAATGTCAAGATTTTTTTGCATTCTATAGAGATAAGGTTACAGGAAAGAGTAACTATGATGCAATTGTAGGAAATCCACCATTTATCCGCTATCAAGACTTTGATGAAAAATCGAGAGATATTGCATTTTTTTACATGAAAGAAAATGGATTTCATCCGACAAAATTAACTAATATCTGGTTGCCCTTTTTGATTTTGTCTTGTTTAGCATTAAGTGAAAATGGAAGATTGGGGATGGTCATTCCAGCAGAACTATTTCAAGTAAATTACGCAGGAGAAACTAGAGAATTTCTAGCACGATATTTTGACAGATTAACATTAATTACTTTTCAGAAATTAGTTTTTGAAGAGATTCAACAAGAAGTGATTTTGTTATTAGGAGAGAAAAAATCCGAAGATAAGGGAATTCAGGTAATTGAATTAAGTGATTTGGATGATTTAAAAGAGCTTGATCTTAATAATTTCTACAACTATGAAATAAAAGAACTTAATCATAGTACAGAAAAATGGATTAAATATTATTTGACAAACAAGGAAATAAAATTAATTAGGCAATTAAGAGAGTGTGAAAAGATACCGTTTACCACAGAGTTATTCGAAATAAATGTGGGATTAGTAAGCGGAGAAAATGCATTCTTTTTGCTGAACAGGAATACAGTTGATGAGTATCAACTTGCTAATTCAACTCGTATGGTTATCGGGAGAACAGAGCAATTAAAAGGTGTTATCTTGTCAGAACGTGATTTTAAGACATTGATTGAAAATGGGAAAAAAGTATATATGTTTATGCCTAAAAATTTGCCTTTTTCAGAACTTAGTAAAGCAGAACAGGAATACATTAATTATGGTGTAGAACAAGGATATAATAAAGGATATAAATGCCGAATAAGAAAAAATTGGTATTGTGTTCCGCAATCCTGGGAACCAGATGCTTTTATTTTAAGGCAGGTTAATCGTTATCCACGAATTATATTAAATCATGTAAATGCTGTAAGCACAGATACAATTCATAAAGTACGTTTCTTAGATGGAGTTAATCCTGAGTTTGTAGCAGCCGCTTTTTTAAATTCTTTTACATTGGCATTGGCAGAAATAACAGGAAGAAGTTATGGTGGTGGAGTGTTAACATTTGAACCGGGAGAAATACGTCAGTTAAAAATTCCAATGGAGAATGCAGAAAAGCTAGATGTTAATAAAATAGACAAACTAATTCGAGATGACAGGATTGACGAAGTATTGGATTATACAGATCAAATATTGTTGATAGAAGGCTTGGGATTAACAAAATATGAAGTTGATACATTAAGAAATATATGGACAAAATTAAGTAATCGCCGGATTGGAAGAAAAGAAAAAAGTATTTCGTGAAAAAAGAGTACAAATTGCCTTGCAATCCATGAATTAAAATAATGACAGAGGTTAGATATGAGAATATTAGAGATAAACATCCAAAATTTCCGAAAACTATTGCAATGTCATATAGAATTTAGCGAGAAAACCACACTTTTTGTTGGTGCTAATAATAGTGGAAAAACTTCTGCTATGGATGCACTTGGAAAGTTTCTTGCGGATAGAAATTTTACTTTTAATGATATTACAATATCTGAGCGTTCAGCCATTAATGTAATTGGAGAGAGGTGGATACAAAAAGATTGTGAAGAACCTACCACTATTACAGAGTGGGAATCTTTGATGCCTAAAATGGATATATGGCTTAACGTTGCGAGTAATGAAATGCATTATGTAGCATGCATTATTCCAACATTAAAATGGCGAGGAGGAAAATTAGGTGTTAGATTGGCATTTTTCCCAAAAGATATAGTTAAATTATTTACCGATTATAGAGACGCTTATTTTGCAGCACGTGAAGTAGAAAAAGCAAAAGAAAATGTTGAAATAAGACTGTATCCAATAAATTTAAGTGAGTTTTTGGAAAAAAATCTTAATACGTACTTTTCTATTAAGACATATATTTTAGATGAGGCGAAGGAAGAACAGGGAAATCCACAGGAGACACCTTTTGAAATGGAATGTTTTATAGACAATCCACTAAAGAAAATTATTAAGGTGGATATGATTGATGCACAACGTGGATTTACAGATCCTGATAATACAGATGGAACAATAAGATCCAAGCAACAGTTATCTGAACAAATGCGAGATTATTATGAAAAACATCTTGATCCAGAAAAGTTGCCATCATCAGAGGATTTGGATATTTTACATGCCGCTGAAGAAGCACGAAAAGCATTTGATAAAAACCTTGTTATTAAATTTAGACCAGCAATTCAAGAGTTGGAAGGATTAGGATATCCGGGGATGGCCGATCCTAAACTTACAATTACTACCAAAATGTCTATGAGTGAGACTTTAAAACATGATGCAGCAGTTCAGTATACTCTCAGCAAGAATGATACTACTCTAAAATTGCCAGAAAAATATAATGGATTAGGTTATCAAAATCTTATTTCTATGGTTTTTGATTTAATGAGATTTAGAGATGATTGGATGCGTGAAGGAAAAGCTAAGCAAGCGACGAGAGATTCTGATCGAGCAATTGAGCCGTTGCATATTGTTTTAATTGAAGAGCCAGAAGCACATTTGCATGTGCAGGTACAACAAGTATTTATACGTAAAGCATATGATGTTTTGACAAATCACAGATTTATAAAAGAAAATAGTAACTTTAATACACAATTAGTAATTAGTACTCATTCAAGTCACATTGCAAGAGAAACCAATTTTGCCGATTTAAGATATTTTAAACGCTTAGCAGAAGGTCCAGAAAGTATAATTGCGACATCAAAAGTGATAAATTTATCTGAGGTATTTGGAAAAAACGATGAAACTGATAAATTTGTCACACGTTATTTACAGGCAACACATTGTGATTTATTTTTTGCAGATGCTGTGATTTTGGTTGAGGGAGCGGCAGAAAATATGTTATTGCCGCATTTCATACGGAATAAATATCCTAAATTATATCAAAGATATATATCAATACTAAGTATAAATGGACGTCATTCTCATAGATTGAATCCGTTGATTGAAAAATTGTGCATACCTACGCTTGTTATTGCTGATATAGATTCAGCTGAAGCAACAGGACATCATAAAGCCATTTGTCCAGAGCGAGGAAAAGGATTTATCAGTAGTAACTATACTATTACTAAATGGCTTATTAAAGAGAAAGATTTAGATAAACTTTTATCACTGCCTTTTGAAAAGAAAGAAATATTTAAAGAAACACCTTACAAATATTCCGTTCGAGTAGCGTATCAAACACCAGTTAGCATTGCTTATGAGGGAAATGATGAGGAAGCTATTGCAAGCACGTTTGAAGATTGTTTGGTTTATACAAATTATCAACTCTTTAAAACGATAGCGACAGACGATACAGGCAGTTTGATAAAAAGTGTAAGTGACGGAATTAATATAGCTGATTCTTTTGAAACGTTTCATAAGGGAGTATATGATACGTTACGTAATGGAAAATCTGATCAAAAAGCTGAATTTGCATTAGATTTGATTTATGCGGTTGATCCGAATGAGCTTATAGTTCCAGCATATATTGATGAGGGATTGAAATGGCTACAAGCATATTTAGATCCAGAGGAATAGGATGATGACAAAAGAAATGTTATTGGAAGATCATTATATAGATGATTATGTTGATGATCATGTAGATAGGGAGATAGAAAGTTGCTTTTCTGCAAGTTCTCCAAATAATTTTTTTGTATTTGCAGGAGCAGGTTCTGGAAAAACAAGAAGTCTTATAAATACGTTGAACTTTTTGGATAAAGAGCAGGGTGAAAAGTTATTAATGAAAGGTAAACAGATAGCTGTTATTACATACACCAATGCAGCTTGCGATGAAATATCCAGAAGACTACAGTATAAATCCATTTTTTCAGTATCTACAATACACAGCTTTTTGTGGGAGTTAATAAAGAATTATCAAGTGGATATAAAAACGTGGATTATGGAATCTGTTCAAAAAGAAATCGAAGAACTGAAACAAAAGCAGACTAAGACAAGCAGAGGTAAAGCAGGTGAAAAAAGAGCAGAGACTATAAAAAAGAAAACGGAGAGACTGGCTAAAATTAGAAGCATACAAAAATTCTCTTACAATCCTAATGGTGACAATGTAGGATATGATTCACTTAGTCATAGCGAAGTCATCAAAATGAGTACGGAGTTATTGCAACAGAACCGACAATGCAGGATATTTTAACATCAAAATATCCAATATTGTTAATTGATGAGAGTCAAGATACCAAAAAGGAACTAATTGATGCATTGCTTATTGTATGCGAAAAGTATGGTGAAAAATTTATAGTTGGGATGTTTGGTGATACTATGCAAAAAATCTATAATGATGGAAAAGATAATCTTGCTAAGTGTATTCCGGACAATTGGGTAAAACCAGTTAAAATAATGAATCATCGAAGCGCAAAACGTATTGTTACACTGGCTAACTCCATTAGAAGTTCTGTGGATGATCAAAAACAACAGGCAAGAAGCGATGCAGAAGAAGGGACTGTTCGCTTATTTATTACTTCAAAATCAAATAATAAAGAGTATGTAGAAAAAAGAGTAGCGGAGATGATGGTACAGGATACTGGTGATATCGGATGGAATGATGAAGAAGATTATAAAAGTTTGATTCTTGAACATCATATGGCGGCAAGTAGGTTTGGCTTTTCTGAGTTGTATATGCCTTTGAGCAATTCGAAAAAATTTGATACATCATTACGTGAGGGTTCTATTCCAGAATTGTCAATTTTATCAAAGCTAGTGTTTCCACTGTTAGTTGCATATCAGAGTGGAAACGATTTTGAAGTTGCAAAAATTATTAGAAAAAATTCTCCGTTGTTAAATAAAGAAGTTTTTATAACTGGATTAAATAATCAAGTTGAATTATTGAGAAAGCTGAGGAAGCGGTGGAACTTTTGATGAAACTCTGGAATGATGGAAAAGTTCCAACATGTTTGGAAGTTTTAAAATCCATTAGAGATACAGGGCTATTTAAGGTTGGAAATCGTGTAGATGAAGTGCTGGCTGATTATTCTCAAGATGAAAATGAGAAGATAACAGCTTTACGAACAGCTTTGTCAGCTCCATTTTATGAATTGGAAAGATATGCATTATATGTTTCTGATAACACACGTTTTGCAACGCATCAGGGAGTTAAAGGTTTGGAATTTCCTAGAGTCATGGTTATTTTGGATGATGCGCAGGCGAGGGGATTTTTATTTAGTTATGAAAAATTATTTGGAGTAAAGGCGCAAAGCGATACAGATGAAAAAAATGCGCATGATGGTAAAGACACTAGCATTACAAGAACGGCGCGCCTCTTTTATGTTGCTTGTACAAGAGCAAAAAAGAGTTTAGCTATTGTTGCCTACACAGAAAATGAAGAAATGGTTAGAGATACAGCATTGGCGAACGGTTGGTTCTTGGAAAATGAAATTTATATAGTATAAAGTTGTTTGTGAAAGCATAAAAATAAAAGTTGTCAAATATTTTGTTAGCAGCTATAATAAAGTGGCAACAAATTGGCAACAGAAAATCAGTGAGCCAAAATAATATATGCAACAGAAATAAAATAACGGCAAAAAAGACATAAAACTTAAACAAATATATTTAAGAGTATCTCTGAACTTGCCGAGTTTGAATAAATCGAGTTGCTTAAAAAAGCCAGTGTTTATGCGGGTTTCAGCGATTTCGATTAGTCTTTTGATAACAAATTGATAACAGTCATAGCAAGTGCCATTATTCTTGTTATCCAGTGGTTTATGGGTAACGGAACAATTAACAGGTGGCTTGCAGACTAAAGTTCGGAGCTTGGCTCTGAACAAATTCCATATTATAAACTAAGCCCTTAGCTGTGGTTAATAACCATAGTTAAGGGCTTTTTTGTCGTTGCCAAAGCATCTGTAGGGAGCTGCCAGTGGCAGGTCCTGTAGGTGCTTATTTATCTTTCAAGTGGTCTTTGAATGCTTCCACGAGAGCGTCACTTAATTCCTGTGATGGAACTTTTGCCCAACGCTGTGTGGTGTCGAACTCTGGATAATGGTAACGCCAGTTATCGTATTCTTCTCTGTTGATTTCTTCGGAAGATAGCTTGTCTGCCTGTTCTTTCCAAGCATACAGCATTTTGAGGAGTTCATATGCTTCTCTGCCTTTGTCCTTGTTGACCTTTAAGCATACCTCTCCGTCTGCTTCACTGACAGTAAGACCGTAAATATCTTCAAGGGTAAACAGAGTGTGCATAAGACCGATATAGCTGTCTATGTCAGGAACATCAAGAGCCTGTGGAGAAACATCAAGCACCTGTGCCAATGCATTTGTAAGGTCTGCTTTCGGTTTGCGTGTACCAGTTTCGTACTGTGCCAAACGCACATCAGCACTCTTTTCTGGAAAACCGATTGCTGTACCGAGATACTTTTGTGTCATACCACGCATTAGTCTGAAAAAATGTATTCTTTCGCTGATAGCCATAATGATACGCTCCTTTTATATTTAGTGAAATAAGTATAGCAGAAATGTTTAGTGGAAGTCAAGAAAAACCGAAACAAAAATGTTTAATATTTTCTTTGCAACCACTTGACAATAGCAAATATGTTTAGTAAAATAAATTACGAATTAAACAAATATGCTTAATGCGACAACTGAATGACCGTCCGAAAAGCCAAACCGCCAAGACCTCGTCGGAGCAAGTTCCGTATCGTTCGCTTGTGTGCAAGCACAAAAGCTCATTCGCTGCACTGCTCCTCCTCTTCCCCAAAAGTCTCCGACTTTTCGGGAACCCCTATACGAGCGAGCGCCTGATGTACTGCGGTGCATTGGGACAGCACAGCGCCTGCCGACAAGCAGGAGTGCCTGTTGGAACTTTAACACGGAGAAAGCGGCAAGCAAAAAATTATTTTAAGAAAGGAAGAAAAAGGATATGGAAAACAGATTTATCCGAGCCGAAGATGTGGCTCAGGAACTAAACGTATCAAAACCTTATGCATATAAACTCATCAGACAATTAAATGAGGAATTGAAAGCAAAGGGCTTTATTACGATTGCAGGGCGTGTAAATCGCCAGTATTTTTACGAAAGGCTCTACGGAGCAGGAAAGGGGGAAATGTAAATGCCGGTATTTAAGAATGAAGATAACGGTACTTGGTATGTGATGGCAAGGTATGTGAACTGGAAAGGGGAACGCAAGCAGAAATGCAAGCGTGGCTTTGCTACCAAACGAGAAGCACAGGAATGGGAAAGAATGTTCAAATTGCAGACTTCTTCAGACCTTGATATGAGTTTTGAAGCCTTTACGGAGCTTTATATCAATGATGTGAAGAACCGTTTGAAGGAAAACACGTGGCTTACCAAAGAGCATATCATACGCACAAAGATACTTCCGTATTTCGGGAAACTGAAAATCAGCGAGATTTCCACAAAGGAGATTATTACTTGGCAGAATGAAATGCTTGCCTATCGTGATGAGAAGAAAAAGCCTTATTCACAGACGTATCTGAAAACGCTGCACAATCAGTTGTCCGCCATTTTCAATCACGCTGTCCGCTACTATGAACTGCGTTCCAATCCTGCGGCAAAGGTGGGAAATATGGGACGTGAGGAACACAAGGAAATGCTGTTCTGGACAAAGGAAGAATACAAGAAATTCTCTTTTGAGATGATGGACAAGCCTGTTTCCTTTTATGCGTTTGAAATGCTTTACTGGTGCGGTATCCGAGAGGGCGAGCTGTTAGCTTTGACTCCGGCAGATTTCAACTTTGATAAGGAAACAGTCACAATCAATAAATCCTATCAGCGTTTGAAAGGGCAGGATGTGATTACTTCTCCGAAAACGAAAAAGAGCAACCGCACGATTAAAATGCCGAAGTTTCTGTGTGAGGAAATGAAAGAATATCTCGGTATGCTTTACGGATTGAAGAAGAAAGACCGTATCTTTACGGTGACGAAAAGCTATCTTCATCACGAGATGGACAGAGGGGCAAAGGCGGCAGGCGTGAAGCGTATCCGCATTCACGATCTCCGTCACAGCCACATTTCACTCTTGATTGATATGGGCTTTTCTGCGGTGGCGATTGCTGACCGAGTTGGTCACGAAAGTATTGATATTACTTATCAGTACGCACACCTCTTTCCGTCAAAGCAGATTGAGATGGCAGAAAAATTAGATGATTTAGGGAAAGGAGATTTTGAAAATGTCAGCTAAGAACAGAGATAACAAAAATCGTTGGAGGAATATCACAGTAGGGTTTCGAGTATCGCCCGAAGAAAACGAACTCATTAACAGAGCTGTAGCTCTATCAGGATTGCCAAAACAGGAGTATTGTTACCGCCGTTGCTTAAATCAGGATGTGGTGGTACAGGGCAATCCGAGAGTGTATAAGGCGTTGAAAACGGAATTTGCCACAGCCTTGCGGAACTGAAAAGGATTGAAGCAGGAAAAGGTGTGGATGATGAACTGCTGAGTGTAATAGAACTGATTTCCATTATTCTCGGCGGTTTGAAAGGAGAGGATGCGAATGGAGAATAAAAAAGAAATGACTATTCCAAATGTATCTGCGGCAACAGATGCGGAACAGTCACTTTCCAAATGTACTGACAATAGTATAGTCAATCAGGATACGGATTTCAAGGGGTACGAGCAATCTTTTGAAGAAATGCAAAGGGAAATACTCAGACAGTTAGACCCTTCCTATCTGAAAACAGTATCAATGACAACGCTGTATGATACGGTGTTTGAGGTTCAGACACCACTTATCGACGGTCTGCTCCAAAGGGGAACTTACCTTTTCGTAGGTTCCCCGAAAGTGGGAAAGAGCTTTATGATGGCACAGCTTGCCTATCATATCAGCACAGGCACACCGCTTTGGGAGTATAAGGTGCGTAAGGCAACGGTGCTTTATTTTGCCCTTGAAGATGATTACCCACGTTTGCAGAAGCGATTGTTTCAGATGTTCGGTGCAAAGGAGACAGGCAATCTGTATTTCGCAACGGAATGTAAAACGGTCAATGGCGGACTGGAAGAACAGATAAGAGGGTTTATGAGGGAACACCCAGACACAGGCTTGATTATCATAGACACCTTAAAGCGTGTGCGTGAAGCAGGCGGAGCAGATTACAGCTACGCAAGTGATTATGATGTTGTGGCAAGGCTGAAAGCGTTGGCAGACAGTTACAAGGTTTCAATGCTTATTGTTCATCATACACGCAAACAAAAATCGGAAGATATATTCGATATGATTTCAGGCACGAATGGTCTGATGGGTGCGGCAGACGGTGCATTTGTTCTCAGTAAGGACAAGCGTACTTCCAACAATGCCACACTTGATGTTGCTGGCAGAGACCAGCAGGATATGAAAATCCATCTTGTAAGGGACAGCGAGCGATTGGTGTGGAACTTTGCAAAATCGGAAACGGAGATGTGGAAAGAACCGCCCGAACCTCTGCTTGAGAAGATAGCGGATACGCTCTTTTCGGAAAGTGACAGATGGGAAGGAACTGCTTCGGAACTTTGCGAAAGGCTTGCGGTGGATATAAAGCCGAATGTACTTTCTTTAAGGCTCAGTATCAACGCAAGCAGGCTGTTTCGTGATTACGGTATCCGTTATCAGAACAGCCGCACACACGACGGAAGAAAGGTTTCACTTTGGAAAGAAACCGAGCAGACGGCGTGACAAACGGTGTCAAAGGTGTCAATGTTTTTGAGAGCAGCACGCTGTGAAAAACATTGTCACCATCGTCACACTTTGACACCGGATAAAGTTTAGGGGAGTGTGCAGAGAGTGCCTTTTCAAAGGCGGCTCTTTGGTCTCGCCTGCTGGCTCGGTCGGTTCGCAGGCGTGTGTGCCACCGGCACACGCTCACCCCTCGGAGAGCCTTCGGAGCGCAAAACCTGTTTACAGGTCGCATTTTTGATGGGTGTACCCGTCAAAGTGCTTTTGCGTTACTTTTGACAAAAGTAACAAACCTGAGAATGTTGAAATTTACAGATGGGAGATGAAAAAATGCAGAGAACGATAAGTGCAATGGTCGGTAAAGGCTCGGTCAATCACAATAGCCGAAAGTTCCGAGCAGAAAATGTAGACGGAACTCGTACTCATCTCAATATCGACTACTGCAATGAAAATATAAAGACAGTTTATCACGAATTGTTTGATGAAGCATTGGAAAGATACAATGCCAAGCAGATAAGGTCAGACCGAAAGATAAAAGATTATTATGAAAAAATCCGAAGTTCCAAGCAGGAAAAACCGTTCCACGAAATCATTTTACAGGTGGGCGGTAAGGGAAATATGAACGCCGATACGGAAAACGGAGAACTGGCAAAGCAGATTTTAGATGAATACTATCAGGGTTTTCAGGAGCGAAATCCACAGCTTCGGGTGTTCTCGGCTCATCTGCATATGGATGAAGCTACACCACATCTGCACATAGATTTTGTACCTTTTACCACAGGCAGCAAGCGTGGACTTGATACAAGAGTGTCACTAAAGCAGGCTCTTGCAACGCAAGGTTTTAAGGGCGGCAGTCGTGGCGATACGGAGTGGTCGCAATGGATACAGTCCGAAAAAGAACAGCTTGCGGCGGTGATGGAACGTTATGGGATTGAGTGGGAACATTTAGGCACACACGAAAAACATCTTTCTGTTTTGGATTATAAAAAGCAGGAAAGAGAAAAAGAAGTGGCGGCATTAGGTGCGAAAATCGAGCAGAAACAGATTGAATTTGATGTGTTGTCGGAACGAGTATTGAACTATGATAAGGCAAAAGACGAGCTGTCAAATCTTGAAATAGAGCTTGATACTGCACCGAAATATCAGTTGCCAGAACCAGAGAAATTTATGACTGCAAAGGCATATAAAACCAAAATGGCAGAGCCGGTTGTAAGGAAATTGAAGCAACTTGTCAAAACGGTGCTTGCCCGCTGCTTTGAGGGGTGGGACAACTATCATAGGCTGAATACAGCGAATGCACAGTTATACCGCACCAATCAGCGTTTGGAGAAAGTCAATGAAAGATTGACCGAAGAAAACAAAATCCTAAAAGCAGAAAATAAAGATTACAGCCTGCTCCGTAAGGTTTTTGGTCGCAAACAGATAGATGATTTGTTGGAGCAGGCAAGAACAGTTAAAGGTCGCAAGCGTGATAATACACGATCACGATAGACAAAAATCACAGGAGGAAAAGGAAAATGACAAAGACAATTTTTGAAGAAATGGGCGGAACTTATAGACAGGTGGGTGATTATTTATTGCCGAACATCACAGTACCAGCCGAAGAAGAAATAGAGCCGATTGGTTTATGGGGGAAACGACATGCAAGGCATTTAAAGGAACACTATAAAGTGTTATATATGAACCTGCTGACAAGCGGAAAGCTGCATAGTTATCTTGCAGAAGTCGATAAGCAAGCAGAGGATATGTTTCTTCGACTGGTAAAGGAATATGCCGACAGACAAGATGTGACGGAACAATTAAAGAAAGATAATCCCTACGAATGGATTGGAAGAATGAATAATATTCAGGCTTGTGTGAGGGAAGTTGTAGGAACGGAGTTGATTTACACATAAGCGTTTTACGGTATGGTGCTCCTGCGTTTGCTGGAGTGCTGTGGTTGTGGTTGTAAAGAGGTTGTGAAAGATTGAATTTCGTAATGGTTGGATGTATAATTAGGAAGTGAAAATTTTAATTTGCACTTCCATAAGGTGAAATGTATTGACACAAAAAATACAGTATGATAGTATTGCCATTAGAAGAAAGAAAGGCACATTTTGTGTAAGGTGAGGAAATGATTAATAGATAATTTGATTTAAGTAAGACACATATAGTTATTGAGCCTGTAGAGAATAGGTTTGTTTTGTGTACGCTTAAGTTGGATTATCGCAAGAGGCATTTCCTTTGTTTTCCTTTTGGAAAAGAAATAAGGGGCTATTTAGCGAGTCTATTTTTGCGTATGCAAAAAAGACTCGTTTTTGTGTGTTCAAAATAATAATTGGCTCAGACTTCGAAAAGGAGAAACTTTAATGTTGCAGATAAAAAAATTAAATTTAACACATAAAAAAGACCTGAGAATAATTCTTAATGATTTCAACCTTGTGCTAAATGATGGAGATAAGGCAGTTATTATTGGAGAAGAGGGAAATGGGAAATCGACATTAATGAAGTGGATATACAATCCGTCGCTTGTAGAAAACTATATAGAAGCAGATGGGGAAAGGATAATGGGACACGAACGTCTTGGTTATCTTCCGCAGGAGATGCTCGATGAAGATAAGGAAAAAACAATATACGAATATTTTTCTGAAGAGGAAATATTCTGGGAGAAAACGCCTAAAGAATTGTCTGTTATTGCGGGAAAATTTGGAATGAAAAATGATTTTTTCTACAGTAACCAGACAATGGGTAGTCTTTCAGGAGGCGAAAAAGTCAAGACACAACTTATGAGGCTTTTCATTCGCGATGTTTCTGTGCTGTTGTTGGACGAACCTTCCAATGACATCGACATTGCGACGCTTACATTACTGGAAAAAATCATAAATGACTGGAAGCACATTGTGCTTTTTATTTCACACGATGAAACGCTGATAGAGCGTACTGCCAACATGGTGATACATATCGAGCAGATTATACGAAAAACAAAGGCGAGATATACCGTGGCAAAGCTTCCCTATAGACGCTATGTGGAAGAACGGCTTCATAAATTTGAAATCCAAAAACAGCGGGCACTGAGTGACCGTAGGGAGAAAAAGATTCGCGATGAAAAATATCAAAGAGTTATGCAGAGTGTACAAGGTGCATTAAGAAGTTGTACCAGACAAGCACCGTCTGTTGCCAAAAACTTAAAGGACAAAATGCATACGGTTAAGGCAATGGAACGAAGATTTGAAAAAGAAGATGAAAATATGACTCAGATGCCGGAACAGGAAGAAGCAATCTTTGTCAAATTAGGGGATGAAAACTCACACATTCCCGCAGGAAAAACGGTCATAGAATATGAACTTTCAAAGCTTGTGACTCCGGATGGCAAAAGAATTTTAGCAGAAGGAATTCATTTAAAAATAAAAGGTTCAGAAAAAATCTGTATGATAGGAGCCAACGGGGCAGGAAAAACGACTCTTCTAAAAAAGATAGCGGAAGAACTCCTAAATCGGAATGACATTAAAGCGGAATATATGCCTCAAACTTATGAAGACCTGCTGGATTTGGATGTTACACCGGTTGATTACCTTGATAAAACAGGAGATAAAGAAGAGCGTACAAGAATTAGAACATACCTTGGTTCACTTAAATACACACCAGATGAAATGGAGCATCCGATTCGGGAGTTATCAGGCGGACAAAAGGCGAAAGTGCTTCTCTTGAGGATGAGCTTAAGTGGTGCAAATGTTCTTATTCTGGATGAACCGACAAGAAATTTTTCACCATTGTCCGGTCCGGTAATAAGAAAAATGCTCCGAGAATTTCCGGGGGCTGTCATTAGCATTTCTCACGATAGAAAGTATATTGAAGAGGTGTGCGATAAAATATATCAGCTAAATCCTAATGGATTACAGCTAATTGGTGATTGATAACAAAAAGGATGAAAGACTGACAAATTTCAGGCTTTTAGTGAGTTGGAAAGCATACAAAGATTTGAATTTGGAGGATAGATTATGGTACGTACAGAAGATGCATGTGAAATTATAAAATATGCTTTGCAAAACGAAATTAAAGTATATTTAGATGGCGGATGGGGTGTTGATGCACTTCTTAAAAGAGAATCAAGAATACACAATGATATTGATTTGTTTGTTGAACTGAAACATTATCATGATTATATTTATGTGATTAAGCAGCATGGATTTGAGGAAGTAAATACTGATTATACAACGGATGGTCATACTGTCTGGAAAGATGATAAACAAAGAATCATTGATTTACATTGTTTTGAATTTACAGATGACGGAATTGTTTATGAGGGAGATATATTTCCATCAAAAACTTTTTCCGGTATTGGAAAAGTTGGAGATATAACTGTTTCTTGTATTGAACCATTGAGTCAGGTAATGCTTCATTTGGGATATGAACACGATAAAAATGATGTGCATGATGTGATGCTGTTGTGTGAAACATTTCAAATAGCAATACCAGATGAATATAAGGAAAAGTAAAATTTCAGTTTTGTGTTGAATCTCTAAGCAAAATAGCTTATAATTTGACATGCTACATATAGTTATTATCCACAGTTATCGAGTAGGTGTTATCAATGCCGATAACAAAATGATAACATTAGCTCGTATAGGCAGGATAATATGGATATATCAAATAATCAAAAGAACGAGAAACATTACAGAGAATAATTCCTAAACAAAAAGCGGTAGTCTTTGTAGAGTTTGAATAATCCACACAACCACAAGAAACCAGTATTTATGCGGGTTGCAAGCAAATTTGCTTAGTGATTGACAACAAAATGGCAACATTTTGTGATTATTCAAGAGATAGAAATTTTATTTCATAACGTATATAAAGAAACCTTACTGATTTTCAGAAGTAAAAAACTGAATATCGGTAAGGTTTTTCTTTTCTCTTATTTTTCTTTTTTAGTCAATTCTTTTACGAGGTAATCACTTAGTTCCTGAGATGGTACCTTGGCACGTTTCTGGTAAGTATCCAGTTCCGGGTACTTATATCTCCATTCATCATATTCTTCCTTGCTGATTTCACCGTTTTCCAATTTGTCAGCCTGTTCCATCCATGAACGAAGCATTTCATCAACAGATGAGCCGGGAGCAGATATGGAAGAGTCAAGGCAGATATGAGGCTGCCCATCTACATTTCTCACCTTCAGACCATACATATCTTCTAGTGCAAATAGTGTATGCATCAGACCTATGTGAGTATCAATATCTGGAACTGTTAAAGCATGAGTATTGACATCGAAGATCTGAGACATTTGCTTTACAAGATCGATTTTAGGAACTCTGGCTTCAGATTCATACTGAGCCATGCGGACATCTGAGGTTTTTCCTTTGAATCCCAGTTGCTCTCCGAGTTGCTTTTGTGTCATGCCTTTGCGGTTGCGAAAAAATTTGATACGTTGTCCGATTGCCATTGTTGTTTGCCTCCTTATAATGGTCATTCGTGTTGCTGGAATTAATTGTGATAGAAAATAAAACAATTCTGTTTAGGTTCAGTATAGCATGAGCAATTTTAGATAGCAAGAAGAACTTAAACAAAAAAATTTAATATTCTTATAAAACTGCTTGACTTAAATTAAAATGTTTAGTATCATGCAAATGTAACGACTTAAACAAATTACGTTAAGATATAGAGGAGAGATGCGATGTGACGAACAGAACTTTTATGACAGTAGAAGAAGTTGCAGCGGAACTGGGAGTTTCCAAGTCTTATGCTTATAAGATTGTCAAACAGCTAAATGAAGAATTACAGAAGCTGGGTTATCTTACGGTAGCTGGCAGAGTAAACACCAATTATTTCCGCAAAAAAGTATGTTACAGCGAAATGTAAGAGAAAGAGAGGAGAATTTGTATGAGTATTCATAAAGATAATGCCACTGGAAAGTGGCGAGTAGTCTATCGTTATACCGATTGGACAGGAGAAACGCACCAGTCATCAAAAAGAGGATTTCCTACAAAACGAGAAGCACAGATGTGGGAACGAGAGCTATTGCTGAAGAAAGAAGCCAAACTGGATATGACTTTCGAAAGCTTTTATGAGATTTATGTGGAGGATATGCAAAATCGAATTCGTGATAATACCTGGGGAACGAAAACAAATATTGCCAGAACTAAAATTCTTCCTTATTTCGGAAAGCGTAAAATAGGAGAAATTGAGCCCAGGGACATTATTGCATGGCAGAATGAACTGCTTGCGATCCGTCAGCCAAATGGAAAACCGTATTCTGCTTCTTATCTGCAGAAAATTCACAGTCAGTTAAGTGCTATTTTCAACCATGCAGTTAATTTTTACCATCTTCCATCTAATCCAGCACAGAAAGCAGGAAATATGGGAAAAGAGGAGCACCGGGAAATGTTGTTCTGGACAAAAGAAGAATATCTGAAATTTGCAGATGCCATGATGGACAAGCCTGTTTCCTATTATGCATTTGAAATACTTTACTGGTGTGGGATTCGCATGGGCGAGTTATTAGCACTTACACCGGCAGATTTCAATTTTGAAACGCATACACTACGGATTAACAAGTCCTATCAGAGACTGCACCGGGAAGATGTGATTACACCACCAAAGACGTTAAAAAGTAATCGAACCATTAAGATGCCACAGTTTTTGTGTGATGAGATGCAGGATTATCTGAAAATGCTGTATGAGCCGAAAGAGGACGAACGGATTTTCACGATTTCGAAATCTTATCTGCATCATGAAATGAACAGAGGATCAAAAGTGTCTGGGGTGAAGCGAATTCGTGTGCATGATTTGAGACATTCCCATGTATCGTTATTGATCAATATGGGATTTACGGTATTAGCAATTGCAGATCGAATGGGACATGAGAGCATTGATATCACTTACCGATATGCACATCTGTTTCCAAGTG
>NZ_QRNF01000057.1 GCF_003474435.1 Ruminococcus sp. AF46-10NS
ACGGGAGGAGCTTATGCAACAGAATATTGAATTTGAGCGGTGCATTGATTTTCTGGTACGGATGATTGATAAGTACGGCGAAGAAGTCCTCCGGGAGTTGGAGGAAGAAAAACAGAATAAGGAAGAAAAAACAGCATAGAATACTTCTGAGCGGGTATGGCTAAGAATGTTTTGGCGTATTGACAGGACATTTAAAATGACGTATACTAAGCTCAGTGATCGTTCTGTAGAAACTTGCGAAGCCTACAGGCGGGGGAGAGCCTGCGGGTCTCTCCCTCTTTTGTTTTAAGGAGAAATGATATGCAGACACCGAAAAAATTCTCTTCTTTTAGTGACCAGGTTTCTTGGATCAGTGATGAAAAGGGAATAAAAATAAAAGACAGAGAATATGCGGAAGAGATGTTACGTCAAATAGGATATTTTCCTCTTATGGGAGGATATAAACATCTTTTTAGAATATCGAATACAAAGAAATATAAAGTAGGAACAAGTTTTGAAGAAATAGTCAGTCTGTATAAGTTTGATGCAGAGCTTAGAGAGTTGTTCTTTAAATATTTACTGCAGATTGAGCGACAGATGCGTTCTTTGATGTCATACTATTTTACTGAAATGTATGGAGCAGAGCAGAAGCAGTACCTGGATGCTAATAATTATAATAATACAAAAAGAAATCATGCAACAATCGTAAAGTTGATAGCGACCTTGAAACGGGCAACAACGACCACAGATTATACATATATCAACTATTACCGCAAGACATATGGTGAAATTCCATTATGGGTTTTGGCAAATGTACTTACGTTTGGAAACTTATCAAAAATGTTTCGAGTATTTCCTCAATCTTTAAAATCAAAAGTATCAAAAAACTTTGAACCTTTGAATCAGCATCAGATGGAGCAGTTTCTATCTGTTCTCACTAAGTATAGGAATGTATGTGCCCATGGGGAACGACTGTTTACATACAGAACAGTAGATGCTATTGCGGATACACCGCTTCATAAAAAACTTTCATTACCACAGAGCGGTAATCAGTATGAAAAAGGAAAACAGGATCTGTTTGCTGTGGTGATTGCTTTTAGATATCTATTACCTGGAAAAGATTTTCTGGAATTTAAAAGAAAGCTTATAAAAGAGATTGACCGAGTAAACAGAGAGGTAGAGCATATAAGCGAAACGGAATTATTGAATAAAATGGGTTTCCCGGAAAACTGGAAAAATATTACCAGATACCATTTAAAGTAAAGAAATATCCTCTAAGAGATAGTGAAATACCTATTGTCTTAGAGGATTTTTTTGTATTAATTATAGGATTGACAAAGAAATGAGTCAATAAGAAAATAAGTATTGAAAATAGTTGGAACAAGTACTAAAATAAAGTTGGGACAATAAAACGGAGTTATACTGCGAGGAAGATTATGAAGAATAAAAAGATTAAATGCGATATATATACCAGAGTATCCACAACCATGCAGGTGGATGGCTACAGTCTGGATGCTCAGAAAGAAAAACTCAAGAGATATGCAGAATTTCAGAATATGGAAATCGTAAATGAGTATTCCGATGAAGGTAAGTCTGGAAAGAGCGTAGAGGGCAGACCGGAATTTCAGAGAATGTTAGATAATATTGAGAATGGAACAGATGAGGTACAGTTTGTACTGGTGTTCAAGCTTTCCAGATTCGGTCGTAATGCGGCAGATGTATTAAACTCTTTGCAGAGGATGCAGGATTTTGGAGTGAATCTGATCTGTGTTGAAGATGGGATTGACAGCTCAAAAGATAGTGGAAAGCTGATGATTTCTGTTCTGTCTGCGGTGGCAGAGATTGAACGGGAGAATATCCTTGTTCAGACAATGGAAGGACGTAAGCAGAAAGCAAGGGAAGGAAAATGGAACGGCGGGTTTGCTCCATATGGCTATGAATTGGTAAATGGAGAATTGCAGATCGCAGAGGACGAAGCAGAGATTATTCGTCTGATCTATGATAAATTTATTCATACCAATATGGGAATCTCTGCGATTGCTGCATGGCTGAACCAGCATGGATATAAAAAGAAAAAACGACAGAATAATACACTGGACGCATTTGCCGCTTCATTTATAAAAGGCGTTCTGGATAATCCGGTATACTGTGGAAAGCTGGCTTATGGACGAAGGAAGAATGAGAAAGTATCTGGTACAAGAAATGAATACCGTATTGTAAAGCAGGAAAATTATATGCTACACGATGGTATCCATGAAGGAATCATTTCAGAAACAGACTGGGAGCTGGCACATCAAAAACGGGAAAAAACAGGTGTAAAATATGAAAAGACACATAGCCTCGATCATGAGCATATTTTATCCGGAATATTGAGATGTCCGTTATGTGGAAGCGGTATGTATGGAAACGTGAACCGAAAGAAAAAGAAAGACGGAACCTTATATAAGGATTATTTCTATTATGCCTGCAAACATCGTCGCCTGGTAGACGGTCATAAATGTGGATATCGTAAACAATGGAGCGAAGAGAAGATTAACAATGCAGTAGAAGAAGTTATCCGGAAACTGGTGAAGAATCCGAAATTTGAAGAAGCAATTCTGAATAAAATTGGTTCAAGAATAGATACAGAAGAAATAGAAAAAGAGATTGAAAGACTGGAAAAACAGTACAGGCAGCTGACCGGAGCAAAAGCAAGACTTGGACAGCAGATGGATAGCCTGGACATCATGGATAAATTTTATGAAAAGAAATATCAGGATATGGAGACAAGGTTATACCGTCTGTATGATGAAATTGAAGGCGTGGAGAACAGTATAGAAGAAGTCAAGAACCGCCTGCTGAATATTCAGCAACAGAAAATATCAGAAGAAAACGTCTATCAATTTCTTTTATATTTTGATAAACTATATGATAAGTTCACCGACCTGGAGAAGAAAGAATTTCTTAACAGTTTTGTAGAACAGGTGGACATTTACGAGCAGGAGCAGCCAGATGGCAGATTCCTGAAGCACATAAAGTTCCGCTTCCCGGTGTATTTTGGAGACAGGGAAATACAGGAACTTTGTTGGGACAACGAAAGTACCGTTGAAACTGTGTGCCTCTTGAGCAACCGAAAACCAGATACCACGGTAAAACTCAGCGTGGATATGGATGATTACTACCGTATTAAAGATGGTAAAGAGCCTAAATAAAACCGAATAATACACTGAAACAAAGCAAGACAGAAGCTGTTGATGCGTTAGAAGATAACGTGTCAGCGGCTTTTTCTTTTTATCTAAAAATCTATTAGTCAAGTCTGAAAGGAGTCAATTCTATGGCAAAGAAAAATGTAAGAAATATGAAGGTTTGTGGACAGAGCGGTTATAAATATGAGACAGTTCCGGCGATTACATTAAAAGGAAAGTGGCTGGAAGAACTGGGCTTTCATCTTGGGGATTATGTGCAGGTGAAATGTGAAAATGGTCAGCTGATTATCACGCCGGATGTGAATACAGCACAGGAGCAGGAAGCAAAAACGGCATTTATGGATGAGGAGATTAAGAAACTGAAAATCAGATACCAGAATGAAAAGGAAGAAATTACTGCAAAATATGTGGCAGAGCAGAGTGCAGGCTGTTATAGAAAGAAAGCATGAGAGGGGGAGAATGTATGGCAAGGATTATTATGTGTGGATCATTTAAAGGGGGAGTTGGCAAAACTGCCAGCTCCTGGAACCTGGCTTATTCACTGGCTGAAATGGGAAAAAGGGTTCTGGCTGTTGATTTTGACAGCCAGGCAAATCTGACTACCTGCTTCGGAATTATAACCTGAAAAATGCGCATTACGCTTTACTGACGGTCGGAGAGGACGGGGCGGTGTCCTATGCAGCGCCGGTGCCGCTTCCGGGATCTGTATCACTGTCCCTGGATGCCAACGGGGAACCGGAGAATTTTTATGCGGATGGCATTGCGTACTATGTGATCAACAACAATATGGGCTATGACGGGGATCTGGAGCTTGCACTGATTCCGGAGAGCTTCCGGACGGATGTGCTGAGAGAGAAGCTGGATTCCAAGGGTGTTCTGATTGAAAACTCGGATGCAGAACTGGCACTGTTTGCCCTGCTTTTTGAGTTTGACGAGGATGTGCGCCATATCCGCCATGTGATGTATAACTGTTCGGCTTCCCGTCCGAAGATCGAGGGCAAGACCAACGAGGAGAAGAAGGAAGTGCAGACGGAAACGCTGACCATTAAAGCCACGCCATTGTCGGATGGAAAGGTGAAGGCAAAGACAGGAAATACTACGGATGCAACTGTTTATGCAGACTGGTACAAGGCGGTGTATCTGCCGGCCGCGGATCCGGCTTCTTTGCAGGCTGATAATGGTGGAAAGTCTGTTGCGGATGCTGCAGGAAATGGAAAAGCACTGAGCTGAGGGGGATTCAGATATGAGTATGATGAAGAAGATTGAGATTGACGGGAAGGCGGTTGCTTTTAAGGCTTCTGCCGCCATTCCGCGTATTTACAGGATTAAGTTCCAGAGGGATATCTACAAGGAGTTATCTGTGCTGGAAAAGAGTATCGGGGACGGGGATCCGGAAAAGTCTTCCCTAGATCTGTTTTCCCTTGAGATGTTCGAGAACATTGCGTATGTGATGGCGAAGCATGCGGATACGTCGATTCGGATAATCCGGAGGACTGGCTGGATGAGTTCAACACGTCAGTATTTATCAGGTTCTGCCGAAGCTGATCGAGCTGTGGGGGATGAACATCAGGACGGATGTGGAGGCTAAAAAAAACTTCATGCAACAGACCGTGAAATGACCACTCCCCTGTTTCTTCTCCGGTGTGTGCAGCTGGGGATTTCCATCCGGGATCTGGATCTGCTGACTATCGGGATGGTGAATGATATGTTTGTGGAGAGCAGGAACGATGAGTATAAGGGATGGAGACAGGTTGCCACACAGGAGGATTTTGACAGGTTTTGATTTGATGAAATGTGGTGACAGGATGATTCAGAAAGGGTATAATGGGTTCATCAAAATTTAACGCTTGAGAAAAGAGGAGTAAACATGGCAAAGAAAGAAGAAAGATTTGAAGTTATATTTAAAGACGGAAGTATGCTTAAAGATGAAGGAATTCGTCAAATTCTTGTAGATAAGGAGACTGGGGTTAACTACCTTTGTTGGAACTCCGGACTTGGAGCCAGTATTACACCTCTTCTGGATTCTGAAGGAAAAGTCATAGTTACAAAGCAAATTTAAGTTTGGAGAATTGAGAAAATCGTGAGCTGTTGAATGGATTTTTGAGGATTACCGAGGAAACAGTATGAAAAAATGTAAATATTGTGGAAAAAAATTAAATGACAATTTTGAGTTTTGTAACAGCAAATGTGAAAATTGTTATGAAAAGATGGTGGATAAAGACAGCCATAAAATCAAGTATTTTATATTAGGCATTATTTTGGGCTTCTTAGTTATGTTTTATGGCATTATTTCTAACAATAATGTCTTTATAATAGGAATTGGGATTATAGTAATGGGTATAGATGTTGTTTTATTGCCATTTACAACTCCTGAAACAATTAATTTTCTAGGATATCAAAAGTCAAAATTCGCAGGAAGAATATCAGGCATATTGCTTATAGCAGTTGGAGTATGGATGTGTTTTATTCAATGATAAATCCCAGCCTGCAAAATTGAAAATAAATTGAAAGTCACGAAATCGGAGGAGTTAATGATTATGTGGAATGAATTAGGCTTAAGCGGGGGAACCGCAATTATTATTTTGATTGCGCTGTATTTCGTCATCAAATGGGCAGTGAAAAATGGAATCAAAGAAGCCTACAGTGCCATTACTGGAAAGAAAACGGAAGAAGATGTCAGAAACGAAAAAGAATTGAAAGAACTCGGATTTGAGTTAGAAGATAAATAAAAGTTTGGAGAATTGAGAAAATCGGGATTTGGAGGAGATTCTTATTTATGAAAAAAGGGATAAACAAATCAATTTTATTTTACATTGCATCAGTTCTGTTTTTCATAGCGTCAGCTATTGGCTTTACGAGTGGAAATGAAAGTTCTATGGCTATAGTATGGTTATGTCTTGGTTCTTCATTTCTTTGCTTGGGTTCGACTCATAAGAAAAAGGAAAACAATACAGATGATAAATAATTTCCCGCTTGTATTGTTGGAAAATCGGGATTCATAGAGTTCTTTTGTGATTTGCAACTGCTGGTTGACAGATTTACAGCCCGGAATGGTGGAATGCAAACAGCAAAACTGTTATATTGAGCTCATAAAATCTGCAAAAGGAGAAAAAAATGATTTTAGCTGATAAGATTACAGAGGAAAGAAAAAAGAATGGATGGTCACAGGAAGAACTAGCCAATCAGTTGGGCGTATCCAGACAGGCAGTATCTAAGTGGGAAAGTGCAGGAGCTGTTCCAGATTTGCAAAGAATTTTACAGATGTCGGAGCTATTTTGTGTTAGTACAGATTACCTATTAAAAGATGAAATGAAAGCAGAAAATATCACCTATCACGAAAGTACTGAAAGCTATGCAGAACCGTTGAAAAAAGTAACTATGGAGAATGCAAATGAATTTCTTGACATGAAAAGAAATGGATCCAAAGTAGTGGCAAACGCAACAAGTATGTGTATCTCAAGTCCAATATTATTGATTGTTCTTGTGACAATGGCAGAAGATGACGTATTTCATGTTTCGGAATCTCTGGCAACAGTATTTGGATGTGTTTTTCTGCTTGGAATGGTTGCGGCAGCCGTCTTTTTGTTTATTATATATGGAATGCGAGAATCACATATGGAACATTTTGAAAAAGAATGCTTTGAAACAGAGTATGGTGTATCTGGAATAGTACGAGAAAAAAAAGATTCCTATGAACCGATTTTTATCAGAGGAACAGCTGTTGGGGTAGTGCTTTGTATACTGGCAGTGATTCCGACAATTATTGCCGGAGCCATGGAAACGTCTGACTATTGTTGCGGCCTTTCCGTTGGATTGCTGCTGTTCATACTTGCAATAGGAGTGAATCTGTTGGTTCGTGTTGGGATGGTAAAAAGCAGTTACGATACCCTTCTTCAGGAAGGCGAATATACAAAAGAAGAAAAACTGTTTAAGAAAAAGACTGACACGTTTTCTGGTGTATATTGGTGCTTGACTACAGCGATTTACCTTGCATGGAGCTTCTGGACGATGAGCTGGGATATTACATGGATTGTATGGCCGGTTGCTGGTGTTTTGTTTGCAGCATTGCTTGGTGTGGTAAAAATGGTGTTAAAGAATGACAGTGAAACTCAGCACTATATTTAAGATGGAGTTAAGTTTTTTTTCGCATATTATACGCATCCAGAACTTCCAGTTGACCGAGCTATTTAGAGCGAATGATGCTTCTTGTCCAAAGAGCAAGAAAAGGTAGATTAGAAAGTGTTTTTTACAGGCAGGTGATTAGATGAATGATCAATTCTTACAAGGAGTATTATTCGATTGGAATAGAATTGATAACGATAGTTATTTAAAGAGAATTAAGGCTTTTAAAGGGATTGAAAAACTTGTTTTCAATAAACCAATTACCTTTTTTGTCGGAGAAAATGGCAGTGGTAAATCGACTTTATTGGAGGCACTTGCTGTAGCACATGGTTTTAATCCGGAGGGTGGAACAAAGAATTATGTTTTTTCTACGCATGATACACATTCAGAATTGTGTGATGCGATAAGAATTTCCAAAGGCTATCGGAAGGAAAAGTGGGGTTATTTTCTTAGGGCTGAAAGTTTTTATAATGTTGCAACGAAGGAAGAAGAATATGCGGATCTCACACATCCTTCCGCTAAATATCATGAAAAATCACATGGAGAGAGTTTTCTCGCATTGGCACAGAATAATCTGCGTCCAAATGGCTTGTATCTTTTTGACGAACCGGAAGCTGCATTATCCCCACAGAGACAGCTTACATTGTTGATGCAAATATATAGTTGTGCAAAAGAGGGAGCACAGTTTATTATAGTTACGCATTCGCCAATTTTGTTAGGAATACCTGATGCAGATATCTATTGTTTTGATGATGGACGAATACATTTATGCGAATATGAAGAAACAGAGAGCTATCGGATAACAGAAATGTTCATAAACAACAGGCAGATGCTGTTGGATAAATTGCTAACAGATTAGATAATAAAGGAATCGACGGATTCAAGTTTGTGAAATTAAGAAAATCAGGATTGTAGAGAAGGAAAATATTACATGAAGAAATTAGTATTGGTATCATTAAAAACGTTTGCCTTTTTTGTAGGCTGGGCTATATGTGCTTCAATTTTGCCTATACCAGATACAAAAAGTGCGGCAGTCTGGAGATTTTGGGCAGAATTGATTCCATTATTGTCAGTTATTGGTTTTACAATTATTTTCAGCTTTTATCAATAGCGTTATGCAGGAAGTGTTAGTTCGTGGTTACTTGTATCAGATGATAAAAAATAATTACAACATCGTTGTCGCTGTCCTTATATCTACCGGATTATTTACATTTGCACATGGTGGGGCTTTTGAGGCAGGAATACTTCCTGTACTAAACGTTATAACAATGAGTCTTTTCGTGACGGCAGTTTTGGAATACACGGAATCCTTAGTTGCTCCGATCGTAATCCATTTTTTATGGAATGGAGTTGGTGCAATTATTTTGGGTGGAGTATCATTAGCAGAAGATTATCCGCATTTGTTCAACATGGTAATTAGTGGAAATTCAATTTTGTCGGGTGGCAGCTGTAAATTGAAGGTAGTATAGTTGTACTGTTTATGAACTTGATTTTAATGTTTGGATTCGTAATGGCAAAAAAGATAAGGGACAAAAATCTATAATTTCAGTTTTATTGTACTTTTCTAATTTGAGACACACTGTGCCCTGAATTGAGCTGGTCACATTATCGTGCCCTGATGCGTATAAATGATGAGAAAACAAGAACAAATGCAATGTAGACTTGGGATATAAAAAACTATACTATAGAAAAGCGTTAGAGGTGGCAACGGGAATGAAAAATAAAATTTTGGTGATAGAAGATGACCGTGCAATTTCAGAATTGCTGTGCATGAACCTGGAGGCAGCAGGGTATGAGACTGTGGCAGCGTATGATGGGGAAGAAGCCCAGAGGCTGCTCTTATGGCAGGAGGACGCGGACCTGGCAGTAGTGGATATCATGCTGCCGGGAAAAGACGGGTTTGCATTGATGGAGGATTTTAAAAAGAAGGAGCTTCCGGTGCTCTACCTGACTGCAAAGGATGATGTGGCTTCCAAGGTGAAGGGATTAAAGCTGGGTGCGGAAGATTATATGGTAAAACCTTTTGAGATGCTGGAACTTCTGGTACGCATTGAGAAGGTACTGGAGAGGACGGGACGGGCCAAGAAAGTCTTAACGGTCCGGAACATCCTGGTGGACATGCAAAGCCATCAGGTCTACAAAGACGGGCTTCCGGTAAGCCTAAAGCCAATGGAATATGACCTCTTTGTGCTGCTCCTGCAAAATAAGAATATTGCGCTTGGAAGGGAAGAACTGTTAAAACGGGTCTGGGGAGAAGACTACCTGGGAGAAAGCAGGACGGTGGATGTCCATATCGGACAGCTCAGAAAAAAGCTGGAACTTTATGATGAGATCAGGACGATCCCGAAACTTGGATACCGTCTGGAGGAATAAGGATGAAGCTGTGGAAACGAACGGTACTTCTTATGCTGGTAACGCTATTATGTGCCCTGATCCCAGTGGGAACGCTAAGTCTTTATATCACAGGAAAACGAAGCCTCAATAATGCTGCAGAGACCTACGGAAGACAGCTGGAAAATGGCAAGATACTCCTGGAACAATTTTGGGATAACAGCAAATATGAGCAGATGTCCGAGACTGGAAAGCGGGCTTATATGGGCTTTCAGTTCCAGCGATGCTGTGGGGAAGGCATGGCTCTCATCGACCGAAAAAGCAATGCCGTCATTGAAAACCTGACAGATTATAAAGTTGTGGGGCTCGAAAACTTAGGCTTAAAGGATGAAGGAGATCCTTATGCCTACAAGATACAGAAACTGGGACAGAAATACCTCCTTCTCCAGCTGGAACCATTATCCAGACCGGAAGGATACGAAGTCCTCTCTGTTCGGGAAGTCACAGGGCTTTTTGCAGAGCTGAGACAGACCGCTGTCTGGTTTTTGGAAATTTATCTGGCTGTGTTCCTGATCGCCGGCCTTTTTATTTATATGATGATGCGAAGAACTGTGGAACAGATGGAGAAGCTACAGGAAGTGGCAGAGAAACAGGAGCTGCTCATGGGGGCACTTTCCCATGAAATGCGTACCCCGTTAACGTCCATTATCGGGTATTCGGATACCCTGCGCCATGTAAAGCTGAAAGATGAACAGAAAGACCGGGCACTGGAACATATCAACCGGGAGGGAAAACGCCTGGAGGCTCTTTCTGGGAAGATGCTGCAGATGCTGGGGCTTTATCAGAACCATGCCATACAGATGGAAATGACCATGGCAGGTGACCTTTTAAACCATGTCATAGACATGGAAAAAGAACAGGCAGAAAAGAAAGCGGTGCACCTCAAGATGGAATGTGAAGCCTTTTCCATGAAAATGGATCCGGCCTTGATGGAAAGCCTTCTGATAAACCTGATCGACAATGCCCTAAAGGCTACGGATGCCGGTGGAAGCATTTGGGTAAAGGCTTATGAGAAAGCTGGAAAAAAGATCTTTGAGGTGTCGGATACCGGAATGGGGATCCCGGAGGAAGAACTGGGAAAGATCACAGATGCATTCTATATGGTGGACAAATCACGAAGCCGAAAAGAAGGTGGATCCGGACTTGGGCTGGCACTCTGTGTGAAGGTGGCAGAAATCCATGGCGGATGCCTGAAAATCAAAAGCAGACAGAGAGAGGGGACCACGGTAAGAGCCATCTTCTGATTTACAATTTGTTTACATCTTGATGAATACATCGGCGAAGCAATATGGTACTCTTTTCTCATAAGAAGAGGGTACCTTTTTTAATACCGACAGGAAAGGATGGAAAAAGGATGAAGAAAATAAAAATGTTTATGGGAGCCGTTCTGTGTATGAATCTTTTGACATTATCCGGATGTGACCGTATTGTCCAGTCTGCTGTTGTGGAAGAAAAGGATCAGACAGAACAGAAAAAAGAAGAGAAAAAGGAGACAGTTCAGAAAACCGTTGCCGAACAGGTACAGGCACCGGAAACATACCAGACAACGATCCAGGCAGATCTAAGATCAGCGGACCGGGAGGATAAAGAAACTCCGATGAATTTTACCCTGACAGCGGATGCACCGGTAAAAGTGCCGGATGTAGATGCAATCTGTTTAAAAAAGGTAAAAAGAATGGCGATTCCTGAAGAAGAACAGAATAAAATAAAAGACACATTCGGAAAAGGACAGCCCATGCAGGAAGAGAAGAATGAGAACGAACAGGCGGGGACATATACAGTAGATGGACTGACCTATCGGTATTCTTATACACAGAGTGAGCAGGTATCGGATGTGGAGGAACTTGGATTTCAGATAGCGAAGTTTAGCTTTGACGATTGTGGGGACATGACCCTGGCATCAAGTGAGAAAAAAGAAAGGGAAGAACGCTTTCAAAATTATATAAAGGCAGGAAGCGGGAAAGTGTCTGAAAAGGAAGCAAAGGAGAAGGTTTCAGGTCTTGTGTCCGGAGACTGGGAGATATTTGAAAGTTCCTCAAAAGCACTTACTGAAGGAAGCACTACCCTGGAAAAAGATGACTTCATTTTTGAACGGATGATAGACGGGGTTCCGGTTAATTATGTGAGGGAAACCTCTTTGCCTGTTAATGAACAGGCTCTTGAATGGGAAAACGAAGATGGAACACTTCATGAAGGACAGTCTGAAGGATGGGAAAATGAAGTACTGACGATGGACTTTTGCAGTGGGACGCTTCAGAGTTTTCTGCACCGAAATCCCATAGAAGCATCGAATGCTTCCGATGAGAGGCTGTTCTTACTTCCTTTTGATGAGGTCAAGGATATCTTTGAAAAAACGATCACTTTGCAGGTCATGACAGAAGACAGGAATCGGCTGATCTCTGTCGATGGAGGAAGCCACTACCGTTATCCGTCCATTGATGCACAGAGTGCGGAGATAACCATAACAAAGGTACAGCTGGGTTATATGTGCATGCCAGACAGTGAAGGCAGCGATACCGAAGCAGTCCTGATCCCGGTGTGGGATTTTTATGGAACCTGGACATCCAAAGAGCCAGAGTATGAGTACGGAAATGGGGAGGATGGACCGGTCATGGGAGACGTGACGATGGATGATGCAGGTGTTTCACTCCTTACGATCGATGCACGGGATGGAAGCGTAATACAAAGGATTCAGGCTGGATGGGCGGCTTCTATGGACTCTAAGGATATAAAATAGAGTGTGAATTTCAATTCCTAATAAATGATGACAGAAAGACCTGGATTTTCAGGTCTTTCTGCTTTATAGGAAAAAGAAAAATACGTTATACTTTTCCTATAAAAAAAGGCTGGAAGAATATATATGGCAGAAAAAATGGCAGAGCAGATCGCAGAGATTTTAAAAGAACCTAATTTTCAAACGGCAGAGAAAGCACTGACAGATTTCTGCGGACCGATGGATGGGGAATTCAGGAATCTTCTGGTGGATATTATTGTGGAACGATGGATTGATACGCCTAAAGACGTACCGTTTTCCTATGCCCGCAGCATTTGGAATCGGAAAGATATAAATAAAGAAGAGTATCAGGCATTGCTGGAGGAAATCCGAAGCTATCCCATCGCACCGATCAACAAGGCAAAGATATCGGATTTTTTATGGGTTGTGGAAAATGATTTTTCAAATGCTAAAATAGCAGAAACGGCTTATTGCGAATACCTGAAGAACACCGGTGCATTTGCAGATCATATCATGGCTATAAACCGGATCTTATTTATCTCTAAAAAAATCCGAAGCAAGGAAATCAATGAAGAGGTGCGAAAGAATCTGCTGATAAAAGTATTAGAAGAGTATGATAACAGCAGCCATGCAAAAATTGGATATTTGATAAAAACTGCCATGGAGGAAAAAGTGGATACAGGATATCTGATCCCTTATGTGGAAAATATCTTGAAAACCTACGATGACAATAGCTGCGATGCACCGCTCATTGGTAAGTTTTGTGATCTGTTGGAAGAACTCTATTGCAGAAAAAATAACTGGCAGAAGAAAAAGTGTATTACTGAACCTAAACTGATTGCGATACGAAGACGTAAGATTCAGGCTGTCCGGATGGAGGCTGAATATGCCGGGGCCTCTTCCAAAGGAAATTTAATGAGAAAGATTCACTATTTGAAAGAGGTTATTCAGTTGTTAAAGACCATACAGGGTACGGAAGAAGAAAGAAAGGCACTGTTGCAGGAAATAGCACAGATAGAAGAAGCTTCCCTTTCGGAGATGATGGTATGGAGTGATAAACAGGATGCCAGTGGCATTGTAAAAGAACTGTTTCGCCAACTGGAAGATCTTGATAAAGAAGAGGCATTATGTTATTTTGCTTCATTTCTTCCGATTCCGGCAAGAGAAAAGGTAAAGAATCAAGTATTAAATAGGACTGGGATCCTGAACACGATATTTCCAGCGGCAATCCTTGGAAAAGGAGGAAAATTAATTGCTAAAAGCAGGCCTGTGAAAAAGCCTGATGGAACAATCGATGAAGGTGCGCTTAAGGATAATATGGAGCGGACAGCAGCCATGGAGATGGATTATTTTGCACAGATTCTGGTGATAAATACGTTTGAATATATTCGTTCCAGATTTGTGATCGAAGAGAGTGATGTAAAAAAGATTGTAGATGTAAGTTGTGCGATTCCGGAGGGGAGAAAAGAATCGTATACCAAGGGTCTTATGTTTGGCTTTTCAGGAGATTTTTTGACGGCGCTAAGTATCCTGATTCCACAGATAGAAAATGCAGTAAGATATCTGGCAGTGGAATGTGGAGAACCTGTTTACAACATGAATGAAGAAGGGATTGAAGAAATAAAATCAATGCACGCTGTCTTAGAATTGGAAGGAGTAAAAGAAAGTCTGGATGAAGACCTTATATTTGCTTTAAATACGATTTTCTGTTCAAAATTTGGATTTAACATGCGCAACAATGTGGCACATGGAATGCTGGATGATCAGGCATTCCAGAGCTTTAAATCTTTGTATATCTGGTGGTTTGCACTGAAATTTTGCTATCTATTCTGCGGAAAATTACAGGAGGAGAATAGAAGCAAAATAAATAAAAAGCTGAAACAGCTGATGGAGAAGAAAGATAATATGGATGAGAATTAATATAAAATGGTTGGACGGATGGTATGGTTTCCTTAAAAAGTGTTCGGAAGTATCTGGCAAGCATAGCGTTTGGATATCAAAACGCACTTTGGGGACGGCCTCAACCCCCGGAATGTGTAGCACTGAGAGTAAATCTATAAATATAATATGAATTATAAAAACACTCCAACTTATTAGTAGTCAGAGTGTTTTTCATAAACATATATTTTTAAATAAAAATATAGAGAAAGTATTTTGGTAGTTACGGATTTAAGAAAAACCAAAATTCATGTCCCTGGCATACAATATAGCGCTCCAGCCATTCATTAAAAGGAAGGTTAAAACGATCGGTATCAGGAGCTGGATAACATAAATAATCTTCTCTACCTTCTGATACAGCTTGTAAATCCATGGTTATATCACCTATATCTTGCAGAAAAAGAACGGGAAGATGATAGGTGAATTCTGGATCAGATAAAATGGGTGTATTATTCCAAACCTCTTTTTGATTAAGAGCTTCTTTTAAAGAGTAGATGGTACAGCTGACCAGAGAACTACCCTCTTCTCCGCAAAAAAGCTCCATTCCATTTGAACAAGATAAAAAGGCTTTATAAGAAGCGGGAAGTTTCATGTTGGGAAAGTATTTTTCAAATAACTGAAATTCTTCGGAGGATACAGGTGGGTAAAATTTATGAGTTACTTTTATAGGCTCATCACCTAAATGCCATTGATAGACCCAACCATTATTATCCATCTCATATTTTAAATTTTTGAAAATTCTGTGTATTGCATTTACATCTTCCATTATGTACTCTCTCCTTAATAATTTCTAAACCAAGAAGTTATTGCTCTATGGCTTTCGGTTTTGACGGGCATTAAATTATTAAAATCATTTAATGCACCTCCATATTGTCTTGGGCGTATATGATGAATTTGAACACTTGACTAGAAGGAAGAAGGCTGTTTTCCATATTTTTCTTCATATTGTTTTATATACTTTGATCTTCCATTCCATGTAGGAGATTTCGCAAGCTTTTTCCAAGTGGTGCTAATTGTAGATTCAGCATCTTTTTTAGATACGGGATCAACATATTGAGGGAAGATTTGTCCTTTTTTATTTGTTAAAATAGGAGTTATTTGTCCGTTTGCACCAGGATTAGAAGTGCCATCAGCCATAACCGCGTTAAAGGAAGTATTTAATTTCCAAAACATTGTATTAGCAGCGGTAGTAACATATTTAACCTGTCCCTTTCTTATTTCACTACTTTTAAAAGTTACAGTTCCTAAATTTGTATTAGCTGTTACTTGTTTTATATTGGATCCATGACGTAGTGTGAAATGAACAGTGAGAACTTTAGGTTTTTCTCCAATCATAGAGTCTATAACAAAACCATAACGTAATTTTCCGTCAACATAAAGATAATTAGTATGATATGTAAACTCACCGACAACTTCCTGTTCTCTGGAAGCTAAAGAAGAGGCATTTTTTCTATTATGAAGATTTACAGAGTCAGTGCTTAAAGATGTAGCATTTAAAGATAATCCCTCTTCATCATGTAATGAGGATATTTTTATATCAGATTGAGTAATATTTTGATTTGAGGCAAAAACACTAAAATTGACGCTTAATATCAATGTAAGCGATAACATCCACATGAGTATTATTCTTAATTTGTTTTTTTTACGCATAGTTGTCCTCCCGAAAAATATTTAGCTGTCAAATTAGCGCTTTGTTCAACAACGGAGAGCAATTATAGCACGTTTTATGTTTTTTTCAATAGTTTTTTGCGCATTTATAAGATTTGTATAGAGATTATTATGAAAAAACATAATATCACTAGAAAAGTAGTTACAGTAAGAATTGAGTAATTGAACCCAAAAGAGTGTATTTG
>NZ_QRNF01000058.1 GCF_003474435.1 Ruminococcus sp. AF46-10NS
CAATAAGCAGTGGGTGGGACTTACTTGTATCAGGAGGGGTACAAGCCCCTCCTGATAAACTGCGGAGCAGTTATTCGGTTATGAGCAAGTAGCGAAAGCGGATTGCGAATATCCGATTGACAAGAAGCTGCTGCTTTGCGGGGAAACCTGTGAGGCGGCAGTTTTTTTGAGTCATAGGAAATTACGCCGTAGAGCAGGATTCTTTCTTATTAATGGTGGGAATATCTTAAAAATTACAGAAACATATTTTGTAATAATTCTATAATATAAACTTACTTTTACAAGGAGATTTCATGGTGCTAGAAAACTAAATATTACGTACTTGTTACAAAAATAAAATAAAAATGTTGCTTTTTATGAAAAATATGTTATACTAGTACCCATGAAAGGACGAAAGGTGTTTATATGAAGAATAGAAAAGTTTTCACATTACTGCTTACAGGTATGCTTTCATTTTCCATGGGAAGCAACGTATACGCATCCAGTACAGAAGCCGCGATCGCAGATGCACAGGCACAGAAACAGGCCGCTGAAGAAGGTCTTGCACAGGTACAGAGCAGTATCGGCAGTCTGGAGAGCAAGAAGCAGGAGCTGGAGAGCTATCTGGCCGATTTAAACGCACAGTATGAGGATCTTACCAACAGCATCTCTGAACTGAGTATTCAGGCTGCTGAGAAGGAAGATGAATTAAATAAAGTAAAGACAGAACTTAAGAAAGCGAAGAAAGCTCCGCAGACCAGTATGAGTCCATGAAGCTTCGAATCGCATATATGTATGAGAATGCAGGATCATCTGCTCTGGCAACCCTGCTTTCATCTGAGAGCCTGGCAGAGTTTCTGAACCGCGCAGAGAATGCGATCCAGATTTCTACATACGACAGGAATATGCTGGATAAATATGTAAGCCTTCAGGAAAACATTCAGGAGAATGAGGAGAAGGTTGAGAAAGAGTCAGCAGAGATTGATAATCTGATGACAGAGCGTGCAGCCAAACAGCAGGAGGTGCAGTCTATGGCTGCAAGTACAAGTGATGACATCAGCTCTTATGTAAACCAGATCAGTGCCAGCCAGGAAGAGGCTCAGCAGCTGATGGCAGATATCAGCAATGCAGACAGTAATATTACTGCACTTGTTCAGCAGGCAGAAGAAGAGAAGGCTGCAGAGGAGAAGGCAAGAGCTGAGGCCGCAGCAGAGGCTGAGAGACAGGCTGCAGCAGAAGCAGCTGAGGAAGCACAGAATACAGAGTCTGATTCTGACAGCTCTGGTGATTCAGAGGATGATTACGGATATGATCCGGATGAGGATACAACAGAGTCTTCCAGCAGCTCTACAAGTTCTGATGTTGTTGTAGAGGAAGAAGAGGATGAGGAAGACGATGTTCAGTACGGAAATTCTGAGGATGAGAGCAGTGAAGATAGTTCTTCTGAGGATTCTTCTTATGATGAGTCCGGGGATACATCTTCAGAGGAGACTTCTTCCGATGAGGCAGCTGATACATCAGCAGATACTTCCTCAGATTCCGGCTCTTCCAGCCAGGGAACATATCTTGGCAACTTTACACTGACTGCATACTGTAACTGTGCACAGTGCTGTGGTACAGCAGGTAATCTGACAGCCAGCGGTACAGTTCCGACAGCAGGACGTACAGTAGCCATGGCAGGAGTTCCTTTTGGAACCAAGCTTCTGATCAATGGAACTGTTTATACAGTAGAGGATCTTGGAACTCCTTACGGACATGTAGATATCTACTGCGGAAGCCATTCAGAGGCATTAAGCTTTGGACTTCAGTCCGCAGATGTATATCAGGTAGGCTGATAAGCGGGGAAAACAGTTCGGATATTGAGAATATAAGAAATGATAACAGCGTTATGGGATCATATGTGTTGATGATCCCGTGACGCTGTTTTTTGCGTAAAATCATGAAAGGATTGTATTTATGAATGTTTGATAATGTAATGAAGCGATAAATGTCTATATGTGATAGAGAAACGAATGTGGATTATGAATATTCGTTTGATATGCAATGTGCGGTTGAAATACAGAATTATGGTTTATACGAAAATCCCACTCTGTAATAGGGTATTATATCCTGGCTTACAGAGTGGGAAGATTTTTTATAAATATGGTGTACCTGGAATTTCAGGATAAGTTCCCATACCGATCAGAATCTCGAGGCCAGTCTGGCGGCCTTCCAACACTGCGGCTTTTACTGCGCTGGCGTCACCGGAGATGGCAATGATCACCTCGTTGGAATGGCTGGTTCCAATATTCGGAGTCATGTATTTCGTAATAGAAACAGCGGCAGATTTTACAGCATTGTCAGCCATAACAAGACCGATAGCAGCAGGGGAACCGGCCATAAATCCGAAAGCTTCGCCCAGCGGCGTGCCAAAAGCCTTATGGATCGCAGGGCCTGCACTTGCGGAAAAAGCAAATTCCAGATGACCGGATTCGCTGATGTAAACCTCACCTGCATATTTATTGGTAAGCTCTAGTGCCAGGGAAATGGCATGACGCACATCGGAAACGTCATTTCCTCCAAGTACAATGTAGTTGCCGTGACCGCCCCATCCCTTGGTATCCCTTGGAAGCTCAATGGAAAGGACCTCCGTGTTGGTGGCTTTGACTGCGTCATCAATAGCTGTGATCTGACCGGCAGCACCTGTACGGGAGCTGAAAAGTCCCAGACAGTGATATTTCGTGCCAATATTCATTTCCTTAAGCAGAGAATCGTCAACTCCGGAGATCACAAGACCAATTGTGTCAAGGACGGCAGTTCCTACGAATTCGGTCCGTGTGCAGCTGGTGCTGATATTTTGGATATCCTGTATATTCATGTGGAAAAATCCCCCTTTTTGCTGAAAAAATCGTTAATTTTAGTATAACATTGGACGTGGGGATTTGAAAGCGGAAATTAGAAATAAGCAGATATCATGTTTTACATAATAACCCACCTGAATTTTTATTTGTCAAAAGTGAATGATACAGCACCCTGGTAAATTTGATGAAAATTGTAAACCATAAACTATAGATACGTTGACAATCAGGGCGACGTGTGTTAAATTGTTAACAGCTAAAAAAGGATATCATCAGAGAAAAGATGAGATGATCTTCCGCAGCAGAAAGCAGCAAAGGAAAGAGAGGATAAGATTATTATGACAACAGCGGCAGCAACCAGAAGCAAGACATATGATCTTGTTTATATTGCAGTTTTTGCAGTAGTTATGGCAGTCTGCTCATGGATTTCCATTCCGGCGCAGGTACCGTTTACCCTGCAGACATTCGGAGTATTCATGGCAGTAGGCGTACTTGGAGGTAAAAGAGGAACGATGGCAGTTCTGGTTTACGTTCTTCTTGGTGCAGTAGGAGTTCCTGTTTTTGCAGGATTTTCCGGAGGAATCGGAGCTCTTCTCGGAAATTCCGGAGGATATATCATCGGATTTATTTTCTCTGCACTTGTGATGTGGGCATTTGAAAAATTCCTGGGAAGAAAACCGGTAGTTCAGATCATTTCCATGATCGTTGGTCTGCTGGTATGCTACGCGTTTGGAACGGTATGGTTTATGGTTGCTTATGCAAGAAGCACTGGTGCAGTAGGTCTGATGGCAGTTCTCGGATGGTGCGTATTCCCGTTTATCATTCCGGATCTGATCAAGATCGCACTGGCTTATGTTTTATCAGGAAAGGTACGTAAATATGCAAGATAAGAGCATGGCTTCGGCATATGCTTCTGATGAGGGCACAGAGGATAATGCGATTCCCCTGCGCCCTCATCATGGTATGTGCCTGGCTTATTTCAAAGGTGAAGGGTACAGTAACGGTTTTACAGCCCATATGGCAGAGATGCTGGAGATTTTTTTGTCAGGAAGAAAGATAAGGCTGCATGTAGATACAGATGAAATCTGTTCAGCCTGTCCAAATAACTGCGGAGGACACTGTAAACCAGGCGGTAAGGTTGTGGAGTACGATCAGGCAGTGCTGGATCGCTGTGGATTTGAGGCTGGTCAGGTTCTGGAGTTCAAAGAATTTACACATCAGGTTCAGAAAAAAATCCTCGCGACAGATGGCAGGAAGGAAATCTGCGGAAACTGCCAGTGGAACAGCATCTGCGAAGAGCAGAAGAGCCGTTGGGCATAGAAAAACTGCTTCGGGTCTGCAAAAATGCACTCCCGAAGCAGTAAAAAAGAAAAAATTCGATTTTTTTGAAATTTTTTAATTTTTTCTATTGACAAAGAACAAAAACTCTAATATAATAGCTCTTGCAGTTGAGCAACACACAAACAACTGAAACAGAATAACGAAGCGTGGCTCAGTTTGGTAGAGCGCTGCGTTCGGGACGCAGAGGTCGCAGGTTCAAATCCTGTCGCTTCGACTAAAACTTTGAGAATCCCTTGGTTGAGGGGTTCTTTTTTTGTTTGTGAAAAATAAGAGAACGTAAGTTTGTGTTACCTCATACCTTCCGGTGAATGTTTTAAGTGTAGACAGCCGGGAGGCTGTTGGAAAGAAAATATGAATTGATATCAGATAATTTGCAGGGCGAGATTTAATCGTTTTTCATTTCTCGCTTCTGTAATAGAAGGACTGCCGTGTAATCCTCTATTTTGATGATTTTGCGGCAGCCCCTTTTGAACATTCAAAATTTTTCTAAATATATTTTGGGCTACATATTCCTTATTACAATATCCCATAACATCTTTGTGACGTTTAAAATCAGTTGTACTCAATGCCAGTACAGCTTTCACCGCATAAAATGCAGCATAGTAGGAATGATTAATGGAGTCTTTATATAGTCCTTCTTTTAAGCAATGTGTTGCTACTTTCAGACTGTCTAAAATGGCAGCTGCGCCAAGTACAAAGTTAAAAAAAGAAATAGAGACACTACTTTTGTTTCTGGATAAAAAGATGCAAATAAGAGATCAGATATATCCGATAGAAAGTTACATATCTGAGAAACAGGGAGAATATTTTGTTTATAATTTGCAGGTGCAGTGTAGCTGAAATGTAAGGAATGATTTCCCGCAATTTTCATATATATTAACGAAGCCGAATTATCGGAGGGACACGCGTTGGCTGGATATCAGCGTTTTGTTGCGTATGTGTACGAGTATCGTAAGGGGAAAAAGGATGGCAGCAGTGGTTATGTGAGAGTGGAGGCCATGGACCGGAAGTGTCGGATGGAGGTTCATCTGCGCTGTGTTGGGCTGGAACCGGGAAGCCGGTGCAGGGTGTATGGCTTTGTGCGGCGGGAAGGGTTGATGGACGGAATTCTGATCGGGAGTTGTGTTACAGGGCAGGAGCGGATCGAGTGTATGCTTGAGACGGATGCAGGAGATATTGGAGGCATGGGGAAAAGTCTTCAGGATCTTGGCGGAATGCTGCTGATCTCGGATGCCGGAGGATTCTGGGGAACTGAATGGGACGATCAGCCGATCCGGCCTGAAAATTTCCGGGAGTGGAAAGAGGAGAAATCAGAATCTCAGAAAGAAGCGGAAAGGAACAGAAAAGAACGAGAGAAAAATAAAGAAACAGAAGAGGGAGAGATGGAGCAATCGAGATCTTTTTCTGAATTATCAGAAAATGAAGAAGCCAAGATCATGAAAGCGGAGGAAGTTCTGGAAGAAGATATTGGGTTTTCAGCAGGACCAATACAGCAATCTATGGAATCTCAGCAGGAGAGTACAGGGGCAGCAGAGACAGGGTTACCCAAACCACCAGAACCGCCCCGGCGAGATCAAGTGAATCCGGGTTCTGATCCGCACCCGCCAGAACCGCCCAGACCAGGTCAGCCACGCCCGAATCCAGGTCCGAGACCGCCGGAACCATCCAGACCACCCCGCCCGCTTCCGGGCATACCTTGCGATGTACCTTTCAACGACGGCCAGTTTACAGACTGCCGGAAGATCAAACCATCCGACTGTGCTATGTTATGTAAACAAAACGGCTGCTTTTGCAACAACCGTTTTGTCATATATGGATATCAGAATTTCGGGCATCTTCTGCTATGCAGGAATCACCGGGGGCAGTACATACTGGGAGTTCCCGGCGGGTACAGCCAGCAGGAACGGTTTATGGCCAATATGTTTGGATTTCCCTACTTTAAGGAATGCCCGGATATCTATATTCCAGGCGGCAAAGGTGGATACTGGTACAGTTTTATCAACGTCTGATCGAAAAGTTATCAGATATACGAGTAAGCAGATCGTTTTGCAGATCTGCAGTTTACAGATCCATACCGCGAATTTCAACTACCGGGATCGTCTCAAGGAGGATATCCCGGTAGTTTTTCATTTCTTCCTCGGAGCAGGCGGAGAATCCCGGCATCAGAACCCCGTCAGAATCCCGGTAAGCCTGGAGATAATAGGATTTCGCACCGCTTAGCCACTGACTGATCTCCTGAAAATCTTTTTCAGAATGAAGCTCACGTACAACAGTAGTACGAAATTCATAATCAAGATCTCCGTTCAGCAGCCATCCGGCAGTTTCACGGATCGCGTCCAGATCAACATTCACGCCGGTAAGCGCATGATAGTTGGAAGGACAGGCCTTGATATCCATTGCGACCTTGTCAATGAGGCCGTCTGCTGCGAGTTTTTTTACCACAGAGGGACGTGATCCGTTGGTATCAAGCTTCACATCATAACCAAGCTTTTTAATCTCGTGAAGAAAATCCGGAAGTCCGTCAGAAAGCGTCGGTTCGCCTCCGGACACGCACACACCGTCCAGAATTCCCTTCCTTTTTTTCAGAAAAGCCAGAATTTCCTCCTGGGAATATTCAGGCTGGCTTCCTGGTTCCACTACCAGAGCCCCATTCTGGCAAAAAGGACAGCGGAAATTGCAGCCGCCCAGGAATATGGTGCAGGCCACCCGGCCCGGGTAATCCAGTAAAGTTGTTTTGTTAAATCCGCATATTTTCATAAGTAAAATCCTTTCGTTTATATAAGAACGCTCAAATCAGGTAAATCTCGATAATATCAGTATAAGCATACCTCAGCACACAAAAAGCTGCAATGTTATATTGGGATTTATAAGTGATTGCGAAACGTCACTAAACCACGTATAATTTATCCAGATATTACCCGAAATAAACGAGTCTCCCGGAAAATAAACAATAAACGAAAGGACACCGACATGGCAGAACATACATTGCTGAGAAAACTGGAAAGTTTGTGGGGAATTCCCATTTTTTATGCAGATGAAGCAGGGGGGAATATCCGGAGTCTTGGGGTTTTTTCCGAAAAACAGAATCCGCTGACTGTATCAGAGGAATTGCGCCGTTCCCTGATCTGCCAGACAAAGGAAAAGAATGTACCGACTGTTTATAAGGTCTTTGATAAAATTTATTTCTTCTGTGTTCAGAGCGGTCAGGATTTCTATCTGTCAGGTCCGGTATGTGCAGAAGAGCTCAGCTATGTGGAAATCCATCAGTTTTATAAGAAATATCATATGTCAACGAAAGAAGAACGTCATCCGGACAAAATGACACTGAACCGAATGCTGAATTTCGTAAGTTTTCTGTATGAGCTTCTGGAGGGAAAGGATATTCAGCCAGACGACCTTATGGAAAAAAATAATCTCATTGAGGAAAAAGAGGTTTGGCAGGAGGGCGAAACAGTTCGCATTGAACTGGACAAATCGGATACGGCAGCCTATCATCATACATACATAGAAGAACGATATGTACTGGACAGTATACGTGAAGGAAATGTGGAAGAGGTTAATGAACGAGCCACGGCACTTTTGGAAAAGGGTGGGATTCTTTCCAGAAAACATTTTAATCATCAGAGGAATCAGGCTATTGTGATAACTACACTGGCAACAAGAGAAGCTATAGCAGGAGGAGTCTCGCCGGCAGATGCATATCGTCTCAGTGATTATTTTATCAATCAGATCGATCAATGTCGGACTATGGAAGAAATGATCGAACTGAATCAAAGATGTTTTTATAAATTTACAAAACTGGTGGCTGATACCAGAAAAACCAGAAGTTTTTCCAGCTACACAGAGCAGTGCAAAGATTATATTTCACAGAATTACCACCACAAGATCTACATGGAGGACATTGCAGAAGCGATCGGGATCAGCCAGGGGCATCTGTCCCGGATCTTCCGTCAGGATACCGGAGAAAAAATCCAGGATTACATTCTGAAATTCCGGGTAAAAAGAGCTGCCAATCTTCTGAAGTATTCCGATGCCACTCTGTCAGAGATCAGTGACTATGTATGCTTCAACTCCCAGAGCCATTTTGGCAGCGTATTCAAAGAATATATGAAGATGACCCCAGGACAGTACCGTGAGAAATATAAACGCAAGGAATTTTATTTCTGAATAAGTTTATAAAAATATTAGAAATATGTTGAAAAAATGATAAATACATCAAAAATATGATAACAAAAACGGAAAATCTTTGCTTATAATATGCTTGTCGTTGAGACATACCTGATTGATCCGCCAGAAACAGGGCGCGCAGAAAAAATTTACATGTTCCTGAATGGATCGTTAAATCAACATAAAAAAGGTGGAGGAAAGAAATGCAAAAGTTAAAACACGAACCGGCATATTATGAAACAACAAAGTTCAAATGGAGACAGCGTATCGGTTTTGGTATCAGTGATTATGCTTGTAATCTTGCGTACCTTCTTGCCAATACATATCTTCTCTTTTATTACACAAACTGCGCGGGACTTGCAGCCGGCGCTGTTGGATTTATGTTCGTTGTAACAAAATTCATCGATGCATTTACAGACTATATGGTAGGTGCAATGATCGACCGTACAGATACAAAAATGGGACGTTACCGTCCATGGATGCTTTACGGTGCACCGGTCCTTGCAGTTGGTATGGTTCTTCTGTTTTCCGTTCCGACAGGATGGAGCGCAGGTGCAAAGCTTGCATGGGCATACGTAACTTACGTTATCTTCTCATTTGGCTACACTCTGGTAAATATTCCGATGGCACCGATCGTATCTTCTCTGTCAGCATCAGCAACAGAGCGTACCAAGATTTCTACAACACGTACTGTATTTTCAAACCTTGGATCACTGACATCTTCCCTGTTCGTGCTTCCGATGGTATACTTCTTCTCCGGCTCCAAGGATGCAACTGGTGCAGCGCTGGCTAACGGATATCGTAACACAAACATTGTACTTGGAATCATCGTCGTTGTGATCATGGCAATCTGTGTATTCTCCATCGTGGAGATCAATCCTCCGACAAAGTCAGCAGGAAAGAGCTCTCTGATCAAGGATATCGGAAGTCTTGTAAAAAATAAATATTACCTCATGTTCCTTGGCGAGGTATTTTTCCTCTTCCTTGGATATCTTTCCATGTACGGAGCAATGCAGTACTATTATACTTACATTGTTGGTGATGTAAGCGGAATGTCACTGGCACTTACCTTACTTACCTTACTTGCAATCCCGACTATGATACTTGCAGCTTATCTCAATGGTAAGGGAATTGCCAAGATCAAGCTGATCCAGTTTGGAGCGATCGTAGACTGTGTTGGATTTGCGATTTTGTTTTTCACATCCAATGGAACGATTGCAACAGCATCCCTTGGACTGATCGGACTTGGCTTTGGTTTCCGTTCCAGTATGTTCTTCTCCATGATGCCTGATATCTTTGACTATACAGAGTGGCAGGTAGGAAGAAACCTTGGCGGAACACAGAATGCGATCCAGGGATTTGTAAACAAGGTTTCCTCAGCAGCAGCATCTGCTATCGTATCTGCTCTTCTTGTATGGGGTAACTATGATGCAGCAAAGCTTGATAAGGCAGTGGCAGAGGGTATCAGCATTGCAAAGGAGTTCCCGCAGACACATACAGCGATCAATTTTGCATTCGGTGGTCTTGCACTGGTAGCTACAATACTTTCTATCGTTGTGCTGATTCCATATGATCTGGATAAAAAATATCCGCAGATCCGTGCAGAGCTGAACCAGCGGAATAAAGAAAACGCATAAATTAAAATCAAACAAAAAAAGAAAAAATAAGGAGCATCGAAAGGTGCTCCTTTCGATTACCAGAACATCTATTTTATATAAGGAGGAAAATATTATGTGGAATTACGCCTATACAGTACCGGAAAACAAAAAAGTAAGGGTGATCGTACATACAGACTGCAAAAACGAGGCAGATGACCAGTATGCAGTAGCACATCATCTCATGACACCAAGATTCGACGTAAAAGGCCTTGTTGCAGGTCATTTCTGGAAAAACCCGCAGCAGTACGGCGAGCTTGGTACTGCACAGGCAAGCTACGATGAGATCATCAAAGTTATGGATCTTATGGGACTTAAGGACCAGTATCCGGTAAAGCTTGGTGCACCGCGCGCCCTTGAGGATGAGCATACACCAATCGATTCCGAGGGTGCAAGATTCATTATCGAGGAAGCGATGAAAGACGATAAGAGACCGTTATACATCGCATGCCAGGGAGCAATCACAGACGTTGCATCCGCACTTCTGATGAAACCGGAGATCGCAGAGCGAATGACAGTGATCTGGATCGGCGGAGCTGACTATCCAAAGGGAGGATTTGAGTTCAATCTGATGATGGATATCAACGCTGTAAACGTGGTATTCTCCTCCAAAGTGCCGGTATGGCAGGTACCGATGAGCCTTTACAAAGTGATGGCTGTTTCTCTTGCAGAGCTTCAGCTGAAGGTACGCCCATGTGGAAAGATCGGAAAATATCTTTTTGAGCAGCTGGTGGATTTCAACCATGTAGCAGCCAAGTACGAAATGGACTGGCCACAGGGCGAGATCTGGGGACTTGGTGATCAGGGAACCATTGCCGTCCTGATGGAAGAGCTGGAAAAGGTAAGCTACGATATGGTACCTGCACCAAGAATTGCAGAGGATATGACATACATCCATGGACAGGACAACCGTGAGATCCGTGTTTACAAATATCTGGATGCAAGACTGACACTGGAAGATTTCTTTGCAAAGCTTGCACTGAATTTTGGTGACGAGAAATAAGGTTTGAGGTAAAATGAAAATGAAAAATTATCTGGTTTTTGATGCAGGCGGAACATTTACGAAATACGCGTTAATGGATGAAAATGCAGAAATTCTTGAAAAAGATAAGGTTCCTACACCGGACTATCATACAAAGACAAAAGAGGACTATTATGCAGTTCTGGACAGTGTTGTGGAGAAATACAGAAACCGCATTGAAGGTATTGCCATCAGCATGCCTGGTATGCTGGACAACAGGAATGGATATTGTGTAACAGCAGGATATCTTGCATATCTTGCAGGAAGTACTGTTGGCACAGAGCTTTCCCAGCGTTACGGAATTCCGGTTTCCGTGGAAAATGATGGAAAATGTGCAGCACTTGCCGAGTTCTGGAGAGGAAGTCTTAAGGGCTGTACAAACGGGGCTGTTGTTGTTATCGGAACCGGTGTTGCAGGCGGGATCATCCTCAACGGAAAGCTTTTCCGCGGAAATCATTTCACCGCAGGCGAATACAGCTATGTATGCACAGAGGCGAAAGAGCCGGCAGAGATGGACAGCTACTGGGGAATGATCAGTGGCGCGGAAGGGCTTGCAAAGATTGTTGCAAAGCATACAGGAGAGGACTGGAAGATTTACGATGGATTGAAGATATTCGGTCTGGCAAATGAAGGTGATGAGAAAGTTCTGGCAGGTCTGAGAGAGTTTACAGACCGTCTTGCAGTACAGATCTATAACCTGAATATTTATCTGGATCTGGACATCATTGCTATTGGCGGCGGTATCAGCCGGCAGCCGCTTCTGCATGAATATCTTCAGAAGAGCCTGGATGAAGTAATGAAGAATATTCCGCTGCGAAAGATAACACCATATGTTCCGGAGCCGAAGCTCACAAAGTGTCAATTCTACAATGACGCAAATTTAATAGGTGCGTTGTATCATTTCATGAACAAATAAGCGGTTAATCCGCTTATTTGTTCATGAGGAATATATTATATAAGGAGGATTCCGGAATGTCATTTCCAAAGAACTTTTTATGGGGCGGCGCAGTTGCTGCCAATCAGTGTGAGGGTGCATACAACGAAGACGGAAAAGGTTTATGTACACAGGACGTAACACCCCACGGAATCGTAGGACCGAGAACAGAGGAGCCTACAGAAGACAATATGAAACTTATCGGAATCGATTTTTATCATCGCTACAAAGAAGATGTGAAATTATTTGCGGAGATGGGCTTTAAAGTATTCCGTACATCTATTGCATGGAGCCGTATTTTCCCTAATGGCGATGAGGAGACACCAAACGAAAAAGGTCTTCAGTTTTATGATGATCTTTTTGACGAATGCCATAAATACGGAATCGAGCCACTGGTCACAATCTCCCATTATGAGACACCGCTTCATCTTGCAAAAACCTACGATGGCTGGGTAAACAGAAAGATGATCGGTTTCTACGAGAGATATGTGAGAACTATTTTTGCAAGATATGGCAAGAAGGTTAAATACTGGCTGACCTTCAATGAGATTAATTCTGTTCTCCATGAGCCATTCTTAAGCGGCGGTATTTATACAGAGAAAGACAAGCTTTCCAAGCAGGATCTTTATCAGGCTGTGCATCATGAGCTGGTCGCAAGTGCCCTTGCTACAAAGATCGGACATGAGATGATGCCGGATGCAAAGATCGGCTGCATGATCTTAAGCATGCCTACCTATCCTCTGACCCCATGCCCGGACGATGTGATCAGGACTATGGAGAGCGTTCACAAGAACGATTTCTTTGGTGATGTACATGTCCGCGGATATTATCCTGGATATATGAAACGTTATTTCCGTGAAAATAACATTGAGATCAAATTTGAGCCAGGCGATGAGGAAATCCTCAAAAATACAGTAGATTTCGTTTCCTTCAGCTATTACATGAGCATCTGTGAGACAGCAGACCCGGCGCAGGCAAAAGGAAAGGGTAATCTTATGGGCGGTGTTCCGAACCCATATCTGGAAGCATCTGAATGGGGATGGCAGATCGATCCGCAGGGTCTTCGCTATGTGCTGAACTACTACTGGGATCGTTACCAGAAACCGCTGTTCATCGTTGAGAACGGACTGGGCGCAGTAGACAAGCTGGTTGAGAAGGACGGCGTTATGACAGTTGAGGATGACTACCGTATCGACTACCTTCAGAAACATCTTCTTCAGGTTGAAGAGGCTGTTGAGGACGGCGTAGATGTTATGGGCTACACATCCTGGGGCTGTATTGACCTTGTCAGTGCGTCTACGGCAGAGCTGAAAAAACGCTACGGCTACATCTATGTGGACCGCAACGATGACGGAACAGGTACACTGAATCGTTATAAGAAGAAATCCTTCTACTGGTATAAAGACGTGATCGCTACCAATGGAGAGTCACTTCATAAATAATTTCACTGCCTGATTTTACAGAAAAAAACAGATATAATCCTGTTTTTGACAGTGGCAAAATAAAAAATCGCTGTATCCCTTGACTTTACTGGGATACAGCGATTTTTTGCGTCGTTTTGGCTACTGTTCGTTTTTTTCCATTTGGATCCATATATATATGTAGAGACACTGCCGACAGTAACACGGATAACGGTATGGGCTCAGTTACTGTCAGAAATGCTAGTGTAAATATTTGAGTATTCATGTATTATGAAAATAAACATAAACACAATTATATCAAGTAGGAAGGAGATGATTTTATGAGAGGAAAGATGAAAGTGTGGGTGGCCGGTACAGTTGGAATTCTGGCGGCAGGCCTGATGAGCGTGAATGTTTATGCAGTTGAGGAGAAAGATGTTATCGGAACCTGGTATGTAAATGAGCTTTCTATGGGCGAAGGGTTATCGTTTCATCCTGGAGCAATAGGGATGGAAGTGACTGTGGACGTTAAAGAAGGCGGCAAGATGGAAACAACAAGTTCTTCTTATGGCGAAGAGCCGGAGGTAGATCAATCAGAATGGAAAATAGAAAATGACAAATTGCTGATGACTTATGACGGTCAGACAGAAGAAGGTGAGTATACTGACGGTAAGATAACTTTAACTGCAGATGGAATGACAATGATCCTGAGTCAGGAAAGGGAAGAGTATAAGCCATATGTACCGGGTGAACCGTTAGAAAATCCGACGATGGAGGATTTTGAAGGAGAATGGAACTGTACTCTGATGGAAGCGTTTGGAATGCAGATGCCTGTTAACTCTGATCTGACCGGATTTGAGATGAAACTGTCCGTTCAGGAGGATAATTCCGAGCTTACCTTAATAGAGAGCGGAGAAGAGAGTAAAGTAGAACTTCAGGGTGAAGTGGAAGGAAATACACTGGTATTGAAGGCTGTATCAGAGGATGAGGCAGGGACTCCGTTTTTCAGCTGTGATCTTATGAAGTTTAATTTACTGGATGATGGAAAACTGTGTTTTGAAGTGGAGTCTGATGACAGTGAAGAATCAGAAGAAGCTGAAACAACAGATGAAGAGGATTACTCCATAAAGACATATTTTGAAAAAATAGTCGTTGCAAAGTAGTGTAAAATACTGCCGTACCGAAATGGTACGGCAGTAAATATGAAACGCCGGGAGGGAAATGGTCATGAATGATTTTTTGACAGAAAAGAATAAAAAAGCAGGAATACTGGGAAAACTGAAATGGGTTCTTTGTGGCTTCTGTATACTTTTTTCCCTGGGAGCCATTGGGGCATCGGAGAAGTATATTGGTGAGGGACGATGGGGAATGGCAGCAACAGAGGTTATACTTGGCCTGTTGTTTCTGTATCCGACTTTCAGGGGAATCCAGAAAGCATTGAAAAAGAAAAAAGCCGGAGAAATCGCTATCTGGTTTGAATCTTATGCCCAGAATACAGTTTCATTTGAGAAGCTTGAGCAGGAGATGGGAAAAGGGGCAGTAAAAAAACTTGAAAAATTTATTGCCGGGGGATATATCAGAAATATCCAGGTAGACAGAGAAGGAGAATTTATTATGATTACTGCACCAAACAGGCGTGTAAATGAAAAGATTTACATAACAGTTACCTGTCCCGCCTGTGGCGCAAAGAATCAGGTGATAAAAGGCCGCCTGAGCAATTGTGAATATTGTGGACAGCGTCTTACTCAGTAATAAAAATTTTGTGAGTGAAAGAAGAAAAAGAACAGGCTTGACCATGAATGAGGTTGTTAATGTAGAGGATTTGAATTGTCACTTATGTTAAAAAAATAACAATAACGTCTGAAAAATAACAAATTTTTCTGTTGTATAAAATTAATATCTTATAAAAAAGCAATTTTTT
>NZ_QRNF01000059.1 GCF_003474435.1 Ruminococcus sp. AF46-10NS
AGAGAACGAAAAATAATATAAATAAATCATAAAATATTGTATTTAGAATGAGGGGGCTCTCTGGTATCCTTAAACCATCAAAAACAGGTGTGGACAAACACGAAAATGTCCAGAAAGGAAGAAAGATATGAAGAAAAAAGTAATGAGTGCAGTTTTGGCAGCAGCGATGGTTGTGGGTATGGCAGGTAACGTGGTTACTGTTTCCGCAAAGGAAAAATATGATCTTACCTTATACAGCGTCAACACCACAGACCCGGATTTTGAGGACTGGCTTGCAAATGTGAAGATGCCACGGGCCTGAACATTAATGTAATTGCGGCACCTACAGATACAGATACCCGTCAGCAGAAGATCACCACAATGCTTTCCACAGGAGATACTTCCGTGGATGTCATTGAGATCAACGATGAGATGAGCGCGGCATTTAAAAATTCCGGATGGCTGGAAGGACTGAATGATACAGTAATGACAGATGATATCATTGATCAGTTTGCTCAGGGATATGTAAAGGATATGATCACAGATAAGGACGGAAACATCGTCGGTGTTCCAGGCTATGCAGGATATCTTGCATTCTGGGTAAATCAGGAGATCATGGATGAGGTCGGAATCAAGTCCATTGATACAAAAGAGGACTTCATGAAGTATATGAAGGCTGTTTCCAAGGATGGAAGATTCGGTTACGGCGGTTCCTGGGAGAAAACTTATGCATTTAACGAGCTTGCACAGTTTGTAAACATGTTCGGCGGCGATTATTTTGACTGGACCAAAGAGGAAAACAAGGAAGCGGTTCAGTTCCTCCATGATCTGGTTGCTGATAAAGAAACCTCCATTGAGCAGATTGCTGATAAATATGATCAGATGAATCCGAAGATCAATGACGGAAAATACGGATGCTGGTTTATGTGGGGCCTTGGAACAGATTATGCAAAGGCAGATATGCTTGGCGCAGATAAGATCCACATGGAAATGGTACCGGATTTCAGCGGTAAGGGAGAGCGTGCGATCTTTACAGATTCTTGGAACTATGTTCTTAACAAAGCATCCAAGAATAAAGATGCAGCTGTGAAATTCCTTCAGTATATGGCTGATGAAGGCGGAATGGAAGCTTCCTATAAAGCATTTGACAGATATCCTGCAAGAAAGGATGTTGCAGAGAAGGTAGTTCCGGATTCTGACCCGGCAAAAGAAATGTACAGCAGATATGCAAATGAATGCAATGTACAGGGACGTCCACTGGCGGCACAGACAATGGAATTTATCAGCGATATGGGAACGATCTTCCAGTCCTGTATGAAAGACGAGATTACAGTTGATGAGTTCTGCAAGAAGGCTCAGGATGTGTAGATATGTATAAGTAAAAGATATAAAAAAACAGCAATGTAAAGCAGAGGTAAAAGTCTGCTTTACATTGCTTGATGAACAGGGAGGAAAGTTCCATGACAATAAGTAAAAAAACTATGAAGTGGATACCATGGCTTTTGATCCTGCCGGTTGTACTGATCAGAGGCTTTACAACAGTATATCCCATTCTGATGACTGTGAAAAACAGCTTCTTTAATATCAGTATCCTTGCAGGTATCAATGAATTTATAGGCTTCAAGAATTACCTGAAGGTATTTTCTGATCCTAAAGTGCTTACATCGATCAGCTTTACGGCAATATTTGTGGTTGTTTCCATGATCCTGCATGTGATCCTCGGAGTTATCCTGGCACTGATCCTGAATATGAAATTCAAAGGCCGCCGTTTTCTGAGGACTATTGTGCTGATCCCATGGGCTATGCCAGCAGTAGTAGCCGGTATGGCTGCAAAATGGGCATTTAACAATGATTATGGTCTGATCAATGATTTTATCCGCTGGTTTGTACCGGGATACCAGAACAGCTGGCTGATCAATACAGGTACTGCAAGAGCAGCGGTAATTGCAATGGACCTGTGGAAGGATCTTCCGTTCTTTGCAATTCTTGTACTTTCCGGACTTCAGTTTATTTCCGGCGATATCTATGAGGCAGCAAAGGTAGACGGTGCAAACGGGATTCAGAGCTTTTTCCGGATCACACTTCCGCTGATCGCAAAAAATGTCCTGACGTTATGTATTCCGTTCACACTCTGGAGACTGACAACCTCGATCTGGTTTATTCCATGACATCCGGAGGCCCTGGCGAGGATACTGCGCTGATCGCATACAGAATCACAACAGAAGCATTTACAAATCTGAACGTAGGATATGCTTCGGCGCTGGCCATGCTGCTGTTTGTTGTAATGGCAATCTTCAGCTGGCTGAACATACGTGTTATGAATAAGTTTGACAGTTAGGGGGAATTATCGTGAAGAATACAGGAAAATATAATGTTTATCATAAAGTGGTATCCGTTGGAAGATGGGTTCTGTTTGCAATCGTGGCTTTTCTGATCCTGTTCCCGGTTTACTGGATCTTTATTTCTTCGATCACACCGGCAGGAGAACTGTTTAAAACACCGATTGATTATCTTCCGGATCATCCCACACTGGAAAGCTACACATTTCTGCTACAGAATGTCGGACTGCTTTCAAAGATTGGAAACACCGTACTGATCGTCGGTCTTACTCTTGTGATCAGCACCGTGCTGTGTGCAATGGCAGCTTATGGCTTTTCAAGATTTAACTCAAAGGGAGTTTCTGTTGCATTTGCATTTGTTCTGGCTACCATGCTGATCCCTGAGGTTGTTACAGCCCGCCCGCTGTATGAGTTTATGCAGAAGGTAAAGCTGTATGATACATATCCGGGACTTATCCTTCTTTATATCAGTACCGTTATACCGTTTACGGTTCTGATCCTCAGAAACTTTGTCGGTGAGATCCCGATCTCACTGGAGGAGGCAGCTGCTATTGACGGCGCATCTTTTTCACAGAGACTGTTTACGATCGTTCTGCCGCTGATGAAGCCGGCGATCGCTACGGTTTGCATCATCAACTTTATTACCTGTCTGAATAACTTTTTCACACCGTTGTTTTATTCAAATGGTATTCAGGTACTTTCAGTTTCCATCGTACAGCTTCCGTTACGTGACAACATGTATGGAGTTCCGTGGGATCTTGTCAGCTCCATGGGATGGATCATCCTTCTTCCGATCATTATCTTTGTAGCTGTTTTTGAGAAACAGATCATGGATGGTATCATGGCAGGTGGAGTAAAAGCGTAAATATTTTTAATTTCCAAAAGAGAGGAGAAAACAGATATGTATCAGGCATTTACAGGCGGACTGGGAGGAATCGCACTTGCAAAGCATGGAAAAAGCCGTGCGATCAACGCGGAAAATCCTCATGGAGAAAAAGGCAGAGGCGGTATGGCTGCAAGTCATCTGGGACCATCCAGAAAAGGAAGCCCGTGTCTTAAGGATATTGAGCCGGGAACTGTGGTAACTCTGGCAGAAATGGAAGGACCGGGACAGATCAATCATATCTGGATCACAGTCGATAATAAAACTACAGAGGCGGATTGCTTTGTACTGAGGGATCTTGTGATCCGTATGTACTGGGATGACGAGGAAACTCCTTCCGTGGAAAGTCCTCTGGGTGATTTCTTCTGCTGCGGATTCGGAAGGGAATGTTTTGTAAATTCTGTTCCTGTGGCTGTTGTTCCAAGCAGGGGATTTAACTGCTATTTCCCGATGCCGTTTAAGAAGAAAGCAAAGATCACACTGGAAAACCAGCATGCAAATAAAATACCGGCTTTCTTTTATCAGGTAGATTACTGTCTCTATGATGAGCTTCCGGACGATATTGCTTATTTCCATGCACAGTGGAGACGGGAACGGTTGACAGAAAAAACAAAAGATTATACAATTTTGGATGGAGTAAAAGGAAAAGGCCATTATATAGGAACCTACATGGCACTTACCACACTGGAACGTTACTGGTGGGGCGAAGGAGAAGTGAAATTTTATATTGACGGAGATGAGGAGTATCCGACTATCTGCGGAACAGGAACGGAAGATTACTTTGGAGGTTCCTGGAGCTTTGCGAAGCAGGTAGATGGGAAAACCGTGGAACAGAATTATAATACGCCATATCTGGGATATCCGTATTATTCTGCCCATGACGAACTGATCCATAATTTTTATCACAATGATGACTGCCCGCCAATGCGAGGATTTTACAGATGGCATTTACAGGATCCGATCTGTTTTGAAGAGAATCTCCGCGTTACAATTCAGCAGATAGGTGTCGGATATCGTGGCCTGTTTGAACGACAGGATGATGTGGCAAGTGTAGCATACTGGTATCAGACACTTCCTCATGCACCGTTCCAGCCGTTGATGTCAAAAGAGGACAGATGGCCAGATAAAAAGGGTGGTAGAGATTGAAAAAACAGGTATTTTGCGTGGCGTTTGCCCTGGCTCTGGCAGTGACAGGATGTGGAGTCCGGAAGAAGGAGGCTGCATCTGATATTGTACCGGAGAACAGACAGGAACTGACGATCCTTCATGTGGATGCAGGCACAGAGGGCTTTGATTCTTTTATCAGCCAGGCGGAAAAAGATCTTGGAATAGAGATTCATATCGAAAAATGTCCGGCTAATGCGGACAATCGTCAGGCCAAAATAGCAACTCTTCTGACATCGGGAGATGATTCGGTGGATCTGATCACAGTAAATGATGAGATGATATCCGAATTTAAAAATAAGGGATTTCTTTTTCCGCTGGAAGATACCGTTATGACAGAGGAGACAGCGGCGAATTTTCCACAGGAATACCTGAAAGAAATATGCATGTCAGACGGACATATTTTTTCGGTACCGTTCAAAATGGATATCATGGCATTCTGGGTGAACCAGGAATTGCTGGATCAGGCTGGTCTGGACAGACTCTCCTGTCTCAGTGATCTTGAGATCCTTCAGAAAAAGCTTCAGAATACGGGAAAATATGCATACGGGGATGCATGGGAGATTTCTTACATATATAATAGTATCAGCGAGTATGTCGATTTTTTCGGAGGAGATTATACAGACTGGACGGATCCGAAAACAAGAGAAGCGGCAGAATATATGAAGCGAATGCTGGATACAGGGATGATATCAGAGGAGAATCTGATCGACCAGCATGACCAGCTGAATGAAAAATTTATAAACGGCCAGTATGGATGTATGTTCATGTATACTGGTGCGTTGAGTACCTTTCAGAATGCAGGCGTGTATGGAAAAGATAAGCTCCATATGGCACCATTTCCGGAATTTGACGAGAAGGTGACCAATATCGCAACCTGGCAGTATGTACTGAATAAAAATTCTGCGCATAAAGAAGCAGCTCTGAAGTTCCTTCAGTATGTGTCCGGATATGAGGCCAGTAAAAATTACGGACAGCTGACAAAAATGTGTCCGGCAAGACTGGATGTGATCGAGGATAAGAGTCTTGAGCTGGAGGGAATTGAAATGATCCGGCAATATCTGAAAGATTATAAGCTGAAGGCAAGACCACTGTGTGCCGATTCCATAGAAGCTGTTTCGTCCATGGGAACGGAATTTCAGAAATATGTGCTGGGACAGAAAACAGAAGCGGAATTTTTTGCCGGGGCACAGAACTGCATAGACCAGTATTACAAAAAAGCATCGTACTGATGCTTTTTTTGTTGCGAAAAAATAAGAACTTTTTTTCAAAACATATTGACAAATATTTTACATGGTGATATCTTAAAGACTGTAGATGTTAGCACTCCACTAAAATGAGTGCTAACAGATATAAAAAAGAATCAACATCCGTCAGGAAGAATAAAAAGGAAAGGAGATGGCTTCATGGAAGAGGTGTTGAATGAGCGCAAGCAAAAAATCTTAAAAGCAATCATCAAGACCTATATGGAAACCGGAGAACCGGTTGGCTCCAGGACCATTTCCAAGTATGCGGATCTCAATGTAAGTTCCGCAACGATCCGAAATGAAATGTCAGACCTGACAGATATGGGCTATATCGTCCAGCCTCATACCTCAGCAGGAAGAATTCCTTCTGATAAGGGCTACAGACTTTACGTTAATGAGCTGATGAAGGAGAAGGAAGCCGAGGTTGCAGAGCTGCGGGATCTGATCATTGAGAAGACAGATAAGATGGATAAGGTGCTTAAGAAGGTTGCGAAGGTTCTTGCTTCCAATACCAATTACGCTACCATGGTTTCCGTTCCGCAGTACAGCGGCAACAAGATCAAGTTCATCCAGCTGTCGAGAATGAGCGAGCTTCAGCTTGTGGCAGTGGTTGTCAGTGACAACAACACAGTCCGGAACCAGATCATCAATCTGGATGAAGAAATGGACGACCAGACGATCCTGAAGCTGAATCTTCTTCTTAACACCAATCTCAACGGGATTCCGATCCAGGATATCAATCTTGGGATGATCGCCAGGCTGAAGGAACAGGCAGGCAGCCATAGTGGTGTGGTGGCCACAGTTCTGGATGCAGTGGCAGCCACTATTCATGTGGAAGAGGAAGATATGGAGATCTACACTTCAGGTGCAACTAACATTTTCAAGTATCCGGAGCTTGCCGATAAAGAGAAGGCAACGGAGCTGATCTCCGCATTTGAAGAGAAGCATGAACTTGCCGATCTTGTGAAAGAACAGATGTCAGATGGAGAAAATACAGGAATCCAGGTTTACATTGGTGATGAGATGCCGATCCAGACCATGAAGGACTGCAGCATTGTAACTGCCAGATATGAACTGGGAGACGGAATGTACGGAACCATCGGGATCATCGGCCCCAAGAGAATGGATTATGAGAATGTAGTGGACAGTCTGAAGGAACTGAAGAATCATCTGGATGACGTTTTGAAAAAGAAGAAAACTTAGAAAGGCGGTAGAAGAAAAGTGTCGGAGGAAACAAAGAAAACATCCGAAGAGCAGGAAGCGGAGAACGAGATTCCCGTAACTGACGGAGATCAGGAAGAAAAAAACCTGACACCGGAGGGAGAAGATCTGCCGGAGGAAGAAAACAATACTCCAGGCGAAGAAGCTGCCCCACAGGATAAAAAAGAAGAAAAATCAAAAACTTCCTTCTTCGGAAAGAAGAAAAAAGATAAATCTGAGCAGAAGGTGGAGGAGCTTACCGATCGCCTGAAGCGAACCATGGCTGAATTTGATAATTTCCGTAAAAGAACAGAAAAAGAAAAATCCAGCATGTATATCATCGGAGCAAAAGAGATCGTTGAGAAGATCCTGCCGGTAGTGGATAACTTCGAAAGAGGTCTTGCACAGGCACAGGAAGGCGATGCTTTTGCAGATGGAATGAAAATGATCTACAAGCAGCTTACCACAACACTGGATGAGCTCGGTGTGAAGCCGATCGAAGCAGTTGGTAAAGAGTTTAACCCGGATTTCCATAATGCAGTGATGCATGTGGAGGATGAAGAGGTTGGCGAGAACATTGTGGTGGAAGAATTCCAGAAAGGTTACACTTATAAGGATTTTGTAGTACGCCACAGCATGGTAAAAGTTGCTAACTGATTAATTGTTAACAAGTTGTAATTTTACAGATACAGACTAAAACAGGAGGAAAAAATCATGGGAAAGATTATTGGTATTGACTTAGGTACAACAAACAGCTGTGTAGCCGTAATGGAAGGTGGACAGCCAACAGTTATCGCAAATACAGAAGGAGCAAGAACAACACCATCCGTTGTAGCATTCACAAAAACAGGAGAGCGTCTTGTAGGAGAACCTGCAAAACGTCAGGCAGTTACAAACGCTGACAGAACAATCTCATCCATCAAGAGAGAGATGGGTACAGATTACCGTGTAACAATCGATGATAAGAAATATTCTCCACAGGAGATCTCCGCAATGATCCTTCAGAAACTGAAAAAGGATGCAGAGGCATATCTTGGTGAGAAAGTAACAGAGGCAGTTATCACAGTTCCGGCTTACTTCAACGATGCTCAGCGTCAGGCAACCAAAGATGCAGGTAAGATCGCAGGTCTTGATGTAAAACGTATCATCAACGAGCCTACAGCAGCAGCTCTTGCATATGGTCTTGACAATGAGAAAGAGCAGAAGATCATGGTATACGACCTTGGCGGCGGTACATTCGATGTATCTGTGATCGAGATCGGTGATGGCGTTATCGAGGTTCTTTCCACAGCTGGTAACAACCGTCTTGGTGGAGATGACTTTGATAAGAAGGTCACAGATTACATGCTTTCCGAGTTCAAGAGAACAGAGGGTGTAGACTTAAGCAACGATAAGATGGCTCTTCAGAGACTGAAAGAGGCAGCTGAGAAGGCTAAGAAAGAGCTTTCTTCCGCAACAACAACAAACATCAACCTTCCGTTCATCACAGCAACTGCTGAGGGACCGAAGCATTTCGATATGAACCTTACAAGAGCTAAATTTGATGAGCTGACACATGACCTTGTAGAGCTGACAGCTGAGCCGGTTCGCCGTGCACTGTCTGATGCAGGTATCACAGCTTCCGAGCTTGGCCAGGTACTTCTGGTTGGTGGTTCTTCCCGTATCCCGGCAGTACAGGATAAGGTAAGACAGTTAACAGGCAAAGAGCCGAGCAAGAACCTGAACCCGGATGAGTGTGTTGCACTTGGTGCTTCCGTACAGGGTGGTAAGCTTGCAGGTGATGCAGGTGCCGGTGATATCCTTCTTCTGGATGTTACTCCTCTGTCTCTGTCCATCGAGACAATGGGTGGTATCGCAACTCGTCTGATCGAGAGAAATACTACAATTCCTACAAAGAAGAGCCAGATCTTCTCCACAGCAGCAGACAACCAGACAGCTGTAGATATCAACGTTGTACAGGGTGAGCGTCAGTTCGCAAAAGACAACAAATCCCTCGGTCAGTTCCGTCTGGATGGAATCCCGCCAGCACGTCGTGGAGTTCCGCAGATCGAGGTAACATTTGATATTGATGCCAACGGTATCGTTAACGTATCCGCTAAGGATCTTGGAACAGGTAAGGAGCAGCACATTACGATCACAGCTGGTTCCAACATGTCCGATTCCGATATCGACAAAGCTGTCAAAGAGGCAGCTGAGTTCGAGGCTCAGGATAAGAAACGTAAAGAGGCTATCGATACAAGAAACAATGCAGACTCCATGGTATTCCAGGTTGAGAATGCACTGAAGGAAGCTGGCGACAAGCTTGATGCAAACGATAAAGCAAGTGTTGAGGCAGACCTCAATGCGCTGAAGGATCTTCTTGCACAGACAGCAAATGCTCAGGAGCTTACAGATTCTCAGGTTGCAGACATCAAGGCTGCACAGGAGAAGATGATGGAGAGTGCTCAGAAGCTGTTTTCCAAGATGTATGAGCAGACTCAGGGAGCTCAGGGTCAGGCTGGTCCTGGACCAGATATGGGCAATATGGGCGGAAATGCTGGTGCTCAGGGCGGAAATGAAGCAGGATACGGCGATGATGTTGTAGATGCTGATTACAAGGAAGTCTAAGACAAGTAGGAAATAATTACAATGGCTGATAAAAGAGATTATTATGAAGTCTTAGGTGTGGATAAAAACGCCGATGACGCAACATTAAAAAAAGCATATCGTAAGCTGGCCAAAAAATATCACCCGGATGTAAATCCGGGTGATAAAGAGGCTGAGGCGAAGTTCAAAGAGGCGACAGAGGCTTACTCCGTTTTAAGTGATGCCGACAAGAGAAGACAGTATGACCAGTTTGGTCATGCAGCATTCGAAAACGGTGGCGGAGGCGGTGCCGGCGGCTTTGGCGGATTCGACTTTAACGGCGCAGATATGGGAGACATCTTCGGAGATATCTTCGGAGACCTTTTCGGCGGCGGAGGCAGAACCAGACGGGCCAATAACGGACCGATGAAAGGGGCAAACCTTCGTGCACGTGTGAATATTACTTTTGAGGAAGCGGTTTTCGGATGCGAGAAAGAGCTGGAGATCGTTCTGAAGGATGAATGTACCACATGTCACGGAACCGGAGCGAAACCTGGAACATCACCGGTCACCTGTCCGAAATGTAAAGGTCAGGGACAGATCGTTTACACTCAGCAGTCCATGTTCGGTATGGTACGTAATGTCCAGACCTGTCCGGACTGTAACGGAACCGGTAAGGTGATCAAGGAGAAATGCAGTGCCTGCCGTGGAACAGGATATACATCTTCCAGAAAGAAGATCCAGGTATCTGTACCTGCAGGTATTGATAATGGTCAGTGTATCCGTATCCGTGATAAAGGCGAGCCAGGAACTAACGGCGGGCCAAGAGGAGATCTGCTGGTTGAGGTAAATGTAGCCCGTCATCCGATCTTCCAGAGACAGGATATGAATATCTTTTCTACAGCTCCGATCACATTTGCACAGGCTGCGCTTGGCGGTGAGATGAGAATCAATACTGTTGACGGTGAAGTAACTTATGAGGTAAAACCGGGAACACAGACAGATACAAGAATCCGTCTGAAAGGAAAAGGTGTTCCGTCATTACGTAACAAGAATGTCCGTGGTGACCATTATGTAACACTGGTAGTTCAGACCCCGACCAACTTAAATGAGGATGCAAAGAAAGCTCTGGCAGCTTTTGACGCGGCATGCGGCAACCGTCCGGCAGAGGACAGTACAGCCGAGACTTCAGAAAAAACGGAAAAGAAGAAAAAAGGTTTCCGCGAGAAAGTCAAGGAAATGTTTGAGGAATAAATGAAGCGAAAACAGGAAAGAGGCGAAAAATGCCTCTTTCTTTTTTTACGGTATTCGTGTATATTAAAAGAAGTGCCCGTTTTTGGGGGAAAAGAAAACAGGCAACAGACAGGAACGAAAATCCGTAAATGTGTATACAGCATAAGGAGATATAGAAATATGAAATGGAACCGTTTTACACTGAAAACAAAAACAGAGGCAGAAGATATTGTGATCTGTACACTTGCCGAGGTGGGAATTGAAGGTGTGGAGATCCAGGATAAGCAGCCACTGACTGACGAGGACAAGGCGCAGATGTTTGTGGATATCATGCCTGAAGGCCCGGCAGATGATGGTATTGCATATCTGAACTTTTATCTTGAGGAAGATGCAGATACAGAAGCCATCCTGAAAGATGTAAAAACTGCACTGGAAGACTTAAGAAGTTTTGTTGACATCGGAGAAGCTACGATCACAGAATCCCAGACAGAGGATAAAGACTGGATCAACAACTGGAAACAGTATTTCCATCAGTTCTATGTAGACGACATTCTGATCGTGCCGTCCTGGGAAGAAGTGAAAGCAGAAGATAAGGACAAGATGATCCTCCACATTGATCCGGGAACTGCTTTTGGTACAGGAATGCATGAGACCACCCAGCTTGTGATCCGTCAGCTGAAGAAATTTGTGAAGACGGGAATGGAGATTCTTGACGTGGGAACCGGAAGCGGAATTCTGGGAATCGTTGCACTGAAGCTTGGTGCAGGCCATGTGGTTGGTACAGACCTTGATCCATGTGCAGTTCCGGCAGTATCTGAGAACAAGGAAGCCAACCAGATTGAAGAGAAGTCTTTTGACATGATGATCGGAAATATCATTGATGACAAAGAGGTGCAGGATCAGGTCGGATATGAGAAATATGACATTGTAACTGCAAACATTCTTGCAGATGTTCTGGTTCCTCTGACACCGGTTATCGTCGCGCAGATGAAAAAAGGTGCTTACTACATTACATCCGGAATCCTGGATGTAAAGGAGGATGTCGTAGTGCAGGCTGTAAAAGATGCAGGACTGACTCTTGTTGAGGTGACTCATCAGGGTGAATGGGTATCTGTGACAGCGAGAAAGGACTGATCTCATGCAGCGATTTTTTGTGGAACCGCATCAGATCGACAGGGACAGACATGAGATCCACATCACAGGAAATGACGTCAATCATATCGCGAATGTGCTTCGTATGAAAAAAGGTGAGGAGCTCTGGATCAGCGATAAGGAAAAAGAATATCACTGTGTGATCGAAAATGCGGGGGAGGATGAAGTCCTGCTTCATATCCTCTATGTACAGGAACCGGATTATGAGCTGAAGAACCGTATATATTTGTTTCAGGGACTGCCGAAAGCAGACAAGATGGAGCTGATCATCCAGAAGGCAGTAGAGCTTGGAGCATATTCCGTAGTTCCGGTTTCAACCAGACGTTGTGTGGTAAAACTGGATAATAAGAAAGCAGAGAAAAAAGTGTCACGCTGGCAGCAGATCGCAGAGAGTGCGGCAAAACAGTCCAAGCGTATGTTGGTACCGGAAGTCCGTTCAGTGATGACTTTTAAAGAGGCCCTTGCCTATGCAAAAGAACTGGACGTTCTGCTGATCCCTTATGAGCTTGCAAAAGGAATGAAAGAGACAAAGGAGCTGATCCGGTCGATCGAACCGGGAAAAAGCATAGGTGTCTTTATCGGCCCTGAGGGTGGTTTTGAAGAGCAGGAAGTGGCAGATGCCATGGAAGCCGGTGCGAAACCTATCACCTTGGGACACCGGATCTTACGGACGGAAACCGCGGGACTCGCAGTACTTTCTGTTCTGATGTTTCAACTGGAGGATGAATAGATTATGGAAGCATATTTTGACAATTCCGCGACAACGAGATGCTTCGATGAAGTAAAGGATATTGTCTGCAAAACCATGACAGAAGATTTTGGAAACCCTTCTGCCATGCATAAAAAGGGAATGGAAGCGGAGAATTATGTCCGCAGAAGTGCCCAGACCCTTGCAAAATTACTGAAAGTGAATGAAAAAGAGATTCTTTTTACCTCCGGTGGAACAGAATCGGATAACCTTGCCATCATCGGTGGTGTGGAAGCCAATAAGCGTATGGGAAACCATATCATCACAACTGCAGTAGAGCATGCAGCAGTGGCCCAGCCTTTTGCTTATCTGAAGGAACAGGGCTATGAGGTGACCATTCTTCCTGTTGACCATCAGGGCGTTGTAAAGCTGGATGCACTGGAAGCGGCTCTTCGTCCGGATACAATTCTGGTGTCTGTGATGTACGTGAACAATGAGGTGGGAGCCGTGATGCCGGTAGAAGAGATCGGAAAGCTTGTCCATGAAAAAAGTCCGAAAGCACTTTTTCATGTAGATGCCATCCAGGCATTCGGAAAGTATCGTATCTATCCGAAAAAGCTGGGGATCGATCTTCTTTCTGTGAGCAGCCACAAGATCCACGGCCCGAAAGGTGTGGGATTTCTTTACATCAATGAGAGAGTAAGAGTACAGCCTCAGATCCTTGGTGGTGGACAGCAGAACGGTATGCGTTCCGGAACAGACAATGTACCGGGAATTGCAGGTCTTGGTGTGGCAGCTGAGATGGTTTACACAGATTTTGACAAAAAAATACAGCACCTCTATGATCTGAAACAGCGGCTGGCAGAGGGCTTAAAGGAACTTGGTGACGTTACCATTAACGGAATGCCGTTAAATGAGGGAGCACCGCACATCATGAGCGTTACCTTTCACGGAGTCCGGAGCGAAGTTCTGCTTCATACACTGGAAGAATTTGGAGTATATATTTCTGCAGGAAGTGCATGCTCCAGCCATAAGAGAAAACCAAGTGCGACTTTGACAGCAATGGGATTATCAAGAGCTGATGTGGAGAGCACTGTCCGCATCAGTTTCTGCGAGGAAAATACATTTGAGGAATCAGATTACTGTCTGGATACCCTGAAGAAATCCATCCCGATGCTGCGCAGATACGCACGCAGATAATATACAGGAAAGGAAAATTTATGTTAGTACATGCATTTTTGATCAAATATGCGGAGATCGCCCTTAAGGGAAAAAACCGCTACCGTTTTGAAGATGCTCTCGTACATCAGATGGAGATCGCACTCTCCAAGATCGAGGGCGAGTTTGAGGTAAAAAAAGAGCAGGGAAGAGTTTATGTATTCTGCCCGGAGAATTATGATTACGATGAGGCTGTAGATGCGCTGCAGCATGTATTCGGTATTGTAGGCATCTGCCCGGTTATGATCTATGAAGAACAGGGCTTTGAGAAGCTTGCCGAAGATGTTGTGGGTTATATGAAGCAGTGGCATCCGGACTTTAACGGAAGCTTCAAGGTCTGGACGCGCCGCGCAAAGAAATCCTATCCGATCAGCTCCATGGAAGTCAGCGCAGAGTTGGGCGGACGTATCCTGGATGCTTTTCCTGAGGCAAGTGTGGATGTTCATCATCCGGAACTGGATCTTTCTGTTGAGATCCGTGACAAGATCTATGTATATTCCCAGACAATCCCGGGAGCAGGCGGAATGCCCATCGGAACCAACGGAAAAGCCATGCTGCTTCTTTCCGGAGGGATAGATAGTCCGGTTGCCGGCTATATGATCGCAAAACGTGGCGTTAAGATCGATGCGGTATATTTCCATGCACCGCCTTACACAAGCGAACGCGCAAAACAGAAGGTTGTGGATCTTGCCCGCCTAGTAGCAAAATACAGTGGACCGATCCGTCTTCATGTTGTTAATTTTACAGATATCCAGCTTTATATTTATGATCAGTGCCCACATGATGAGCTTACTATCATTATGAGAAGATACATGATGCGTATTGCTGAGCACTTTGCGAAAAAAGACCGCTGCCTTGGCCTGATCACAGGTGAGAGTATCGGACAGGTTGCAAGCCAGACATTACAGAGCCTTGCTTCTACAAACGAAGTGTGTACACTGCCTGTATACCGTCCGGTGATCGGTTTTGACAAAGAGGAGATCGTCCGCATTTCCAGAAAGATCGATACTTTTGAGACATCCATACAGCCGTTTGAGGACTGCTGTACTATTTTTGTTGCCAAGCATCCGGTGACAAAACCGAACCTCAAAGTGATCCGCCGCTCTGAGCAGAAACTCTCTGAGAAGATTGACGAGCTGATGGAGACAGCACTGAATACAACTGAAATCATCGAGATCCAGTAAATGATTCAGCCAATTTACTTATAAATGAAAAAAGGGAATCAGGGTAAAATGGTTCCCTGAAATGAGTGAATATGAAAAGTAAGCGGTCAGAGTTTAACCGAATCAAGTAAGTCCCCTGCTTCAATTGCGAGGAGCAATAAGCAGTGGTGGGACTTACTTGTATCAGGAGGGGTACAAGCCCCTCCTGATAAACTGCGGAGCAGTTATTCGGTTA
>NZ_QRNF01000006.1 GCF_003474435.1 Ruminococcus sp. AF46-10NS
TGCCGAGAAGCATAAAGGTAAGAAAGAAATCAAATGAGAAAGGGGAAAACTATTATTATCTAAATTATCCTTATTGGTCTGTAAGTAAAAAGGACGGTACAGCAGACAGGAGAGTAAAGAAAAACTATATCATATGGAAGAGAAGTAAATTATATGTTGAAAACTATTTGGTTTTTACAAAAAGACCATATGAGTTAGTTGGAGTAGTCAAAAAATTGCGTTTGCAAGGCATTGCAATAGATTTATGTAAAGAAGAAAGAATAAAACGTGCCGACCTTTTAAAGAAGAAAGAGACATTTGCGTGTAATAGTGATATTCGAAAAATCGTTGATTATTATTCGGAGAAACCAACTGATTTTGAGGGATTATGCTCGGAATTATTTGAAAGTTTTTTTGAATGATTTTTGAAATATTTTTGAAAATTATTAAGAGAAATGGAGCAGTAACTCCGGGACATCTCAGAATTCCGGAGACCTATGAGATGGCGAGAGAACTTGCTGATTATATAGAGAATCTGGGAATTGAGGAATGGAAATAATAAGAGAAGCTAAACAATAGGAGAAAAATATGGGAAAAGAAAATGGAAAGAATGTAGGATTCCCTGAGGATTTCATCTGGGGAGCAGCAACAAGTGCGTATCAGATCGAAGGTGCAGTAAAAGAAGATGGCAAAGGTGAGCATATCTGGGATGTGTATACAAAAGAACCTAGGAAAGTATATTCCGGTCACACCGGCGAAGTGGCCTGCGACCATTATCACAGATATAAAGAAGATGTTCAGTTAATGAAAGAAATGGGCCTGAAAGCCTATCGCTTTTCCATCGACTGGTCACGAGTTTTACCAGAAGGATATGGAAGAGTGAATGAGAAAGGTATTGAATTCTATAACCGTCTGATTGACGAACTTGTGGAAAATAAGATCGAACCATATATTACCTTGTATCACTGGGAACTTCCGTATGAAATCTATAAAAGAGGCGGATGGATGAATCCGCAGATTGTGGAATGGTTTGGAGAATATGCGAAGCTTGTTGCGGAAAGATTCAGTGACAGGGTAACTCATTTCTTTACATTGAATGAACCACAGTGCTTTGTCGGACTTGGTTTCCTTACCGGAGAACATGCACCGGGAGTAAAAGCACCGCTGAGAGATACTTTTGAAATGGCGCATAATGCCATGAAAGCACATGGAAGAGCTGTACAGATGCTTCGTGCTTATGGAAAACAGAAACTGACGATTGGATATGCGCCGACCTCATCTGTCTGTTATCCGAAAACAGATCGGCCGGAAGATATCGAGGCTGCAAGAAAGGCGTATTTTTCTCTTCAGGAGGACGACAGTAACTGGACATGGAATGTATCCTGGTGGTCAGATCCGGTCTTATTAGGACATTATCCGGAAGAAGGATTGGAGCGTTATGAAAAATATCTTCCGAAAATCACAGAGGAAGATATGCGCCTGATTTCAGAACCAATCGATATCTATGGACAGAATATTTATAATGGAAGATGCTTCCGTATGGGAGAAGACGGGAAACCACAGGAGGTTTGCCGGTATGAAGGTTTTCCAAAGACTGCGATCCAATGGCCGGTAACACCGGAATGTCTGCGTTGGGGACCGAAGTTCTTATATGAAAGATATCATAAGCCAATTTATATCACAGAGAACGGATTATCCTGCCATGACGTGATTTCGTTAGATGGAAAGGTGCATGATCCAAACAGAATTGATTTTCTTGCAAGATATTTACGAGAACTGAAAAAGGCAGCAGAAGAGGTGGATATCAGAGGGTATTTCCAGTGGTCTTTAATGGATAATTTTGAATGGGCAAAGGGTTACTCAGACAGATTTGGACTTGTATATGTAGACTACAGGAACCAGCAGAGAATTATGAAAGATTCGGCATTCTGGTATAAACATGTGATAGAGACAAATGGAGTCGAATTATAAAGGGAAATTTTTATCCATCTTTTGGTTCTACGGATGAATGTTATACCTCAGAAGATACATTTTCGGATGAAGAACTGATCTGCATGATACGGTATGCAAAAGAAAAAGGAATTCGGGTTGGACTCAAGCCAACAGTGAACTGTAAGGATGGAACATGGCGTGCTTTTATCAGCTTTTTCGAACATGATGTTCCTTGCGAACCAAAATGGAAAAACTGGTTTGCGTCCTATAAGGAGTTTCAGACACATTATGCAAGGATAGCGGAAGAAGAACAGTGTGATATTTTTATTGCCGGATGTGAAATGGTAATGACGGAACACAGAGAAAAGCAGTGGCGGGAAGTGATTGCTTCCATACGTAAGGAATATCATGGACTGGTGTCTTATAACACGGACAAATATCAGGAAGATCATGTATCCTGGTGGGACTGTGTCGATGTGATCTCTTCCAGCGGATATTATCCAATTGATCAATGGGAGCAGGAACTAGATCGTATCGAAAAAACCGTCTTAAAATATAGGAAACCATTTTTCTTTGCTGAAGCGGGATGTATGTCGAGAAAAGGATCCGGAATGGTTCCAAATAACTGGGAATTGCAGGGAGAACTTCGCCTGGAAGAACAGTGTGAATGGTATCGTGCAATGTTTGAGGCCTGTAAGAAAAGACCATGGCTTCGTGGCTTTGCTTTATGGGAGTGGGCACCAAAGCTGCCTTCTGCTTCCGAGGCATGGAAGGACGACAGCTATGAAATATGTGAGAAACCGGTGCAGGAGATAATAAAGAGATTCTATGAGCATGAGGCAGGAACCTCATTAATGTAATATTTGTAAAGGAAAAAGAACAGTCTGTTTGATGGGATTAATTTCTGTTATGACAGACTGTTTTTTCTATTCCATTATCAATAGTTGATTTGCGGAAAAACATCGAAATATATGTGTCGTGAGGAGAAGTTTATGCTGTATATAATACTATTAGCCGAGCTATATGGGCATATGTCAAAAATGTTATTGACATATGCCTTTTATAGAGCTATTATATAAGAAAAGCGAGAAAGGAGCAGTTTATGCCGAGACCAGTAAAGTGCAGAAAAGTCTGCCATTTTCCCAATGTTTTAGAATTCCTTCCGGCAGATGATACGGAGAAAAAAACACCTATTGTTCTGACAGTAGATGAGTATGAGACAATTCGTCTTTTGGACAAGAAAGGTTACAGTCAGGAGCAGTGTGCAGTATCTATGCAGATCGCAAGAACAACGGTTCAACGAATTTATGAGATTGCCAGGAAGAAAATAGCAGATGCACTCATTGATGGACATCCACTCAGAATCGAGGGTGGAGATTTCAGAATCTGTGACGGTCAGAGCAGAAACTGCAGCTTTGGAGGATGTTACAAACAGGAAATTTACAAAAAATATGCAGCAGAAAAAGGAGAAGGTATCATGAGGATAGCAGTAACATATGAAAATGGACAGATTTTCCAGCACTTTGGACACACAGAGACATTTAAGATTTACGATGTAGAGGAAGGAAAAGTAGTACATTCAGAAGTAGTAGATACGAATGGAAGCGGACATGGCGCATTGGCAGGAGTTCTTAATGCATTGAATGCAGATGTTCTGATTTGTGGCGGAATCGGAGGCGGTGCACAGACAGCGTTAGCGGCAACCGGCATTAAGCTTTTCGGAGGAGTTTCCGGAGATGCGGATGAAGCAGTAGAAGCTTTTATCAATGAAACACTCGATTATAATCCAGATGTTAAGTGTTCTCATCATGAGCACAGCCACGGGGAAGGACATACATGTGGCGAGCATGGATGTGGAAGCCATAGCTGTCATTAAGAAGAATAGCAAAAAATGATAATACGAAAGCATGTGTCAAGATAACGGAGAAAGGCATATGCTTCCGTTATCTGATGCGGTAATTATTGACTTTTGATTTTCACCGTACTAAAATCAGAAAAACAGGAAAAACAAAGACGTTTTGCAATCATCATTGCAAAGCGTCTTTTTGTTTTTCAACAAGGAGGCTGATGTATATGAAAGAACTGATCCGACATACAGATCATATTAATGAGCTGCTTGCAAGATATGGAGTGAAATTTGGAATTTATAAAAACAACACTTTTAAGGAGCAGTTGTTTCCATTTGACGCAATCCCAAGGGTGATTCAGCACAGTGAATTTGAATATTTAGAGAAGGGACTGAAGCAGAGAGTACTGGTACTGAATCTTTTTCTGAAAGATATTACAGTGAGAAACAGATCATCAAAGATGGTGTGATTCCGGAAGAATTTATATTTATTTCCAGTGGTTATCTGGTACAATGCGAGGGAACGACACCTCCAAAAGGAATTTATTCTCATATTTCAGGAATCGATCTTGTCAAAGGCAAGGATGAGGAATGGTATATTCTGGAAGATAACTTAAGAGTTCCGTCAGGAGCTTCTTATCCGATGATTGCAAGAGAACTGTGCAGAAGATGTTCGCCGGAAACCTTCAAGAATACAAAGCTGGAAGATAATCGTGATTATGCAGGCCTCCTTAAAAGAACAATGGATTTTCTTTATATACAACGGCAACAGAACAGATTGATCCAAACGGGGCCGGACAGGCAGTACTGGCAGTTATGAATTTTCTCTCTGCATAGGGTATTATCCGCTACCAGGTACCGGTTCTTACAGAATCAAAGGTTATAATGGATACAGAGCTTGTATCTGTCCGTACATCCGAATCAGGAGTCTTTGAACCACTGGTAAAAGCAGGAGAAGAAGTTAGAGTAGGACAGCCGCTTGCGAATATCATACATTCCTATGAGAGCGAGCTGATAGAGACGCTGTATGCACCGGTGGATGGCAGGATCTTTTTTATTCATAATGCTCCGCTGACCTATGCAAATACGGCAGTAATAAAGCTTGTGCGGTGATTTCTGACACTGTTTATCGTGGAAAAAGCCCATAAGTAAATGTTTTGCGGGCGATATGGATATTCCAGTGAAGTGAAAATAGCAGATGTACTCATTGACGGACATCCACTCAGAATAGAGGGAGGAGATTTCAGAATCTGCGACGGACAGATTAGAAGTTTTTACAATGATTTTTTATGCGGAATTTACCAAAATCCTATCGACTTTACGCTACGTTAATGCTATACTTATACAGTTGTTTAAAACTTTAAAGTAAAAAAGAAAATACAGGAAAGAAGATAGAAAATGAAGATCGTTGTATGTATGAAGCAGGTACCGGCAACTTCCAAGGTTGATATCGATCCGGAAACAGGTGCCATGAAACGAATGTCCGGTGAAACAAGGACCAATCCATATGATCTGTTTGCACTGGAAACAGCTCTTGCGATCCGGGAAAAAACAGGTGGAACTGTAACAGTTCTGACCATGGGACCACCTCAGGCAGAAGAGATGATCCGGGATGCCTATACTATGGGAGCTGATGAAGGTGTGATCCTTTCAGACCGAAAATTTGCGGGAGCGGATGTTCTGGCAACCTCCTATGCGCTGGCACAGGGAATCCAGGTGATCGGCGGTGCAGATCTGATCATCTGCGGAAGACAGACCACAGATGGAGATACAGCCCAGGTTGGACCGGCCATTGCAGAGCATTTAACCATTCCACATGCTGCATGGGTAGCAGAGATTATGGATGTCAATGAAAAAAGCATTCAGATCCGTCAGGATCTGGTCAGCGTTTCCCAGGTTTCCGAGATCCCGTATCCATGTCTTTTAACCATTGATAAAGACACCTGTGTACCACGTCTGCCGTCCTACTTGTTAAAGAAAGCAACTGCCGACCGTCCGGTACGGATCTTAAGCTTTGAAGATATGCCGGATCAGGACCTGAGCCGTTACGGACTGATCGGTTCCCCCACCTCTGTGGAAAGAATGTTTGCACCGGAGGAAAGCGAAAAACAGGTTTATCTGGAAGGAACTGCAAAGGAAAAAGCAGATAAGCTTGTGGCTATTCTGACAGGAAAGAAAATCATATAGGGGGAAGAGGAAGATGGAATTTTTAAAATTTGACGCAGATAAATGTATTCTTTGCGGCATCTGTGTAGAGAAATGTCCTTTCGGAGCTCTTGCCATAGAAGGAAAAGGAATTGTTGTAGGCGATGCCTGTCGTATGTGCGGACTTTGTGTTCGTAACTGCCCGGAAAAGGCAATCCGGTTTGAGCAGAGGGCGAAATCCTTTGACAAGGATAAATGGAAAAACTTTCTTATTTATGTGGAGCAGGAGAGAGGTGAGATCCATCCGGTTACCTTTGAGCTGATCGGGGAAGCCAGAAAGATGGCTGTCAAAGTCGGTTATCAGGTTAACTGTGTGATCGTCGGAGGCAGAGGAACAAAGGAAAATGCGGAAAAGCTGCTTCCATATGGCGTGGACAATGTGTACGTATATGAGCATGAAGGTTTTGAGGGCTTCCGTGCAGACTGCTACACTGACGCAGTTGCAGACTGTATCGCAGCAAACAAGCCAAGTTCTGTGCTGATCGGAGCTACTGCGCTGGGACGTTCCCTTGCGCCGAGACTTTCCACCAGATTCCATACGGGACTGACTGCAGACTGCACAACACTGGATATCCGTTCTAACACCGATATGATCCAGATCAGACCGGCTTTCGGCGGAAACATCATGGCTCAGATCGGGATCACAAAATCAAGACCACAGTTTGCCACTGTCCGTTATAAGGTTATGGACAAGGCAGAAAAGGTAAAAAATCCTCACGGTCAGGTGGTCGTATGTCCGGTAAATGAAAAAATGGCAGATTCCAGAATCAAAATTCTTTCATCAAGGGTTATTGATAAGGTAAAGAGCCTGGAAGAAGAGGATGTACTTGTTGTTGCAGGCCGTGGCGTGCGAAATGAAAAAGATGTGGAAATGTGCCGTGAACTGGCAGAGGTTCTTGGCGGACAGCTTGCCTTCACCCGCCCTATGGTAGAAAACGGATTCGGAGATGTTGCACATCAGATCGGACTTTCAGGAAGAACTGTCCGTCCGAAGCTGATCATCACCTGCGGCGTATCCGGTGCCATACAGTTTACCTCCTGCATGACAGGATCTGACTGTATCGTAGCGATCAACAATGATCCGGAAGCACAGATCTTTAATGTTGCAGATTACTGCATCGTGGACGATCTGTACCAGGTCGTACCGGAGCTGACAGAGCTGATAAAGAATCGGGAGGAGGATTAAGTCATGGCATATCCCTATAAAAAAATGACTTCAGAAGATTTTGACTACATCCGTTCTGTGACTGCTTCAGATCGTGTATGGGTCGGCGATGAGATCGCAAAAGAATATTATCGTGATGAGATGCCGGAGTACGGAGTTTTTCCTCCGGAGCTTTATGTGGAGGTTTTAAATAAAGAAGAGATTTCTGCCATCATGGCTTACGCATATAAAAAAAATATCCCGGTGGTATGCCGTGGCGCAGGAACCGGACTTGCAGGTGGAGCAACCTGTAAATATGGCGGTATCATGCTGTCTGTGATGCGCATGAACAAGATATTTCCGATCGACAGAAAGAACCAGACCATCACAGCTGAGCCGGGAGCACTGCTCATTGATATCCAGGCGGCAGCAGCGGCAGGCGGACTTTTTTACCCGCCTGATCCAGGGGAAAAAACAGCTTCCATCGGCGGTAATGTTATCACAAATGCCGGGGGTATGAAGGCAGTACGATATGGACTGACCAGAGATTTTGTCCGCTGTATCGAGGCAGTTATGCCGGATGGTTCCATCATGAATTTTTCATCCAACGTTGTGAAGAACACAACAGGATATGATGTAAAAGATCTTGTGATCGGCTCAGAGGGAACCTTATGTATCCTGACTCAGGTAACACTGAAGCTTCTTCCTGCACCGACCTGTACCTGCACCCTTGTAATGCCGTTCAGGAGCCTTGAGGAATGTGCAGACATGGTCCCGAAGGTTCTGGAACTGCCGTTTGTGCCAACAGCCATCGAGTTTCTGGAAAGAGAACTGATCGATATCGTAGAACGTAATCTGAACAAAATGTTCCCGGTAAAACAGGGAGAAGCAGTTCTGATCGTTATGTATGATGCTTCCAGCAAACAGGAGCTGGACAGCGCAGTAGAGGCAGCAGCAGAAGCGGCCCTTGCAAACGGAGCTCTGGACTGCTGTATTGCAGGAACGCCGGAACGTGCCGGAGCTGTATGGAGTGTCCGTGGCGGAATCCTGGAAGGTATGAAAGCAGATTCTGTAGCACAGGAAGAATGTGACGTAGTTGTTCCGCGTGCAAGGATCGCCGAGTATGTAAAAGCAGCCAAAAAGATCGCAAGTGCACATGGCATCCGTGTAGAGCCCTGCGGACACTGCGGAGACGGAAACATCCACACAGAGATGCTCCGTGGCCCGGAAATGAGCGACCAGGAGTGGAAGGAAGCCACACATGCAAGCCTTGTAGAGCTGTATGCACTGTCCAAGGAACTGGGCGGACAGCTTTCCGGTGAGCATGGTATCGGAAACGGGCGTCTGGAATTTCTGGAAGAATTTGCGGGACCGAGAATGATCGCTCTTTATAAAGCCATCAAGCTGGCTTTTGATGACAAACTGATCCTGAATCCGGGAAAAGTCATCGAATATAATAAATAAAAACGGGGGAAAGAGAGATGAGTCAGAACAAATCATTACAAAGCAAAATGCCTCTGGCCATGGGACTTGCGTTCGTAGCATTTACCACACAGTTCGGAGGCGGATTTGCATCAGGAGCGCAGATATACCAGTATTTTATCAACTACGGTATCTGGTGCCTGATCCTGCCGGCAGTGACACAGGGATTATATGCACTGTTTTTCTGGTATGGCATGCGCTATGCTTACAAACATAAAACCTATGATTACAGAAGCTTTTCCGACAGTCTCTATGGAAAAACCAGGCCGGTTATGTCCAACCTGTATGAGATCTGTTATCTGATCATGATCGGAACAGCATCTGCAGCAGCCTTTGCAACAGGTGGTTCCACACTGCAGACTCTGTTCGGAATTCCATACTGGCTCTGCACACTGATCATTGCAGCATTTATCTTTGTGATCGCACTTTTCGGAACCAATGTTGTAAGAAAATGTGCTTCTACTTTAAGCGTGCTGATCATTATCGGCCTGGTACTTGTACTTGTTCCGAATATCATTGCACAGTGGGGAGATATCACAGCTTCCATCCATACTATGTCCTCCGGAGAAATGACTGTACTTTCCTCCGAGAGCGGAGCCTTTGGACCGGCTCTCTATTCAGCAGTCCTTTATTTCTTCTTCCAGCTGGCATCTGTTTCTGTTATGTACCAGCACATGGAGGATGTAACGGACGAAAAACAGATCGACAAAGCAGCGATCTGGATGTTTGTATGCAACTTCTGTGCAATGGAGCTTTCCATCCTCGGACTTCTTGCCATTGCATATGTAAGTGAACTGGCATCTGCATCGGTACCGATGCTGGTACTGGTCCAGAACGGCGTAGGTTCCGGTATCCTGACACCGGTCATTTCTCTGTTGATCATCCTTGGAGCGATCTCCACAGCAGTAAATATGATCTCCGGTATTGTGACCCGCTGCGTAAACGCAGTGGAGCGCCGTATGGACAGCCCGGCAAAAAAGGCGCAGGGACATCTTGGAAGAAACGCAGTTTCACAGCAATCTTTACATTCCTGGCATTTGCCATCGCACAGTTCGGTCTGATGACAGTTGTAAAAAAAGGTTACGCTTACCTTGGATATGCGGCGTTTATTACATTGTTTGTACCGTTTGTTGTACATGCCGTTGCGACAAAGGGAAAAGAAATCTGATCATAGATGGCAGAAATCCCCGGAGTATGAACTGGTATGCTCCGGGGATTACAGGAAGTGGGATGGACTGTCTGAAGGCGAAGGCACGGAGAGAAGAGTTCCAGTATATGAGCTACCGAGATATGCTTACGACTTTGTATAACAGAAATAAGTATATCCAGGTGGTAGACAGTGCACAGGGGAAAACAGTCAGAAGAACCGGAGTGGCTTATATTGATATTTCAATCAGACAAATGACAGTTATGGTCACGAAGCTGGTGACAAGCTGATCGTAAACACCGGACAGTCCATTATTGATGTTCTGCCTGAGAATGCCTATCGTGTAGGCAGAGATGAGTTCGTGATCATCTGTTTTGATATGGAAGAAGAAATAGCCAGGAAGAAACTTCTGACGATCTGCGAAAATATTGCGGAGAAAAACGTGAAATTTCCCATGGGAGTTATATGGAGAGAAAGCTTAGATTTCCTAGAAAATATGCTGAAAGAAGCGGATGATCTGATATATGTGGAAAAGAAAAAGTATTATAAAAATACAGATATTTTGAAGTATTTTATAAAGTAGAATGATCCCTGTTTTGGCGTCTTAAATTATTAACAGACGTTGAGACAGGGATTTATTTTTACGGAGTAGATTATATTAACTGGATGTGATATAGTGAGTATATAATATGATATCATATATGGAAGGAGAAGAGATATGGAAGAGACATTATCATGCAGAAGCAGAAGTGTTAAAAAAGTGATAACAGCCATTCTGTTATGTATGCTGCTGGTCACAAGTGCAGCACCGGCATCCGTTTCTGCAACAACAAACGGAAAGACGCGGGATGATGCTTTTAACTGGATTTGTGCCAGAGGAAATGAGCACTGGACATATCCATATGGAGAGACATGGTGTGTCAGTCTCATTGTTGCATATTATAACTGGCTGGGAGTTGGAAGCGTCAGTGGAAATGCGAAAGATTATGCGTATAATACGCTTCCAGGCGGATGGACACGAGTATACAGCAATCCACAGCCAGGAGACATTGCAGTATGGGGTGCAGGTGCATCCATTGGATGGGGAAATAACAAATCCTATGCAGATTATACTTATGGTCATGTAGGACTTGTTGTAAGACAGAATTCCTGGGGATCTATCACAACAGTAGAGACCAGAGCAAATCAGGGACATGGGGCTTATTATTATGAAAGAAACCCACAGAGTGCAGCCTGCTATATCCGCCCGGATTTTGCATCTTCCCCAGCATCTAATGCTATGAACATCGGACAGTCTTTTAATGCACTGATCATCCGCTCTGACGTCTGGAAACCGATTTACCAGAATCTGTCAGATGGAAATGTTCTTCTTGGAGCCCAGGAGTCAGGAGTGTATGCCAGAAATCAATGGCATTTTGAGCGTCAGTCAGATGGAAGCTATATCATTACATCCCTGCAGGATGGAAGAGCTCTTGATGTAAGCGGAGCGAATTCTGCTAATGGAACCAATGTTGGAACTTATATGAAATGGGGAACCGATAATGGTGCACAGAAATGGTATGTTATCGGCAATGCAATAGCATTCGAACTGGCACCGAAGCTGGCAACAGACAAGCGTCTTGATGTTACAGGCAACTCTACAGCAGCAGGAACCAATATTCAGATTTATACAGCTAATGGAACAAAAGCACAGACATTTTCTATTTACAAATTTGATGCAAAATATCCGACATCAACGACTACCATTGTTCCGGATCAGTCTACATACACCAAGAACGAAGGAACTTCTTTCCAGATAAAACAGAGCTTCTCTTCAACTTATGGAGGTGGCCATGGTGATCTTACATGGAAGAGCAGCAACAGCAGTATTGCATCTGTAAACAGTAATGGTGTGGTAACTGCGAAGAAAAAAGGCACTGCTTATATTACAATGACTTCCGTGTACAATCCTCTGATCACAACTACAGTAAAAGTAGTTGTGAACCATGTACATTCTTATACGTCAAAGGTAACAAAAGCGGCTACCTGTACAGCAGCTGGTGTCAGGACTTATACATGTAAGAGTGGCGACAGGACTTACACCAAGGCAATTCCGGCAACCGGACATACTAAGGAATTACGAAATGTAAAAACAGCTACCTGTGCCCATGCAGGCTACACAGGAGATACTTACTGCAAGAAATGTAATAAGAAGCTTGCAACAGGTAAGACGATCCCACAGAAAGCCCATGCATGGAATAAGGGAGTAGTAACAACCGCAGCTACCTGTACGAAGAAAGGTGTCAGAACATACACCTGTACTGTTTGCAAGGGAACCAGGAAAGCAGCGATCGCAGCGACTGGACACAGAAATAAAGTATTAAAAAATGCAAGACGGGCTACATGTGCAAAAGCAGGCTACACAGGGGATACTTATTGTAAAGACTGTAATGCAAAACTTTCCTCAGGAAAAACAATCGCCAAAAAGGCACATACCTGGGATGCAGGAAAGGTAACGAAAAAGGCCACCTGTACAGTAAAGGGAACTAAGACATATACATGTAAAATCTGTAAAGCAACCAAGACAAGCAGTATCGCAGCAACAGGCCACCGCCATACGGAGCTTAGAAACGTGAAAAAAGCTACCTGCGGACAGGAGGGCTATACAGGAGATACTTACTGTAAGGATTGCAAGGCAAAAGTTTCTTCAGGAAAAGTAATTGCGAAGACACCTCACAAAAATAAGATTGTGAAATTTGCAAAAGAATCCACCTGTAAATCAGAAGGCTACACAGGAGATATTTTCTGTTATGATTGCGGAAGTCTGATTGAAGAAGGTGCTGTGATCGACAAGCTTGAGCATATCTGGGACAGCGGAAAAATTACAGTACAGCCTACCGCAGCAAAAACAGGAGTCAGGACATATACCTGTGAGAACTGCGGAGCAACCAAGAAGACAACCATTCCGGTATTAAACCTGGTAGGAAAAACAGTACGGGATAAAACAACCAATGGTGTTTACAAAGTACTCAGCAAGACATCTGTTGAATACACAAAACCAATCGCAAAGAGAGCAGCAGTAAACATTCCGGCAAAGGTTAAGCTCAGCGGAAAAACATTCAATGTAACAAAAATTTCAGCAAATGCTTTCAGGAACAATACAGTTATGAAATCCCTTACAATTGGAAGCAATGTAACAACAATCGGAGCCAATGCATTTTATGGCTGCAAGAACCTGAACACAGTTGTAATAAAAACAGCCAAACTGACAAGAAAAACAGTTGGAGCCAACGCATTTGCAAAAACAGGAGCTAAGCCAGTCGTAACAGTACCGGCAAAACAGTTTAATACTTATAAGACACTGTTACGCTCCAAAGGAATGAGCACAAAAGCAGTATACAAAAAGTAAAATAAAGATACGCAAGAATCCTCCGGAAAGGTGAAACTTCCGGGGGATTCGCTTTTTCATGGAAGGTTTGTTTTTAATCGCTTATTTTTTTCTTTTATTATTATTTTCTGTAATGTTTTTGAACTAGGGGCGTCTTATAAGTGAGAAGGGAGGAAAGAAGAAAGCCGATGAACATAGAAGAACTTTACCGGACATATTTTGATATTGTATATCGGTATATCTGTTCTGTCTCACAGGATGGACCGCTGGCTGAGGAAGTGACTCAGGAGACATTTTTTAAGGCACTGAAAAAGATAGATCAGTTTCGTGGTGACTGTGATGTGCGGGTGTGGCTCTGCCAGATCGCAAAGAATACGTTATACGACCATCTGAAAAAGCAGAAAAAGCAGCTTTCCGGAGATGAGCAGCTGGAAACAGCAGAAAGCCATGGTGGAGAAATTTTTGAAGAAAAACTGGCACAGCGAAGCCAGGCCATGGAGATCCATAAAGTTCTGCATAGCCTTTCGGAACCGTATAAAGAAGTTTTTTCACTGCGGACATTCGGAGAGCTTAAGTTTAGTGAGATTGGAATGCTTTTTGGAAAAAGTGAAAACTGGGCGCGGGTGACTTATTACCGTGCAAGAGTAAAGATAAGAGAGGAGTTGGAATATGAAGATCACATGTGATGTAATACAGGATCTGATGCCATCTCACATAGATGGGATTTTAAGCGAAGACAGCAAGATACTGGTGGATGAACATATAGGAACCTGTCAGGAATGCAGAAAAATGTATGAGATCATGAAAGAGGAGCAGGGAAAAGAGCAGGACCGGATAAGATCATCTGTAGCCTCCATAACAGGATGTGGAGCTGGTAGGACGGAAAATACTGAAAGTAATGCAAATACCGGAAGCGTATCCGCACTGAAAAAAATCAGGAAAAAACTCCTGGTACGCAGAGTTCTGACAGCAGCAGTGGCAGTTATTCTGACTCTCATTGCTGCGGCAGCAGGCTACAATCACTGGTATTTCAATGAAAAGTACATGACTCTGGAAGACAGCGGAATATATGTAAAAGACAATCGCCTGTATTCTTCCAACAATCTTATTAACCGCATGAAAGTGCAGTACACAGAAGATGGAAAAACAGAATTCGTTTACGCCATTGACGCGCCATATGCAGGAACTCTGGAACTGAAAGGCGATGACATGCTGCTTCAGGATTTTTCCAAAAAGACAGAGGAAGTATCACCGGAGGATGACAGCACGCCGGAGACTGTGAAAGAGGTATATTACATGAGCGCAGAGGCCGAAAAGAAGAGCCTGGAGCTGACAGAACTGGAAGCAAAAGGAGAACTGGAAGCGGCGGGGAAAATTGTGGATGAGATGAAGCAGGAATCGAAGTTGCTCTGGTCGGAATAATAGGATAGAAAAACAGTATCATCTATGTTAGAATAAAATACAAATAAGACAGGGGGAAATAACATGTTATTTGTATGCTATCCAAAATGCAGTACCTGCAAAAAAGCTCAGAAATGGCTGGATGAGAGCGGCGCAGAATATACGTTGCGCGATATTAAGACTGACAATCCGACTGCAGAGGAACTGAAAACCTGGTGGAAAATAAGCGGTCTTCCGCTGAAGCGTTTTTTCAATACCAGTGGAAATATTTATAAAGAGATGAAACTGAAAGATAAACTTCCGGAGATGAGTGAGGAAGAGCAGCTTGCGCTTCTTGCAACAGACGGGATGCTTGTGAAACGACCAATCCTTGTTGGGAAAGACAAGGTGCTGGTGGGCGCTAAAGAAAAAGAATGGGAAGAGTATCTGAAATCATGAAAAAGAAACTGAATTATGCGGATATTGTTAAGGAAACCGTGATCCTCACCGTGGCAGTGGCGATCATTGCAGCGGCGGTATATTTTTTCCTGGTGCCAAGCCATACGTCGGTCAGCAGTATTTCCGGTCTTGGAATCGTGCTTTCCAACTTTGTACCGCTGCAGCTGTCGGCTATTACCATGATCCTGAATGTGGTACTTCTGATCATCGGATTTTTTACCTGTGGAAGGGAATTTGGAGTTAAGACGGTTTATACCAGTGTGATGTTGCCGTTGTTTCTGGGACTTTTTGAGATTATTTTTCCGAATTTCGGATCTATGACAGACAGCCAGGAGTTGGATGTTCTGTGCTATGTTCTGGTCGTCAGCGTGGGACTTAGCATTCTTTTTAACAGGAATGCATCCTCGGGGGGACTGGATATCGTGGCAAAGATCATGAACAAGTATCTTCATATGGAGCTGGGAAAAGCAATGTCTCTTTCTGGTATGTGCGTGGCACTTTCTGCGGCTCTTGTCTATGATAAGAAGACTGTGGTCTTAAGTATTCTGGGAACGTATTTTAACGGGATCGTTCTGGATCATTTTATTTTTGACCATAATATCAAACGGCGTGTCTGCATTATCACGAAGAAGGAAGAAGAATTGCGCCAGTTTATCATTTACGATCTGCACAGCGGGGCAACGATCTACGAAGCCATCGGTGCTTACAACATGGAAAAACGCCATGAGATCATCACCATCGTAGATAAAGGCGAATATCAGAAGCTGATGAAGTTTATAAACCAGAAGGACCCGAAAGCGTTTATCACGGTTTATAATGTATCGAATATGCGGTATCAGCCGAAGAAATAAAAATATTTTGCTGGATGCTCCGGAAGGTTGTTTTTTGAAAGTCTGACAGAGGTCTGTGGGCCGGGATGGGAAGGATACAGGAAGCGAAAAACCGTGTGAAATTACAGTTTGCTTTTTGCACGGTTTCTTTTATATAAAACAGTTAGCTAAAGCTAACACATGGGCGGTATAAAAATTTTTTTTAGATTATACAAGAAAGGAAAATGTAATGATAATGAATATTTTTGAAGGTATACTGATTCCGTTTATTGGAACAACGCTAGGTGCTGGGTGTGTGTTTTTTATGGGAAAAACATTTAGTAAATCAGTGCAACGTGCACTTGCAGGATTTGCAGCAGGCATAATGGTTGCTGCTTCAATCTGGAGTCTTCTGATTCCGGCTATTAAACAATCTGAGAATATGGGAACATTATCATTTATTCCGGCAGTTGTTGGATTCTGGATTGGTATATTATTTTTACTTGCACTCGATCATTTGATTCCGCATCTTCATGTTGGAAGTGATCAGGCAGAGGGACCGACAAGCAAGCTTGGCCGTACTACAATGATGGTGTTGGCAGTTACACTACATAACATCCCTGAAGGTATGGCAGTCGGTGTAATGTATGCAGGATTTCTTGCTGAAAATGCGCAGATTACAGCAGCAAGTGCACTCGCTTTATCACTTGGAATTGCTATTCAGAATTTTCCGGAAGGAGCGATTATATCCATGCCGCTCAGGGCAGAGGGTGAAAGTAAGGGAAAGGCATTTCTCGGAGGTGTACTTTCAGGAGTGGTTGAACCGATTGGAGCAGTACTGACGATTCTTGCCGCACAGCTGATAATCCCGGCATTACCATACTTACTGAGCTTTGCAGCAGGAGCTATGTTATATGTCGTGGTTGAAGAACTAATTCCGGAAATGTCGCAGGGACAGCACTCAGATATTGGTACGCTTTTCTTTGCATTTGGATTTAGTTTGATGATGATCCTGGATGTGACACTGGGGTGAGAGGAAAGATTTCCGGCATAAGCTCAGTCATGGCCTTGCGGATTCAAGAAAGGGGTTTAAAACCAGAAAAGGAGTAGATTTGCAATAGACTTATTTCAGGAAAAAAGGTATAATAAAAGAAAAAGATTCGTCAGCAAATCAGCCGAAAGTCAGAGACGCAATATAGGACCTGCAAAACAGCAGCCAGTTACAACGTTTAAGATGCATTGTCTGAAAAGACAATGCTTTTTTTGTTTTGAAATATCGGTCAGGGACAGGCAGCTAATAATTATAAACCGGGGAAAGTGATATGGAAGAATACAGAGATGATATAAAAAGTAAATTGTATTATATGGATGAAATCCTTCATAAGATTTCTTCCATGAGTCAGGCAGAGGATGAAAAACAACTGGATGACATGACACCATCTATATTGAAGAGTGTTGGAAAATACACAGCAGCAGACAGAGCATATATTTTTGAATGGAATTCAGAAAAAAAGGAAAGTTTTAAAAATACATTTGAATGGTGTGCGTCAGGAATCGAACCACAGATACAGAATCTGCAGGAAGTTCCCGTATGTCTGATGCAGAACTGGGTGGAAACATTTATCCAGAAGAAAAATATCATCATTTATGACCTGGAAGAAATAGCAGAAGAAACCCCACAGGAATATGAAATTTTAAAGCCTCAGAATATTCATTCCCTGATTGCTGTGCCGATTTATACAAATCATAAATTTATTGGCTTTATCGGATTGGATAACCCGGATCTGAATCAGGATATGGTGTCCATGAATCTGTTATCTGATGTGGGATGCCATATGGGAAGTGTCCGTGAAAACCTGAGAATGATGAAGGTATTGGAGCAGGAGCACAATAATCTGGAAAAAAGCCTGGAAGAGCTGCAGAAAGAGAAGAATATTCTGGATGTATTAAGCATTGATTATACAGCTGTTTATTACTGCGACCTGATGAAAGACCTGATCCTTCCTGTGAAGCAGGAGCATGGTATGAATACAGTGATAACAGAACAACAGTCTTTTTCTTTTCGCATTCGCTATTATTTTGAGCACTTTGTCATCCGGGAATCAGCGCCTGATTTTATGGAAAAATTAAGCCTGGATCATCTGGTGGAATATCTGGGGCATCATGAACGCTTCACCTACTGTTTCCGCTGCCGTCCGAACCCGACAGGTCAGAAATATTTTGAAGTCCAGATCGTCCGGCTGAAGAATATTCCAGGATTTAAAGCAGTCATGGGATATCGGTATATAGATGACATTATTGAGGAACAGGAACGACAGAAAGCAGAACTTGAGGATGCGCTGGAAATTGCAAACCTGAATGGGGAAATCATTGATTCCATCAGTAAATTATACTGGCTGATCTATCGAATGAATCTGGAAACAGGAACTTATGAAGAAATATCTGCCGGCAACGAGATGCATAAACTTACAGGCAGGCATGGAAAAACGGAAGAAGCTTTCCAGCATGCCATCAATACAATTGTTGATGGGGAGCATCAGGAAATGATGAAAGAGTTCCTTGATACATCGACGCTGGCTGACAGGCTGAAAGACACGGAAAGTATTGCGGTCGAATACCGGGCGCAAAGTGGCTCCTGGCATCTGGCAAGATTTATTGAAAAAAAACGGAACCCATCCGGTAAGGTTACAAATGTTCTGTATGTTGTCAGGCAGATTGATGAGGAAAAACAGGTTGAAATTGCTTATAAGCAGGAACTGATGAAAAAGAACAGACTCCTGTCAGGACTGAGCCGTGATTATACGACAGCTTTTGTTTTAAATCTGGATACGGATGAGTATGAGTTTGTATTTAATCAGGCGACAAATCATGCACAGAAGCGAGAAGAGTTCAGAAAATTTTCAGATTATGTGGATGCCTATGCTTCTGCATTTGCACTTCCAGAATTTCAGGATGTAATGCGTCGGGAACTTGACAGTAACGTGATTAAAAAACATTTTGAAACAGAAGACGAATATCATTTCTCTTTTGAGACGTCACCCAACGCAGCAGGTCTGTCCTGCTTTCAGGCACATATTGTAAAAGAGTACGAGGAAGACAGCCATTTTGCGTTCCTTGGTTTCCGAAGTGTAGATGAGATCGTACAGAAAGAGCGTTTTTATAAAGAGTCTTTGCAAAAAGTAAACCAGGCACTTAAGCATCAGCTGGACATGATCACATCTGCACTGCCGGGTGGCGTGAAAATCAGCAATGATGATCCTGAATATTCTTTTAAGTATGTTTCTGAGCATTTTGCGCAGATGCTGGGATATGATACCCCAGAGGAATTGATGGAAGCTTCTGGAGGGACGATTGCTGACCTGGCACATCCGGATGATCTGGAACAGGGGATTGCACAGGCGTTGGAGCAGTATGGTAAAGCGGATCATTATGAGCTCACATACCGCATGAAATGCAAAAATGGATCCTGGAAATATATTGAGGACAGGGGACATAAGATCCGCAAATCGGATGGGATGATCGAACACTGGAATCTGATTCTGGACCAAAATGAACTGGTGGAAAAAACCATTGCCCTGGAGAGCGAGAAAAAGGCAAACCAGAGTAAATCGGATTTTCTTTCCAGAATGTCTCATGATATGCGAACACCGTTGAATGGAATTATCGGACTTATGGATATCTGTATGAAGCACCCGGAGGACAGGAAACTGGTGGATTCCAGCCGCCTTAAGGCAAGAGTAGCGGCAGATCATCTGCTGTCGCTGATCAATGACACACTGGAACTGAGTAAACTGGAAAATGAAAAAACAAAACTGGCAAAAGAAGATTTTTGCCTGCCGGAGCTTATTCGTGAGGTGGAAACCATTGCACAGATGAAGGCAGATGAAGAGTGTATTACGATTCGTTTTATGGATGATCCTTATTCAATTCCATATCCGAATCTTATCGGAAGTGCCCTGCATGTAAAACAGATATTTTTAAACCTGATCACAAACAGTATTAAATACAACCGTAAAAATGGCTCTGTGGATTGCTGCCTGAAAGAAGAGAAGGAATCCGATGAAAGAGTGCTGGTAGATGTGACTATAAAAGATACGGGAATCGGAATGTCAGAGGATTTCCTGAAGAATATATTTCAGCCATTTGTTCAGGCAGATCAGGGAGCCAGATCACAGTATAAAGGTACCGGGCTGGGCATGGCGATTGTAAAGGAACTGATTGATCGTATGGGTGGAACCATTCAGATTGACAGTGTGGAAAATCAGGGCACTTCCATACATGTGGTCATACCTTTTGAAATTGCAGAAGAACCTGTAGTTGTAAAAGAAAGTTTTGAATTACCAAAAGAGAAGCTGTCCGGACGCCGTATTCTTCTGGCAGAGGATAATGAACTCAACAGGGAAATTGCGGTATTCCTTCTGAAAGATGAGGGGATTTCCGTTACTGAGGCAGAAGATGGACAGCAGGCCCTGGAATGTTTCCTGAAAATGCCGGAAGGATATTACGATGCGGTTCTGATGGATATCATGATGCCGGCGATGGACGGATATCAGGCAGCCAGAGCAATTCGTGGTAGCGGGAAGAAAGATGCGGAAACGATTCCAATCATTGCCATGACAGCAAATGCTTTTGCTGAAGATAAAAGAAAGACGATGGAGGCAGGGATGGATGCGCATCTGTCAAAACCATTAAATGTACCGGAACTGATGGAAACAATCCGAAAATTCTGTGTTGGTAAGCAGATGTGCCAGTGCCAAGAATAACAGAGGAGTAGAAGAATGAAAAAGGACAGCGAACCATATAAAAGGATAAGAATATATTGTTATATTGTTGGATTGATTACTTTTCTGGCAGCATTCTTTATTGGCGTTTTTCTGCTCTATAACCTGGAAAAGGATGAAAAGACAACTGGAAAATATATGGCGCAGATCACGGAGAAGAGAGTCAGGGCAAGACTGGATCAGTATATCATGCTCTCTGATCTTTTGGGAAATTATATCCGTGCCGGAGAGAATCTGGATGAAAATACTTTTTCTGAACTGGCAGAAAAGATTCCAAATGAAGATGGAGTGATAAAGGCATTTGAACTGGCACCTGAGGGAATTGTTACAGACATTTATCCGAAACAGGGAAATGAGGGAGCTTTTGGCCTGGATATGCTGCAGGAGCATGAGCGAAAAAAGGATGCAGTTCTGGCAAAGGAGAGTGGAAAATATACGCTGGGAGGACCATACCAGCTAAAGCAGGGAGGAACAGGGGCACTGCTTTTTAATCCGGTTTACCAGGATAATAATTCAGATGATGGTGGGTTCTGGGGATTTGTGATCCTGGTGATTGACTGGAATCGCTTCATTGGTGAGATAAATCTTGATTATTTAAGCGATGCAGATTTCTGTTACAGAATCTGGACATATGACAGAGACAGCAGCGACAGGATTATTCTGGCAGAGAGCCAGGGTGATATGCCGGATAACATTCTGACAGTAGAATGTGCAGTTCCCAATAACACATGGTATTTTGATATTATACCCTCAGAGGGATGGAGTCCACGTTCTTACTGGATCATGTGTATTGTCATTTCTTATGTATTCTCATTATTGATTGCTACAGTGTTTTATTTGATATTCAGCAAAAAACACAGGGAAAGACAATATGAAGCGGAACTGGAAAAATCTGCTGAGCAGGCAAAAAACGCCAACGAGGCAAAAACAAGATTTTTATTTAATATGAGCCATGATATCCGAACTCCGATGAATGCAATTGTGGGTTTTTCCGGTTTATTGGAGAAGAATCTGCAGAATGAAAAAAAGGCAAAAGAATATCTGGGAAAGATACAGTCTTCCAGTAATCTTCTGCTGATGATCATCAATCAGATTCTGGAAATGGCCCGGATTGAAAGTGGTACTGCGGTATTGCAGTTAAAAGCTGAGGATATAGATGCATTATTTCACAGGGTAAATACAGTGTTTGAAGAGGATATCAGAAAGAAGAATCTGCAGTATCATGCCGATCTGGATGTAAGACATCATTATGTTGTCTGTGATCAGACAAAGTTACAGGAGATCATGCTGAATATTATCAGCAATGCTATAAAGTATACCCCGGAGGGACATTCGATCCATGTAAAAGTACATGAGGCAGTATCAGAGAATCCTTCAAGGATACGTTATATTTTCTCATGTGAAGATACGGGCATTGGTATGTGTGAAGAATATCTTCCACATGTCTATGAAGAATTTTCCAGAGAACATACCACCACAGAAAATAAGGTACCGGGAACCGGGCTGGGACTTTCTATTATCAAATCAATGATAGAACTGATGGGTGGAAGTATTCAGGTAGAAAGCAGACAGGGCATTGGAACAAAATTCACAGTAGATCTTTCTTTTGACATAGCATCGAAAGAAGAGGTATATGGAAGCCAGAATACCATTAAGCCATCTGCAATTCACACAATAAAAGGGAAAAGAATTCTCCTTGCAGAGGATAATGAGCTGAATGCGGAAATAGTGAAGACAGTTCTCGAAGATGTCGGAGCGTTGATTACCAGAGTGGAGGATGGGCAGCAGGCAGTGGAATTATTTGAAGAGAAACCGGCAGGGACATTTGATGCAATTCTGATGGATCTGATGATGCCTGTTATGGATGGATATACAGCTACGAAGAAAATCCGTTCATCAGAACGTTCAGATGCAAAAACAATACCTATTATAGCTATGACAGCGAACGCATTCCAGGAAGATGCTGAAAAGTGCATTGCTGTGGGTATGAACGCTCATCTGGCGAAGCTTTGGATATTGAAAAAGTGAAAACAACAATCTGCCATTTAGTAAAAAAGAAAAATGAATGATCCCATAAAGAATTCTCAGAACAGATCAGTAACAGAAAAACAGGTGTCGTCAAATCAAAATCGGGCGACACCTGAGATTTTCTGTGATGAGATATATGTTATTTTCTGACAGATTCCCGGCGCCTTTTCTTGACTTCATAAAGTGCCAGATCTGCAGCTTTCCTTTCCTCTGCGATCAGGAGATCTTTTTCACAGACGATCTGCGTGTAACCAATTGAGAGCTCTACATAGTAAGGTTTATCAGAATGGAGATTGAAGGTATTGTTTGCAGAGAAGATCTGTTCAATAAAAATTTCTCCCATATTTGAATCTCCGGGGATGAGTATACAAAATTCATCACCTCCGATTCTCCCTACGATTCCTTTTTCTCCGGCTATTTTATTAAGAGTTTCACCGCAGTATTTTATGGCAAAATCACCTTCTGCATGGCCGAAAACATCATTGATCTCTTTGAGATGATCAAAATCTTTATCAACTGAACATTCTTTGCTGAGGTTATAATAATATCCGCTGTGGATTCCAAGAAAAAAGAAAACATTTATCTGCATATCAGCAGAAGCGCGGTAAATTCCTTTTATTAATTTTACTATGTGAGGAGAAATAGCATTTCCGATCATAACGCCTATCGTGTATTTTTTTTATCCATTTAATTTAACTCAGGCATTGAGATAAAATTGCAATTTTCCATGCAAAATTGTAAAATAGAAGCATTCCGTGAATTTTGAAATATGTAATACAGCGAAGTACAAGTAACAATTGCAGGTTTTATGCAAAATTGTGAACAGTAATAAGTTTCAGAAACCATATATGATGAAAGTGAGAACAGGAATGAATGATAAAATTGTAGTCTGTCTGGGAAAGGGCGGACAGAGAGATATGGCGGAGTCCTTTGCCAGGCGGACAGGTGCGCCAATACAGGATAAGCCGGGAGATTATCTGACGGTTCGATTTGATTCCAGGGGAGTTTTCCTGTCTGGGTTTGGGCTGACGTATCAGGGAGATTTCGTGGAAACCATGCTGCACAGAGTGACGAATGGAAGATTGCAGCATGAAATGCTGGTTAAGGCAGCCAAATCTGATAAAGTGGGCAGGAAGGCTATAGATGCTACTGCCGGAATGGGAGAAGATGCCTTCCTGCTGGCTGCGCAGGGCTATGAAGTGACTTTGTATGAGCAGAATCCTGTGATTGCGGCACTTTTGAAAGATGCCATCCGTCGTGCCAGGAAAAATATGGAGCTGAAAGAGATTGCCAACCGTATGAAAGTGGTTGAGGGAAACAGTGTGGAATGTATGTCGAAACTTCTGGATCCGGTAGATGTGATTTATCTTGATCCTATGTTTCCTGCAAGGCAGAAATCCAGTCTTATCAATAAGAAGCTGCAGTTGATCCAGAAACTGGAACCGCCGTGTTCTGAGGAAACAGATCTTTTTGATGCGGCTATTAAGGTAAATCCGGATAAGATCATTGTCAAACGGCCGCTGAAAAGTGAATGTCTGGCAGGCAGGGAACCATCCTACACACTGAAAGGGAAAGCTATTCGATATGATTGCTATGTGTTATAGAAAGAAAAAGTGTTCAGAAAATATAACAGAATGCGGGCAACATGTTCGAGAATAAACAGGTACAGAAGCATTATAAAAGACGTTTTTGGAGTACAGAAAAAAAGACCGATTTCCGGGATGTAAGCACCAGTGCGATAAATGGACAGATAGAAGAAGTTTTGGGAAAGAGAGAATAAATACATGAAACAGAAAAAAACAACATTAACAAAAACCTGGGTAGTAGCGGCACTGGCCTGTGTCTGCTGTCTTCTGTGGGGAAGTGCGATCCCTGTGATCAAGACAGGTTACCGGCTGATGCAGGTAGATTCTGCGGATACAGCAAGCCAGATCGTTTTTGCAGGAGTGCGTTTTGCACTGGCAGGAATCCTGGTACTGATCTTTGCATCTGTCAGTGAACGGAAAGTAATGATCCCGGACCTGACTGTTCTGAAATATGCAGTGCCTGTATGCCTGGCGCAGACGGTATGCCAGTATTTCTTCTTTTATATAGGAGTAGCGCATACATCAGGTGTTAAGGGTGCGATCATCACAGGGCTTGGCAACTTTATCGCGATCTTGTTATCCTGCCTTGTTTTTCGCAAGGAGCGGATGACCAGTCGAAAAATGTTCGGCTGCATCCTGGGTTTTGCAGGTGTGGTAGTAATCAATATGATGGGAAATTCTCTGGATGGGGGATTCAGGCTCACAGGTGAAGGATTCATTCTGATCGCACAGTTTTCCTATGGAATGTCTACAGTGCTGATCAATATTTTTTCCAGAAAAGTATCTCCTGTTGTACTCAGCGGAACACAGTTTACTATGGGAGGAATCGTGCTGTTCTTTATCGGAAAAATGATGGGAGGACATCTTGGAAATGTAACAGCAGGTGGAATTGGAATTGTTTTTTATCTGGCAATGGTTTCCGCAGTGGCTTACACACTCTGGTCAGTGCTCCTCGCATACAATGATGTTTCGAAAGTGGCAATCTTTGGTTTTGTCAATCCGCTGTTCAGTGTGATCCTTTCAGCACTGATCCTGGGTGAGTTCCATCAGGCATTCAACATGGGCAGCCTGATCGCACTGTTTTTGGTATGTGTGGGTATTTATATTGTAAATCGAAAAAAATCTTCATAAGCGGTATTTCATGAAGGCAACCGAATTTTGAAAGATTCCGCTGGAAGCCTTCAGGAAAATTGATTTCAATACAGTATTATGCTAAAATCATTTCATAAAAATCAGTACGCATAAATAAATCCGTAACCTGAAACAACTGCAGAACCCTGAACTTCACAAATTCTGCACCATGCAAATGAGGAGGAATAACATGGAATTTCAGAAACTGATCGAAGAAAGAAGAACTATCCGTAAATACAGTCCGGAGGGACGCATCACAAAAGATGAGCTGCTGACTATAATCAGGGCGGCGCAGGAAGCTCCGAGCTGGAAGAATTCCCAGACCGGAAGATATTACTGTGTGACATCTGAAGATATGGCAGAAAAAGTTGCTAAAGAATGCCTGCCGGAAATGAACCAGGCAAAAGCAGAGAATGCCTCTCTGATCGTTACAACCTTTGTACATAGCCATTCCGGATTTCAGAAAGACGGCACACCGGATAACGAGCTCGGAAACGGCTGGGGCTGCTATGATCTGGGACTTCAGAACGAGAATCTGATCCTGAAGGCAAAGGAGCTTGGATACGGAACCCTGATCATGGGACTTCGTGCCGGAGATAAGCTCCGTGAGATCCTTTCCATTCCGGAAACAGAAACGGTAGTGGCAGTGATCGCCATCGGAAAAGCAGCCGAAGAGCCTACAAGACCGAAACGTAAAGATGTGGAAGATATTGTGAGATTTTATTAAATAACAGGAGAAATGCCCGGTACATATCAAAATGTCCGGGCATTTTTTACCGGAAATCAAAGAGCAAAATGGTCTGAAAAGGATTGCCTGGAGGAGTGAATTCTGTTATCCTGTAAGAAAACAGCTGTAACAGCATGGAAGGGTTTTGAAAAGCAGAGTTTGGGAGAAGCAAAAAAGCAATACAGTAAAAGCAAGGGAGGTTTGAACCAATATGAAGATCATACATGAAAATGAATACGAGGAAACCATGAAAAATATCGTAACACCATATCTTCTGGCACGTAGAAGGGAGCTTTATGTACCGGGTGCGGATTATCCGTTTCGTAACGAAAGCAAACGGATCACAGGTAAGATCCATATGCTGCAGTATCTGTCTGATATTGATATGCCTAAAGGTGTGGTAGTCATCAGCCACGGATTTACAGAATCAGCAGTGAAATATGATGAAGTGGCCTATTATTTTCTTAAGGAAGGCTATCACGTATATATTCCGGAGCATTGCGGACATGGCCGCAGCTATCGTCTTACCGCAGATCCGTCTCTGGTTCACATCGATACATGGAGAAGATATATCCGGGATTTTCTGAAAGCATGCCGCTACATAAAGAGAGCACATCCGGATCTGCCACTTAACTTGTATGCACATTCCATGGGCGGTGCCATCGGTGGCATTGCAGCAGCCTGGGAGCCGGACTGGTTTCATAAGGTAATACTCTCTTCTCCAATGATCCGTCCTCTTACAGATAATGTACCGTGGCCGGCGGCTACCGGCATAGCACTGGAGAAATGTATTCTCGGAAAAGATGAGGAATATGTTGCCGGCCGAAAGCCTTACGATGGCAGTGGTTCTTTTGAGACAAGCTCCGCAACATCAAAACCAAGATACGAGAGATACAAAAATCTCCGTGCAGAACATAAGGAGCTCCAGACCTGGTCTCCATCCTACGGCTGGCTCTGGGCTTCTGCGGAAATGAGCTGGTATCTGCGTCTCTACGGATGGAAAAAATATACGGCACCAATGCTGCTCATCCAGGCTCAGACCGAAGATCTGGTATCTGTCCGTGCCCTGAAAAATTTTGCCGGAAAGATCAATCGTCAGGGAAAAACGACCTGTGATTATATACATATGATCGGAACAAAGCATGAGATCTATGGAAGCAGAGGCAAGATACTGGAGAAATACTGGGGATATATATTTACATTCCTGGATGATACGGAAAATGATGCTGACCACAGATAAATATTTTTATTACAGGTGGGTCACATATTTGATAACAGGATTGGCAGCTTTTATTCACTTTCTTTCTTTATCATAGTAAAATTATAAAGCTTTTCTCTTATACATTCGACAGAAAATGTGATATAATCTAACGAATCGTCTTTTTTTGTACAGACAAACGTACAATCCAAAAAGACAAAATTAAATAAGGGAAGGGTTATAGAATGTTATCTGTTATTGAATCAGTGAATGCTGCCGTAAACAATTTTATATGGGGCGTTCCTGCGATGATCTGTATTATTGGTGTAGGTCTTTATTTAAGTATCCGCACGAATTTTCTCCAGATCCGGAAATTCCCCTATGCCATCAGGGTCACTATCGGACGTATGCTTCGGAAAAGAGAAGCTTCCGATGGAAGTCTGACACCGTTTCAGGCTGTTTGTACCGCATTGGCTGCTACCGTGGGAACCGGAAATATTGCAGGTGTTGCAGGTGCCATTGCCATCGGAGGACCGGGTGCCGTGTTCTGGATGTGGATTTCCGCACTTCTTGGAATGTGTACGAAGTTTTCCGAGGTTACACTCGCTGTACATTTCCGCGAAACCAATGCCAACGGAGATCTGGTTGGAGGACCAATGTATTACATTAAGAATGGTCTTAAGAAACACTGGCACTGGCTGGCGTATCTGTTTTCCGCTTTCGGTGTGCTTACTGTTTTCGGAACCGGAAATGCAACTCAGGTTAATACCATTACAACAGCTATTGATTCTGCACTGATCAATTACAATGTGATCGCTGCAGACAATACTTCTACGGTAAACCTTGTTATGGGGATCATCCTTGCGATTCTTGTGGCAATGATCCTGCTTGGCGGAATCAAAAGGATCGGCCAGGTTACAGAAAAGCTGGTACCGTTTATGGCATTGTTTTATATTATTCTTGCCGTCGGTGTAGTTATCATCAACTGGAAAAATGTTCCGGGTGTTTTCAGCGCTATCATCAGAGGGGCATTTAATCCGGCATCTGTGACAGGCGGTGTAGTAGGAAGCTTTTTCATGAGTATGAAAAAAGGTGTTTCCAGAGGTATTTTTTCCAATGAGGCAGGTCTTGGTACCGGTTCCATCGCACATGCCTGTGCAGACACCAGAAAACCTGTAAAACAGGGGCTTTTCGGGATCTTTGAGGTATTCACGGACACGATCGTGATCTGTACGCTGACAGCACTTGTTATCCTCTGCAGCGGGGTGCCGGTTGGTTATGGCGCAGCAGCAGGAGCAGAGCTTACCATCAGCGGCTTTACCAGTACATACGGAAACTGGGTTTCCATCTTTACAGCAGTTGCCATGTGCTGCTTCGCATTTTCCACTATCATTGGATGGGGACTTTACGGAGCCAGATGTGCGGAGTTTCTTTTTAAGGAAAAAGCTATCAGCCTTTTATGGTGCTGTACTCTCTGGTAGCGATCATCGGCGCAACTGTTGATCTCGGACTTCTCTGGAGTATTGCTGAGACCTTCAACGGTCTTATGGCGATCCCCAACCTGATCGCAGTATTCCTGCTTTCCGGTGTGGTTGTAAAGCTTGTGAAGGAGTACTTTGCCGGAGAAGGAAAGAACGCCTGAAGGAGTTTTTGAAAAAAAAACTTGACTATCAAAACAAACAGAGTTAGAATTTGTTTAGCTCATTAAAGAGTTAACACATAACAAAAGTAAATTCCATGAAGGGAATCAGTAGAGACAGAGGAACCGTCTTCAGAGAGCTGTGACTGGTGTGATGCAGCGTCGGAACTGCCTTGAATATCATCCCTGAGAAGGAAAGCCGAAAGTTTTCGATAAGTAAGTAGGTTTTCACGGGTGCTTCCCGTTACAGAAGTCGCGTATGCCGGTACGTTGCAGAATCGTGCTTGTTTCAATGGAGAAACAGGGTGGTTGCGGAATTTTATATCCGTCCCTGAGAGGGGACGGATTTTTTTTATCCAAAAACATTTTAAACCACGGGGTAAGGATCTGAAACCGGAAAAATATACAAAAGGGGAAAGAGTATGAAAGTGTACAAAAAACTCATGAACGCACTTGCAGCAGTAGAAAAAATCGTACTGGTTATTTCCACACTGCTGATCCTTGTGCTGACTGTGGGAAATGTATTTTCCCGTAAGGTCATCCATCGCTCATGGTCTTTTACAGAAGAGCTTGTTGTAGCGGTGTTTGTTCTCATTACACTTCTGGCAGCAGCACTTGCCTGTCGTGAAAAGGGAGGACTGGTAAGTCTGACACTGTTTACGGACCGTCTTCCGAAAAAACTGGAAAAACCATCTGTGATCCTGATTACGGTTCTCAGCATTGTTTTTTCCGCAATCCTGTTTAAATACGGAATGGACAAAGTTCTCACACAGCTTGCAAACGGTAAGAGAACTTTCGTACTGAACTGGCCGGAGTGGATCTTCTGGTCCTTCGTGCCGATCGGAGCAGGCTGCATGATCCTTCATTTTATTGAGTACTGCCTGGACTTCTGCCTGAAAAAAGATGATGAAAAGGAGGACAAATAAATGATCAGTGCAATCTTATTTATCTCCTTCTTTATTTTCCTGATCCTGGGACTTCCCATTGCGATCTGTCTGGGGCTGTCATCCGTATGTGCCATCCTTTATTCCGGCACATCTCTGACGATCGTAGCTACAAACATGTACTCAGGAATCAGTAAATTCCTGCTTCTTGCCATCCCGTTCTTCGTTCTGTCCGGAAACATCATGGCAAAAGCCGGTATTTCCAAACGACTGATCAACTTTGTAGATACCTGCGTAGGACATAAAAAGGGCGGTATCGCTATTGTATGTGTTATCGTAGCCTGCTTCTTCGGAGCGATCTCCGGTTCCGGTCCTGCAACTGTTGCGGCACTTGGAGCAGTTCTGATCCCGGCTATGGTTGAGCAGGGCGGTTTCTCCGCACCGTTTTCCACGGCATTGATGGCAACCTCCAGTTCCATCGCCATTGTCATACCGCCGAGTATCGCATTCGTTGTATATGCTTCCATCACAGGTGTATCTATTGCAGATATGTTTATGGCTGGTATCGTTCCGGGACTTCTGATGGGTGTTGCTCTTGTGATCATCGTTATGATCGAGGCAAAGAAACACAACATTCAGCCATCCCGTGAAAAAGCTTCCGCAAAAGCGCGTTGGGATACATTTAAAGATGCATTCTGGGGATTCCTGATGCCGGTTATCATCCTCGGAGGAATTTACGGCGGTATCTTTACACCAACTGAGGCTGCAGCGGTATCCGTTGTTTACGGTCTGTTTGTTGGTATGGTGATCTACCGTGAGGTTAAGCTCAAAGACCTGTTTGACATTCTTGTTGACTCTGCAAAGACAACCGGCGGAATCATGCTGATCGTGGCAAGTGCTTCCCTGTTTTCTTTTGTATGTACCAAGTTTGGTATTGCAAATGCGGCATCTGAGCTTCTTGCCGGCATTGCACATAATCAGTTTACTTTCCTTTTGATCGTAAACATCATTTTCCTGATCGCAGGATGCTTCATTGATGCAAACTCTGCGATGTACATTTTTGTACCAATCATGCTTCCGGTATGTAAGGCTCTGGGCTATGATGTGGTAGCATTCGGTGTTATGGCAACAGTTAACCTTGCGATCGGACAGGTAACACCTCCTGTAGGTGTAAACCTTTTTGTTGCTATCAGTATCAAGATCAAAAAAGGTCTGGAGGTTACTCTTCAGCAGATCTCCAGAGCAGTTATGCCGATGATCGCTGCATCCGTTGCAGTTCTTCTGATCATCACTTATATTCCGGCTGTTTCCACAGCTCTTCCGAAGGCGCTTGCAAAAGAGGGCTCCTATACAGGAGACCAGTCCTCTGACACAGGAAGCCAGAGCTCCAAGGATGCAGGAGACGGAAGCGATTCCTTTAATACCATCGCTGATTACAGTGATCTTGACTGGCCGGAGATGACATGGAACTTCGCATGCTCTACAACTGAGACAAGTACCTGGGCTGACGGAGGACGTAAGTTCGGTGAGCTTATGGAAAAAGCAACCGGTGGAAAAGTCAAGGTTAATATTTATGCAGCAGACCAGCTGACAAACGGAAATCAGTCCGAGGGAATCCAGGCACTGATGAACGGAGACCCGGTACAGATCTCCATGCATTCCAATCTGATCTACTCTGCATTTGACCCGAGATTTAATGTAGTATCTCTGCCGTTTATCTATGATTCCTACGATGACGCAGATGCAAAATTTGACGGTGAGGCAGGAGAAAAGCTGAAAGAAATTCTTGGCGAGTACGGACTTCACTGTATGGGAATCGCAGAGAACGGTTTCCGTGAGCTGACAAACAGCAAGAATGAAGTAAAAACAGTAGACGACATGAAGAACCTGAAGGTTCGTGTGGCCGGTTCCAACCTTCTTATGGAATGCTATAAGAGATGGGGCGCAGATGCCACAAACATGAACTGGTCCGAGACCTACACAGCACTTCAGCAGAACACTGTAGAGGGTGAGGAGAACCCGTTGCCTGCTATCGATGCAGCCAGCGTACAGGAGGTACAGCCGTACTGCTCCATGTGGGATGCAATCTATGACTGTCTGTTCTTCTGTATCAACCAGGATATCTATGACAGCCTGACACCGGAACAGCAGCAGGTTGTTGATGAGGCAGGTCAGAAGGCTGTTGAGTATGAGCGTTACATCAATCGTTCCGGCGATGAGGAGATCATGAGTCGCTGGGAGAAGAGCAACGGTGTGACCTTTACAAAGAAAGAGGATATGGATATCGATTCTTTCAAGAAAGCAGTAGACGGAATCGACGACTGGTTTGTAAACGAGCTTAAGAGTGAAGGCTATGACGATGCACAGGATCTTGTAGATCTGTTTACAGAGGATTCTGTAGATACAGTGGAGGATTACAGTGATCTGAACTGGCCTGAGACAACCTGGAACTTTGCATGCTCTACAACAGAGACAAGCACCTGGGCTGATGGAGGACGTAAGTTCGGTGAGCTTATGGAAAAAGCAACCGGCGGAAAAGTCAAAGTCAATATTTACGCAGCGGATCAGCTGACAAACGGAAATCAGTCCGAGGGAATCCAGGCACTGATGAACGGAGATCCGGTACAGATCTCCATGCATTCCAATCTGATCTACTCTGCATTTGACCCGAGATTTAATGTAGTATCCCTGCCGTTCATCTATGATTCCTATGATGATGCAGATGCGAAGTTTGACGGCGAGGCCGGAGACAAGCTGAAGGAGATCCTTAACGGCTACGGACTCCACTGCATGGGTATTGCAGAGAACGGATTCCGTGAGCTGACAAACAGCAAACATGAAGTAAAAACAGTGGACGATATGAAGAACCTGAAGGTTCGTGTGGCCGGTTCCAACCTTCTTATGGAGTGCTATAAGAGATGGGGCGCAGATGCCACAAACATGAACTGGTCCGAGACCTACACAGCACTTCAGCAGAATACCGTAGAGGGCGAGGAGAATCCGTTACCTGCTATCGATGCAGCCAGTGTACAGGAGGTACAGCCGTACTGCTCTATGTGGGATGCTATTTATGACTGTCTGTTCTTCTGTATCAACCAGGATGTCTACGATGCACTGACACCGGAACAGCAGGCTGTTGTTGATGAGTGCGGTCAGAAAGCTGTAGAGTATGAGCGTTATATCAACCGTTCCAGTGATGATGAGATCAAAGCACGCTGGGCCAAGAAGAATGGTGTAACATTTACAGAGAAAGACGACATGGATATCGATTCCTTCAAAAAAGCAGTAGACGGAGTAGATGAGTGGTTCGTTAAGGAACTGAAAGATCAGGGATATGATGACGGCCAGGATCTTGTAGACTTGTTTACAAAGTAATCTTCATACATGATCATAAAAGAATAAAATAGCCGGAAAGAGGCAGTTCTGAGAGAATTTTTCAGGACCGCCTCTTTTCTTTGCGGAAAAAAGATTATATACTGATAGCAGTCCGGCGTTTGTCGGACGGGAGATTATTGAATATGCCCGGAACATGAGTAAAGCATATATTCACATTTTATTTTACTGTATGCTCCGGAGAGCTGATAAAGTAAAGGAAGAAATATGATAAAGATCGATCTGATAACCGGATTTCTCGGATCCGGGAAGACAACATTTATAAAAAAATATGCCTCTTATCTTCTGAAAAAAGGCATGAACATCGGTATCCTGGAAAATGATTTCGGGGCAGTGAATGTGGATATGATGCTGCTTCAGGATCTGATGGGAGACAACTGTGAGCTGGAGATGGTTTCCGGTGGCTGTGACGCAGACTGTCACAGACGTCGCTTTAAGACAAAACTGATCGCCATGGGAATGTGCGGTTATGACCGTGTTATTGTAGAACCATCCGGAATCTTTGATGTGGATGAGTTTTTTGATGCCCTTCATGAAGAACCACTGGATAAATGGTATGAGATCGGAAATGTGATCGCCATTGTAGATGCAAAGCTGGCAGAGGATTTTTCAGCGGAAGCGGATTATCTTCTGGCTTCTGAGGTGGCAGATGCAGGTTGTGTACTTCTGAGCAGAAGTCAGGAGGCCACGGAGAAAGAAATTCAAAGTACAAAAGAACATCTCAATCGTGCTCTTGGTCAGATCCAGTGTAAGCGCCGCCTGAAGAGTGAAATTCTGGATGGAAACTGGGATGATCTTACAGATACAGATCTGGAGAAGATTCTGGACTGCGGATACGTAGCGGAAGATTATGTAAAGGAATCCTATGCAGAAGGTGGCGGATTTGATTCCCTGTTTTTTATGAATGTGCATAAGAGTGAAGCAGAGCTTCGGGAAACTGCGGAAAAAATCCTGAATGATCCATCCGGCGGAGCTGTTTTTCGTGTAAAAGGTTTTCTAAAAAAAGAGGACGGACAGTGGCTGGAGCTCAATGCCACCCGTCATGAGATCAGCATCCGGCCAACGAAACTTGGTCAGGAGATTATGATCGTCATCGGTGAAAAACTGAACAAAGAGGTAATTGATGGATACTGGAAATAATATTACGGGAAAAACAGCGCCGGAGAGATATGTTTCCGGGAAGTCTTTTGAGGAGCTGCCTGATGCGTTCCGGAAGCTGGCAGAGCTGCTTGGTGAGGATCAGTTTGAGCTGGTTGCGATAAATGAAAATTATGTATGTGACGGGGAGATACGTCTTGTATATCTCATGAATGACGCAGTGGAAAGTTTTCTCGTTTTCGGAAATGCCCGCATGACTGGTGTATACAAGCCGGATTACGAGGGGGAGATTCTGGCAGACTTAAGTCGGCAGGGAAAGGAATATATTCTGGTTGTGCATCAGGAGGATACAGTAGTTACCCTGTTTTTTGAAACCCTTACCCTGGAAAAGCATCTCTACGATTACAGTCAGATCGGACATTTCTGGGTGGAAGGCTATGAATATTTACGCCAGCTGGAATACAGACTGGCTATCCTTCGAGATAAATATGATTATATTGGTGGAGACAGCTGCAATGCCCTAGAAGAAAAACTGGCTGCACTTGTGGAATTTCCGCCGTTGAATTACTGTTGTTATCCTGCAGTATCTGAGCAATATATCGTACCGAGGGAAAACCCGTGGATTCCTTCGGAAAAAGCATTTAAAGTAATGGAAGAAGTGACTGCGGAAGCAGGGGACAGATCGTTTGGAAGATGGCTTGGTATTTATCGGAGATTTCCATTTAAGTGGGTGGCCAGACGACTGGCTGTGATGCTTCATAAGACCAGACATATCCGGATAACAGAGTGTCTTCTGGAAGAACTTGGCAAAGCATCCGAGGGATATGGAAATCGGTCTTTTGGAAAAAAAGCAGATGAGCAGCTGAAGGCTCTGACAGAGAAAGCCAGAGCAAAGCAGACAGAACTGAAGGCCAAAGGTATAGAATCTCAGATTTTAAGAGAAGAACCGTTTACTATTGCCAGAGATTCCATCGGATTTAAGGTATATCTTATGAAATGGCAGAAAGGCAGAAAAGACTGCACTGTTGAAATAGAAGAAATGTGACGAAATATGCAGGGATTCTCCCTGAATATCTGTGAAGTGTTTTTGACTGGCGGGGATTGCTTTTTTAAAAACACTGGGGTATAATTTAACAGAACGGATTAAGAATAAAAAATCCGGTTTTACTGTGAATTGGAACATCAGACTCTTCGAAATAAGAAGGGTGGGTCTGACTATCAGGAAAGGAGAATTTCAAATGAAAGTAACACATATTACAGATATCGATGAATTTTTTAAGGTAATTGACAGCTGCAAGGGCAGAGTAGAGCTTGTAACGGGAGAGGGAGACAGACTGAATCTGAAGTCCAAACTTTCCCAGTATGTATCTCTTGCAAACATCTTTTCCGGCGGCGAGATTCCGGAGCTTGAGATCGTTGCAGCAGAGAAAGAAGACATTGATAAACTTATGAGTTTCATGATCAATGGCTGATAGATAAATGCGGATTGAGAATGTTCGCTTGACTTCCGGGGGTGTGAGTTTTTCACATCCCTGTATTAATCTGAGTGTAAAACAGAATATGAATGTCTGTTTCACAAAATGGATATAATGACAGCAGAGGCAGGAAAAGATAATTTTCCCTGCCGTCATGATCATAACAGGATACAACCAGGGGGTATGAACGCTTCCTGGTCAAACTACGTTAAAAGGAGTGTATATAAAAATGGTAAAAATTGATATTATCTCTGGTTTTCTTGGTGCCGGAAAAACAACTCTGATCAAAAAACTTCTGAAAGACGGATTTAACGGTGAGCAGGTTGTACTGATCGAGAACGAGTTTGGTGAGATCGGTATTGACGGCGGTTTCCTGAAAGAGGCGGGAATCCAGATCCGTGAGATGAACTCCGGATGTATCTGCTGCTCTCTTGTCGGTGATTTCGGAACTTCCCTGAAAGAAGTTGTTACCAAATACAATCCGGACAGAATCCTTATCGAGCCATCAGGAGTTGGTAAACTTTCTGACGTTATCAAGGCTGTACAGGGTGTTCAGGATGAAGTTGATATTAAACTGAACAGCTATACTACTGTTGTTGATGCCAAGAAATGCAAAATGTACATGAAGAACTTCGGTGAGTTTTTTGACAACCAGATCCAGTACGCAGGTGCTATTATCATGAGCCGTACTGATATTGCAACAGAGAAGAAAGTTCAGGAGTCTCTGGAGCTTCTGCGCAGCCTGAACAAAGATGCTGCTATCATCACAACTCCGATCGAGAACCTTGACGGAAAGAAACTGGTAGAGGTTATGGAGCATCCGGTATCTCTGGAGCAGGAGATGCTTGAGGAAGAGCACGAGCATCATCACCATCATCATGACGAGGAGTGCTGCTGTGGCCACGATCATGAGGAGCACGAGCATCATCACCATCATGACCATGACGAAGAGTGCTGCGGACACGATCATGATGAGCATGAGCATCACCACCATGACCATGACGAAGAGTGCTGTGGCCACGATCATGAGGAGCACCATCACCACGATCATGACGGAGAGTGTGGCTGCGGACACGACCATGAGCATCACCATCACCACGACGGAGAGTGTGGCTGTGGACATGACCATCACCATCATCATGCAGATGAAGTATTCACAAGCTGGGGCCGTGAGACAATTAAGAAATATACACGTGAGGGACTTGAGAAGATCCTTGAGGCACTTTCCGAGTCTGATAAATACGGTATCATTCTCCGTGCAAAAGGAATGCTTCCTGCAGAGGACGGAACATGGATCTATTTTGATATGGTTCCGGAAGAAACAGAGATCCGTGAGGGAGCACCGGAGTATACAGGCCGTCTGTGCGTGATCGGCTCCAAACTGGATGAGCATGCACTGGAAGAGCTTTTCGGAATCGCATAAAAAAGCGGTGATTACAATATTTTTTCAGAATTATAGATTACAGAAAGGAAACAGGTACTGTACATTAAATAGGACAGTACCTGACGGGATAAATTTATGGAAGAGACCAGAGTCCCCATTTATCTGATCACAGGTTTTCTGGAAAGCGGCAAGACTTCTTTCCTGAACTTTACCCTGCAGCAGGATTATTTCCAGATCGATGGAAAAACACTTCTTATTCTCTGCGAAGAGGGAGAAGAGGAGTACGATGCAGAGGCGCTGAAACAGCACAACACCGACGTGGAGATCATTGAGAGTGAAGAAGATCTTACACCAGAGAGACTTGCAGCAATGGAGATCCTGTATCAGCCGGAACGAGTGATTATTGAGTACAATGGCATGTGGCTGGTAAGCAGGTTTGAGGAGATGGAGAAGCCGGAAGGCTGGGCTGTAGAGCAGCACATCACCTGTGTGGATGCAAGCACATTCCAGGTTTACATGGCAAATATGAAGTCTCTTTTTATGGATATGGTCCGAAATGCAGATATGGTTATCTTTAACCGCTGTGAGGAGGATGATCCGCTGCCATCTTACAGAAGAAGCATCAAGGTTGTGAATCAGCGTGCGGAGATCATCTTTGAGGATGAAGAAGGCGAGCTGGGAGATCTTTTTGAGGATGAGATGCCGTTTGATATTGATGCACCGGTGATCGACATTCTTCCGGAGGATTATGGTATCTGGTTCGTAGATCCATGGATCACCCGGACCGCTATGTCGGAAAAACAGTTCATTTCAAGGCACGTGCCTGAAACCACGTGGAATGGGAAGCAAATTCTTTGTTCCGGGAAGAACAGCCATGACATGCTGTGCAGACGATACTACATTCCTCGGTTACATCTGCAAGAGTGCTTTTGCCCCGAAGATCACAGAAGGACAGTGGGTAGATGTTACCGCGAAGGTTGCTTTTGAGAAGAGAATGGAATATCAGGGAGAAGGCATCGTGCTTTATGCAGAGCATGTGGAAGTATGTGAGCCCCTTGCTGATGAGATGGTATATTTCAACTGATACAGACAGAGAATCTGTATGCTTTCAGGCAAAAATGAAAGCTGAAAGTTGAAACGAGTAAGTTACATCTAAGGAGAATTTATGTATTTAATTGCAGGTTTGGGAAATCCGGGAAAGCAGTATGAAGCTACCCGTCATAACATGGGATTTGATACCATCGACTGTCTTGTTGAGACGCATAATGTGCCTCAGGGCGGCGTAAAATTTAATGCCATGTATGGAAAAGGTATCATCGGCGGTGAAAAAGCGATCCTGATGAAACCGCTTTCTTATATGAATTTAAGCGGTGGTCCGATCCAGGAAATGTCCAGCTATTTTAAGATCGATCCGGAGACAGAGCTGATCGTCATTTACGATGATATTGATCTGGAGCCGGGACAGCTTCGCATCCGTAAAAAAGGAAGTGCTGGCGGTCATAACGGTATCAAGGACATTATCCGCCGTCTTGGAACTGAAAAATTTATCCGTATCCGTGTCGGGGTCGGTGCGAAGCCGAAAGACTGGGATCTGGCAGATTTTGTGCTGGGGCATTTTTCGGACAGTGACCGCAAGCTTGTGGATGAAGGAATCCGTGATGCAGCAGAAGCCGTAGAACTGATCCTGTCCGAGGGAGTGGATGCGGCGATGAATAAGTATAACAGAAAAAAGCCTAAGAATTGAGGTTTGTATGGAAGCATTTTTGCAGCCTCTGCAGGGTCTTGCAGAGTTTGAAGAAATAAAAAAGCGCTGTAGCGTAAATCGCGGAATCCTCAATATTTCAGGATGTATGGAGTCCCAGAAAGTCCATCTGATGTATGGTCTTTCCGGGCTTTTTCCATGTCATCTGATCCTTGCAGATGATGAACGCAGTGCAAAAGAGATCTATGAGGATTACCGTTTCTATGACAAAAATGTATATTTTTATCCGGCAAAGGATCTGCTGTTTTTTCAGGCAGATATTCACGGGAATTTGCTGATCCGCCAGCGTATGCGTGTGATCCGCGCACTTCTGGAGCAGGAGGAAGTCACAGTTGTCACCAGTATAGATGGATGTATGGATTTTCTTATGCCTCTGGAAAAAATCCGCAGCAGTCTTCTTCATTTTAAGAGTGACAGTGTGATCGATCTGGAAAAACTGAAAGCTGATCTGGTGGAGCTGGGATATGAGCGTGTTGGCCAGGTGGAGCTTCCGGGACAGTTTTCGGTCCGCGGAGGGATCATTGATATCTATCCGCTGACAGAAGAAAATCCGTGGCGTATTGAGCTGTGGGATGATGAGATTGATTCCATTCGAAGCTTTGATGCTGAGAGCCAGAGATCCCTGGAAAATGCAGATGAGATCACCATTTATCCGGCTGTGGAGAAAAACGACGGTAAGGATATGGTATCTTTTCTGGATTATTTTCCGGAGGAAAAAACTTTGCTGTTTCTGGATGAGCCAAACCATCTGGCTGAGAATGGCGAGGGTGTTGAGGAGGAGTATCGCCAGAGCCGTATGCACAGGGAAGAAAAAGGTGAAGCTAATCTTCCGGAGCAGTGGCTCTGCGGTTTTCAGGAAGTTCAGAAAAAACTGAACAAACGGAACTGCGTTGCAGTGTCTTCCCTTTCACCAAGACGTTCCGGCTGGAAATTTACCGATGAATTTGATCTTGCTGTGAAATCTGTAGATTCCTATAACAGCAGCTTTGAACTTCTGGTAAAAGATCTTCTTCAGTATAAAAGCCAGGGCTACCGGATTGCGCTGCTTTCCGGTTCCAGGACAAGGGCAGAGCGTCTGGCAAAGGATCTCTCAGAGGAAGGGCTGAATGCTTTTTACAGCCAGGATTACAGCCGTATCATCAATCCCGGTGAGATCATGGTTGTTTATGGCCATGCAAGGCGTGGATTCCAGTATCCGCTGATCAAATTCGCGGTGATGACAGAGACAGATATTTTTGGCAAAGAGCAGAAGAAGCGCAAAAAAAAGAAAAAGTACAGCGGAAACCGTATTCAGGATTTTGCGGAGCTTTCTATTGGAGATCTTGTTGTCCATGAGAAACATGGGCTTGGAATTTACCGTGGTATCGAAAAAGTAGAAGTTGACCGTGTTGTTAAGGACTATATCAAGATTGAATATCGCGGTGGCAGCAATCTTTATATTCTGGCAACCCAGCTGGATGCCCTGCAGAAATACTCAGGTTCTTCCGATAATGCGAAGACACCGAAGCTGAACAAGCTGGGCGGGCAGGAGTGGAATAAGACCAAGAGCCGTGTTAAAGGAGCTGTCAAAAATATTGCAAAAGAGCTGGTGGAGCTTTACGCTGTCCGCCAGGAAAAAGAAGGTTATGTCTGTGGCCCTGATACTGTATGGCAGAGAGAGTTTGAGGAAATGTTCCCTTACGAGGAGACAGAGGATCAGCTGGCAGCGATCGAGGACACCAAGAGGGATATGGAAAGCACAAAGATCATGGACCGCCTTGTGTGCGGCGATGTTGGCTACGGAAAAACAGAGGTTGCCCTGCGAGCAGCTTTTAAGGCTGTGCAGGAGAGCCGTCAGGTTGTTTATCTTGTACCTACTACTATTCTTGCCCAGCAGCATTACAATACTTTTGTACAACGTATGAAAGAGTTCCTGTGAAAGTAGATCTTCTCTGCCGTTTCCGTACGTCTGCCCAGCAGAAAAAAACTATCGAGGGTATCAGAAAAGGCCAGGTTGACATTGTGATCGGTACCCACAGAGTTCTTTCAAAAGATGTGGAATTTAAGAATCTGGGACTTCTGATCATTGATGAGGAACAGCGTTTCGGCGTTACCCATAAAGAGAAGATCAAGCAGATGAAAAAAGACGTGGATGTGCTGACTCTGACTGCGACTCCGATCCCGCGTACGCTTCATATGAGTCTGATCGGTATCCGTGACATGAGTGTTTTGGAAGAACCGCCTATGGATCGTGTGCCCATCCAAACTTATGTTATGGAATATGATGAGGAGACTGTCCGGGAGGCTATCCGCAGGGAACTCCGCCGTGGAGGTCAGGTTTACTATGTATACAACCGTGTTAATGATATTGCCGAGGTAGCGCTTCGCATATCCAAACTTGTGCCGGAAGCCAGAGTGGATTTTGCCCACGGGCAGATGAGCCAGCGGGAGCTGGAGCAGGTAATGTATGATTTTATTAACGGTGATGTGGATGTGCTGGTTTCCACAACGATCATTGAGACGGGACTGGATATCTCCAATGTAAACACCATGATCATCCATGATTCTGACAGATACGGCCTTTCCCAGCTTTATCAGCTGCGCGGCCGTGTGGGACGTTCCAACAGAACTGCGTATGCGTTTCTGATGTATACGAAAAACAAGATGCTTCAGGAAACTGCAGAGAAACGTCTCAGTGCCATGAGAGAATATTCTGACCTTGGAAGCGGCTTTAAGATCGCAATGAAGGATCTGGAGCTCCGCGGTGCGGGAAATCTTCTCGGGGCACAGCAGCACGGACACATGAATGCAGTGGGCTATGATCTTTACTGCAAGATGCTCAGTGAGGCTGTTAAGGAGGCCCAAGGAATCCAGACAATGGATGATTTTGAGACGACCATTGATCTGAATATTGATGCGTTTATCCCGGATTCCTATATCAGCAATGAGTTCCAGAAACTGGATATCTACAAGCGTATTGCAGGTATCGAAAGTCAGCAGGAATACGATGATATGCTGGAAGAACTGATCGACCGCTTTGGTGAGCCTGGAAAAGCAGTTCTGAACCTTCTTGCCATTGCAAGACTGAAAGCACTTGCACACCAGGGATATGTAACAGAGATCAAGCAGCTTGGAAAAGATGTGCGGATCACGCTCTATGAAAAGGCCAAGCTGGATCCCGCAGGTATCCCGGCTATTATGGCGCAGTACCGGAGAGGTTTGCAGTTTAAGGCTGATCATGAGCCGAAATTTATCCTGACACCACAGGGAAGGCTGATCGAAGAGCTGATGAAGTTTGCGGGGGAGCTGGCAAAACTGGCAGAGCCACTGGAATAAAGAGTCATTAGAAATTCCTTGCTCTTGTGGGTGAAAACGTTTATAATCAGATATTATGGAATGAATGCCGGACACAGGTTTTTATGGACGGGATAGATGGAGGAAGAAATGAAGAATTTAGCAAAAAAAGCGGCAGTTACTGCTCTTGTCTGTGTTACAGCAGCAGGCATGATGACTGGCTGCGGAAATAAAAAACTTGATGGCACCAAAACAGCAGTGACTGTCAATAAACAGGAGATCCCTCTTGGAGTGGTAAGCCTTGCGGCACGTATGCAGCAGGCGCAGGCTGAAGCTATGTATAAGATGTACCTTGGTGGTGGAGATGACATGTCTATCTGGAGTACCAAGATGGGTGATGATTCTGATGAGACTTACGGTGAGAATGCAGTGACAACAAGTGTTGAGTCTATTGAGAAGATGTGCCTGGAGAAAGAGCATGCTTCTGAGTATGATGTGGAGATCACAGATGATGAGCAGAAAGCCCTTGAGGAAGCTGCGAAGAATTTTATTGCAGCTAACAGTGAGGAGACTATTGCAGAGCTTGCAGTTGATGAGGATATGGTAAAAACTTTCCTGGAGCTTGAGACATACGATGTGAAGATGAAAGAGGCTATTGAGGCTACTGCAGACATCAAGCTGGATGAGAAAGAATACCAGCAGATGGCTTTCAGCTACGCAAGTGTAAGAGTCAGCGGAGATAATCTTACTGATGATGATATTAAGACAAATAAGGAAAATATCCAGAAGTTCTTTGACAAAGTAAAAGAGGATCCTACAGCAGATTTCAGCACACTTGGTGATGAGATCTCTACAGATATGACAGCTACTTCCGGTACTTGCCCGACTTATGAAGAGGGAGATGACAGTGCGGCAAACGGAGATGCTTATCCGGACGATGTACGTAATGCTCTCCGTAAACTGGAAGAGGGAGAACTCAATTCAGAGATCATCAAGACAGATTCCATCTGGTATGTAGTAAGACTGGATTCCAAGGATGATGAGAATGCAACTGACAGCAAGAAAGAATCTCTGACAAGTACCAAGAAAGATGATTTCTACAACGATACAACAGATGGCTGGGTAAAGAAAGCAGATATCAAAGAAGAGTCTAAGCTGATCAAGAAGATTAAGATCACAGATAATCACAGCTTTACGATCCAGACTCCAACTCCTACACCGGATCCGGATGCAACAGAGACACCGGCTGCGGAGGATACAGCAGATTCCACAGAAGCAGATGTAACAGAAACACCGGAGGCAGAAGCAACTGAAACTCCAGCGGCTGAGGACGCAGAGGAAGACAGCACAGATGCAGCTGAGGATGAGTCTGCAGACGAGAATGCTGAGGCAGAGGCAACAGCAACACCGGAAGCTGAGAAATAAGTAATAGAATATAAAGTATATACGAAGATAATATGCAGAACGGTCAGTGTACGATTTATAGTACACTGACCGTTTTTTGTAAATATGCTTTAAGTGATTAAGTTCACGAACAAAATATCAATATTTGTCTGCTTAAATCAGGCTCAGATGCTCCAGCGCATTGTAAATCCCATCTTTGTCTACAGCACTTGTCTGGTAAGTACAGTCTTTTTCAATTCCGCCGTAGGAATTTCCCATGGCAACACTGACTCCGGCTGCTTTTAGCATGGGGAGATCGTTGGGACTGTCTCCGAATGCATAGCTGTTTTCTTTCGGAATAGAGAAACGTTCAAGAAGAAATTCCATTCCGGTAGCTTTGCTGTTTCCCTTCTGAGTTACTTCCCAGATGCCATCTCCGTGGTCAAAATAAGTGTAATGGTCGTTGCAGAAGCTGCGGAATTTTTCTATATCGGAATCTGGAAGCATGTGCACCAGAAACTTGTCATAGGAGTAAGTGCAGGCATCTTCACGGCTGAATTTGGTGATATCAACCATAGGAATCTCTCTGCGCATTTTTGCCCCGAATTCAGACTGGGCAGGGGATGCCCCGTCAAACAGGATCGCAGTGTTGGATTCAAACAGTGCCTCGATCCTGCATTTACGGAGAAGGTCCACGGTTTCCTTACACAGCAGATTTGGAACTGTGCGGAAGTAGAGCAGCTTATTATCCATGTAGATGTGTGTGCCGCAGCCGTATACATAGCCATCAAATGGAAGGTCTGCGATTTCCGGTGGCATCATGGCTTTGGTACGGCCGGTGTTGATGAAAAGGAGATGTCCGTTTTCGTGAGCTTTGGTGAGGGCAAGCTTTGTGCTTTCAGGAACCTTGAACGGGTGTGGGGTGAGTAGCGTGCCGTCTATGTCAAAGAATAAGATTTTTTTATTATTCATAATGGTCTCCTTGTTCCTCTTCGTTATCACTGACAGGAAGAAGTTCCTCCGGGGTACTATCTGTATTGTCGGATAGATTCAGGGTACTTACACGGATGCCGTTAAGTTCAACCTCGCTTTCCATAGGGATGACCAGGCATTTGCGTCCGTCAATGATGCGGGTTTCTACCAGGTCTGCACGGTCTGGTGCTACGTGGATCACAACGTCAGGGGTTTTAATCTCGAATTTTCGGGTGTTGGTGATGTTGGAGGCTACCAGGGAAGATTTTTCTCCTGCAGCCAGTTCATACTGTTCATCAAAGTTCTGAAGCTTGTCGTCTTCCACGCCGCATTCTTCAAAGAGGCGTTTCACTTCGGATTTAGTGAGAACAACTGGTTCCGGTTCATCCTTCTGGGATTCGATGAGATCGTTAAGTTTCTCGTGGATTTCAAGGACTGTGTCATATGCGCAGTCATCACCAAGGGTTTCTTCTACCAGGGCGTTGAAGGAGTCACGCTGGTTTCCGGCAGAAAGCGGTGTGGTGCAGCCAAAAACTTCATCCATCATTGTGGAGCGGAGTTCTTCAGCATTTTTTGTGTAGTAGAGCATACCGTGGATATCTGTACTGCGGTCATTGAACTGTGGGAAAAGAAATCCCCAGTCAGGCATTTCTACCAGCCAGTCGCGGATACGGTCTTCGATATTGTTGGTCTCTGCGTTATAGTGAAGGCCTGCCTTGGAGAGCTTTACAGGGCAGATGCTGCAGAGGATGTGGTCGTAGATCTCATCGGATGCGTCAAACATCTCGGCCCCGTCGGAGGATTTGCCCGGGATATCGTAGACTGCATGAATGAGGATGATGTAATAGTTTTCGCCGTAGTCATAGTTCTCGATGATCTTATCGTAGAAGGCTTCTGTAAGGGCATCGTCTGTGAGCTGGCTTTTACGGAGTTTCATAAGGAAGTTCTGGGTTCCGCCTTCGGCTTCCTGTTCCAGGGGGAATTCCATGTTGATGAGATTCTTGCCTACTGTGCCTGTGAGGGTTTTGCGGAAAATGTCGAAGTATTTGAACATTTCTTCCTCTGATAAGGAGAGGAAAGCTTCTTTGAGTTCGGTTTTTTTGTTTTTTTCTCCGTCTACATAACAGCCGCAGATACGTGTGATCGAGCAGCGGTCGGGGGTGAACTGTTTCTTGATTTCTGCGATTTCTTTTTTGTTCATGTGTGGTTTACCTCGGATTTTTGGTTGAATGCATATCGGGGAACGATTGCATTTAGGATCATGTAACAGAGCGGAATGTGGATATCCGTTTTCTGTGGTTTCGGTTAGTTCTGATTATTATAGCACAGGTGTTTGGTTGGGGCAAGGTGGACGGAAGGGTGATGGGCCATAGGTGTTGCGCTGGATGACAGGAATTCTGAGAGGAGGAGTTGAGTGAGGTGAAAAGGAAGCCCTTGTGGTGAGACAGGGCTTCCTTTTAGGTGGTTGTTTTAGAGTTTTGATATGATGGTATTACAGCATGGAATATCCATAACTGCTGACAATGGCATCGATCTTCTGACGGTTTTTGCACATTGGGCAGCTGTCGGAGCGGTATGAGTGGTAGTCTGGGATGTCTCTGGACTGGAAGATGGAGTGTACAGGGAGAGAGGCTACGCTGTCTACGCTGCTGTAGATGGCTGCTACACCGCGGATCTTGCCGCCGTAGTATAAAACGCTTTCGATGGCGCGGTTTAATGTGGAGCCGGTGGTGATGGATCCGTTGAGGATCAGGATGTTCTTGCCGTTGATCATTGGTTCGTAGTTGTCGCGGAAGATCATCTGTCCGGTGCTGTTGAATTCCGGAGTGATAACGTAGATGGTCTGATGGGCGTTCATGGAGAGCACGCCGGCTTTGGTCAGTTCTTCGGCGAGATAGGCTCCTACTACTTCCAGTCCGTCCATGCAAACGATGGTATCTACTGGTATGGATGCTTCGTAATTGGCAGCCAGAGAAGAGGCAATGCGCCGTGCTTCTGCGCATCTGGATTTCATGGTTGTGAGATCCAGATAATGTGTAATATGGGACTGGGAAGTTACGAAATGTCCCGGTATCATTTTCAGCTGAATCTGGTTGTCACTGCGTGCGTAAATTTTTATGATTTTGTCCTGATCCATAATAAAACCCTCCTGTCATGATCTTGTTTAGCGTGGTTGTTCAGAAAAAATCTCCTGAAGGATTACGAAACAGATTTATTTAATGTGCATATTATACCATTAATTTCAAAAAAATGGAATAATATACTGCAAAATATACAAAAAATATTCTGAAATACAGCTGGGGTTGTTAAAAAATACCCGATATTATGAATCGTTTAACAATATTTAACAGAGTTAGGAGATAAGCGATAAGTAGTAAGGAATTTGCCTGACCAGAATATAAAAAGAGGAGGAAGGGAATCACTGTGGATTCCCCGCCTCCTGTGAAAGTGAGTAATTGCTGTCGTTTATCCTTCAATAGAGATGTATTTATCTGCTTCAATCTCTTCAGCTGCTTTCTTAGGAAGAGAAAGTCTCAGAACACCATTCTCAAATTTCGCATGTACATCCTCGTTCTTTACGCCGTTACCGACATAGAAGCTTCTGCTGGAACTTCCTGCGTAACGCTCGCGGCGGATGTAGTTGCCTTTCTTATCCTGTTCGTCTTTATCAAGGCCTTTCGCTGCGGAGATGGTAAGGTATCCATCTTTCAGCTGTACCTGTACTTCGTCTTTCTTAAATCCAGGAAGATCAACATCCAGTTCATATCCCTTGTCTGTCTCACGTACATCGGTCTTCATAATATTCTTAGCATGTTTGCCGTAAAGTGGATTCTTGCTGCTGAATAAGTTATCGTTGAATCCAAAATCATTCATCCAGTCATCAAATAAGTTTTCTCCAAATACACTCGGGAACATCATAAGTCATTTCTCCTTTCAAATTGAAACGCCGTTCCGGTGGATCAAGAGATCCAACTGTTGTCGGTATATATTTACCACAACGGGTTATCCGCTGCGGTGATTGATTTGTTCTTTGGAACATCCGGAAGCTCTTTTTTTATCTCTTCCTTTGTTCTATGTGTAATATAACATACATTACTAGCCATGTCAAGACTCGAGTGCTAATTTCACAAATTATTCACAATTAGAATATGATGGACTTATAATAGGATAAAAAATGCAATACCTTGAGTATATATAGCAATCAGGCGAATATTTGCAATTCTGCAGGGGAATTGATATACTTGCTCCGGTTAAAGAAAAGAAGTGAACATTCTGCAATGTTATAGAAACCTGAAAGCATAGAAAAAAACAGAAAAATCAATATAATAAAGCTTATAAAATAACATGTGATTTAAGAATATAGGAATATCAGGAGGAAGAGAGAATGCAGGAAAAGTATTTAGAATTTAAGCTTGGTGCTCCGGATTATGTGACAGTAGAGACAGAAGAGGAAAGGCTGGTATGTCAGGGAGGCAGTTCCGCTGTGACAGCTGGCAGCACAACGGTAGAGTTTGAAGATGCAGGTGAACATGAGGATATATTTGTTACATCTGAAGATGCTGTGAAATGTGTAAAGCTGAGATGGAATTACAAGATCCCGAAATCTGCAAGATTTTTTGGCGACGCCTGGGAACGTACATATGGAGATATGGAATGGCATGGAATGAGCGGAAACCGTTATCTTCCATGGTATTTTCTGGCAAAGCTTTCTGAGAAGATCCTTTGCTTCGGCGTGAAAGTACGTCCGTCAGCGATGTGCTACTGGCAGGCTGACACGAAGGGAATCACTCTGTTTCTGGACGTGCGCTGCGGAAATGCAGGAGTACAGTTAAAAGGAAGAAAACTTCGTGCAGCGCAGATCGTATGTATGGAATCACAGAACGCAGGCTCTTTTGAGACAGCGCAGGAATTCTGCAGAAGGATGTGCACAGATCCGATTTTTCCGGAATTTCCTGTATATGGAAGCAACAACTGGTACTACGCTTACGGCGACAGTTCAGAAGAGGAGATTTTAAGTGATACAGATTACATCCTGAAACTGACAGAAGGAGTGAAGAATCCTCCGTTTATGGTTATTGATGACTGCTGGCAGGAGCATCACCGTCTTGATGAGTATAACGGTGGTCCATGGACAAAAGGAAACTCCAAATTCCCGGATATGAAAGGTCTTGCACAGAAGCTGGTGGAAAAAGGTGTCCGTCCCGGAATCTGGGTACGTCTGCTTCTCAATGAAGACGAGGCGATCCCGGATGAGTGGAGAATTTCCTACAACGACTGCCTGGACCCGTCCCATCCGGATGCACTTGCCTATATCCGCAAAGATATTGAACGTATCTGCGACTGGGGATTTACACTGATCAAGCACGATTTCTCCACCTTTGATCTCTTTGGAAAATGGGGATTTGAGGCGAATTTAAGAGATAATACAATGGAAAAATGGCATTTTTATGACCAGGGTAAAACAAGCGCAGAGATCGTAAAAATGCTTTATCAGGAAGTGTATGACGCTTCCCGCGGCAACAATGCAGTGATCATCGGATGCAATACCATCGGCCATCTTGGAGCGGGCCTGATGCACCTGAACAGAACGGGTGATGACACAAGCGGCCGCATTTGGGAGCGCACAAAACGTATGGGAGTGAACACACTGGCATTCCGTCTTCCACAGCATAATACTTTCTATCATATTGATGCAGACTGCGTGGGAATTTTCGGAAAGATCCCGTGGGATAAAAACCTCCAGTGGGCAGATCTTCTGGCAAAGAGCGGAACACCTCTTTTCGTATCTGCAATGCCTGGTGCACTGAATCCGGAAGAATTCGAGGAACTGCACCAGATCATGTTGATCGCATCTGAACAGAAAGAGCATTTTGTTCCGCTTGACTGGGAGGAAACAGATTGTCCGGAAATCTGGGGAGAAAACGGCGAGACTGTTACTTATGACTGGTACGATGATGAAGGTCCGACCATGGATGCGACTGTAGAATACTATAATGCGAAGGTGGTTGTTCCGTAAGGCACAGCATTATGCAGTAATTACCGGCAGCAGATCGAAGCAGTATTTTTATAAGATCTGGCTGTCGGAAATACTGCCTCTAGCAGTTCAGAAGATCCTCGGCATGTCTGTATTTCTGCCTGTATTCCTTAGGAGTCATGCCGGTTTCTTTTTTGAAGGCACGTGAGAAGGCAAAAGGATTCTGATATCCACAGGAAACTGCAATATTTGCAATGGGGATATCCGTAATGGTCAGGAAATCTCTGGCAGCGATGATTTTGGCAGAGGTCAGGAAAGCCTGGGGAGTAGTTCCCAGATGTTTTTTGAAAAGTCCGTAAAGATGACTGCGGCTGATGTGGAGATAATCGGCAACATCTGTCACTGTGATATTCTGGAGCGGACTTTTTTTAATGTAATCTACTGCCTGGGTAATATAAAAATTATCGTTGGATTCAGCGGTTGTGTAGGAGGCATGGAATTCTTCCTCCAGCATGGCAATGATCCGGTAGAGACTGCTCTGGATATAAGCTTCGTTAGCGGGAGTGAGCCTGGTGCGGGTCATCATTTCTAGGATCGTTTCTTGGTAGGGGCAAACCGAGGTAAGCTGCTGGACTGGCTCCTCGATGGTGAGGTGGCAGTGTCTGGAAAGAGTGGCAGCCTGTTCGCCGTTAAAACAGATCCAGATATAAGTCCAGGGATTTGCCGGCTCTGCTTTATAAAGTGTGCTGACCTCAGGTGGGATGAAAAAACACTGGCCGGCTTTCAGAGAATATTTCCGGTTATTTATATAGAAATATCCCTGACCTTTCAGTACAAAATGGATGGTATAATACCGGCGCACCCCGGGACCGTAAGACTGACTTGGAGTACATTTTTCCCATCCGCAGGATACCAGATGGAGTTCTTTTGATGAGGTTTGCCGGTTCATGACCTGTTTGTCTTCCATGATCGCTGCCTGCCTTTCAAAGAAATTTTTCAGAGTATTCAGACCTGATACGACCATTTTAGGATATTTGATAAGAGGTGTAAAGATGAATTCACTGACTGTGAAAAGAATTATCATGACATTTGCGGGGATTTTTCTGGCAGGTGAACAGCTGCTTCCGGCTATAGGGAATGCAGCTGTTTTTTGTATCCTTTGATATTACTGTCTTGTCAGGTGCTATTTGATTGTCAAAGAAAAAGGTTTACCATTGGGAAAAATATCGTTATAATAGGAGAAACGCGGAGAATCCTGCTTGCAGGATTTTTTCTGTCCGCAATAAAAAAGAAGGGAGATGATAACTATGGCATATTTAGGTGAAGAAATCAAAAAACTGGGTTTTGGTCTTATGAGACTGCCGCAGAAATCCGAAGGCGTGATCGATGTGGAGCAGACCAAGGTAATGGTAGATAAATTTCTGGAAGCCGGATTCACATATTTTGATACAGCATGGGCTTATGCAGGCAGCGAGGATGCCATTCGCGAAGCCCTGGTAGAACGTTATCCGAGAGAAAAATATCAGCTGGCAACCAAGATGGCTGCATGGATCAACTGCAAGACAAGAGATGAAGCTCTTGCACAGTTTAAGACATCCCTTGAGAGAACAAAAGCCGGATATTTTGATTTTTATCTTCTCCATAATCTTGGAGAGCACAGAACAAAATTTTTCGATGATTACGGTTTATGGGACTGGATCCGTGAGCAGAAAGAAGCCGGCCTGATCAAACATGCAGGATTTTCTTTCCACTCCACACCGGAAGAACTGGAGGCAATTCTTACTGTACATCCTGAGATGGAGTTTGTACAGCTCCAGATCAACTATGCAGACTGGGAGAATCCGGCAATCCAGTCAAGAGCCTGCTACGAAGTAGCTAGGAAGCATGGCAAGCCGGTCATTATCATGGAGCCTGTAAAAGGCGGCATGCTTGCAACTCCGCCGGAATCTGTTGAGAAGATCTTAAAGGCAGCAGAGCCGGAAGCATCTACAGCGTCCTGGGCGATTCGTTTTGCAGCTGATCTGGAAGGCGTGATCACTGTACTTTCCGGAATGAGCAACATTGCACAGATGGAAGATAACCTTTCCTTTATGAAAGATTTTAACGGTCTTACTGACAGCGAGAAAGAAACCATCGACAAGGCAAGAGCTGCTATGAGCAAAATTCCTCTGATTCCATGTACAACCTGTAACTACTGTGCAAAAGTCTGTCCGATGGAAATTGGAATTTCCGGATCTTTCACAGCAATGAATTATCTGACACTGTACGGAAACAAGGCTGCTGCAGCTCATCAGGAGGAATGGCTGGTAAGTAGTCATGGCAGAAAGCGCGCAGACGAGTGCGTGAAATGCGGACAGTGCGAGGAAGTCTGTCCGCAGCATATCTCCATCCGTGAGGAACTGGAGAAAGTCAGCGAGACTTTTTGCAAGTAAAGGTTACTGCCGGCAGATAAGATCCTGAGAAATCGACAGTAATAAAACAACTGATCCGACGGGAAACGGGTCAGGGTAAGGAGAGAGTTAAAAATGGAAAAATTCAAAGCGTTTCTGAAGCGGAAGGATATCGAGATATCCCTGAAGAGATACGGTATCGATGCACTGGGAGCCATGGCACAGGGACTTTTCTGTTCTCTGCTGATCGGTACGATCATAAACACTATTGGCACACAGTTCCACATTCCGTTTCTGACTATGGCAGTTGCCACAGTCAATGACACCCAGTACACAGTCGGTTCTCTGGCATCAGCATGAGTGGCCCTGCAATGGCAGTAGCCATCGGTTATGCGCTGCATTGTCCGCCGCTGGTACTGTTTTCACTGATCACGGTTGGTTTTGCCTCTAATGCACTTGGCGGAGCAGGCGGCCCTCTGGCAGTACTTTTTGTTGCCATTGTTGCAGCTGAGATTGGTAAGGCAGTTTCCAAGGAGACGAAGATCGATATCCTTGTGACACCGCTTGTTACCATCGGTGTAGGTGTAGGGCTTTCCGCATGGTGGGCACCTGCCCTTGGAAAAGCTGCCATGAAAGTGGGAAGCGTGATCATGTGGGCAACTGACCTGCAGCCATTCTTTATGGGAATCCTGGTTTCCGTATTTGTGGGAATTGCACTGACACTGCCGATTTCCTCTGCTGCGATCTGCGCAGCTCTGGGACTTACCGGTCTGGCTGGCGGTGCTGCAGTAGCAGGCTGCTGTGCGCAGATGGTTGGTTTTGCAGTGATGTCCTTTAAAGAGAATAAATGGGGCGGACTGGTTTCTCAGGGAATTGGAACCTCCATGCTCCAGATGGGAAATATCGTCAGAAATCCAAGGATCTGGATCGCGCCGATCGTTACATCCGCGATCACAGGCCCGATCGCAACCTGTCTGTTTAAACTGCAGATGAATGGAACAGCAGTTTCTTCAGGAATGGGAACCTGCGGTTTTGTAGGACAGATCGGTGTGTATACAGGATGGATGAATGATATTGCAGCAGGAACCAAGACTGCGGTCACAGGAATGGACTGGGCAGGTCTTATCCTGATCTCCTTCATTCTTCCGGCAGTCCTCTGCCCGCTCATCAATATGTTTGTGCGTAAACTTGGATGGGTGAAAGATGGAGATATGACATTGTCATAAAAGAGTTTTGAAAAAAGAGTATCACAGGATCTTATACTTAACCAAATGCAACTGCGAATACCCGTTTGATGAATGAAGCGGAATGTAAGTAGTTGTTTTATGGCAGTATGAGTGATGTGATACTCTTTTTTATTGGAGAAGGAATATATGCCAACCAGAGAAACCTGCAGAAACATCTAATAAGTAAAGCTGCGTAATGTAGTGGATTGCGTCACTTTACGTATATTATAACGTTAGTATAAATTTTCTGACTGGCATGGATTTCTTAATAATGAGATGCGAAGAAATCTTACGCTACATGTGAGCTGCTTGCGTTACTTTTTTCCAGGCCGCAGGCCTTGGCATATTCATGAAGCTTCTCTTTTGCAGTATAATTCAGATTCTGCGGAACCTGGATCTGGATGGTTACATACTGGTCACCGCGAACTTCCGGATTCTTCATGGAGACGATACCTTTTCCTCTCAGACGGATTTTGGAGCCGGACTGCATGCCTTCACGGATCTTGCAGATCACATTTCCGTAAAGAGTAGGAACAGTAGCCTCACCGCCAAATACAGCTGTTGTATACGGAATGGAAATGGTAGTATAAACATCAGAGCCTTTCCGCTCATATCCGGGACGGGTGCCAACTGTAACTTTCAAAAGCAGATCACCAGGTTCTCCACCGCCGGTTCCTGGCATTCCTTTTCCCTTAAGACGGATGCTCTTGCCGGTGTCTATACCTGCCGGAATGTGAACCTGAAGTGTCTGCGGTGCGCCGGAACTCCCATCCGGACCGGACAGGGAAATTCTCTTGTCTGCACCAAAAGCTGCCTCATCGAAAGTTACGTTGATGCTGGCCTTCACATCAGAGCCCTTCTGTGCAAAATCCTGCTGATGGAATCCGCCGAAACCGCTGCCACCAAATCCATTGCTGCCAAAACCGCTTCTGCTGTGGAATCCGCTGCCTCCGCCGAAATGGGAATAACTTCTGTTGCTACCGCCAAAACCGTTGCTTCCGCTATGGTTGCCATGGAACATATTTCCGAAGATATCTCCGAAAATATCATCCATATCTTCACCATTAAAATGAAATTCCTGATATCCGCCATTGGTTCCACCGTGAAATCCGCTGAAGCCGCCTGTACCTGCACCTGCGCCCGGATCGGCTCCGGCTTCAAAAGCAGCGTGGCCGAACTGATCGTACATTTTCTTTTTCTTAGGATCGCTTAAGACATCATAGGCCTCATTTACTTCTTTGAATTTATCTGCTGCGTCCGCATTTCCGGCGTTGGTATCCGGATGATATTTCTTGGCCAGTTTACGGTATGCTTTTTTTATTGTTTTCTCATCTGCGTTCCGGTCAATGCCCAGAACGTCGTAATAATCTCTTTTTGCTGACATGGTATTCACCTTCCCTTACATAATTATGCTGTCTGTGCGCAGCAGTTCAAAATCCTGTAAAATATGATCTCTGAATTGCTGCATCTGCGTACAAAATTCCCCGGGAATAATTCCCGGGGGATAACTTCAAAATCTTCGGTAAAACTGGTTTGATAAAAAAGTGCTCTCCCAGTTGTTCTATATAGAATATAACACCTAAAACATGAAATGTCAACCCTCTGTCCCGATATAAGTCCAATTCGGACTCACCACAGATATATGATTCTTACAGATTTTTACAGGAAATATGATATAATACTGACATAAAATCCCGGCAGATATCTGATCGGTAAGAACAGATCAGCTTATCAGCAGAAAAAATATCATATTGTCGGGGAATTGCGTTTATCAAATATGCAGCAGAGCAGAAGAATATACAAATATTTGCTTTGCTGACAAAGAAAAAGGAGGCATGTCTATGGAGAAAAAAACTTATCTGTCATTCATAAAAACAGTGAAATACCTGGCACTTTTTGTATTTATTTTTGCGACGGCATTTATGATGACAACACAGAGGACACACGCAGCAGCAGGAACAACTTTTCAGGTGAATGTAAAGAGTGGCTACCTGGCTTTTCGAAGTGAGAAAGCTTTTGACAAGAGTAATGAGATTGGCCAGCTGAATACCGGAGATCTGGTTGAGGTTACAAACAGGAAGGATTCTACTTACTGGTACGCATATTCTCCGAAGCTTGATAAGTCCGGATATGTAGACAAGAATTATATCAAAGCGGTGGAAAGTGAATCCACATCCAATGATTCCTGGACTGTAAAAGTAAAAAGCGGTTATCTGGCTCTTCGAAACACAGCAGCCTATAATGACAGTAATGAGATCGGCCGTCTGAATACAGGTGATACTGTCCTTGTAAAAGACAGCAGTGATTCTACTTACTGGTATGTATATTCTCCGAAGCTTGATAAATGCGGATATGTGGATAACCGATACATTTATAACAGCGGCCTGTGGACAGTGAAAGTAGAGAAAGGCTATCTGGCTCTTCGTAATAAGCCGGCTTACAATGACAGCAATGAGATCGGTCAGTTAAATACAGGTGACACGGTACAGGTGAAGGATACCAGCGACAGCAATTACTGGTACGTGTATTCTCCGCTGCTTGATAAAACAGGATATGTGGACAAAAACTATATCACCGGTGGTTCAGAGGTTACGTACCCGACAATGACCGTCCAGGTGGAAAAAGGGTATCTGGCATTGCGGAATGCGAAAGCCTATGACAAAAATAATGAGATTGCGCAGTTAAATACAGGCGATCAGGTGGAGATCATTGAGAAAAAAGACAGTACTTACTGGTATGTATACGTTCCGAAACTTGGAAAAGAAGGATATGTAGATAAGAATTACCTTAAATAATAAGCGTAAATTACCAAACATGGCAGCAGGGAGGTTGACAGATGACGCTGGCACAGCTTAGATATACGATTGAGATCGCAAAAGCAGGCTCTATGAATGAGGCAGCTAAAAGCCTTTATATTTCCCAGCCCAGTCTTTCTACAGCGATCAGGGAACTGGAAGCAGAGACGGGTGTTGAGATATTCCGGAGAACAAACAGAGGAATTGCAGTGACACCGGCAGGTGAGGAATTTCTCGGATATGCGAGACAGGTGGTTGAACAGTATAAACTGATGGAAGCCAAATATATTTTCAAGGAGCAGTCACGAAAGAAATTCAGTGTTTCCATGCAGCACTATACATTTGCAGTGAATGCTTTTGTGGAACTTGTGAAACAGTTCGGAATGGATGAGTATGAATTCGCAGTTCATGAGACAAAGACCTATCAGGTGATTGAAGATGTACGTGATTTTAAAAGTGAGATCGGAATTCTTTACGTCAATGATTTCAACCGAAAGGTTCTGACGAAGATGTTTCATGAATATGGTCTGGAGTTTCACGAGCTTCTGAACTGCAGTATTTACGTTTACATGTGGAAAGGCCATCCACTGGCAAAACGAGAGATGATAACTCTGGAAGAACTGAAAGAATATCCTTGTCTGTCTTTTGAACAGGGAGGAAATAATTCCTTTTATTTTGCAGAGGAGGTTTTAAGTACTTACGAATATAAACGTCTGATCAAAGCAGATGACAGAGCGACTATGCTGAATCTGATGGTAGGACTTAACGGTTACACGCTGTGTTCAGGAATTATCTGCGAGGATCTCAACGGTTCTGATTACTGTGCTGTGAAACTGGATTCTGATGAGATCATGACCATTGGATACATCGCAAGAAAAGGTGTTAATATCAGTGCCCTTGGAAAAAAATATCTTGAGGAGATCTCAAAATATAAGGACAAGGCGTTGAAATAAGTGAAAATAAAAATCTGGCAGAATTGTTACCGGATACGTAAGATGCGTATGAGAAGGACAGTTCTGCCAGATTTTTTGTTATGGTCGTTTGGATCAGACGCGGATCACAAATCCCTCTTTACGAGGCTTTGCATCCGGATACTCGCAGTCACGGTATCCCAGAACACAGTGCCGATGCCAACATACTCTTCCGGAACGCCCCACTGTTTCTTAAGTTCTTTTCCTTCCTCGGAATCAAAAACTTCTCTTGCGCGGTGGATCCAGCAGGAATCAACACCAAGGGCATGAGCTGCATTCATAAGATTTCCCATCACAAGGCTGCCATTCTCAACACATGTACCCATTTTGCTGTCTGAGAAAACAATGATCACGGTCGGAGCACCGTAGAATGGATCAGATTTGCTGCCCATAACATCTGCGTTCATCCTGGAAAGTTTTGCCACGAGGTCAGGGTCCTGTGTTACGACCATAAGAGTGCTCTGCTGTCCCATACCGCTTGGGGAATATTCGCCGGCCTTCAGGATCACATCCAGAGTTTCCTGGGGAACAAGGTCCTTCTTATAAGCGCGGATACTTCTGCGCTCCAGAAGATTTTTGATGCTTTCGTTCATAATATTTTACCTCCTGAATAATTGCAATTTCTGAAATTGCTATAGTAATCTGATGGAATTATTATAGCGCAGATAAGTCTGATTTCCAAGTAGTTATAACTTTACAACTTAAGGCAGAGTATTATATAATCGAATAAACTGCAAAGCAGGTTATTGATGTAGAGTTGCGTAGCGAATGCTTTTATTCAATTAACGTAGAGTATTCCGGCGGACGTTGTGATGTCGGGATGTGTAGGGTGAAGATTGAGAAGGAATATACGTGACAGAAGAATATGAGGTGTCAGATGGAAAAAATTCGAAAACATTTTTACTTTTCAGGAAGAGTTCAGGGAGTTGGATTTCGTTACCGCTCTTTTTATATCGCGCAGGATATGGGAGTGACCGGATGGGTGCGGAATCTTTGGGATGATCGCGTGGAGATGGAGGTTCAGGGAACCAGAGAGGAGATCCGGGAGATGGTTGAGAGGCTTTCCCAGCAGAATTATGTGGAGATCGAAGGAATCGAGTCTAAGGAAATTCCGCTGGAGAAGGAGAGCAGTTTCCGGATAAGGTGATATTGGAGGGGCAGAGGACTTACTCCATCTCCAATGCCAGGTACAACAGAACAGCGTCTCGAAATTTCCGGGGATTAAGACCACATTTTTTATAAATGTGGTTTAATTTATATTGGAGAGTATTTTTATGGAGAAAAAGCTTTTCCGCAGTGTCGGCCAGTGACATTTCCAGAGAAAAATAGGTGCGAAGAAGTTCCTGCTCGTTGTCAGAGAGGAGGCAGATAGTTTTTTCGGCAAATTCTTTACGGTCTTCTGGTGATACAGAGGAAAGAATGATTTCCAGAGTGAGATTGTCAAACAGTACGTAATGTTCTATTGCGCTTTTGTCAGTGTCATTGCCGGCTGCTGGAAACTGCAGACTGCGAAGGGCAGTTTCAGCCGTTTTCAGAGAAATACTGAGCTGATGCAGAGGCACGGATCTTCCCACTGCAATGGACAGGGTATCGCCATGCTGTTCGGCAAAACGGCGCAGCTTCCCGGAGATCTCGGAGAAACGGGAACTGTCTGCGACAGCCAGGTAATCGCCCGGGTAGCGAAAGGTGTACAGCGTGATTCCTGTATCTATGAAAAGATTTCGAATATGATGCTCTGGAAGGGAAAAATCAGTATTTGTTTTTACATCAACAGATGCATTTTCAGTAGAGTGGGCCTGTGCGGAATGCACTGTATCGGAATATGTCCGTATCAGGATCAGCCGCTTGGGTGTGTCAGGATCAATCTGAAATTCTCTGAGACATTTCAGAAGGTATTCCGGGTTCTGGGCATCGCCATGGAGCAGGGAACTGATGACAAAATGCTTCTTATCTGCCTGATGCTGGCTGTACTGGCTCAGTTCCTGCTCACGGATCAGAAGGCTGGTAATGCGCTGGGCCAGAAACGCATACTTGCGCACTTTTTCCGGTGAGCCGGTGATGCCGATCACGGCCAGAAGGTTGTCCTCATGATAAAGGGGCATATTGATTCCCTGCCGTGTCCCGGTAAAATTTTCGGATTCAGCCACTTCGATCGTAACGCCCGTGGCAGCAGCCTTTCGTCCGATCTCATGAAAGGTTCCGATTCGGGCAGAATTGGTACTGGCGATAATAGTGCCGGAGGGATTGATGAAATTGATATCATAGCTGCAGACGTCTTTAATGGTGTTGACGATCTGCTGGGCGAGAGCATGGCTGATGTGTGTGATCATAGGGAACCTCCTTGATTTCTTTTGGAAAGTATATCATATAGAATTCAAAACTTCAATTTTGCTATGTTATATATAACAATAAAATACAGAAATATATAAAGAATATAGCATATATAATATATACATTTATTTCCGAATTTATTATGATAAGAACGGAAAAAAGGTTGAATGCAAATAGACATTCGCTTACTGCTGATGTGAAGCGCGGGCAGGGAATGAGAAGTCTGTTTTATGGAAAAAATCTCACAGGAGGAACGAATAATGAAAGTAGTCACAGCAATCGATTCTTTTAAAGGAAGCATGACATCCATGGAGGCTGGTTTTGCAGCAGCAGCGGGAATCCATCGTGTGGATGCCAGCGCAGAGGTTCAGGTAAGACCGCTGGCAGATGGTGGTGAGGGTACTGTGGAGGCTCTTGTTGCAGGAATGAACGGAAAAACAGAGTATGTTAAAGTTACAGGCCCTCTTGGTGAGCCGGTAATCTGTGAGTATGGAATTATCGAGAGCACAAAAACAGCAGTTATCGAGATGGCAGGAGCAGCAGGAATCACACAGGTTCCAGATGAGAAAAGAAATCCTCTTTACACCACAACTTACGGTGTAGGTGAGGTTATCAAGGATGCTATCGAAAAAGGCTGCCGCAGATTTATTGTAGGTATCGGCGGAAGTGCTACAAATGACGGCGGTGTGGGAATGCTTCAGGCACTTGGCTACGCATTCCTTGATAAAGACGGCAAACAGGTTCTGCCGGGAGCACGTGGACTCAAGGATATCACAGAGATCACAGATGCCTACGTGATCCCGGAACTTGCAGAATGTAAATTCCGTGTTGCCTGTGATGTAACCAATCCTCTTTGCGGAGAGCTGGGATGTAGCGCAATCTACGGTCCGCAGAAAGGTGCAACTCCTGAGATGATCAAGGATATGGATCAGTGGCTTGGAGCTTACGCGGAGCTTGCAAAAGGACGTTTTCCGAAGGCAGATCCGGAGTATCCGGGAACAGGAGCAGCCGGTGGAATGGGCTTCGCATTCCTTACCTTTACAGATGCGGTTCTGGAATCCGGTATTAATATCGTTCTGGACGAGACGAAGCTTGAGGATTATATTAAAGACGCAGATCTTGTGATCACAGGTGAGGGCCGCATGGACGGTCAGACTGCCATGGGAAAAGCTCCGGTCGGTGTTGCAAAGCTTGCGAAAAAGCATGGCAAAAAAGTCATCGCTTTTGCAGGTGCGGTACAGCGTGACGCAAGAGCCTGCAACGATGCAGGAATCGACGCGTTTTTCCCGATCCTCCGCGGTGTGGTAACACTGGAGGAAGCCATGAAGAATGAGAATGCAAAACAGAACATGGCAGATACTGTGGAGCAGGTTATCCGTTTGATGAAGTAAGCCAGGTTGATAAATACTGTATGATGCACGATTTACCAGGAAGCGTGTTCAGAAAGTAGACAGTAAACCGACTGAAGATATCAGTTTTATATGCAGAAAAAAGCCAGACACATTTGAGATGATAAGAATCTTATTTAAAGATTCTGCTTACAGTCTCAGTGTCTGGCTTTTTCAGGTTTATAATTTGTGTTCAGACAGAAGTCTCAGTAAATATTTATCCTTCAATCGGCTCGAAGTCAACAGCCCCATGTTTGCACAGCGGCAGATGATATCTTCCGGAAGCTCGTCGCCTCGTAGATATATCCGCAGACTTTGCATACCCAGCCTTTTTTTCCTTCGGTCTGAGGCTTCGGTTTTACATTTTTCTGATAGTAGGTGTAAGTCATAGTCTCCTGATCGCTCATGACACGGGCCTCTGTAACGCTGCAGATGAACATTCCGTGTGTGCCAAGATCCACATAATTTTCTACTTTCAGAGACATGAATGCGTTGATATATTTATCCAGGAATACCAGTCCATTGTCAGAATGATTCACTTTCTGGCCGGCAAACTTATCTGCGCTTCTTCCAGACTGGAAACCAAATTGCTCAAAAACAGAGAACGGAGCGTCCACGGAGAGACAGTTTACATTCATAATACCGGTCTGCTGGATCACATGATGAGAATAGTTGGCTTTGTTGATATTGACGGCTACGCGGTAAGGATTGTCAGTAAGCTGTGTAACGGTGTTGACGATAAGACCGTTGTCTTTTTTGCCATCGTTTGAGGTTACTACATAGAGACCGTAGCCGATACGGAACAGTGCAGTCATATCACTTTTGTTTGCAAGACTGTCGTTTTTTGCGATATATTCCTGGCAGAGCTCATCAGCCATTACATCCATCTGTTTGCGGTTTTCCTCGTTTACTGCAGACATGATCTTTACAGTAGTGTTCAACCAGTTGATCTTTTTGCATTTGGAAAGCATTTCTTTCATAACCTTGGCGGCCAGTGGTGCCCAGCTTCCATTTTCGATAAGACCTACGGTACGGTTCTGGAAATTATGCTCCACCAGACGGGTAATAAAATCATTCATAAACGGATAGATACTTGCGTTATAGGTAGTGGTTGCCAGAACCAGCTTGGAGTAGCGAAAAGCATCGCTGAGTGCCTGGGACATGTCATCTCTTGCCAGGTCATAGATCAGCACTCTCGGACATCCTTTGGCACGGAATTTGTCGGCAAGCTGCTGAACCGCTGTTCTTGTGTGTCCGTACACGGAAGTATATGCGATCACGATTCCGTCATCCTCCGGTGTGTAGGAAGACCAGGTATCGTAAAGCCCGATATAATGTCCGAGGTTTTCATTAAGAACCGGTCCGTGAAGCGGGCAGATGGTCTGGATATCCAGAGCTGCAGCAACCTTGAGAAGCTTCTGTACCTGCGCGCCGTATTTGCCGACAATGCCGATAAAATATCTTCTTGCCTCATCATCCCATGGCTCATCCACATCCAGAGCACCGAATTTTCCGAAACCATCTGCGGAAAAAAGTACTTTATCTGTGCTGTCATAAGTAACCATAACCTCCGGCCAGTGTACCATCGGGGCGAATACGAAGGTCAGGTTATGATTTCCCAGAGAAAGGCTGGAGCCATTATCTACGACAATTTTCTGACCTTCCAGATCCAGATCAAAAAAGTTCTGGATCATAGCAAAAGCTTTCTGATTGGAGACAACAGTAGTATCTGGATAAACCTTCATGAAGTTTGCAATATTAGCTGCATGATCCGGTTCCATATGCTGTACGATGAGATAATCAGGTCTTCGGTTTCCGAGAACCTGCTGGATATTATCAAGCCATTCGTGGGTAAAATTGGCATCTACTGTATCCATGACAGCAGTTTTTTCGTCCAGGATCACATAGGAGTTGTAGGACATACCGTTTGGAACTTTGTACTGGCCTTCGAAAAGGTCAATCTGGTGATCGTTTACGCCTACATATTTGATAGTATCTGTGATTTTCATGAGCAATACCTCTTTTCTTTCTATGGTGGATTTATGTGAGTGGCTGTTTTATTTGTTCTTAACTTTGATAAAAATATAACAGATTCGCCACAATAATTCTGTTGCAAATACAACAAAATATGGAAAATATATAAATGTCATTATTAAAATAAACATTTTTCCAGGGGATTATTACAGCGTGTTTTCCAGATAATGTTTTATAAAATGCTTGTGATTTCGGTGCATTGCGAAGTGTACTGCTGGCCACGGAGTGAACAGTAATACAGAGCGTGATGTCATTCATGGAATGAACCGCTTTATCTTTACATTTCAGATATGCTGGTATAAAATCATGAGCAGATAACATGGGGAAGGATGGGGAAAAGAAGCTATGGAGCATATCACATTATTTACGGATATTCTGCCCGAAGAGCAGGAAAGAATGCGTGTCTGTTTCAAAGTCCGGGAGGCTTTTTTCCAGAATGGGGAGACGATCATGGAATATTCCAGCTCCATGAAAAAAATCGGTCTGATCCAGGAGGGACGGGCAGTTCTTTACTGCTGTGATGAAGACGGGAATGAGTATGTGATCGATGAACTGAACAGAGACAGCGTGTTTGGAGAGCCTTTTTTGCTTCCGGCAGATTCCCAGCATTATTATGTGTGTGCCACTACGGATACGAAGGTGATGTTTATTGATTATGAGCACGTGATCAAGCGATGTGAAAATGCCTGTCATCATCACAGTCAGATGGTCAGCAATCTTCTGCAGATGATCGCACTTCGCTCCAGACAGCAGACGGACCGTATCTATATGCTTTCCAGGTCCAGCACCAGAAAAAAACTGATGGCGTATCTTCATTCACTGGCCGCAGAGAAGAATACTGGGAAGTTTAAACTGCCGATGTCATATACTGCGCTGGCTCAGTACTTGAGTGTGGACCGCAGTGCCATGATGCGAGAGATCAGGAATCTGACTGATGAAGGTGTACTGTGGCGTGACGGGCGGAATGTGGAACTGCTTATGTGAATGTAGAAGAGGGGAAATAAAATGCAAATGACTGTTTTGCTGTGTGTTTTGCAGAAATGCGAGAGGAGAAGCTATTGTGAATATTACAGTAAGAAAATACGAGGAAAAAGATCTTCCGGACCTGATCCGGATCTGGAATGAGGTTGTAGAAGATGGCGTGGCTTTTCCACAGGAAGAATATCTGAACGAAGAAACAGGAAGAAATTTTTTTGCGGAGCAGACATATACAGCTGCGGCTGTAGATAAGGAAAGCGGAAAGGTTTATGGCCTTTATATTCTTCATCCTAATAATATAGGAAGATGCGGACATATCTGCAACGCCAGCTATGCAGTAAGCAGAGATTCCAGGGGCCTTCATATCGGAGAAAAACTGGTGTCGGACTGTCTGGTGCAGGGAAAAGAGCACGGCTTTGGAGTTCTGCAGTTTAATGCGGTCGTGGCATGTAATGTTCATGCAAGACATCTTTATGAGAGACTTGGCTTCGTGCAGCTTGGCGTGATCCCGAAGGGATTCCGTATGAAGGACGGACATTATGAGGATATCTGCCCGTATTATCATGAACTGTAGAGACAGAAGATATTTGGAACGATCTCAAACTCCCAGCAGAGCTGGTGGTACTGACTTTGCAGGAAAAGAAAGGATTCATTATGAAAAATCTTCAGATCACAGCATATACTCAGCATTTTATCAGGCAGCAGGTAATGCCGGGGGATATCTGTATTGATGCAACGATGGGAAATGGGAATGATACTGCACTTCTGAGCAGGCTTGCAGGAGAGAAGGGTCATGTGATTGCTTTTGATATCCAGAAGCAGGCACTGGAGCATACTGGGGAACGGCTTTTGAAGGATGGCTGCCCTGAGAATTATCAGCTGTTCCTGGATTCCCATGAAAATATGATGAACTATGCAAAACCGGATACCGTATCCTGCATCACCTTTAATCTGGGTTATCTTCCTGGTGGAGATCATTCCATTGCAACTAAGGCTGACAGCAGCAAAAAAGCTGTGGAAGCTGGTCTTCACCTGCTGAAAAAAGGCGGCCTTATGACATTGTGTATCTACAGCGGCGGAGATACCGGATTTCAGGAGCGGGATGCGATGCTGGATTTTATCCGGCAGCTGGATCCGCATAAATATCTGGTTATCCAGTCAGAATATGTAAATCGCCCCAATGATCCGCCAATACCGGTGCTGATTGTTAAACTATAAGAGGAAGGGGAAAATCATGAACGATTACATATATTATTATCTTCTTGCCGTAAACATTCTGGCTTTCGTGCTGTTCGGCATCGATAAACAAAAAGCCCGCCACAACCTCTGGCGCATTCCGGAGAAAACCCTTCTCATCAGTGCTCTCATCGGAGGCAGTGCCGGAGCAATCTTAGGCATGCAGTTTTTCCATCATAAAACCCGCAAGCCTAAATTTGCAGTCGGTGTTCCGGTGATACTGGTTGTGGAGAGTGTTGTGGTTTGGTTTATACAGACAATGTAAATAACAGCTGCCTGTCAGGCAGTGGGGTTTAATACTCCACGTCTGCGGCAGCTGTTATTTTATGAAAAGCCGGTTAAATAAAGCGATAACGCAGCTCATACTAAAGGCTGCTATAACATTTCTTCTTGACAAATACTTTTATGATGATATAATTTGATAATCAAAATATTTTAAAGTAAAATATAATCCAGAGAACAGCAGTAAAGATTATGGAGAGAAATATGACAGGTAAAATATGTGGAACAGGTTCCTGGGCACCACTGAAAGTATGGGACAACAACGATCTGGCCAGGATGGTGGACACCAGTGATGAATGGATCCGGGAAAGAACCGGAGTGGTGCAGAGACACATTGCGGAAGAAAATGAAGATACTGTGACAATGGCATCAAGGGCCGCACAGAGAGCACTGGAAGATGCAGATATTAAGGCAGAGGAGATCGACCTTATTATTGTAGCGACAATCTCACCAACTGAGATCATGCCCTGTGTGGCATGCAGAGTGCAGGAAAAACTTGGCGCAGAAAAGGCTACCTGTTTCGATCTGAACGGAGCCTGTACAGGATCTCTTCTGGCATTAAACACAGCACAGGCTTATCTGTCCCAGGGAATTTATCAGACAGCACTTGTGATCGGTGCAGAAAAATTGTCCGCTTTAACGGACTGGACAGATCGAGGCACCTGCATCCTTTTTGGGGATGGAGCAGGAGCAGTTGTACTGAAAGCAGAAGAAAGCGGCAGATATGCCAGGTAACACAGTCCATCGGAAAAAAAGGCGGTGCACTTACACTGCGAAGCAGAAACCAGATCCAATACGAAACAGATCCCAAAGCAAAAGAAACCTACATACAAATGAATGGAAAAGAAGTTTTTACCTTCGCAGTTTCGAAAGTTCCGGAGGCAGTAAAAAATCTTCTTTCCAGAGAAAAAGTTCCATGTGAGGACATCCGATATTATCTTCTTCATCAGGCAAACGAGCGGATCATCCGCTCAGCAGCAAGGCGAATAGGAGAAGACATTTCCAAGTTTCCCATGAATATGGATGAATACGGAAATACCTCATCAGCAAGTCTTCTGATCCTTCTGGATGAGGTGAAAAAAAGCGGAAAACTGCAGAGAGGCGATAAGCTGATACTTGCAGGTTTCGGCGGTGGATTGACATATGGAGCGAGTTTGATTGAGTATTAATTTCCCGGAGGTAAAAAATGAAAACGAGAATCACAGAATTACTTGGTATTGAATATCCTGTCATTCAGGGCGGTATGGCCTGGGTAGCAGATCATCATATTGCAGCTGCTGTATCTGAAGCTGGCGGCCTTGGGCTGATCGCAGCAGCCAATGCACCGGCTGAATGGGTTCGCGAGCAGATCCGCGAGGCAAAAAAGCTGACAGACAAGCCTTTTGGTGTAAACATCATGCTTATGAGCCCAAGTGCAGATGAGGTTGCAAAGATTGTAGTAGAAGAAGGAATCAAGGTGGTAACAACAGGTGCCGGAAGTCCTGAGAAATACATGGAAGCATGGAAAACAGCCGGAGTAAAAGTTATTCCGGTGGTTGCATCAGTAGCTCTTGCAAGAAGAATGGAACGTTGTGGTGCAGATGCTGTTGTGGCAGAGGGAACGGAGTCAGGCGGACATATCGGAGAGACAACAACAATGGCACTGGTGCCACAGGTTGTTGATGCAGTACAGATCCCGGTGATCGCAGCAGGCGGAATCGCAGACGGCCGCGGAATCGCGGCAGCCTTTATGCTGGGAGCAGAAGGTGTACAGATGGGAACACGTTTCGTAGCAACTGAGGAATGTAATGTCCATGAGAATTATAAGCAGTTCCTTCTGAAAGCAAAAGATATCGATACAAGAGTAACCGGCCGTACCACAGGCCATCCGGTACGTACGTTAAGAAATCCGATGACAAAAGAATATCTGGAAAAAGAAGCAGCAGGAGCATCTTTTGAGGAGCTTGAGATGCTCACACTTGGAGGACTTCGCAAGGCTGTTGTAGATGGTGATGTAAAAACAGGAAGCGTCATGTCCGGCCAGATCGCAGGAATGGTGAAAGATGTGCCGACCTGTAAAGAGCTTATGACGAGACTGATCGCGGAAACGAAGGAAGCTGTAAAAAAACACGCTTTTCTTGTGGAGGAATAAGCAAATGGGAAAAATAGCATTTATCTTTCCAGGCCAGGGCGCACAGAAAGCTGGTATGGGAAAAGATTTTTATGAAAAATATGACACAGCAAAAAAGGTTTTTGATTCAGCCAGTGAGTGGCTGGATCTTGACATGAAAGCTCTCTGCTTTGAGGAGAATGATAAACTTGACCTTACCGAGTATACACAGGCGGCACTTGTCACAACCTGTCTTGCAATGGAAAAAGTAACAGAAGAAATGGGACTTCACCCGGACGTGACAGCAGGGTTAAGCCTTGGAGAATACTGTGCCATTGAAGCAGCAGGCGGCATGGATTTGAAAGATGCCATTACAACGGTAAGAAAAAGAGGAATCCTTATGGAGCAGGCTGTTCCGGCAGGACAGGGCAGCATGGCAGCTGTAATGGGAATGGAAACAGAGAAGATCGAGGAAGTGATTGCAGATATTCCGGATGTGAGCATTGCCAATTATAACTGTCCGGGGCAGATCGTGATCACAGGACTTGCACAGGCAGTCAGTGAAGCTTCCGAAAAACTGAAAGAAGCAGGTGGAAGAAGAGTGATCCCGTTAAATGTGAGTGGTCCTTTCCATTCTGCAATGCTGAAAGAAGCAGGAAAAGAGCTGGGCAAGGTTCTGGAAAATGTCACTCTTCATCCACTTCAGATCCCATATGTCACAAATGTAACAGCAGAGTATGTGGAAGATTCAGCAGAGACAAAAGCATTTCTGGAAGAACAGATCGCTTCTTCTGTCCGCTGGCAGCAGAGTGTAGAAAATATGATCAGCCAGGGAGTTGATACATTTGTAGAGATCGGACCAGGAAGAACTCTTGCCGGATTCATGAGAAAGATCAACAGGAACGTAAAAGTATATAATATCCAGACAGTAGAAGATGCAGAAAAAGTCTGCCAGGAAATCGGATGAAGATAATCGCCCAGAAAGGAATTCATATGTCAGATAAAAAAATCGCAGTAGTAACAGGCGGTGCGCGTGGAATCGGAAAAGCCATTGCCATGGAACTTGCAAAAGCAGGAAATATTGTAGTGATCAATTATAATGGTTCAGCAGACAAAGCAGAAGAGACAAAAAAAGAGATTGAGGCAGCTGGTGGACAGGCAGATGTGATGCAGTGCAACGTGGCAGATTTTAATGCGTGTGAGACTTTTTTCAAGGTTATTGCAGAAAGATATGGAAGAGTCGATATCCTGGTAAACAATGCGGGAATCACAAAAGACGGACTTCTCATGAAGATGAGTGAAGAAGATTTTTCCAGAGTAATTGATGTGAATCTGAAAGGTACGTTCAACTGTATCCGACATGTGTCCAGAATGATGCTGAGACAGCGAAGTGGCCGGATCATCAGCCTTGCGTCTGTAGTAGGTCTCCACGGAAACGCAGGACAGGCCAACTACGCAGCCTCAAAAGCAGGAATCATCGGTCTGACAAAATCCGCTGCAAAAGAGCTTGCATCCAGAGGAATCACCGTAAACGCCATTGCCCCGGGATTTATCAAAACAGATATGACAGACGTGCTTTCTGACAAAGTAAAAGAAAATATCGCGGCATCTATCCAATGGGAAAAATGGGAACAACAGAAGATGTGGCAAAAGCAGCAGCATTTCTGGCATCTGACGGTGCACGTTATATCACAGGACAGGTGCTCAGTGTAGATGGCGGAATGGCAATGTAGAGGAGATTTGAGGATGAAAAGACGAGTAGTAGTAACAGGACTTGGCGCAGTAACACCTATCGGAAATGATGTGGAAAGCTTCTGGAACGGAGTAAAAGAAGGAAAAGTAGGAATCGGGCCGATCACCCGTTTTGATACAACAGGATATAAGGCAACACTGGCAGCGGAGCTGAAGGATTTTGTGGCAAAAGACCGTATGGACCCGAGAACAGCCAGAAGAATGGAGCCTTTTTCCCAGTATGCAGTAGCAGCTGCTCTGGAAGCTGTGGAAAATGCAGGCCTTAAGATGGAGGAGGAAGATCCGTACATGGTAGGCGTGATCATCGGTTCCGGTGTGGGAAGCCTTCAGGCAACAGAGCTTAATGAAAAGAAGCTTGTGGAAAAAGGCCCGTCAAGAGTTGATCCACTTCTTGTTCCGAAAATGATCACAAACATGGCAGCAGGAAATGTTTCCATTGCAACCGGTGCAAAAGGAAAATGTACTAACGTTGTAACTGCATGCGCAACAGGAACCCACTGTATCGGAGATGCTTTCCGTGCGATCCAGTGCGGGGATGCAGATGTAATGCTTGCAGGTGGAACAGAAGGCGCGATCTGCCCCATCGGAATCGCAGGATTTTCAAGTCTGACAGCCCTCTCCACAAGCGAAGATCCGCTGCGTGCATCCATTCCTTTTGATAAGGACAGAGGCGGTTTTGTTATGGGCGAAGGTGCCGGCATTGTGGTTCTGGAAGAGCTTGAGCATGCGAGAAAAAGAAATGCCAATATTCTTGCAGAGGTTGTTGGCTACGGTGCAACAGCAGACGCATTTCACATTACTTCTCCGGCAGAGGACGGAAGCGGAGCAGCACGTGCTATGGAAAACGCCATGAAAGAGGCGGGAGTTGCACCTGAGGAAGTTGACTACATTAATGCACACGGAACCGGAACACATCATAACGATCTTTTTGAGACAAGAGCTATCAAGCTTGCGTTTAAAGATGCTGCAAAAAATGTGAAGATCAACTCCACAAAATCCATGGTGGGACATCTTCTGGGAGCAGCCGGAGCTGTTGAATTTATTGTGTGTGTGAAATCCATTCTGGACGGCTTTATCCACCAGACAGTGGGAACGAAAGAGACAGAGGAAGAGCTTGATCTCAACTATATGATCGGTGCGCCTGCCAGTCAGGAAGTACGTTATGCAATGAGTAATTCCCTTGGTTTTGGCGGCCACAACGGAACAATACTTGTGAAGAAGTATGAGGAGGAGTGAAAATGGAGTTTAACCAGATCCTTGAGCTGATCGATCATGTATCAGCATCAGAGCTTACCGCTTTTACATACGAGACAGATGATCTGACACTGACAATGGAGCATGGAAAACCACAGATCATCCAGGGTGTTATGGGGGAAACTGTGGAGAACATCCCGGCAGCAGGAATGACAGGTGGAAAAGTCCGCAGGGCAGTTCAGAAGACGGCAGACCAGGTGAATACAGAAGCGCAGAACAACCAGTCAGCATCTGCTGTGCAGGAAAGTAAGAGGCAGTCAGAAACCGTAACAGATACATCAGCTCCGTCCGAGGCTGCTTCTGATCAGTCCGGAAACCTGGTAACATCCCCACTGGTAGGAACTTTCTATGCGGCTCCATCCCAGGATCTCCCTCCTTACGTCCAGGTAGGAGATAAGGTGAAAAAAGGTCAGGTTCTTGCAATCGTGGAGGCCATGAAACTGATGAATGAGATCGAAAGTGATTTCGATGGAGAAATTGCAGAGATCTATGTGGAGAATGGAAAGCCTGTGGAATACGGACAGAAACTTTTTCGCATTAAATAAAAATTACAGATAAAGAACAGATACAGCTGCGGATGAAATATGCAATGATCTTCGGTCAGCACGCTTCACCGAAGCTTTTCAGGAGGATAAATAAATGAAACATCTTGATGTAAAACAGATCGAGGAGATCATCCCACACAGACATCCGTTTCTCCTTGTAGATTATATTGAGGACTATGAACCAGGCGAGTTTGCGGCAGGATATAAATGCGTAACTTTCCGTGAGGATTTTTTCAGAGGACATTTTCCACAGGAGCCGGTAATGCCGGGAGTCCTTATGGTAGAAGCACTGGCACAGGTAGGTGCAGTTGCCATTCTTTCCCTGGAGGATATGAAGGGAAAAACAGCGTACTTTGGCGGTATCAACAAATGCAAATTCCGCAGAAAGGTAGTTCCGGGAGACAAGCTTCGTCTTGAGACAAAGATTATCCGCAGAAAAGGTCCTGTAGGAATCGGCTCCGCGGTGGCATCTGTTGACGGGAAAGTTGCTGTAGAGGCAGAGCTTACATTTATGATCGGGTAAGGTGATTGTATGATTCGAAAGTTACTGATCGCCAATAGAGGCGAGATTGCGGTGCGTATTATCCGTGCCTGCAGGGAAATGGGAATTGCAACAGTGGCCGTTTATTCTGAGGCAGATGAGGAAAGTCTCCATACACAGCTGGCAGACGAAGCAATCTGCATTGGCCCGGGCCCTTCCGCACAAAGCTATCTGAACATGGAACAGATCATCAGTGCAACCATGGTTTCCGGTGCGGATGCCATTCATCCGGGCTTTGGCTTTCTTTCTGAAAATGCCAGATTTGCAGAGCTTTGTGAGAAATGCGGCATCACTTTTGTAGGCCCTCCATCAAAAGTAATCCGTATGCTTGGCAACAAACAGATTGCAAGAAGCACAATGATAGCTGCAGGAGTTCCTGTAGTTCCGGGAAGTGAAGGCTCTGTGGATGATATTGAGACAGGTCTTAAGGAAGCTGAGCGAATCGGTTATCCTGTAATCATCAAGGCGGCTCTCGGAGGCGGCGGAAAAGGTATGCGTGTGGCAAATACGCCGGAAGAATTTCCGGAGGCCTATGCAACAGCCAGAAAAGAATCCGAGATCGCTTTTGGCGACGGTACTATGTACATTGAACATTTTGTGGTAAATCCAAGGCATATCGAGTTTCAGATCCTTGCAGACAGCCAGGGAAATGTGATCCACCTGGGAGAGCGTGACTGTTCCATCCAGAGAAATCACCAGAAGATGATCGAGGAATCCCCAAGTGCTGCAGTGTCCGATGAGCTGAGAGAAAAAATGGGCCACGCAGCAGTGACAGCAGCCAAAGCAGCAGGTTATGTAAATGCCGGAACTATCGAATTCCTTCTGGAGCCTGACGGAAAGTTCTGGTTTATGGAAATGAACACAAGGATCCAGGTAGAGCATCCGGTAACAGAGTGGGTCACAGGAATCGATCTTGTAAAAGAACAGCTGAAGATCGCATCCGGAATGCCGCTTGGGATCACTCAGGATAATGTCCGTATTATGGGACATGCAATTGAATGCAGGATCAATGCAGAGAATCCGCAGAAAAATTTCCGTCCGTCACCTGGAAAGATCAAAGGTGCACATTTTCCGGGGGGAAACGGAATCCGTGTGGATACCTGTGTATACAACGGCTGTAAGATCCCGCCATACTATGATTCCATGCTTGCCAAGCTTATTGTCCATGCAGATAATCGCCGGGATGCCATTGCAAAAATGCAGAGTGCACTTGGGGAAGTGATCATTGACGGAATTGATACAAACATTGACTATCAGTATGAAATTTTAAAAAATGAGGATTATCAGTCCGGGAACTTTGACACTGGCTTTCTTGCCAGCCATACCATTGCAGGAGTGAAGATCAATGAGAATTAAGCACATGTTCAAAAAAACAGTCATGGATATCCGCGGTGAGGAGCGTGAAAATACGCCCGAAGTGCCGGATAACCTGATGCGAAAATGCAATGCCTGCAAAGCAGCGGTTTTTGTAGATGAGGTAAAACAGAATCATTATATCTGTCCTCACTGTGGCAATTATTTTCATATGCCTGCATACAGACGGATCAAAATGATCGCAGACAGAAAGAGCTTTGTGGAATGGGATGCCGAGATGGAGGAACAGAATCCTCTTCAGTACAGAGGATACGAGGAAAAGCTCCGTGCACTTCAGGAGAAAACAGGGCTTAACGAAGCTGTTGTAACTGGTAAATGTACCATAAAAGGGATATCTGTGGCTTTAGGTGTCTGCGACTGTCGTTTCATGATGTCCAGTATGGGAAAAGTAGTAGGAGAAAAAATCACCCGTGTTTTTGAGCGTGCCACAGAAGAGAAGCTTCCTGTGATCCTCTACATCTGCTCCGGTGGTGCCAGAATGCAGGAGGGACTTGTATCCCTGATGCAGATGGCAAAAACAAGCATGGCACTTCGCAAGCACAGCGATGCAGGACTTCTCTATGTTCCGGTTCTCACAGATCCTACAACAGGTGGCGTAACCGCAAGCTTTGCTATGCTGGGAGATATCATTCTGGCAGAGCCGAAAGCTCTCATCGGTTTCGCCGGCCCAAGAGTCATCGAGCAGACTATCGGCCAGAAGCTTCCAAAAGGATTCCAGAAAGCGGAGTTTCTTCTGGAGCATGGATTTATTGATAAGATCGTGGAACGTGATGATCAGAGGATCGTGCTGGCAGATATTTTGAAATTGCATGAGAATAAAGGGCAAAATTCCAGTACATCCAAGGTAGCTGAATCGCATATATCAGACAAAAGTAACGGGAATACTGTATGGCCGAAATTTATCCCATCCGGTAGCTTCACTCCATGGGAGCATGTTCAGCTCGCCAGAGCCAAGACCCGTCCAACCGGAAAAGACTATATCGAAGCCCTCTTTGATGATTTTATAGAATTTCACGGCGACCGCCACTGCGGTGATGATGCAGCGGTAATCGGCGGTGTGGCTTTCTTTCATGGTCATCCGGTAACAGTCCTTGCCCAGGAAAAAGGCGAAGGAACGAAAGAAAACATAGCCCGGAATTTCGGAATGGTTTCCCCGGAAGGTTACTGGAAATCCTTACGTCTTATGCAGCAGGCTGAGAAATTCCATCGCCCGGTGATCTGTCTGGTGGATACTCCCGGTGCTTTCTGCGGACTGGAAGCAGAAGAGCGAGGACAGGGAGAAGCCATCGCAAAAAATCTCTACACACTGGCAGGTCTTACCGTCCCGGTGCTTTCCATTGTGATCGGAGAAGGCGGAAGTGGCGGTGCCCTTGCATTTGCAGTTTCAGACGAAGTATGGATGCTGGAGCATTCGGTTTATTCCATTCTTTCCCCGGAAGGCTTTGCATCCATTCTCTGGAAAGACAGCAAAAAAGCAAAGGAAGCAGCTGAAGTGATGAAACTAACAGCAGCAGATCTCTGTGAGATGGGAATGATAGAGCACGTAATTCCGGAAACAGAACCGGTAAGTCGGGAGAATATGGAAGATGTAGCCGGCTGTCTGGAAAATGGAATTGCAGACTTTCTTGAAAAATACAGCGGTAAAGAACCGGAGGAACTTCTGGAACATCGTTATCAGCGGTTCAGGAAAATGTAAAGTGAAAATCCAGTGGAAAAAAACCTATATTTATGTTACGATGGCTTCATAAACAGAGAACCGGGGAGATTTTTTGACTCCGGAGAAACAGGAGAGGGACAGGAGTGGATAATCGGGAAGTTATCAATGATGTGCTGGTGCATCTGTTCAATGAGATCCTTCGTCTGGAGGAAGAAGCCATCATCACAGATAAATATAAAGATATCTCCAATAATGATATGCACATTATTGAGGCAGTTGGCCTGGGTGGAGGCAATATGTCTTCTATCGCAGCCAAGCTGAACATTACAGTGGGATCGCTTACAACCTCTATGAACAGTCTTGTGAAGAAAGGCTATGTGAAAAGGGAGCGAAGCGAGAAGGACCGCCGTGTTGTATTTATCCAGCTTACCAACAAGGGACGTATGGCATACCACCATCATGCGGAATTTCACAGACAGATGACAGAAGCTGTGCTGGCAGAACTGAATGAGGATGAGACAGAAGTACTTGTAAAAGCACTGGACGGACTGCGTAAGTTTTTCAGGCAGTATCATGAACAATAAAGAAATCAAAATAAAAGCATCAGGATCGGTAACGAAAGACAGCTGCCGGTTCTGATGCTTTTTGCCTGTTTATTATTCGTCCCATCCATCCTGGAAACGGATGTTAACAGAGATATTGCGGACAACGTCGCCTTCTTTCAGATCCAGGTCGCTCTCCTCGGAAACAGGAGGAAGTTTGCCCTCGAATTCCATCAGTTCTGTGTAGATCCAGTCATAGGCAGCTGCGTTGGCGTTCTCAATGGCATCGTCCAGAGTATCGCCTTTCGCTTCGCAGCAGGCAAGATCCGGAAAAAAAGCGTTGTATTTTTTGTCTTCTGTGGGACGGAAAACTGCAGGATATATAAATTTCATTGGTGTGGTTCCTTTCTGATTTAAAATGCTGTAGATTCAGCATTGCCATAAAATAAGGTTTTGCCCAATTGTGATAAGTATATACCAATTTTAAAATGAGGGCAAGAGAATGAACAGATTGATACACTATAACTATTCAGAAGATTATCAACAGAGTACAGAGGATTCAGGTACAGACAAATTTGAGAATAATGATAAGCTAAACTATAATCAGAAAACTGTCAGATATAAGAAAAAAAGATAGACATATAAGAGTTCTTGTCCTTGTATGAAGGATAATCAGATGCTATACTGTGTTATGTAGAGCATAAAACAGGTTACTGTGACCGAAACAGGCAGTGACCGGAACGGCGGTTTGATAGAACCGGACGGGAGGAACGTTTATGATTTATACAGCTTTGACGAAAAAAGCTATGAAGGTGGCATACGAGGCACATCATGGACAGACAGATCGAAGCGGAACACCTTATATTTTTCATCCATTTTATGTAGCGGAGCAGATGGATGATGAGATCAGTGTGTGTGTAGCACTTCTTCACGATGTTGTGGAAGATACAGAGATTACATTTGAAGATCTGGAAAAAGATTTTCCGGAAGAAGTTGTAGAGGCACTTCGTTTTCTGACAAGAGATAAGAGTATGAATTATTTTGCTTATATCCGCAATCTTCGAAAGAATCCAATTGCAAAAAAAGTGAAGCAGGCTGATCTGCTCCACAATTCTGATGTAACACGTCTTACTGACTGCGAAAATATTTCTGCCCGACAGATTTCTCGTTTGCATGGAAGATATAAACGGGCTCTGGAAATCCTTCAGGAAACTTTCTGAGTTTATTTTAGCATAAGTCATATGTTGACTTTTATTCAGTTATTTTTCATGCGTATGGATCACGCAAAAATATCCGTGACTTCAGATATTATTGTGGATCTTCTTAGCGGAAGTTGTATGGGTATCTTGCATAAATAGCCATGTAGTACTCCATTGCGTATTTGATAAAGTCTTTGATTTTTCTCATTTTGTTTTCCTCCTCTTTTCTTTAACTTACAAATGTATTATAATAGACCATCGGAAATATTACGTGCCAAAAACACAAAAAAAGTAGTCAAATCTTGCAGGAGAGAAAATACATGTTTCCAGTATACGAAGAAAAAAAGAAGAATCTCCATGTTCATTTAAGGACATCTGCACATGCTTCTCCTCATCTGCATAATTCCATAGAGTTCATTTATATTACAGAAGGAACTTTGGAACTGGGAATGGGACAGGAGCTTTTTCATATGGAAGAAGGGGACTTCGCGGTGATCTTTCCGGATGTGATCCATCATTATCAGGTTTTTTCACAGGGGGAGAATAAGGCGGTTTATCTCTGGGCAAAGCCTGCTCTGGCTGGACAGTTTGCAGATGTTATCCAGAGCAGCTGTCCGCAGAACCCTGTTATAAAAAAAGAGAATGTTCATCGTGATATCGTGAATGCGGTGAGCTGTCTCAGGGTCAGCCGGAAAGAACCGGACAGCAGCCTTGTGATAGAACAGGCTTACGTGCAGATTCTTCTGGCAAGGAGTATTCCCTGCTTTCGCCTGATGGAGAAAAGCAGCGTGGAGAGTAACGATATCATCTATCAGACCGTGTCCTACATAGCCAGACATTTCCGTAATGAAGTTTCCCTGGAAAAGATGGCAAGGGATCTTGGAATCAGCAAGTTTACGCTGTCCAGAGTTTTTTCGGGAACTTTTCACAGGAATTTCAACCAGTTTCTTAATGAACAGCGTCTGAATTATGTGACAGTCCATCTGGAATGTACGGATGATAGTATCACAGATATCTGTATGAACGCAGGATTTGAGAGCCAGAGGACTTTTAACCGGGTATTTCGTGAGCGGTACCGTATGACTCCGCGGGAATACCGGAATTTATACAGAGAGAAATATTTACGAGAGGAACTAACATGATCACAGTAGAGCTGGAACATTTCAGCCTTGATAAGATATGCGATTCCGGGCAGTGCTTCCGGATGAAGAAACTTGGAGACGGACATTTTTCCATGGTGGCAGGAGACCAGTATCTGGAAATGCACCAGAAGAATGGAATTGTGGATTTTTACTGTTCCCAGGAAGAATTTATCTGTTACTGGGTGAGATATTTTGACCTGGATACAGACTATGAGGTGTATATGAATGCTGCTAATCCCAGGGATAAATATCTTAATGCAGCAATAGAAGCGGGGGATGGAATCCGCATTTTAAGGCAGGATCTATGGGAAATGATCGTTACATTTCTGATCTCCCAGCAGAATAATATCAAACGTATCCGCAAATGTATTGAGACGATCTGCCGGATGTATGGAGAACGAAAATTTTCGACGGAAGGCGTGGAATATTATACATTTCCTGCAGTGGAAGCCTTAAGTCAGGTAACGGAGGCAGATTTACGTGCGTGTGGACTTGGATATCGGGCAAAATATATTGCAGTGACTGCAAGAACTATTGCATCCGGCGAGATTTCGCTGGAAAGAATCTATGATATGAGCTACCACAGAGCCAAAAAGGAGCTGCTGAAACTTTGCGGTGTAGGGGAAAAAGTTGCAGAGTGTATCTGTCTTTTTGCACTGCATCATATGGATGCTTTTCCGGTGGATACTCACATCCGGCAGGTGATGGATGTACATTATAAAAGAGGCTTTCCAAACCGCAGATACAAAGGAATGAGGGGAATCATGCAGCAGTATATTTTTTACTATGACTTGTACTCATAACCTGCGGATGCTATCATAGTTCATGACAAAAGAAAATTTCACGGAGGTGAGAAAGCGATCAGAATACATTTACTGAGATTAAGACGACCACATATAAAAAAGAAAGAAAACAGCTATTACATCCGTGGCTACAAAGGAACAGAGGTGATCATCCGCACAGATCACGAAATATTGAAGCGTATCACATACGAGCGTACCTGCGTGAAATATGTCCGGATCATGGCGAAGTATGATACAGAAACGAAATATATTTACACAAGAAAAGGAAAGAAGAGAAGCCGTTTTATTGTGATACCAGGCGTTCCGGTGAAGAGTGAGAATACCATGCCACGTGCAGTACGAACTGTTTTACATGCACTTTCCTACGGTGGGATCGAGGTGGATGCCTCCAGGAAGTTGGCAGACATAAAGAAGATGGATCCAATGAGGATCTTTTACAAAACATTGGATGCGGAGGTTTATAATGGAGATTATAAGGTTCCCGTCCGGCTGTTCTTTCCAAATGAAGAGGCCATGGAAAATGGCGCGGCCTCCGGCAAAAAACCTCCGGTCATTCTGTTTTTCCATGGCGGTGGCTGGGTGACAGAAAGCGTGGAGAATTATGAGCGTGTATGTGCCAGAATGGCACAGTCTACCGGACAGATCGTGGCATCTGTGGAGTACAGGCTTGCACCGGAGTATCGGTTTCCTGTGGGACTGATGGACTGTTATGCAGCTGCGAAGGTTTTTTATACCAACCGTTTTCTGCTGAATACAGATCCGGATCGTATTACGATCATGGGAGACAGCGCAGGAGGAAATCTGGCAGCAGCTGTGTGTATGATGGCCAGAGATCGGGGAGAATTTTTTCCGAAAAAACAGATTCTCATTTATCCGGCACTGAACAACTGTTATACAGAAGAATCACCATTCGAGTCTGTAAGGACAAACGGAACAGGGTATCTTCTCACTGCTGAGAAGATGGAGGACTATCTGAAGCTTTATGAGAGCAGTCCGAAGGACAGGCAGAATCCGTATTTTGCACCGATCCTGGCGAAAGATTTCCGAAATATGCCGGATACATTGATCCTGACAGCTGAGTTTGATCCTCTCCGTGATGAGGGGGAGGCTTTTGGCAAAAAGCTGAAGGCAGCGGGAAACCGTGTGGAAGTGCACAGGATCGCAGGTGCGTTTCATGGGTATTTTGCACTGGGAATTAAATTCCTGCATGTGCAGGAGAGTTTTGAATATATGAACCGTTTTCTGGAAAAAGAAGAACAGGAGTAAGCATTTAACTGAATCAGGGTAGTTCAGGCAAGGTTACGAAAAACAATAAACGGACAGGAAATGGAAGAAAAGAGCACAGTCCCGGATAATGGATACTAGATGCTTGACAGGAAGAAGGAGAGTAACATGAAAAACGAGTACAGACAGTGGAGAAAACTGGATAATGCAGCACTGGCGTTCCCGGCTGTGACAGGAAAGAATGATACAAGAGTATTTCGTTTTTACTGTGAACTGAAAGAAGAAATAAAAGAAGAAACTTTGCAGGCGGCACTGGACCGGACAATGGAAAAATATCCTCTTTTCCGTGCTGTCCTCCGTAAGGGACTATTCTGGTTCTATCTGGAGCGGCGTGATATTCCGGCAGTGGTGAAAGCAGAGACAGGTGCACCCTGCAGCGGCCTTTATATCCCGGACAAAAAAACACTTCTTTTCCGGGTGAGTTATTATAAGAACAGGATCAATTTCGAGGTATTCCATGCCCTCACTGATGGAACAGGAGCTATGCATTTCCTGATGGAGCTTGTGAAGAATTATATTCAGGAAGCACATCCCGGGAAAAATCTCCCGGAGCTTTTTCCGGATGAGAATGTTACAGGTAAGGATATGGAAGAGGACAGCTTTTCCCAGTATTATTCTTCCGATGCACCGAGGAAACGGGAGTCCAAGAAGCCGGCATTTCAGCTGAAAGGCGAGAAGCTGCTGCAGGAAGATATGAGTATCACGGAAGTCTGTATTCCGGTAAAAGAGATCCATTCCAGGGCAAAAGCGTCAGGCGTGTCCATCACTGTTTTTCTCACAGCAGCTCTTATATGGGCAATCCATGAGGAAGTACCGCAGAATCAGCATGAAAAAACCGATCGGTCTGATGATCCCTGTGAATTTAAGAAACTATTTTCCATCCCAGTCTATGGCGAATTTCTTCGGATGGATCGAGATCAGCTGTTATTTTCAGCCGGAGACTACATTTAAAGATATTCTGGAATCTGTGAAGGAGCAGTTTAAAAAAGAACTGAGCAGGGATGTGATCGCTGCGAAGCTAAATGACCTGGTCAGCCTGGAGAAGAATCCTGTGCTGCGGCTTGTGCCGCTGGAGATCAAGACTCCGTTTCTTCTGGCTGGTACAACTCTTGGAGGAAGGTCAATTACAGCTATCTATTCCAATGTGGGAATTATCAGGATGCCGGAGGAATACAGGGAGTATATTCAGAGATTCGGACTTTTTGCAAGCACAGACAGCCTGCAGCTTTGTTCCTGCTCTTTTGGAGATGAGATGGTATTAAGCTTTACATCGAAAATACCAAATGGAAATATCGAGCGGAATTTTGTGGAGAAGCTGAAAGAGGAACAGGTGTCCTGTGAGGTCCGGGAGAATGATTTTCCGGGACAAAAAGAGGAAAGAAAACAGCCTGCAAAAATTTTTGAGAGTTTTACATTTCTCTGTATTGTGCTGGCTGTGGTGTGTAATCTGATCGATTTTCTGGCTAACGGACATATGGGCTGGGCCTGGTTTGTAACGGCAGGGGCGTTTTGCACCTGGCTGATGGTTTCGGTTGCTTATGTGAAGCGGCGGAATCTTCTGAAGAATGAGATGTGGCAGCTGGTGATAGTAGCTGTGGCTGGAGTTTTGTGGGATGTGCTTACAGGCTGGAGAGGATGGTCTGTGGATTATCTTCTGCCTCTTGGTGCACTGGCTGTGATCTGTTCCATGTGGGTGATCACTGCAGTTCAGAAGCTGGAGGCTGCGGAATATATGATCTATCTTATGGAAGCGGGAGCTTTCGGAGGGGTGATTCCGGTGATTCTGCTGGCAGCAGGAGTGGTGACAGTCCTGTATCCGTCACTGATCTGTGTGTGTGTCAGCTTTCTGATGCTGGTGTGGCTGTTTCTGTTTAAGAGAAAAGATACAGTCCGGGAGATTCAGAAGAAGTTTCGGGTTTAAAACCCGAAATCTTCATAATCCTCCGGTGTGAACTTGTGATAGATCATATGCTCACCTTCCAGGGACAGACAATACCGGTAATCGTCCGGGATGCCGTCTTCGAAATATACGAGATAATCAAATCCTGTGCCAGTAGTTTTCTCTAAATGAACATGCCGGGAATACGCGTGGAACACTTCCATCACCTCATCCAGAGTACAGCCGTGGTGTGCGACTGTATTGATGAAGTGCACTAGGAATTCACTTGGTTTTTTGTTTTCATGCACATAATCAGAAGCCTGGGGAGGCAGGGTGATACAGAAACGTTCATTTTTGGAAGAGGCTTTCACTTTTCCGAGACGTTCCTCTGCATAAGCAGAAAATTCTTCCAGTGCATGCATCATTTCTTCTTCTGTAAGTTCTGTTCCAAGAAGTCGGTTCAGAGACTGCAGCGGATAATAGAAGCGTGTTACACCGCTCATATATCCGATCTTAACCTGTTGTTCCTGGATCATGTCCAGAAGATTATTTTCCAGTTTTTTGAAATTCATAATGTTGTCCTTTCCGGAGTTTGAATATACGCTTTATAGTACTTTGCATATCTGCAGGTATTGTATATCAGACTCCATTTTTTTCACAGATATCGCTGAGACAGCAGCGGTCGCAGTAAGGCTTTGTCCGTGCTGTACAGACATCTCTTCCGTGGTTTACAAGCCGATGGCAGAGGTCATTGCCCTCCTCTGGCGGAATGATCTTCCAGAGTTCCATTTCCACTTTTTTCGGGTCCTTCAGGTCATGGACAAGACCGATGCGGTTGGAAAGGCGGATACAGTGGGTATCTGTTACAATGGCTGGTTTGCCGAATACATCACCCATGATAAGGTTGGCACTTTTGCGGCCAACTCCCGGGAGTTTTAAGAGGGCGTTGAAGTCTTCCGGAACCTTGCCGTGATACTGCTCATGGAGAATACGCATGCACGCACTGATATCCCTGGCCTTGCTTTTTCCAAGTCCGCAGGGACGTACGATCGCTTCAATATCTTCCGGTTCGGCAGCAGCAAGAGCTTCCACATCCGGGTATTTTGCATAGAGGTCCTGGACGACTACATTGACCCGGGCATCTGTACATTGGGCTGCCAGACGGACGCTTACCAGAAGCTTCCAGGCATCATCATAATCTAGGGTACAGTCTGCGTCAGGATATTCTTTTTTTAAACGGCTGATGACTTCAAGAGCCAGTTCCTGTTTAGTCATTTGTATGATCGATCCTTTCGATAGAATGATAAGTTCTGTAAGGGAATGTTTGAATGTAAAATTGTGCAGCAAATGCGGATCGCGAATATCTGCCGGATTCGCCTGTCTGCTACAGCTAGTATGGCTCACGCTAATTAGCGACCTGCTTCATTTGCATAAATTCCCATCTACTGCGTTGTCGTCAATCGCCGTAGCCACCGCTACGCCTCATTCCTTCGCCTTGTAGATGAAAATTTATCCAGCATGAATCAGATTGTTAATTAGCGTGAGTCATACTAGGATGATACCACAGTAATCAGAGAATTACAAGGTTGCTGCCTGTACAGAGAATACACAGCTTCCAGTCAGTTAATCCCCCCCAGGGGCTTGTTAAAACACTGACAATTTGCTACATTAAACATAACCTGTGGGTATGGGAAGAGTTAGGAAAACCTTACCGGAACAGGCACTCATATCATAAAGAAAGCGCGGAGGAATCAACGTGGAAAAACTTCTCGATGAAATCGAATCATACTGGAATACCCGCACAGAAGGGTATTCCGAAGTTAATCATAAAGAGCTTGCAGGAACACAGAAAAATGCCTGGCTGAAGCTTCTGACCAGTTATTTTCCAGACAAGCCCAAGGAGGAGATCCGGATCCTGGATATTGGAACAGGCCCCGGATTTTTCCCTGTGATCCTGGCAGAAGCAGGATATAAAGTAGATGCTGTGGACTATACGGAAGGCATGCTGGAAAAAGCAAAGGAGAATGCGGGAGAGCTTTGCAAAAATATTCATTTTCAGCGTATGGATGCACAGAAACTGGAGTTTGCAGATAGCACTTTTGATATTGTAATTTCCAGAAACCTTACCTGGAATCTGGAGCATCCGGACATTGCCTACAGTGAGTGGGTCCGGGTACTGAAAGCAGGAGGAAGACTTCTGAATTTTGATGCCAACTGGTATGGTTATCTCTACGAAGAAGAGCAGAGAAAAGCATACGAAAATGACCGTAAAAATGTGGAAAGCAACAGCCTGGATGATCATTATCTCTGTACAGATATTGAACGTATGGAGCGGATTGCCCTGCAGGTTCCTCTTTCAAAAATCCACAGACCTCAGTGGGATGTAAAGACACTTCGAAATACAGGTCTTATGGGAATCCATACAGATACAGAAATCTGGAAAACAGTCTGGAGCGAGGAGGAGAGACTGAACTACCAGTCCACTCCGATGTTCATGGTAACAGGTGTAAAGCCGGATCACTTCCTGAATCTTCCGGTAGTAGACGGCGAAAAAACAGAAGGTTTTCTCGAAATCGGAGACGGAGAATTTAAACTTCCTGCAACCATCATCCGTGGAAAAAATCCGGGAAAAACAGTTCTTGTCACAGCCGGTCTCCACGCCGGAGAATATGTGGGGATCCAGACCCTGATCGAGCTTTCAAAGAAGCTGAAGCCTGAGAATGTGAACGGACAGCTGGTTTTTGTAAAAGTGCTGAACAGGGAAGATTTTGAAAAGCGTGCGGGCAGCATCAGCTGGGAGGATGGAAAAAACCTGAACCGTGTTTTCCCCGGAAAAAAAGACGGCACACGTATGGAACGTCTGGCAGCAGCTGTCACAGAATCGCTGATTCAAAAATCAGATTATTACATTGACCTTCACGGCGGTGATGATTACGAGGAACTGACGCCTTATGTATATTTTGCAGGCGTGGCAAAGCCGGAGGTTGCAGAAGCTTCCCGAAAAATGGCAGAGCAGGTTGATGTTCCATATATGGTACAGTCAAATGTAAGCACAGGTGGTGCATATAATTATGCTGCCAGCACTCTGGATATCCCGGCAGTTCTTCTGGAACGCGGCTGCATGGGAACCTGGCAGAGGGAGGAAGTAGATTCCATGCGCAGGGATGTGCGGAATATTCTTTGCAGCATCGGAGCATATAATGGAATCCGTTCCCACAGTACTTATTACCCGCTGAAAATGGACGATGTCCGCTACCAGTGTGCAAGTGTCAACGGCCTCTGGTATCCGCTGAAAAAACCGGGAGATATCATTCATCAGGATGAGATCCTTGGCGAGATCCGGGATTATGAAGGCAATGTTCAGGAAATCTGCCGGGCTGATATGGATGGCGTGATCCTTTATCAGGTATCCAGTCTTCAGGTTGTGGAAGGCGGCCCTGTGATCACCTACGGAAATATTGTGCGCGAAAAAGATGAGCGAAAAACAAGGATCGCCCAGTACTGGACAAAACGAAGTGACAGTTTCCTGGAACAGAGAAGATCTGAGCTTCACAGTGAACTTGCAGGCAGATGGCTTATCGAGCTTAAGAAACACCTTCCTGGGAAAAAGAATCTTAAGATCCTGGATGTGGGATGCGGAACAGGATTTTTTACCATTCTTCTTGCAAAAGAAGGCCACGAGGTAACCGGTATCGACCTGACACCGGATATGATCGCCCATGCAAAAGAGCTTGCAGAGGAAGAGAACACGGTCTGCCGGTTTGCAGTGATGGATGCTGAGAATCCGGATTTTCCGGATGAGGAATTTGACGTGATCGTATCCCGAAATCTGACCTGGACGCTGCCGGATGCAGAGCATGCTTACCAGGAATGGTTCCGTGTGCTGAAACCAGGCGGAGTGATGATCAATCTGGATGCCAACTACGGTGCGGCAGATTTCGCAGATACTGCGGATCTTCCGGAAAACCATGCACATCATCAGATCCAGGATGATCTGATGCAGGAGTGTGAAGACATCAAACGCCAGCTTCCCATCAGCTCGTTCCTTCGCCCTGCCTGGGATCTGGAAACTCTGGGACGCATGGGAGTTGAGGAGTTTTCTTTTGACCTGGGAATCAGTAAACGTATTTATATAGAAAAAGATGAGTTTTACAATCCTACCCCGATGTTCCTGATTTTTGCGAAAAAACAGGGGTAGAAATATGCTGAATATAAAACAGATCCAGTATTTTGCAGCCTGTGCAAAAACAGGTTCTTTCAGCCAGGCTGCAGAGATACTTTTTACCACCCAGTCTAATGTAAGCAAGGTGATCCGCTCCATGGAGGATGACATGCGGACTCAGCTTTTTATCCGCCATGCAAAAGGTATCGAGCTGACTCCGGAGGGAGAGCGTGCATATGGTCATGTGCAGAAAATCCTGGAAAATATGAATGAACTGGAAATGCAGCAGCAGCCTCTTGCAAAAAGCAGTCTGAGTGTATGCTTTCATCCCAGCTCCTGGTTTGCGGATACTTTTGTAGAATATTATGAAACACACAAAAAGGACGATCTCCATTATCAGGTTTATGCAGCAGATACACACGAGATCGTAAGAAGAGTGAAATCGCGCCAGGATGATATGGGCTTTGCTTATGTGATGCAGAACCAGCTGGCAGCCTTTCAGTATTTTCTGTTACGGAATTATCTGGAATTTGAACCACTGACTGAGACGGAAGTAAATATATATACCGGGAAAAAAGATTCAGCGTCAGAGGTGGGAGAGTTTAAGATGTCCCAGCTGAGACTGATACAGAGATTCCCGGATGAATTTTCATCGGATAATTATCGGAATCTTGTGGAGGAAAACGGACATTCCGCAGTGGAAGCAGAGATGGTAGTGGTGACCAACAGTGACTATATCGTAGAACGTCTTCTGGGTTCCGGCGAGCTGTGCAATATAAGTGGAGCAGATCTTTCAGGCCGCGATCCCGGGTATTCCAGAGTGAAGTATACATTTCCGGGAGAAGGCCAGAGACTTGTTTATGGATGTATCAGAAGACGAGGTGAGACACTCAGTGACCAGGGAAAAGATTTCCTGAAATTTGTAAAGGGAAGATTTCAGACTTTATAAGCTGCAATAAAAATAAAGAAAAGACCAGCCGGGATTTTTCTGTGCAGAATAAGATTCTGCCGCAGGAAGATGCCGGCTGTTTTGTGTTTAACGGTATGGAATAAGAAAATTGGAATGCACATCTATGCCAAACCCGACTGACCCAATATCCCCATACCGGGGTTGTTCAAATGCCATTAGATGATAAAATAATATCAACAGCACAATCCGCGTGCTGCATATTAAACACTGTAATGCACACAACCTCCGCGCACTCCTGTTTGTGCATGCAAATGTTTTGTCGAATAATAACACGACCCTTTCAAAAGCAGTTATGGTTTTTGATACCATAACTGCTTTTGAAATATGAACGCAAATCACGAAGCGATTACGTTCATGAGCATGTAGCAGAAAGGAATGCGAATGTCTGTCTCACATGTAAGTAATGGGACGTGGGAAAGGAAAATTATGAACAAAGGAAATAAGATAGGTGCCCGGATCCTGAAACGGATCATTTTGTTTGCAGTAGTTATGTTTCTGCTGTCTGTCGTGGTTTTCTGGATGGCAAGACTTGCGCCGGGAGATCCTCTGCAGTCCTTTTACGGGGATTCTCTTGAGATGATGACCAGCGAAGAGATAGCTGCTGCCAGGACAAGACTGGGACTTGATCAGGGAATCGCAGTACAATATGTAAAATGGCTTACCAATGCAGTTCATGGAGAGTTCGGACTGTCTTTGAAGTACAGGCAGCCAGTCATGAATGTGATAAAACCGCTGATCGGGAATACTCTGGTATTGGGGGGAGTCGCCTATGTAGTGATCTTTACGCTGGCAATCCTGATCGCAATATTCTGTACTCTTCATGAAGATCAGTGGATCGACCGTCTGATCTGTAAGATAGGAACAGTAGCCTTTTATGTGCCGGCTTTCTGGCTGGGGGTGGTACTGATACTGATCTTCAGCGTAAATCTGGGATGGTTTCCGAGCAGTGGCGCTTATGATGTCGGAATGGCAGACAGCATTGGCAATCGTATCAGACATATGGTACTTCCGCTTGTGGTTATGATCTTAAGTCATCTGTGGTATTACGCATATATGATACGAAACAAATTTCTGGATGAGGTACGGAAAGATTACGTATTGCTTGCCAGGGCCAAAGGGCTTTCCAAAAGAAAAATTTTGTGGAAACACTGTCTCAGAAATGTAATGCCTACCATTGTAAGTATTATGGCGGTTTCAGTCCCTCACGTAACCGGTGGAACAGTGACGGTCGAGGCAGTATTCAATTATGCAGGTATTGGAAATCTGGCAGTGGAATCTGCCAAATATCATGACTATAATCTTTTGATGGTAGATGTGCTGATCACGGGCTTTATCGTATTTTTAAGCAGTTTTATTGCACAGACTGTTAATGAGGAGATTGATCCGAGAATGAAGGATTCAGAGGTGAGAGTATGGTAGATAACAGTATGATTTCCGAAGAAGAGCTTTTCCGGGTGGTAGGTTCTGGGTGGAAAACGTATGAAGTTCAAAAAAGAAAGAAAACATTCAGGGAAAAGCTGAAGGGAAAACCGGTTTTCTCCATGATTCTGCTGCTGATAGTTGTGTTGGGATGTGTATTTGCGAATCTTGTAGCAAATCATGATCCTTCAGGATTTTATCTCCGGAATCTGAATACACCGCCTGGAAGGGAATTTATTTTTGGAACGGATTCTCTTGGAAGAGATATCTATTCCCTGATCTGGTATGGAGGAAGAGTATCTCTGGTGATCGGAATTTCAGGAGCAGCGATCATTACTGTGATCGGTGTTACCTACGGATGCATCAGCGGAACGGCAGGACCAAAGGTTGATTCGGTCCTGATGCGATTTACGGAAATGTGTGGAAGTATTCCGACACTTCTTATGATACTGATCTTATCTGCTGTTTTTCAGGCAGATGATGTGATCGGCATTTCCGTTATCATTGGTATTACCGGATGGTTCGCACTGGCCCGTATCGTAAGAAGTGAAGTGCGGCAGATACGGAACAGCGATTATGTGATGTATGCAAGACTCTGCGGAGGAGGCTTTGGATATGTGATGTATTATCATCTGATACCGAATTTTGTTTCAGCGATCATGTTTGTGGTGATCTCATCTGTCAGCAGCTGTATCACTATGGAATCTACTTTAAGCTTTTTGGGACTGGGACTTCCGGCAGATGTAGTTTCCTGGGGAAGCATGCTTTCCCTGGCTAATAAAGCACTGATCATGAATACCTGGTGGGTGATCATGATACCGGGAGTTTTTCTGGTGGTTACTCTGATGTGTATTACCAATGTGGGAAGTTTTGTAAGAAGCGAAGTGAATAATAAATACAGCAATCTCTGATGGAAAATGATATGTGGAATGAAGCCGGTATCTGACAGGATATGGATAAAGCCAAACGAAGTGTGGATAACCGGTTCGAAAATAAGGAAAGATGAGGAAAACAAAAATGAAAAAGAGAACAGGGAACAGTCACGGAAAGAAATGTGCAGCAGTAACGCTTGCGGCAGTGACAGCAGTATGTACAGGAGCTGTAACAGGAGGTACAGTAACTGCATTTGCAGCAGAAGAAAACAAAACACTGGTTTATGCAGGAGAGTCGGAAAGTACGATCAATCCGCTTCTGAACAATCATGATGAGCTTCCGGATCTTATTTTTTCCGGACTGATGAAATATGATGCAAATGGAAAACCGGTAGAGGATCTTGCAGAGAGCTATACCTTTGATAAAGATACCAATACTTATACTTTTAAACTTCGCGATGGTGTGAAGTGGCATGACGGAGAAGCTTTTAATGCTGAAGATGTTGTATATACTTACAAAGAGCTTACAGAGGATGAAACCCTGGGTGCAAGCATTACCAGCAATTATCAGGATATCACAGATATCGAGGCACCGGATGATAAGACCGTAGTATTTACCCTGGATCAGTATGATGCTGCTATGCTGGACTATTTTACCATGGGAATCCTTCCGGAGCATCTTCTTGAAGGTGAAGATGTAAATACAACATCCTTTAACCAGAATCCGGTAGGAACAGGACGTTATAAATTCGAAGACTGGGATGCCACAGGTGGAATGATCACACTGAAACGAAATGAAGACTACTATGGAAAAGTTCCGAATATTGAAACAGTAGTATATCGTACCGTATCTGATGAGACTACCAAGGCAACTATGCTCCAGTCCGGAGAAGCTGATCTTGCATGGCTGAATTCCAACTATGCTTCCCAGTTTAAGGACAAGGACGGATATAATTACTGGGAGTTTACAACAGCAGATTACCGTGGAGCTGCCATGGATATGAGCACGGATTTCTGGAAAGAAAACGGAGATTCCATTGGCGTTCTGAATTATGCACTGGATAAAGATTCCATTATCGCAGGCGTTCTGGCAGGTCAGGGAGAGCCGGCGTACAGCCCGATCCAGAGAAATCCTCTTGGAACTGACAAAGAAGCAAATATTTATTCCTATGATCTGGATACTTTTGCAAAGAAGATGGAAGAGCTTGGCTGGAAAAAAGGTGATGATGGCATCTATGAGAGAAATGGGCAGAAATTCCATTTCACTATTCAGGTCCGTGACTATGAAGAGGAGCGTGTGGATATTGCCAATGTTATGTCAGATATGCTGAAACAGGCTGGCGTGGAGATGGAAGTAAAACTGGTGACAAAATTTGACTGGGATGCAGGATATAATGGATTCCTTGCAGGCTATTCAACACAGTTTGATCCGGATATGGCATATGTAAATTTTGTGACAGATGCAAGTGGAAACAATATGCATTATTCCAATGCAGATGTTGACAAATATCTTGAAGAAGGACGTCACGGTGAAACAGAGGAAGCACGAAAAAAATCCTACGGTGAGTTTGAAAAGGCTTATGCGCAGGCACCTGGAATTCTTCTGGTAGCTTATCTTCAGGGTGATTATGTAGGTATTTCCGGAATTTCCGGACTGGATACCACACGTGTTCTCGGACATCATTCCGTAGGTGTTATGTGGAATATTGAAGACTGGACTATTACAAAATAAGGGAAAAAATATGCAGGAAACCGTTTTGGAATTAAAAAACTATTCGGTAAGCTTTGACACACCGGACGGCGAGGTACAGGCCGTCCGGAATGTGGATCTTTCTGTGAAAAAAGGAGAGATTCTTTGTATCGTAGGTGAATCCGGATGCGGAAAAACAGTGATGTGCCGCAGTGTGATGAAACTGTTGCCGCCAAATGCCAGGGTGAAAAATGGAGAAATCCGGCTGTGCGGAGAAAACATTACAGATTATAAAAGAAAAAAGATGGAGAAGCTGTGCGGAAGCAAGGTAAGTATGGTGTTTCAGGATCCTATGCTGACTTTGAATCCTACGATCCCTGTCGGAAAACAGATCACAGAAGCGATCATCAAAAATCAGAAAGTATCCAGAGGTGATGCTGAAAAGAAAGCGATAGAAATGCTGAAGCTGGTAGGAATTTCAGATGCAGAGCAGCGATACGGACTTCAACCTCATTTTTTTTCAGGCGGAATGAGACAGAGATGTGTTCTTGCTATTGCGCTGGCATGTAATCCACAGATTTTGTTTGCGGATGAAGCTACCACAGCTCTGGATGTAACTGTGGAAGCCAAAATCCTGGATCTGCTTCTGGAAATTCGGGAAAAAACAGGAGTCAGCATTGTATTTATATCACATGATCTGGGAGCTGTTGCAAGGATCGCAGACAGGGTTGCCGTAATGTATGCAGGAAAGATCGTTGAGATCGGAACAGCAGAAGAAGTTTATTATGATCCAAGACATCCGTATACATGGGGACTTCTTTCTTCCCTTCCATTTTTTACAAATGAAAAAGGTGTGTTGAATCCTATTCCGGGAATGCCGCCATCACTTCTGAATCCCCCACAGGGGGATGCTTTTGCTGTCCGGAATTCTCAGGCACTTGCCATTGATTATGAAAAAGAGCCGCCGATGTTTAAGGTCAGTGAAACTCATTATGCTGCGACATGGCTGCTGGATGAAAGAGCTCCGAAAGTAGAAAAACCTTCATTTCTGAAAAAAAGGCAGCAGGAGCCTTGCGCCTGTAGTCAGGATAATCGGGCATGGGAAAAAGCAACGCCTGATTTAAAAAGAAAAGATTATGCGCAGAAGGAAATACTCATAGAAGCTAAAAATCTGAAACAATACTTCCGGGTTCGTTCAGATTATACTATACGGGCAGTAGATGATGTTTCTTTTGGAATCCGGGAAGGCGAGATCATGGCACTGGTTGGCGAGACCGGATGCGGAAAATCCACAACAGCCAGAACCCTGGCTGGAATTTATCACCCCACAGGTGGAGAACTCTTTTACAGGGGAGAGAAGCTTTCGGATAAAAAAAGTCCTTTCGGACTGAGGCGAACAGGTGACAACGATATCAGAAAACGGATGCAGGGAGAGATCCAGATGATTTTTCAGGATTCAGGTGCGGCTTTAAATCCAAGAATGAACATCCGGCAGATCATGCTGGAACCGATAAAGATCAGCCGAAGGATCAGGGATCGAGAGCTTCTGGAAAATAAGCTTCAGGAAATTCTGAAAGAAACCGGACTGGATGAAAGCATCCTTTCCAAAAGACCCGGAGAGCTTTCCGGAGGTCAGAGGCAGAGAGTGGCGATCGGAAGAAGCCTTCTTATGGAACCACGCCTTATTATTGCAGACGAACCAATTGCCTCTCTGGATATTTCCATTCAGGCGCAGATCGTTATGCTGTTTAAAAAGCTTCAGAAAGAAAAGAAGTTTTCATTTTTGTTTATTGCCCATGATCTGTCGATGGTGCGGTTTTTGAGTGATACGGTTGGTGTAATGAAAAACGGGAAACTGGTTGAGATGGCACCAACGGAGGAGCTTTTTGGAAATCCGTGTCATCCATATACAAGATCTTTGCTTTCGGCAATACATGTTCCGGATCCGGTGTCAGAGCGTGGACATGCACTGATCGAATACAATGAGATACAGAGTCAGGAAGAAAACTGGCTGGAAATATCACCGGGACACAGAGTACGAGGTGAAGTATACAATGGAGCAGAATGTTATTCATAAAAAGGAATACATATACATGACAGAATGGAATAGGTGAAATCCCCCCACGGGGGTTGTGACAGAGCAGGAGGATTGTTAAACTTTTATTATCTGAACATTTAAAATGCGGAAAGGAAGAAAATGAGAAGGTATATTTTTAAAAGACTTCTGCAGCTGATCCCGGTCCTGATCGGGATCACATTTCTGTCTTTTGCCATGATGAGGCTGGCCGGTGGAGATGCAGTGACGTATATGTATGAAAATGCAGGCTCTGCAGTATCACAGGAAATTATCGATAAGACAAAGGCGGAATATGGTCTTGATAAGCCGTTTCCTGTTCAATATGCAAACTGGTTTGCAGGGATGGTCACAGGTGATATGGGAGAGAGTTATGTTTCCCACAGAGATGTTTACGAAACTTTTACTTCAAAGCTTCCGGCAACGATCATGCTGACATTGTCATCTATCATTCTAACTGTTCTTCTTGCGGTTCCCCTTGGAATTTTATCTGCGGTGAAACATAATAAATGGATCGATTATGTGATCCGGTTCTTAAGCTTTGTGGGAAATTCCATGCCGAATTTTTTTGCGGCAATGGTTCTGATGTATTTTTTATCTGTTAAACTGGGAATTTTACCGGTAGTAACGAATTCTGATCTTGGACAGAGCATCATTCTTCCTACACTGACGCTGGCTGTTTCTATGGCTGCCAAGTATACAAGGCAGGTACGTGCCACGGTTTTGGAAGAGCTGAACAAGCCGTATGTGATGGGGGCGAAGGCTCGGGGAATCCGAGGAAGCGTGATCATATGGAAAAGTGTTATGAAAGCATCAATGCTGACGATCATCACTCTTCTGGCCTTATCCATCGGAAATCTTCTGGGAGGAACAGCCATTGTAGAGAATATTTTTATGTGGGACGGAGTTGGAAAGCTGGCTGTAGATGCCATCAATATGCGAGATTATCCCATTATACAGGCTTATGTGGCATGGATGGCGGTTATCTATGTACTGGTAAATCTTGTGACAGATATCGTTTACCACTATCTTGATCCGAGAGTAAGGCTTGGAGGTGACAGAGCATGAGTGGAGAAAAAAAGATAACTGTCCGGAAACAGAAAATCAGGAAAAATCATACCAGGGCCAAACTGATATTTTTTCTGATACTGACTGCAGTACTTTTGCTGATCGCAGCGTTTGCAAAATATCTTTGCCCTTATGATCCTTATGTGCAGGATCTGACACTGGCACAGAAGGCACCATGCCCGGAGCATCTTCTGGGAACAGACCGTTATGGCAGAGATATGCTGTCAAGAGTGATTACAGGAAGTACTGTGAGTATTTACGGAACACTGATCCTGGTAGCTGTGATCACGGTTGTGGGAACTGTGATCGGAATTTTATGTGGCTGGAGAGGCGGAAAAACAGAGGCAGTCCTTATGCGTATTTCAGATCTTTTTCTTGCATTTCCGGGACTTGTTTTTGCACTGGCAGTAGCTGCTGTGCTGGGAGGAGGAATCCAGAATGCGATCATCGCTCTGGCTGTGATCAGCTGGCCGAAATTTGCAAGGCTTGCCAGAGGACTTACCCTGACACAGAAAGCTTCTCCGTATCTGATGGCAGCGAAGCTTTCCGGCAGCAGTACAGGAAAACTTCTGATAAAACATATTTTACCCAATATTGCAGGACCGATTCTTGTGACAGCAGTTCTTGATATCGGAACCATGATGATGGAGCTTGCAGGACTTTCCTTCCTGGGACTTGGAGTGAAGCCGCCAATGGCTGAGTGGGGAAGTATGATCAATGACGGAAGAAGTATGCTGCAGATCGCACCGTGGATGGTGCTGGCTCCGGGAGCTGCGATTTTTATTACAGTTATGATATTTAATCTGCTGGGCGATACAGTCCGGGATTATATGGATCCAAGAGAACGGAACAGAGGAAAATGACATCAGAGTAAAAGAAAGCGAGAGAGAAAAAATATGAAGAAAAAAATAATAGCAGCGACACTTGCGGCAATGCTGGTTATGGGTATGACAGGAGTGGCTGTAAATGCGAAAAGTGAAAATAAGGATAAAACTGAAGGGACAACTTTTGTTTACGGAACAACCGGATACAGTGAGGAGATGGGAGATGCAGGCCTGAACCCACATGACAATTATTCCGGCTGGAGCTGCCTGCGTTATGGTGTAGGGGAGACCTTGTTTAAATATAATGACAACATGGAGGTAGAGCCGTGGCTTGCTACAGATTATGAATTTACAGATGATAATACTGTGAAAATTACGCTTCGTGATGGCGTGAAATTTTCCAGCGGCAGAGATATGGACGGAGAAGCAGTTAAAGAATGTCTGGATGATCTGATCGCGAATCACGACCGGGCACCGTCAGATATGAAGATTGACAAGATCGAGGCAGATGGAATGACGGTGACGATCCATACAACAGAAGCATGTCCTGCGATCATCAATTATCTTGGAGATCCATATGGGGCTATCATAGATATGGATTATGGTGTGCAGGGAGAAGGCGGTTCTGCCAATGTTGCAGGTACAGGACCTTTTATTGCAACAGAGGTTTCCCCCACAGAAATTAAGCTGGTGAAGAATGAAAACTACTGGGGCGGAGAGGTAAAGACTGATAATGTGATCGTGAAATCTTTTTCTGACGGAAGTGCACTGACAGCAGCTCTGCAGACAGGAGATATCCAGGGAACTTACGGACTTCAGTATGACAATTATGCCTTATTTGACGAAAATCCTGATTATCAGATCAGTTCTGTTGCAACAAGCCGCTGCTTTTTCGGCCAGTTTAATATGGAATCTGAACTGATGCAGGATAAGAATGTAAGGGAAGCTATTGAGATGGGAATTGATAAGGATGGCTTCTGCAGCGTGATCATGGAGAATCGTGGCGTTCCGGCAGTGGGAGCTTTTCCGGGCAGCTTTTCTTACGGAAATGATGCAGTGAAAGCACCGTCCTATGATCCGGAAGGAGCAAAAAAACTTCTTGAGGAATCCGGATGGAAGGATACAGATGGTGATGGATATGCAGATAAGGATGGAAAAAAACTTTCTATTACATGGCTGACTTATCCGACACGTCTGGAACAGCCGAAGCTTGCTGAATATGCACAGTCTACTTTAAAGGATATTGGAATTGAGGTTAATGTAAATAATACGGCAGATCATGCAACCTATGCGAAGAATGGAGATTTTGACGTATATGTAAGTTCTCTTACAACTGCACCGACCGGTGATCCGGAGTACTTTTTCACAAGCACAGTTGTATCCGGGGCAGCAAAAAATTATGGCAAATACAGTAACTCAAGTCTGGATGATATCATAGCAAAAATGCATGAGACCTTTGACACAGATGAGAGAGGAAAGCTTGCCATCGAAGCACAGCAGACAATTCTTGATGATGATGCGTATTTCTTTGTTTCTCATCTGAATATGGGACTGGTATCAAAATCAAATGTGTCAGGGCTGACTGCACACCCATGTGATTATTATGAGATCACGGCAGATCTGGAAGTGAAATAACAGCTGGGAGATTTTAAATGGAAGCATTGCTGAAACTTGATCATGTGACGATCTGTTATAATGGAGAACCTGTTGTTCAGGATATAAATCTGGAGCTGAATAAAGGAGAGATCCTTGGAGTGGTAGGTGAATCCGGAAGTGGAAAAAGTACTATTATTAAGGCTGTTATGGGACTTCTGGGAAATGAAGGCATGGTTACGGAAGGTGATATCTGGTACATGGGAAGGAATGTAGCGGATATGCCGGAAAAAGAACTCCGAACACTCCTGGGACCGGAGATCGCTATGGTTTTTCAGGACTCCGGTGCTGCGCTTTGCCCGATCCGTACAGTTGGCGATCAGATTTACGAAAGTATGCGGGAACATGAAAAGATCAGCCGCAGGGAATGCGAAGAACGTGCAATAGAAATGATGGAAAAGATCGGGCTGAAGGATGGCAGGCGTGTTCTGAGGAGTTATCCTTTTGAACTGTCCGGTGGTATGAACCAGCGTGTGGGAATCTGCATTTCCATGCTGCAGCGTCCATCTCTCCTGCTTGCAGATGAGCCGACCAGTGCCCTTGATGTGATTGTGCAGAAACAGGTTGTTGAGGAAATGCTGCTTCTGCGTCAGGAATATCATACAGCCATGATTATTGTCACACATAACATCGGAGTAGTTGGAAAAATGGCAGATAAGGTTCTGGTGCTGAAGAACGGCAAAGTGATGGAATACGGAGATACCAGGCAGATACTGGATGATCCGCAGGATCCTTATACAAAAGAGCTTATGAATTCTGTGCCGCGTCTGAACAGAGGCAAGCTGGAGAGCATTTGTACAGGCTGAAACAAGGAATGGAGAGAAGAAGTGGCAGAATATATACTGGAAGTACGTCATTTAAAAAAGAATTTTATATCAGGGAAAAAATCCTTTACAGCTGTGGAAGATGTGAGCTTTTTTCTGAAACAGGGAGAATGTCTTGGAATCGTAGGTGAGTCCGGATCAGGAAAAAGTACGGTTGCAAAGATGATCACTCATCTGACGGAACTGACCGGTGGAGAGATTTTTCTTCTGGGAAAAAATATTACGCAGGTAAAGGGAAAAGAACTGCGGGAAACGTACAGAGAAATCCAGATGGTATTCCAGACTCCGGGAGAATCCTTTGATCCAAGATGTACACTTGGGGATGGAATCGGGGAAAGTCTCCGGAATATGGGGATAAGTAAGAAAGAAACCAGGAAACGTGTGGAAAATCTTCTTATTAAATATGGACTGAGTGCAGATTATGCAGACCGGTATCCTCATCAGGTCAGTGGTGGAGAATGTCAGAGAGCAGCCATTGCAAGAGCCCTGGCTGTGGAGCCGAAAATTCTGATCTGTGATGAAGCCACCAGTGCTCTTGATGTGACTGTACAGAAACAGATTATGGAGCTTCTCATGAAGCTGAAAAAAGAAAAGAATCTGGCGTTTATTTTTATCTGCCACGACCTGGCTCTTGTCCAGATGTTCTGCGACCGGGTGATCGTGATGCACGACGGACATGTAGAGGAAGAAGGAACACCGGAAGAGATCATTGAGAGTCCGAAGACGGAGTATACGGAGAGACTGATCGAGTCGGTGTTGTGAGACGTTGAAATTAATTTTCAGTGAGAAGTATATTGCTCTGCCTCAAAGCACATGCTATAATGCCAACAGGCAAAAGAAAGAATAAGTCTGGCAAAGACGAAAGAATGAAGCCCTCAGTAGTGTGAATACTGGGGGCTTTTCGATATCTGGCTATTTACCTCACCTTCTCTCGCTGCCGGGTTTCGGATGGACAACATTGTCAGCATATTACAGTTTACGACAAACTGGATTATAAAAAAGCCTGAGGTTGAACGTTGACGCATTTTCATTCAGCCGATATAATTAAAGAAATATTGATTTTAACCGAATCAAGAAAGTCCCCTGCAGGGTTGCGAAAAGCAATAAGCAGTGGGTGGGGACTTGCTGTATCAGGAGGAGTACAAGCTCCTCCTGATAAACTGCGAAGCAGTTATTCGGTTATGAGCAAGTAGCGAATGCGGATTGCGAATATCCGCTTGACAAGATTATATTAGTTTCAGGAGGAAATATACATGGCAGAGAATTTACAGATCAGACTGGCGCATCCAGAAGAAGCAGACAGGATGGCCGAGATCGAGGCAATCTGTTTCCCGCCGGCGGAAGCAGCAAGCCATGAGGATGTAGTGAACCGTATGGGAGCATTTCCGGAGAATTTTGTAGTAGCAGTGAAAGATGATAAGATCGTAGGATTTATCAACGGAGGAACCACAGATAAACCGGTACTTCCGGATGAATTTTATCACAACATCACACTTCATAAGAAAGACGGAGAGATCCAGACTGTATTCGGACTGAACGTGATCCCGGAATACCGTCATCAGGGAATTGCCGGAGAGCTTGTGGAATACTTCAAGGATCTTGCGAAAGAACGTGGAAAAAAAGCTCTTATCCTTACCTGCAAGGAGTATATGATCCCGTTTTATGAAAGCCACGGAATGAAGAAACTGGGAGTTGCAGATTCCTGCCATGGCGGAGCCACCTGGTATGATATGCAGATCTGGTTTTAAGAACTAATGAGATAACCTGAGAGAAAAAACTGCTGCAGGGAATGCAGCAGATAAACAGAAAACCAGAGGGAAAGTAAATGAGAATACGAATGTACAATGTAGGATTCGGAGACTGTTTCTGCATCCGCGACAGAAAAAGCAGCCTGCTTGTGGATTTCGGTGCAGCAAACAGTAAGATCGAGGGAAGACCGCGAAGGGAAGTTTTTGACGTGATCATCTCAGATCTTACCACCATCCGCAAAAAAAATCTCCTTCTCACACATTTTCATCCGGATCACGTATCCGGGCTTCTTTATATGATGAGATACAGGAGAGATGCCTACGAATTTGAAAAAATTTATCTACCGGATGTATTTTCAGATCCGGAAATGAAATATACACTGACACTGCTTCTCCTTGCAGATGTCACGAAAAAAGCCAGCCTGCCGGGAAGACGTGTCAGCCTTTTTGCCCTGGCAGAGGCACTTTGCGCCAGAAAAGTGAAGATCGATCTTCTGTCAAGAGGATCAGAGTTTGAAGGGAAATATACAGCACTCTGGCCGGATGTGAGAACTGTGAGCAGCGAAACAGAGGATGTGTTTAACTCTCTTATTGAAAACAATGAAAAAGCCATGACCGAGCTTGTGAATATTGCAGAGGAAGTACGTCAGCTGTTTATGTCTATGACTGAGGATGAAAACGGAGCAGAGGAAGATTCAGAAGTAGAGAAAGTAGCTGAGGATGTGGATGGAAATCAGACAGGCAGCGATAGTGCAGAAAGTGTGCAGGGAAATAATGGTACACAGGAGTATTCACAGGCAGAACTCAGGCACCGTCTGAAACCGGAAAAACTGGAAAAGAAATTCCGCGAGCTTCAGGCGACAGCGGAATTTCAGGCACTGCTGGAATGTGCGGAAAAACAGGGGCATCTTTTACGCCAGTTCCGCCACAAGATCAGTCTTGCATTCCAGAACACAAGAGACGGAGAGCTGAACCTTTTGTTTACCGGAGATGTGCAGTCCCGGTATATGAAGATGATCGTGGAAGATTACGATGGAAGGATCCCGCTTCACGAGCATTACTGGTGCATCAAGGTACCTCATCACGGAACAGAATCACACTTCTTTGATTTCAGCAGATTTTCCCCGGAAAATATGATGATCCCAAATGGAGCCTACTACGATAACAGCAAGAAAAAATCCAAGAATCAGCGTACATCCATGCAGTACGGCGGCCTGTTTTACATCAATGACGCCCACATGTACTGCTCCAACTGTGACTGCTGCGACAGCTATGAAAATGGCTGTTCCTGCAGGGAGTACGATGTAATTTCACCGTCTTATTACAAAGATATCTAAGTAAAAAAAGCACTCTTTTAGAGAAAAATAAATCTCTTAGAGATGATTTCCAACATTCGATTATCCACGTATCCTGTTGAAAAAAGGAGATGGATTACGAATGAAAGACGGATTATTAGGCGATACGATCCGCAGAGCACGAATGGATAACAAGATGACCCAGGAACAGCTTGCAGAAGCGATCAACATCAGCCCTACACATATGAAACACATCGAAAGCGAACACAGGAAACCATCTGTAGAAGTACTATTTCTGCTAGCAGATGTACTGAACTTTTCCATGGATGCCATGCTCATGGAGACACAGTCCACCGAACATGCGAAACGTGTAAATGAAATGAACCTTATGATGAACAAATGCACAGATGAGGAGCTGGATGTATTTCTGGCTGCGCTGCGTGAGCTGATGAAACATAAGCGGTAAAGGAATGAGTAAATAAGAATCTAAAACTAAAATTAGAAGGGCCACGGCAATCTTTGAATGGGGGATTGCTGTGGCTTTTTGTATTTGTTTGAAAATAAACAGAAAAAGGGATGTACACGTTGAACAGAGAAAATTATAATACAAACATATAAACAGTCGAACTAGGAGGAAAAATTTTGAAGCAGATCGCAGATTTACACATACATTCCAGATATTCCATGGCAACCAGCAAGGATGGGACGCCGGAGATGCTGGATCTCTGGGCGCGGAAAAAAGGAATCACGCTTCTGGGGACGGGAGATATGACACATCCTGTATGGCGGCAGGAACTGAAGGATAAGCTGGTTCCGGCCGAGCAGGGGCTGTTCCGGCTGAAAGATGAGTTTGTTTTGCCGGAGGCGGCGCGTTATCCTGGAACTGCGCCAAGATTTGTGCTGTCGGGTGAGATCAGTTCTATCTATAAAAAAGGAGGAAAAACCAGAAAGGTGCACAGCCTGATCCTGCTTTCTGGGTTTGATGAAGCAGATGCTTTTGCCGCAAGGCTGGAAAAAATCGGAAATATCCATTCTGACGGAAGGCCCATACTAGGTTTACCCTGCCATGACCTTCTGGAAATGATGCTGGAAGTCAGTGAAGAGGGAATGTACATTCCGGCGCATATCTGGACACCGCATTTTTCCCTGTTTGGGGCGAAATCAGGGTTTGATAGCATAGAAGAGTGTTTCGAGGAACTGACACCGTATATACATGCGCTGGAAACAGGTTTGTCCTCTGATCCTGTGATGAACTGGCAGATTTCTGCTCTTGACAGATATCAGCTGGTGTCCATTCTGATGCTCATTCACCGTCCAAGCTTGGCCGGGAGGCAGATCTTTTGGATATAGAACTTTCCTATCAGGGACTTTGGAATGCAGTGCAGAAAGGTGAGGGACTTGAGGGTACGATCGAATTTTTTCCGGAAGAAGGAAAATATCATTTTGACGGACATCGGAAGTGCGGTATATGTTTAAGCCCGAAAGAAGCAGAGAAATATAATGGCATCTGCCCGGTATGTGGAAAAAAACTGACCATGGGTGTGGATCACAGGATCATGCAGTTATCTGACCGCGATGAGGGAGCAGCTGCCATGCCGGAAAGCGGCCGCCCGTATGAAAGCCTGGTTCCTTTGCCGGAAGTAGTCTCAGCGTGTATAGGATTTTCTACAGCAAGCAAAAAAGTTCAGGGGCAGTATGAAATGCTGCTTGAGAAGCTGGGTGCGGAATTCCAGGTTTTAAGAGAGGTTCCGCTGGAAGATATCCGCGTTGCTGGCGGAGATGTTCTGACGGAAGGAATCCGGAGATTGAGAAAGGGAGAAGTTATACGGAAACCGGGATTTGACGGAGAGTATGGGAAGATAGAATTGTTTTAATGTATAAGTTTTGAGAAGTGTGAAGAGTATTATTGGTTATGGCGAGAATAGTAAATGGTAAAAGGCAATAACAGATAAAGAATTGGAGCAGATAAATATATGAAAGAAAAAATCGGTATCATATCAGACACTCACGGTCTTCTGCGACCGGAGGTGCTGGAAATTTTAAAGGAATGCAAATATATTCTCCATGCCGGAGATGTAAATAAAGATGAGATTCTGGATGTACTCCGTTCTATGGGAAATCTTTATGTAGTTCGGGGAAATAATGACAAAGAATGGGCAGAAAATCTTCGTACCAGTTTAAGCTTTACCATTGGCGGCGTGAAATTTTTTATGGTCCATAATAAAAAAGATGTAGCCTGGGATCTGGGTGATACCCAGGTGGTGATTTTCGGACATACACACAAATATTTTGAGAAGGTAATAGATGACCGGTTGTGGCTGAATCCGGGAAGCTGTGGGCGAAGCCGTTTCGGAGGGAAAGTCACAATGGCTGTGATGACCGTGGAGGACGGACAGTATCAGGTAGAGAAGATCGTACTGTAGGACTTTTTTGTATTTTATGGAATACAATCCTTGTAATTTATAATTTGGAGCGTATAATTAGAAAACGTTTAAAACAAAAAGTGGTAAGACCACTTTTTGACTGGTTGAACGCAAATCACGAAAGACTGCGTTCATGAGTATGAAAAAAAGCGGAATCAGAACATCCGCTTTACGTGAATCAGGAGGGATGCAACATGAAGTACGTGCAGCAGTTCAGCATCATCCTGTTGATTTCCGTCATTGGAGAATTACTGAAAACCTTTCTCCCACTTCCGGTACCGGCCAGTGTTTATGGTCTGGTCATTATGCTGGTGGCACTGCTTACTGGCATACTGAAGCTGGACCAGGTCAAAGGTGCGGCAGATTTTCTGGTTGAGACTATGCCGGTGATGTTTGTACCGGCAGGTGCGGGGCTTATCACAGCCTGGAGTTCTCTGAAACCGATTTGTGTACCGGTTCTTATCATGACGTTTATCAGCACGGTGATTGTAATGGTTGTAACAGGAAAAGTAACGCAGGGAGTGATCCGAATGGGAAAGAGAGGAAATGAAAAATGATGGAATTTATAAAAAACTCCGCATTTTTCGGAGCAATGTTAAGTCTGATCGCTTACGAAATCGGCCTTATCCTGAAAAAGAAATTTAAAATGGCGATTTTTAATCCTCTTTTAATTTCGATCATCTGTGTTATCGGAGTGCTTGTAATATTTCATATTGATTATAATGATTATAATGAGGGTGGCAAGTATATCAGTTATCTGCTGACACCGGCAACGGTATGTCTGGCAGTACCTCTTTATGAGCAGATCCATCTGCTGAAAAAGAATCTTAAGGCGGTGGCTGCCGGAATCATTTCCGGAACGCTGGCAGGACTTTGTAGCATTTTGCTTATGGCCAGGCTGTTTGGGTTCAACCATCAGGAATATGTTACCATGCTTCCGAAATCCATTACAACAGCCATTGGCATGGGAGTTTCCGAGGAACTTGGAGGTATTGTGACTATTACAGTAGCGGTTATCATTATCACGGGAGTTCTGGGAAACATGATCGCGGAGGTTGTTTATAAGATCGCAAAGATCGAGGAACCTATCGCAAGAGGCCTCGGACTGGGAACATCAGCCCATGCCATCGGAACAGCCAAAGCCATGGAGCTTGGCCCTGTAGAAGGTGCCATGAGCAGTCTGGCCATTGCAGTAGCCGGTCTGCTTACGGTTGTAGGTGCATCTGTGTTTGCAGGAATGATGTGAGTGTAAAACGCAAAGTGATTGTGAAAGTTTATTTTACAGTATTAAATTCACAGAAGGATAAAAACGTGTGAAAGGTCTGTCGTTTGCGGCAGGCTTTTTTCTTTTTAACCAGATAAAACGAACATATTTTTGTGCAAAATAAACAAATGTTCGGAAAAACTGAATTCATACCGTTTTATTGTACTAAGTATGCGCTATAATAGCAATATACAGAAAATATGTTCGGAAAATATGTTCGATAAATTACGGGCCGGATATATTAACAGGGAGGATGGATATTATGTGGAATACTGAGAGCAGCAGAAAGGTAGCACTGGCAGAGGGAAGATATGTGGAGGCAGGTGACAGCCATTCAGGGAAGAAGAAGCTTTCCTCTGGTATGGCCATGGTGCTTGGGGCAGTTCTTACAATAGAGATTATGATCGGAGGGGCAATGCTTTTTAATTTCGATTTCAGAGGAGCAGATGTTATTGCTGTTGTGCTTGCATTCATGGTATTATACTTTGCAGTGGTAGCTTCACTGACAGATAAATAGAACAGGAGGAATGCAGATGCCCAGGGTTTTTAACCAGAAAATAAAAATTTTATATCTGATGCGTGTTTTTCTGGAACGAACCGATGAAGAACATCCCATGTCTGTGAAGGACCTGATCATTTATCTGAACAGTCTGGGAATCAGCGCAGAGCGTAAGACAATATATGATGATATTGAGACGCTGAGGAATTTCGGCATGGATATCCTGAACCGGAGGGAGAAGCCGGCAGGCTTTTATCTGGCCAGCAGGGAATTTGAACTTCCGGAACTGAAGCTTCTGGTAGATGCCGTGCAGTCCTCTCGCTTTATTACCAGTGGTAAGTCCCGTCAGCTGATCGGGAAGCTGGAGAGTCTTGCAAGCATGTATGAGGCTAGGCAGCTTCGAAGACAGGTCTTTGTGGAGAACAGGGTTAAGACCATGAATGAGAGCGTGTATTATAATATTGATGAGATCCACAGAGCACTTACCGAGGATCGGCAGATTTCTTTTCAGTACTGTCAGTGGACAGTGGAGAAGGAACTTCGGCTGAAGAAGAATGGTGATCGTTACTGTGTCAGTCCGTGGGGACTTGTCTGGCAGAATGAGAATTATTATCTGATTGCCTATGACGGAAAATGTGAGAAAGTGAAGCATTACCGGGTGGATAAGATCCTGCAGATCAGGGTAGAGGAAGCGGCACGTAATGGCAGAGAGTTTTTTGAGAATTTTGATGCAGGAGAACTGACATCCAGAACCTTCGGGATGTTTGGCGGCAGAGAGGAAACCATATGTCTTGAAGCACACAACCGTCTGGTGGGAGTTGTGCTGGACCGTTTCGGAAGAGACATTATGATACAGAGGAAGGATCATGAACATTTCAAAACGCTGGTTCGTGTAAACGTCAGTGGTCAGTTTTTTGGCTGGATAGCCAGTCTTGGACCGGATGCAGTGATCGCGTCACCGGATCGTGTGCGCGATGAGTACCGGGAATTTCTTGAGAAGAGTCTTTCTAATTATAAATGATAAATAATATTTACTCGATGGGGAATCTGCATATTATTGTGATTCGGGAAATTTTACCCTGAATCAGCAGATTTTCATAGAAATTATCTCTAAAAAAAGATATTAAAACAGACAAAAATGAGAAAAATCATATAATAACCGTATTTGAAATACAAAATTAATATGGAGAGCATGTCTAAAAAAGATAATAGACATTGCGATGTTTAAGTGCTATAATGCTTTCGTCTCTTAGAAGGGAATAAATTTTGCCATTTCAGGCAGATTATGGACGGTGAAGATATGACTGTAAAAGCAAGAATGCTGAAGCTTCTGGAGCAGCACGAGAATGAACTGATATCCGGAGAAGCGGCAGCAGCAGAACTGAACTGCACAAGAGCGGCCATCTGGAAAGCTGTGAAATCCCTTCGGGAAGAGGGATACACCATAGAAGCAGGACCAAACAAAGGCTATGTGCTTCGCGGCGGCAGCCGGTTATCTGAAGAAGGGATCCGGCTTTATCTCAATCATCCAGATGCTTCTGTAAAGATATACAGGGAACTGGATTCTACGAACAGAGCAGCCAAGGAGGCTGCATTTTCAGGAGAAGCAGGGCATGGCGCACTGATACTGGCGCGTCAGCAGAAAAATGGAAGAGGCCGGAGAGGCCGGAGTTTTTATTCCCCTGAAAATGCAGGACTGTATATGAGTATCGTTCTAAGACCGGAGCGAACGCTGAAGGAAGGACTCCTGATCACTACAGCAGCGGCAACTGCAGTTTACCGGGCTGTGAAGAAGATCTGTGGAATCGACCTCGGGATTAAATGGGTTAATGACCTGTATCTTCATGATAAGAAGGTGTGTGGGATACTGACGGAGGCTGTTACAGACTTTGAGAGTGGAAATATTGAGTTTGCTGTTGTGGGAATCGGTCTGAATCTGTATGCACCGGAAGACGGTTTTCCGGAAGAGATTCAGGGAACAGCAGGAGCATTGTTTGGAGGCAGGAAGGAAGCAGAACATATAAACTGCAGTCTTCTTGTTGCTGAGATCGTCAACCAGCTTCTTATGGAAGCAGAAACTCCGGAACTTTCCAGAGAATATACAGAAAATAATATCATTCCTGGAAATATGATCGTGATCACTGACGGAACGCGTACACGGGAAGCTTATGCGAAGACGATTGCTCCTGATGGAAGGCTGCTCGTGAGAGAACAGGATGGTTCAGAAACCCTGCTTTCTTATGGAGAAGTATCTGTGCGCTGGAAGCCGGAAGAAGATCAGTTAAATTAATTGTGCGTTTTGTATAAAAAAAAGATTCTTTTTTGTGCAAAACAGGCGAAAATAATATTGACATTCTGGAAATGCGGAGTAAAATAAAGTCAACTACAAGGCGTGGTCATACCAATTATAAAAAGATGCGATCAGCGCCAAGAGAAAAGGAGGGAGAAAAACGGGAGATTTATCAAGTACACTGGCAGAAGAACTAAACAGTAAGACAGCCTTTACCATTCCGGTGTTTGGTGGAATACCAATTGCAGAATGCGTGGTAGTCACATGGGTCATCATGGCGGTTCTTGTGATTCTGTCTCTGATCTTAGTTCGGAATCTCAGTGTGGAAAATCCGGGTAAGAAGCAGCTGCTTCTGGAGACCGGGGTAAGTTTTCTTCAGGATTTCTTCATGGGTATCCTTGGAGAAGAAGGCAAACAGTATGTGCCTTATTTGATGTCAACCGTAATTTACATCGGAATAGCCAATATCGCAGGCGTATTTGGTTTTACACCACCAACGAAGGACATGAACGTTACCATTGCGCTGGCGCTGATGAGCATTATTCTGATCGAGTATGCAGGCTTTCATAAAAGGGGACTGAAGGGTTTCCTGAAAAGCTTTGCGGAGCCGGTTCCGATCATGCTTCCGATCAACATTCTGGAAATAGCGATCAGACCTACATCTCTCTGCATGCGGTTGTTCGGTAATGTTCTGGGAAGCTTCGTAGTTATGAAGCTGCTGGAGTTTGTTTGTCCGGCCATTCTTCCCATACCATTCAGCCTGTATTTTGATTTCTTCGACGGATTCATACAGGCGTATGTATTTGTATTCTTAACATCCTTGTTCATTAAGGAAGCAATTGAGTAGTGAAGCGGAAGATCCGCTTGATCTAAAAATGAAAAAATTGTATTTTACAGGAGGAAAAAACTATGTTAATCGCAATTGGTGCAGCTATCGCAGTTCTTACAGGTATTGGAGCAGGTATTGGTATCGGTCTTGCAACATCTAAAGCAGTAGAAGCTATCGCAAGACAGCCAGAGGCAGAGAGCAAGATCAGTAAAGCACTTCTTCTTGGATGTGCTCTTGCAGAGGCAACAGCTATTTACGGTTTCGTAATCGGTCTTCTGATCATCATCATGCTTGGCTAATAGGTAAAGACGAGATACTAATTCAGGATTAAGAGAGGCAGGTGGACCAGGTGATTAAAATTGATATCAACCTTGTCTTTACTATTATAAACCTGATCGTTCTTTATCTTTTAATGAAGAAGTTCCTTTTCGGCCCGATCATTGGTGTTATGGAGAAGAGAAAAGCCATGATCGATGAGCAGTTTGCTTCAGCAGAGAAGACAACCACTGAAGCAAACCAGCTGAAAGGACAGTATGAGGATGCACTGAAATCTGCGAAGGAGGAATCCTTCAATATTGTAGAGCAGGCTAAGGACGAGGCAAAAGTACAGGCAGACAGCATCGTGAAGAGAGCTAATGATCAGGCTGGTCAGATTCTTGAGAAAGCAAGAAGAGATATCAGCACTGAGCAGGAAGCTGCTATGAAAGCGATGGAAGGCAAAGTGGCTGAGCTGGCAATGGATGCAGCATCCAGAATCATGGGAAAAAAGAACGACGAAGCACAGGATATGTCCCTATATGACCAGTTTTTAGAAGGAGCAGGTGATCCTCATGACAGAGACGTCCATTAATTATGCAAAAGCATTATACGGTCTTTCTGTCCCGGGGGAGGCAATCTGCGAAACAGGAAGGATTTTTAAGAATACACCTGAGATAGGTAAGATGCTTGAAAATCCACTTGTTTCCCTCAAAGAAAAAGAACAGGTAATAGAGCGGATTTTTCCGCAGGAAATGAAGAGCTTTCTTAAAGTAACGTGTAAGTATCAGAAGATTGACAGAATCGGAGAGATCCTTGAAGCTTATGATGCTTACAGCCGGGAACAGAAAGGAATTCTCAAGGCAGAGCTTCTTTATGTAACACGTCCTGCCGAAGAGCAGGAAAATAAGATGAAGGAGTTTCTCCGTAGCCAGTTTTCTGCCAGAGAAGTGGAACTTACCCTTACAGAGGATAAAAGCCTTGTAGGTGGATTTGTTCTCAGGGCAGGAGATCGTGAGTACGACTGGAGCCTCATCGGACGTTATAAGAAACTGAAACAGAAATTAACCCGGAGGTGAAATTGAATTGGGTGCAATAAATCCAGATGAAATCATTTCGATTCTCAAGGAAGAAATAAAGAACTATGACGAAATCAGCAAGGACCAGGAAGTAGGCACTGTCATCTCCGTGGGAGATGGTATCGCAACTGTTTATGGCATCGATCATGCCATGTACGGTGAGGTCGTGACCTCGAGAATGGTCTGAAAGGTATGGTACAGGATGTCCGTGCCAACAGCATGGGATGTATTCTTTTCGGAAAGGATACAGGAATCAAGGAAGGCACCAAGGTTGCCAGAACTGGCAAGCAGGCAGGTATTCCGGTAGGGGATAAATTTATCGGAAGAATCGTGAACGCACTTGGTGAGCCTATTGATGGAAAGGGAGAGATCCAGGCAGAGGAATACCGCCCGATCGAGAACCCGGCTCCTGGAATCATTGACCGTAAGTCTGTAACTGTACCTCTGGAAACAGGAATCCTTTCCATTGATTCCATGTTCCCAATCGGCCGTGGACAGCGAGAGCTGATCATCGGCGACAGACAGACAGGTAAAACATCCATCGCAACCGATACGATCATCAACCAGAAAGGTAAGGATGTGATCTGTATCTATGTTGCCATCGGACAGAAAGCTTCTACCGTTGCAAAGGTAGTTTCCAATCTTGAAAAATACGGTGCAATGGAGTATACAACCGTATTCTCCGCAACAGCCAGCGACTGTGCACCGCTTCAGTATATTGCTCCTTATGCTGGTACTGCTCTTGCAGAGTATTTCATGTATCAGGGTAAAGACGTACTGATCGTATATGATGATCTTTCCAAGCATGCAGTGGCATATCGTGCATTGTCACTTCTGCTTGAGCGTTCTCCGGGACGTGAGGCATATCCTGGTGACGTATTCTATCTTCATTCCAGACTTCTGGAGCGTTCCAGCCGTCTGAGTGAAGAGGCAGGCGGCGGATCCATTACGGCACTTCCGATCATCGAGACACAGGCAGGTGATGTATCTGCATACATTCCTACAAACGTAATTTCCATCACAGATGGTCAGATCTTCCTGGAAAGTGATCTGTTCTTCTCAGGTATGCGTCCAGCAGTCAATGTTGGTCTTTCCGTATCCCGTGTTGGTGGTGCTGCACAGACCAAGGCTATGAAGAAAGCTTCCGGTAGTGTACGTATCGACCTGGCACAGTACAGAGAGATGGAAGTGTTCACCCAGTTCAGTTCAGATCTGGATGAGGCTACAACTGCACAGCTGAAATACGGAAGCTGTCTGATGGAGCTTCTGAAACAGCCACTCTGCAGCCCGTTAAGTCTTCATCAGCAGGTAATTACGCTCTGCGTTGCGACTCACAAGCTGATGGTAGATGTAGAAAAGAAAGAGATCAAGAAATATCAGAAGGATCTTCTGGAGTACTTTGATAATGTATATCCTGAGATCGGCAAAGAGATCGAGACTACAAAGCAGCTCTCTGATGAGCTTGTAGAGAAAATCGTAAAGGCGGCAGAAGAATTCAGAGATAAGAGCAGGTAGGTGTTGATATGGCAAATGCAAAAGAAATACAGACTCGTATGAAAAGCATTCAGGACACCATGAAGATCACCAATGCGATGTACATGATTTCTTCTTCCAAGATGCAGAAGGCCAAGAAGATCCTGCAGGACACGGAACCATATTTCTATAATATGCAGGCTGCCATTGCCAGGATCCTCCGTCATATGCCGGACATCCAGCATCCTTTCTTCAGTGAGCGTCATCTTGTTCCGAAGGATGAAAGAAAGGTAGGTACCATTGTCATTACAGGTGATAAAGGTATGGCTGGTGCATACAATCATAATGTACAGAAAATGACAGAAGATTTCATGGAAGAGGTACCGGGACATCACAAGCTGTATGTCCTTGGTATGGTAGGGCGTCAGTATTTCGGCAAGAGAGATGTGGATATGGACGGCAGTTTTCATTATACCGTGCAGAAGCCGACTATGCACAGAGCACGCCTTATCACTGAAGAAATCGTACGGGCATTTCTGGAAAGAGAGCTGGATGAGATTCACATTGTTTATACACAGATGCAGAATGCAATGGCAATGGAGAATGTGAATATGCAGCTTTTACCGCTGAAAAAAGCTGATTTTAAAATGGGTCAGGTTCCGGCAGATATCTATCAGGAGGAGATTGTGTTATCTCCGTCTGCAGATGTGCTCCTGGATACTATGATTCCGAACTACCTTACAGGTGTGATCTATGGATGTCTTGTAGAGGCATATGCCAGTGAGAACAATGCGAGAATGACAGCAATGCAGTCCTCTACAGATAATGCGAAGGCGATGCTGAAGGATCTTTCCATTCAGTACAACCGTGCACGTCAGGCTGCGATCACGCAGGAGATCACAGAGGTTATCAGCGGTGCTAAAGCACAAAAAAGGAAGTGATGACTATGAATAAAGGTAAGATTGTACAGGTTATGGGACCTGTTGTAGACGTTGTTTTTGAAGATGGACAGCTTCCGGATATCAAGGATGCCCTTGAAGTCGAGAACAACGGTAAGAGATGCGTTATGGAGGTGTCCCAGCACCTTGGAAATAATATCGTGCGCTGTATCATGCTGGGAGCCAGCGAAGGTCTGCAGCGAGACAGAGAAGTAACAGCTACCGGAAGCGGTATTAAGGTACCGGTTGGAGATAAAACACTGGGTCGTCTGTTCAACGTTCTTGGAGATACCGTAGATGGCGGTGATTCCCTGGATGGTGAAGAGCATTGGGTCATCCATCGTGATCCACCTTCATTCGAAGAGCAGAAACCGGCTGTAGAGATCCTGGAAACAGGTATCAAGGTTATCGACCTTCTTGCTCCATATGCCAAAGGTGGTAAGATCGGTCTGTTCGGTGGTGCCGGTGTTGGTAAGACAGTTCTTATTCAGGAGCTGATCCAGAACATCGCAACTGAGCATGGCGGATATTCTATTTTCACCGGTGTCGGAGAGCGTTCCCGTGAAGGTAATGACCTTTGGAGCGAAATGAAAGAATCAGGCGTTCTCGAGAAGACAGCCTTAGTGTTCGGACAGATGAACGAGCCACCAGGAGCACGTATGCGTGTTGCTGAGACAGGACTTACCATGGCAGAGTATTTCCGTGATCAGGAGCACAGAGACGTACTTCTTTTCATTGATAATATCTTCCGTTTTGTACAGGCAGGATCTGAGGTTTCCGCTCTGCTTGGACGTATGCCGTCCGCAGTAGGATATCAGCCTACACTGGCAACTGAGATGGGTGAGCTTCAGGAACGAATCGCATCCACCAAGGAAGGATCTGTTACATCTGTACAGGCTGTATATGTACCGGCCGATGACTTAACTGACCCGGCTCCGGCAACAACATTCGCCCATCTGGATGCAACAACCGTTCTTTCCCGTAAGATCGTTGAGCAGGGTATTTATCCGGCTGTAGACCCACTTGAGTCTACTTCCCGTATCCTGGAGGCAGATATTGTCGGTGAGGAACATTACGAAGTAGCACGTAGAGTACAGGAGATTCTTCAGAAATATAAAGAGCTGCAGGACATCATTGCTATTCTTGGTATGGAAGAGCTCTCAGAGGAAGATAAGCAGACTGTATTCCGTGCAAGAAAGATCCAGAAATTCCTTTCTCAGCCGTTCCATGTAGCTGAGAATTTCACCGGTATCAAAGGTAAATACGTACCACTGAAAGAGACGATTCGTGGATTTAAGGCGATCATTGACGGTGAGATGGATGATTATCCGGAGAATGCATTCTTTAATGTTGGAACCATTGATGACGTAATTGCAAAAGCAAAAGCCGAGGAGAACCGGCAGTAAGGAGCGGCTATGAGTGAGACATTTGGCCTGGAAATCTATGCCAGCAATAAACTGGCTTACGCAGGACGTGCCCAGAAGCTTATAATCCCGGCAGTGGATGGTGAGCAGGGATTTCTTGCTCATCATGCAAATGTCGTAGCAGCCATCATTCCCGGTGAGATGCGTTTTGAGGATGCAGAAGGCAATGAGCATATTTTTGCAGTGAGCAGCGGTTTTGTTGAGATGATCAATAACCGTGCCAAACTGTTCTGCCTCAGCGTAGAGAGCCCGGAGGAGATTGATATCCGCCGTGCCCAGGAAGCCAAGGAGCGTGCAGAAGAGCAGCTTCGTCAGAAGCAGAGCATCCAGGAGTATCATATGAACCAGATGGCTCTTGCGAGAGCGATGACACGTCTTAAAGTAACACATAAGCAGTAAAAAATATATTACAGAAAGCACCTGTTGAATAGTAAAATGAACGTAGATCATAAGTTGGTTACGTTTATGACCATGTGACAGAGCGGAACGAGAACAGTCGCTTTGTACAGAGAATATTCAAAAGGTGCTTTTTTATTATACTGATATAAAAAAGCCGGAGTATGTAAAGAAAAAGGAGGAGAAGAATGAAGAAAGGAAGAGCGAAAAAGTTACTGGGCATCTGTATTTTTCTTATGGGTCTCATGATCTTTTCCGTACTGCCAGTGCAGGCGGCAGCACCCAGGATGTATACAATTCAGCCGGGAAAAACCTGGACAAGATATGATATCACCGGCGATGGAAAGAAAGACAGGATTAAGGTTGTCCGGAGAAAAAGTCAGTACGATGGGTGCTGGAACGGTGCAGATATTTATGTAAATAATACAAAAGTCTGTGCAATAAATAAAACTTTTATGGATATGTCCATTCGTATTATTACATTATCTAATGGAAAACCTTTCCTGTGTCTGAGAGGTGGTACGGATAATGATATCAGTGTATTCCACGGACTTTATCAGTACCGTAACGGAAAAATCGTTCAGGTTGTAAATTTCATTAATGAAACATATGGACGACCGGTAAATGAAGCGAAAATTTACCTGCGTGGTAATACAATTCGTGTAAGAACGGAGGCTATGTCATATTCTCTTGGATATTGTACAACAGAATTTACGTACAAATATCAGAAAGGAACATTACTTCGTACATCCAATTACGGAAAATATACAAAACTTAATGCTGCTAACAAGAGAACAGGACTTTTTGCAGCGGCAAAGAACATACAGGCGTACACAACTCCTACCTCCGGAAGTAAAGCATTTGTGATCCGCAAGAATACTGGCGTGAAAATTCTGAATTTCTGGACCACTGGGAATAAGATGTATATCCGTGTGAAAAATGGTTCCAAAACAGGCTGGATCAAAGCCGTAACATTTAAGGAATCACAGGGCTATGCAGGGTCACCGCAGTTTTCCAGGGTTATGTATACGGGATGATGAAAATAAAAAGATCCGTTGTCGGAAGACAGCGGATCTTTTTTTGGAAGTTACTGCTTATCAGAGGAAGAGGTATCTTCCTTATTTTCGGAAAGGACAGTTTTTTCAGAAGGAATACTATTTTCAGAAGAAATATTGTCCTGAGAAGAAAACGCCTCAGGATTTTTTTCAGCAGTTGCTGAATTATCATCCAGGGAAGTTATTTGCTGATATGGACGGTACGGTTCCCAGTAATGCTCATCTTTATTTTTTTCTTCCTCCAGTTTCTTTTTTTGTTGAGTGAGCAGATAAATACCTGCAGCAATGATACCGATAGCAATGGCAATCTGAGGAAGACTGTTGCAGATATTGTATACATAGTCTTCCAGATCATATGGTACAATCAGGTACAGAAGACTTGTGAAACGACTCCACAGGATACAGATACCAAACAGGATCAGGATCCAGGCAGTTGTATTCCGATGTTTTTGTAAGAATTTCCCGATATCACCGGAAAATTGATCCATGTGAAGAATGTAATTATCATCTACAGAGTAAAATTCTTCTTCTGACAGTGACTTCAGATTATGGACATTGAAAAAACTGTAGAACCATATCACAGGGAGAAACATGGCCAGCCATCCAAGGCCGGTAATGGAGGCCAGCGCAATTGCTCCCCAGAACAGCAGCATAATACTGATTCCCTGTTTTTTGAATCCCATGTACATTTCTCCGGCACCGGGGATCAGGGAAAAGATAAATACCCAGAAACCATGTTTTTGTTTTTTCATATATTTACTTGCCTCCGTTTATAATTTTATTCGTAAGATCACTCAGATTATCACTGATATTCTGAGAATTTTCACTGAGCTGGGAACCTACCTTCCTGGAAAGCTGGCTCAGATTGAAACCAATGTCAAAGGAAGAGGATATCTTAGCTTTTGTTCCCGGTGAAGTATGAAGAGTTGTAAAATCTGTCTGTGATACAGAAAAAAGCATGATCAGCGCAACACCCATACCCACTGCAGTACGTAAGCCTGTGCAAAGAAGCTTCATCCAGTAAGCAGTTTCATGTATTTTTCTGGAAGTTTGAATTTCAGGAGAAGCTGCTTTTTTCAGAATTTCATCCTGAAGATAGGCAGGAGCGTGTTCAGAAGATGTTTCCTCATCCTGAATCATCTGTTCCAGACAGAAATCGCATTGCTCCATATGTTCCAGAAAATGGATCATTTCATCAGTATTCATAGCTCCATCCTGGAATTTCTGTAATTCATCCGATGGTATATGCATCTAATCACTCCTTTCCAGCAGTGCCTTCAGCATGGATCTGGCACGGTAGATCTGCGTCTGGACTGTTTTTGTATTTTTGTTCTGTGAAGCTGCAATCTCGGCTGCAGTTTTTTCTTCACAGAAATGAGCGGTGGCTACTTCTCTGTAGGGACTTTTCAGATCAGAACAAAGCTGTCGGATCTGATTCTGGAAATCTTTGTCCAGGCAGGCCTCTTCGGGGGAGGATTCTTTATCATGGAGCTGCTCAAAATAAGTATCCTCTGTGGGAATGGTACGTCTGCCGGCAGCCTTCAGGTGATCCAGGCATTTTCGAACTGCGATTTTGCTGAGCCAGGCTTTTTCGTAAGTACCATCAAAACGGGAGAGATTTTTGTACGCGGAAAGAAAAACATCCTGTGTCAGATCCTCGGCGTCAAACGGATTGCCCACCGATTTCAGACAAATGGAAAATATTAAATTTTGGTATGTATGTATCAGATATTCCAGATATTCTTCCCGTGTAATGTGATCAGCTCCTTTCTCGTCCCGTTCACTTATTATAACGCGTAAGACGGGGATAAAACTTCATTTTTTAAAAGCAATTTTTGAAAAAATTAGAATTCTTATAGCAGGGAGCCACAAATTGGTCTATACTATAAAACGTTAAAGCAGAGATGCAGAAAGGATGAGATAAATGACAGAGACAAAACGTTTATATTATGAAGATGTATATAAAAAAGAATTCACAGCAAAAGTCCTGGAGTGCAGAGAAGCGAAAAAAGGTTTTTACATTATTCTGGACGAGAGTGCTTTTTATCCGGAAGGTGGCGGACAGCCAAGTGATACCGGATATTTAGATGATGTGAAAGTAAAGGAAGTTCACGAAAAAGACGGCGAACTTCTTCATTATACGGATAAGCCATTGGAGACTGGAACCGAAGTTCAGGGCCGGATCGATTGGGCAAGAAGATTTGATCTGATGCAGCAGCATTCCGGTGAGCATATGGTCAGCGGTCTGATCCATGAGGCTTATGGATATGATAATGTAGGATTTCATATGGGAAGTGACACCATTACTGTAGATCTGAACGGTCCGCTGGATGAGACACAGCTTTCAGAGATTGAACGAAAAACAAATGAGAAGATATGGGAAGACTCTGCGGTAAAAATTCTTTATCCTACTTCAGAAGAACTGGAAAAGATTGATTACAGAAGCAAAAAAGAGCTTACAGGACAGGTGCGTATTGTGGAATTTCCAGGTGCGGATATCTGTGCATGCTGCGGAACCCATGTGACACATACCGGAGAGATCGGCATGGTGAAGCTTCTTTCTGTGGAGAAATTCCGCGAAGGTGTCCGTATTGAAATGATCTGTGGAAAACGTGTTCTGGATTACCTCAATATGGTTAATGAACAGAATCATCAGATCTCAGTGAAACTTTCTGCAAAAATTGATAAAACCGCACAGGCAGTAGAGCGTCTTCAGGATGAAAACTTCCGTCTGAAAGGACAGGTCAATCAGTTTGTGGATGATATGTGTCGCAAAGAAGCGGAACGTTATGCAGGAAGCGGAAGTGTTCTGTTATTCGTAGACGGAATGGACAATGATGGAGTGCGTAAACTTGCAGATGCCGTGACACAGACATGTCAGGGTTGCTGTGCAGTATTTTCCAAAAATCCAGATGGAAGCTACAAGTACGCAATGGGCGAAAAAGATGGCGATCTCCGTCAGTTTACAAAAGAAATGAATATGAAATTAAACGGACGCGGAGGCGGTAAGCCATTCTTCGTACAGGGGTCTGTACAGGCAGCGGAGGAAGAAATCAGAAGATTTTTTGAGCAGTGATAAAAATGTTTGGAGAATGTCATGCACATATATTTCTCAATGGCTATGATTACCGAAAAGCTGTTGAGACACAGAAAAACGGACCGCAGGACGAGCTGATCCGTGCTCATCTTGAGGAATACCGGAAGCGTGGAATCCGTTTTGTGAGAGACGGAGGGGATCATTACGGTGTGTCAAAGCGGACTGCCAGACTGGCACCCGAATATGGAATTGACTATCGCACACCGGTTTTTGCTATTTATAAAGAAGGCCATTATGGAAGAATTGTTGGAAAAAGTTTCTCAGATATGAAGGAATATCACAAAAGAGTCCTGGAAGCTGCTGCTGAAGGTGCGGATTTTATTAAAATCATGACGACCGGGCTTCTGGATTTTGAAGATCATGGAAGGATCACGGGAACTCCGCTTTCTGTTGCAGAAGTAAAAGAAATGGTACATATTGCTCATGAAGAAGGGTTTGCCGTGATGAGCCATACCAATGGTTCTTATGGCGTACAGGCAGCAGTGGAGGCTGGCGTTGACAGCATTGAACACGGAAATTATATGGATGATGAGACGATTTCCATGCTGGCAGACAGCGAGAGTGTGTGGGTGCCTACACTTGTAACTGTGCGAAATCTTAAAGGCTGCGGAAGATTTGAAGATACGGTCCTTACTTCTATTATCAGGACAGGTGCGCAGAATCTGAAGAAAGCTTTTGAGAAAAAGATCCATGTGGCAGTGGGAAGTGATGCCGGTGCATACCAGGTTCTTCACGGACAAGGTGTGCAGGACGAAAGCAGAGCTTTTTTTGACATACTGGGTGATACATCGGAGGTACGAAGCTGGATGGAAGACGGGGAAAGAAGAATTCAGTCCGCCTTCCGTCACGGGTCTTCGAATTTAATACAGGAATAAATATTGGAGGTGCGTGATTTCGCAGGGTTAAAAGTAACCCGGAGGTCCGCACCTTCTTCCATTCCGCTGGTGGAAAGATCCTGGGCATTTTCGCGGTCGCAGAGAATTTTTACTCCATCGTAAGTCTGGATCAGGACAGTATTGGCCGTTGTTCCAAGAATAGTTCCGGTTACAGTGGAAGAGATGTTGCGGACAGAAAGTGTATCAGGATCTTCTCCTGTAATGCCGCGGATCTTCATTCCGCTGGTGGATTCGCCATTGAAATTCCCTGTGTAAGTAATATTTACATAAGATCCGGGAGCCATTCCACCTTTGAAATATACGGGAATAGAAGAAATAGGAACATTCAGTTCTATATTTGCGGTCTGGGGAACAACAGTTATGGTATTGGTGCTGACATTTACAATTCTGGCCCGGAGGTGATGCTCTTTTTTCTTCGGTTCCGGCGAAGGTGTCGGAGTAGGCTCAGGAACTTTCATGGGATCTACATCAGAGACGCTGATTACTTTTGTGAAACTTCCGTCATACTGTTTGCTGTCTACCTGGGATGAGCTTATGAATTTTCCGCGGAAGTGAACGTAAACCCATCTGCCTGCTTTAATACCTTTTTTGTAATATTGTTTCACGCCTGTTACCGGGAAAGTGACAGTATTGCCTTTCTCTGTTACGATAACAAGGGCGTTGGAGGTAAGACGTTTTACTTTTCCTTTCAGAGTACGGTCTTCCAGAGGAGTTTCGTTATGGTACTGGTCAGTTATCTTGATCGGAGAGATCGTACTGATATCAGTTCCGGAAAGCTGTCCTTCATAGATCACACTGACATTGTCACTGAGCACAACTCCGTATTTACATTCCAGTCTTGTCTGAGAAACGTCAAAAGTATAAATTTTACCGTTGCTGGAAATGGTAAGACAGCTTCCGTCAAAATTCTGCAGAGAACCGGAAAGTTCGTCCATATAGACACGATCTTCCGGGGAAGAATTCTGACCTTCCTGATTTTCGGAAACAGAAGTTGATGCATCTGAAATTTTGTCCTGAAGAGAAATAATATGATCATTCGAGTGATCGTTGCTGCAGCCACCCATAAAAAGGGAAATGCCGAGAATTATACATGCAGCAGGCAGTTTTTTCATTTGTGTCCTCCGACCCTGGAATAACGGTCAGTCCTGTTTTTCTGTAAGATCTGGGGGCTCCGGCGCGAAATCAAAAATCTGTCGGAAAGAATCCCACTGCTCACGGTCGTCTATTCCATGGTTGATCAGACCCGTGCACTCAGTACAGGCATTGGTATCCAGATAATTTTTATATTGAATGTGATAGGGATTTTTGGTGTTTTTTTCCTGCGGATTTTTCATATGATTACTCTCCTTGCGTTTAATAAGAAGTAGTGTATGAAAACAGGAAGAATATTATGTAAGATACAAGTATTATAGCAAAAAGAAATTTGAATTTCTACAGGGAGTTGGAGAAAAATCCCCACAATCCCTGACTTACTGAAAACGCGTTCCCACAGGCTGGACGCGGAACCAGTATGTGTAAAAATACCGGAATCCAAGAGAACTGTAAAGTTTTTCCGCGGAATCATTGTTTTTGACTACCTGAAGATAAGCGTGGCTGGCACCTCTTTTTTTCCCTTCTTTAAGAAGTCCGGATACGATCTGGCGGGCGTAGCCTCTGCGGCGGTAATCCTCACGCACATGAATAGCATAAATTCCGATGTAATCACGATCAAGGATTCCAAGACCTGTGGCGATGATCTGGCCGTTTTTGGTGATGGAAGCGCAGACTGTTTCTTTCAGGATAGCGCGATACATGGATGGAACAACGGTTCTGTGGATCGGGTTTGTGGTTCCTTTCAGATCAAACAGGCTGCGGATCCAGAAATCAGGAATTTCATCGGTAAAAAGAACGTCTGTGACAGGTGTATCCAGAACTGCTTTGTCCAGATCTACAGACATAACATTGGTTACGTGCTGGACGGAGTAGCCGCGGTTTTCCAGCATATAGTCGAAATCCGGAGATACAAGAGGGCTGATCTTGAAGATGGCCGGTGTTCCAAGACGTTTATAAACATCTTCACAGTAGGGGATTTTTTCCCTCCAGGGAAGGGTGGAGGTTCCGAATTGCTCCACACTGTTAGTTCTGTGTGTATAAAAATAAGAAAAACGGAGGATCCAGCCATCGTAAAGCTCCATTTTGTGAGATGGCCAGGCGTTCAGAGACATATCCTCGATTTTTTTGATTGCTGTTTCCATATTTATAACCTTTCTGTGAGTGATGAATAAATTTTTTTTGCGAGGAACTGATGACCCAGTGGTGTAAGGTGAATACCATCGGTGGTTATGTTATTTATTCCGACACGGGAAGCTTCCTGCATCAGATCATCCTGCAGCGGGACAAAAACGGCTCCATACTTCTGGCTGATCGTCCGGATCTCACAGGACATTTGTGAGAGGAGAGGAATCCAGGATGCGTAACACTGCGGCCATGGGAAGATAAATGGTTCAAGGAAAAAGAGTTTCCGGGTTGATGTTGAAGGGACTGTACGCTGTATTGCAGAGAGCTTACAGGCCAGTATTTCATATCGTTCAGAAAATTCTTTCATAAGAATCTGCTGTTGTTGGGGAGTACGGCGGGTGTTTATCATAATACCAATATCGTTGATTCCGATAAGGACAGTGACAATATCCGGATCATAGGTAGTTATCCAGTCATCAATATTATGGAGAAGCTTCTCCATGGTAAAACCATCAATACCTTTGTTTTCTGTGGAAAAATGCCTGTCAGTATTATGCATCAGGTTGGAGAGCAGCTTCACATATCCATTTCCCAGAGGATACCCGGAAAAAAGACGGCCGCAATCCGTAATACTGTCACCTAGGCATAAAAGACGAGTCATATCAATTCCTTCTTTCTGGTGCTTTGTTTGATAGTAGCACTAACAAACACTGTGGTCAAGCGTATGAATTTCAGGTTTACAATTCTGAAAATGGGTAAAAAACGAATAAACATGAAAAACATGAAAATTTTTTAAAAAAATTAAAAAAGTGCTTGCATTTTGAAAGAAAGTGTTATATACTAACGAAGTCGGTTGAGGGAAACAAAAAAACAAGATCAAACGACAGTAAATAATGAATATGGCCAGTTGGTCAAGGGGCTAAGACGCCGCCCTCTCACGGCGGAAACACGGGTTCGATTCCCGTACTGGCTATTAGCTGAAAGCAGTTAGAAACTTTGTTCTGACTGCTTTTTTGATGTTTGGTATAGTCGGAATTTGTCGAACGAAAATGCTGGACAAAGCCATGGCAGAGTTCTATAATAAAGCTCACCAGAGATCTTCTGGTATCAATCACCGCCAGGTCAGGCGGGAATTTCCACTGTTATTATCACAATTGAAGGTATGTTTTTGATGAAAGGGGGAGAGTATGTCTTTTTGTACAGTTTTACCTGTGGTTATCTCCGCAATGGCTGTCTGGATGGATTTTAGAGATGCATCTGTTGATAATGGCTGGATTCTTTTTTCCTTTGTGACAGGATTTCTGATCCAGATCACGGAGAGAGGGCTGAAAGGTGGAGTCATTTTTCTGACAGGAGTGGCTGTTCCGATTATCCTTCTGGGGATTTTGTTTGTTTTTCGAATGCTTGGAGCTGGTGATATTAAGCTTTTATGTGCTCTGGGCGGGATTATGGGACCACGGACAGTCACAGAATGTATCTTTTATTCTCTGCTTGCTGGTGCGGGCATTTCTCTGGCAATTCTTATTTCTACAGGCGGTATCCGCCAGCGATTCCTTTATTTATATCAGTATATGAATGAATTTTACTATACAGGTGAAGTACGCCCTTATTACAGAAAAGGGATGGGCTTTCCGGAGAATTTTCATTTCACAGTACCGATATTCCTGAGTGCAATGCTTTATGCAGGAGGTGTGTATTGAAGAAAAACATATTTGCAGTCTGCGATCTGGAAGTAGATTATGCTTTCAATTTCATGGACTATCTGAACCAGAAAAAGAATCTTCCTTTTGAGATCCAGGCGTTTACTACAGCGGAAAGTCTGCTTGCCTATGGAAAAGAAAACCATATTGAGTTGCTGCTGATTTCTGACAAGGCAATGAGGAAAGAGATCCGTGAGCTTGGAATTGGCAAGATCATTATTCTTTCGGAGGGTGTTCATCCACCGGAACTGGATCAGTATTCAAGTGTGTATAAATATCAGTCATCCGCCAATGTAATAAGAGAAGTAATGGCCTGCTATGGAGAGGAGAAAGCGTTAAATCCGGTGACTTTTCCTGTGTTGAAAAAGACTATGGAGATCATTGGGGTTTATTCACCTCTTGGCAGATGCCTGAAAACGTCTTTTGCACTTGCTCTGGGACAGATACTGGCTAAAGACAAGGCTGTTCTTTATCTGAATCTTGAAGAATATTCAGGATTTGAGGAATTGCTTGGCAAAAAATTTCCTACGAATCTTAGCGACCTTTTTTATTATGTGAGGCAGGGAAATGAGAACCTTATCCATCGGATGAATGGAATGATCCAGACTGTGAATAATCTGGATTTCATACCGCCGGTAAGAATGCCATCGGATATTCGGACTGTATGCTGGGAAGACTGGGAACGGCTTTTGCAGGAGATTACTTTGCACAGCTCCTATGAAGTGTTGATTCTGGATATGGGAAGTGGTGTGGATGAGAATTTTCAGCTTTTGGATCTGTGTGGGAAAATCTATATGCCAGTTCTTAAAGATGCAGTATCTGTATGTAAGATGACTCAGTTCGAAAATCTTCTGCGTATCTGGAACAAAGATAAGATTCTGGAAAAAACCGAAAAACTGCATCTTCCTTTTCATATGGACAGTATATCTTCGGAATCTTATGTGGAACAGCTGGTATGGAGCGAACTTGGCGATCACATCCGTAAGCTTCTGAGAAAGGAGCGTTCATGAACAGAGAAAAATTCAGAGAGATCCATGATGTTCTTATGAAGCAGCTGGATGTATCCAGAGAATTATCCGATGAAGAGATACTGGAGGTGATTGATAATCTGATACTAAATCAGGCAAGAGAAGAGTGTTTTTCGCTGAAAGAAAAGGTGGATCTCCGGCAGGAACTGTTCTGTTCCGTGCGAAAACTGGATGTATTGCAGGAACTTATTGAAGACGAAAGCGTAACAGAGATCATGGTCAATGGGCCTGATGCTATTTTTGTGGAGCGGGCAGGAAAACTCACCAGATGGAATAAGGTTTTTACATCAAGGGAGAAGCTGGAAGATGTGATCCAGCAGATCGTGGGACGCTGCAACCGTGTTGTAAATGAATCTTCACCAATCGTTGATGCAAGACTGGAGAACGGGGCACGTGTCAATGCTGTTGTTTATCCGGTGGCTTTGAACGGGCCGATCCTTACAATACGACGGTTTCCGGATGATCCTATTACTATGGAAAAACTGATTTCACTGGGAAGTATCACTGAGGAGTGTGCAGACTTTCTGAAAAAACTGGTACAGGCCAGATACTCCATGGTGATCGGCGGAGGAACCGGTAGTGGAAAAACCACTTTTCTCGGAGCTGTTGCAGAATATATTCCGAAAGATGAACGGCTGATAACGATTGAAGATAATGCTGAACTGAAGATCAGGGGAATTGAAAACCTGGTATGTCTGGAAGCAAAAATGGCCAATATGGAAGGAACAGCATCGGTGACGATCCGTGATCTGATCAAGTCAGCGTTGAGAATGCGCCCGGATCGGATAATCGTTGGAGAAGTTCGTGGCGGGGAGGCGGTAGATATGCTGCAGAGTTTTATATGTACTATATAATAATTATATATATAACGTATATAAGGATGTAAAATATAGATTAGAGGGAGAGGCATAGGAACGATATGAACATTAAGTATAGGTTATTGTGTAAAAGGTTAATAGAGGAAAGGAAGAGAGTAGGTGTCATTCAATATTATAATG